>CAUUGL010000028.1:0-26165 GCA_963544845.1 uncultured Alloprevotella sp.
TCAGCGGTTTTCTTCTTTTTACCCTGCCATCACTCCAAATGTCGGATGAACCAAATTTTATTTCAAAGGGCGGTGTCTTAATCTCTGCTTTAATGGAAGATGGTCTCGAACCTTGATGATTAACGGTACTGCCGTAGAGTTGACCTAGTCTTAATCCTTGTTTTAATGGAAGATGGTCTCGAACCCTATTTTCTGTATTTCACTGATACTCTGCACGTTAATGTATAAAAGAATTTCGTTTTTCGGAATTTTGCTCAAAAAATGTGCATTTTGCTGTTCGAGACTGAGACTAATGTATCGGTATATACACGCTGCAAAGGTAATAAAAGAAGCGAAGTTAAACAAATTTAGACGGAGAAAAACAAGCCTTTTTGCACAAAACTATAAGTCGTAGCGTCAACCCGCAAGTGCAAAATTAGTTTATTCGTTTGTAGAATTGTTCTTTTGATGTCTCAATGTTTAGTTTTCGTCTTGGTCTTGCATTAATTTTCTTCTGTATTTTAATTTTAGCAATTCTTTTTCTGTATAGTCATTGATGTTCTCTTTCTTAGGAAAGTGTTGCCTGATGAGTTTGTTTGTATTCTCAATCGCTCCTTTCTTCTGTGAAGCATACGGGTCTGCAAAATAGACGACCGCTACCCACCCAATAAAGATGGAGGTATTTTACACTTCATCCTATTTAGTTTTGTCCATTTACTTGAAAACCGCTATTTTTGCAGTAAAATCCATAAAATAAGAGTCATCCTATGAGAGAAATAGGATTTAGAAAAGGAAAATGGCAAGTTAGAAACATCCATTCCCTTCATCATCAAATAAACTTCTACTTATGAGAGCATTTTTATTGCTGATAGCCTTGCTTTTTGTAGGCACCGCTTCGGCACAAAAACAAAGTATATATGCTGATTTTGGCGGCACATCAGGTTTCGGTCTTAGTTACGATCGCCGCTTTGCCAAGAACAGCCCTTGGGGATTTCGCGCAGGAACGGGCTACGGTTTTCTGGCAGTCAATGGTGCCGTGACCGACCGCGCCGCCCTCTTTCCCGTGAGCGCTTATCGCCTGTTGGGCAACGGTACGCACAACCTCGAACTGGGCGCCGGCTTGACCTTCGGTGTGGGCTGGGAGGACAACGAAAGGATATGTCGTTATTATTACAAATGCGATTTTCCCACGGAATCCTACTTCCTCTCTTTTCTCCACACCACCGTCGGCTATCGTCTCCACACCCGCAGCGGCTTTACGCTCCGTGCCGGCATCAATCCACTGCTGGTGCTAAGCAAAAACGACCACACAACCCTCAACGCCATGCCCTACCTCAGTGTGGGCTATACGTTCTGACTGCCATATCGTGGTTGCGAAGCGTAACCTTGTTTTTTCTAAGAGATAAATTTGCCCATTTGCATTTTTCTTTCTATTTTTGTCTTTCAGAAACCTTTGGGGTAGGATGTAGGTCGGGATTTTCCGCTGTCTACCCTCCTCTCTTCATCTAAATAGAATACACTTTATGAAAGGAATAATCCTCGCCGGTGGTAGCGGCACGCGCCTCTACCCCATCACCAAAGGAGTTAGCAAACAGATGCTCCCCATTTTCGACAAACCGATGATTTATTATCCCATCTCGGTGCTGATGTTAGCCGGCATTCGTGAGATACTCATCATCTCCACTCCCCACGACCTACCGGGCTTCCGGCGCTTACTGGGCGATGGGTCGGACTACGGGGTGCGCTTCGAATATGCCGAACAACCTTCGCCCGACGGATTGGCACAGGCCTTCATCATCGGCAAGGAGTTTTTGGGCAATGACGCTGCCTGCTTGGTGCTGGGCGACAACATTTTCCACGGCGCCGGATTTAGTGCGATGCTCAAAGAAGCGGTGCGCACGGCCGAAACCGAACAGAAAGCCACCGTGTTTGGCTACTGGGTGAGCGATCCCGAACGCTATGGTGTGGCGGAGTTTGACACTGAAGGCAACTGCCTTTCCATCGAGGAGAAACCTGCGCAACCCAAATCGAACTATGCCGTAGTGGGACTTTACTTCTACCCCAACAAGGTGGTGGATGTGGCACACAACATCCAGCCATCAGCGCGCGGCGAACTCGAGATTACGACCGTCAACCAGCGCTTTCTGCAAGACGGCGAACTGAAAGTGCAAACCCTCGGACGCGGATTTGCATGGCTCGACACCGGTACGCACGACTCGCTCTCGGAGGCTTCGACCTACATCGAGGTACTCGAAAAGCGACAAGGTCTGAAAGTGGCCTGTCTCGAGGGCATAGCCTATCGCCAAGGCTGGATTGACGATGAGAAAATGCGTCAACTGGCACAACCTATGATTAAAAACCAATACGGACAATACCTCTTGCAGATGGTCGACGACATGAAGCGCTTCGGCCGACTGCCTCAAGAATAGCAATACATGGAAGTCATCAAAACAGCTTTGGAGGGTGTGGTCATCCTCGAACCCCGCATTTTCAACGACCAACGCGGCTACTTTTTTGAATCGTTCTCGCAAAGGGAATTTGACGAGAAGGTACGCCCCATCCGCTTCGTTCAGGACAACGAATCGCGCTCCACACGCGGTGTGCTGCGCGGCCTGCACTACCAGCGTATGCCCTACACACAAAGCAAACTGGTGCGCTGCACGCAAGGTGCGGTGCTCGATGTGGCGGTGGACATCCGCAAGGGCAGTCCCACCTTTGGCCGGCATGTGGCCGTGGAACTCACCGCTCTCAACCACCGTCAGCTCTTCATTCCCCGCGGATTTGCCCACGGATTTGCCGTGCTGAGCAATGAGGCCGTGTTTGAATACAAATGCGACAATTTTTATGCGCCGGAAGCCGATGGCGGCATCTCCATCCTCGACGAAACGCTCGGCATCGATTGGCGTATGACTTTTGAAGAAGCCATTTTGAGCGAAAAAGACTTGCGACACCCCAAACTGGCAGAAGCCCACCTTGACTTCGACATCAACGACAAACTCTATTAAAAAGATGAATATACTCGTCACGGGAGCCAACGGGCAGTTGGGCAACGAAATCCGCCTGCTCGCTCCCTCCACCTCCGACCATTTTCTTTTCACCGATGTGTGCGAGCAGGAAGGTGTGGAAACCACCCCGCTCGATATCACCAACTTGGCCGAGGTGCAAGCTATGGTGGCGGAACACCACATTGACCTCATCATCAACTGCGCAGCTTACACCAACGTGGACAAGGCGGAGAGTGATGCGGAATTGTGCGAACGCCTCAACCACCATGCCGTTGAAAATCTGGCTACGGCGATGAAAGCGGTGGACGGATGGCTCGTTCACGTTTCCACCGACTATGTGTTTGGCGGCGACCCTTACAACACGCCCTGCCGCGAAGACCAAACCGGTACACCGACCGGTGTTTACGGCGCCAGCAAACTGCGAGGCGAGCAGGCCATCGCGCGTGTGGGCTGTCATCACCTCATCTTCCGCACGGCATGGCTCTACAGCCGCTTCGGCAAGAACTTCGTCAAAACGATGCTTCACCTCACCGCCACCAAACGCGAACTGAAAGTGGTGTTCGACCAATGCGGCACCCCTACCTTTGCCGGCGATTTGGCCAAAGCACTCATCGACATCATCGACCAACGCAAGTTGGAAGGCAATGAGGGCATTTATCACTACTCCAACGAAGGCGTCACCTCGTGGTACGACTTCACCCAGATGATTGCCTGCTTGGCGGGCAACGTGTCGTGCCGCATTCTCCCCTGCTATTCGTCAGAATATCCCAGTCCGGTGAAGCGCCCCGCTTACAGTGTGCTCGACAAAACGAAATTCAAAGAGACGTTCCAACTCGCCGTCCCCTACTGGATCGACAGTCTGCAACTCTGCATCCGCGATCTCTGCACACAATAATCAGCGCCCGACGGCGTTTTTTCTTCAAACCCTATTTTTTTCTCAGTATATGAAATCTATCGTCATCACCGGAGGAGCCGGCTTCATCGGCAACCATGTTGTTCGCCTCTTCGTCAATAAATATCCCGACTACCACATCATCTGTCTCGACGCCCTCACCTACGCGGGCAACTTGGCCAATTTGAGCGATGTGGAAGACAAGCCCAATTATGAGTTTGTCAAAATGGACATCTGCGATTTTGAAGGCGTGCACCACTTGTTGAAAGACCGCCAAGTCGAGGGTATCATTCATTTGGCAGCCGAGAGCCATGTGGATCGTTCCATCCGCGACCCCTTTGCTTTTGCACAAACCAACGTGATGGGTACGCTCTCTCTCCTCCAAGCTGCCAAACTCTACTGGGAAAGTCTGCCCGAAGGCTACGAAGGCAAACGCTTCTACCACATCTCTACCGATGAGGTGTATGGTGCTTTGGAACTCACCCGCCCCGATGGAGAAGCCCCCTATGGCGATGATTTCTTCCTCGAAACAACGAAGTACAACCCTCACTCTCCCTATTCGGCCTCCAAAGCCTCGAGCGACCACTTTGTGCGCGCTTTCCACGACACCTACGGCATGCCGACCATCGTGACGAACTGCTCCAACAACTACGGCCCTTATCAGTTTCCCGAAAAGCTCATTCCGCTCTTCATCAACAACATCCGCCATCGGAAGCCGCTCCCCGTCTACGGCAAGGGCGAAAACGTGCGCGACTGGCTTTATGTGGAAGACCATGCTCGCGCCATCGACCTGATTTACCACAAGGGAAAGACGGCCGAAACCTACAACATCGGTGGTTTCAATGAGTGGAAAAACATTGACATCATCAAGGTGGTCATCGCCACGGTCGATCGCCTGTTGGGACGTCCAGAAGGTGCCGACCTTGATCTCATCACCTACGTCACCGACCGTGCCGGCCACGACCTGCGGTATGCCATCGACTCCACCAAACTCAAAACGGAATTGGGTTGGGAACCTTCTTTGCAATTTGAAGAAGGTATCGAAAAAACCGTGCGCTGGTATCTCGAACACGAGGAATGGATGGACAACATCACCAGCGGTGAGTACGAAAAGTACTACGATTCGATGTACAAAAACCGCTAACCTCCTTTTGGAGTTGCGTTTGGTTACCGCATCTCATTTTCAAACAACAACTCCCTCCTCGGTGTTTCCGAAGAGGGAGTTGCTATATGCAGCCTCATTCTTATAAGAAGGCTCATCTTTATTTCTCATAGGGAGACATTCATATATCCACCCGGCATATCCTCCTTTCTCGTTTGTTTTAATCCCCCTTCCCATGACCAAAGTGGCCATCATTGGTGGAGGAGCCGCAGGCTTCTTCCTCGCCATCCATCTCAAAGAACTGCTTCCCACCGCCCACGTGGTGATTTTTGAACGCGCACAACGGGTGCTGGCGAAAGTCAAGGTGAGCGGTGGCGGACGTTGCAATGTAACCAATTCCTTTGCCAGCGTCACCGATTTGGTGCAGGTCTACCCCCGCGGAGCGAAATTGCTCAAACGCTTGTTTCGCGCCTTTTCTCCGGCCGATGCTTATGCGTGGTTTGAAGCGCATGGCGTCCCGCTCGTCACCCAGGAGGACGAGTGCGTATTTCCCCGTTCGCAAAGTTCCGACAGCATCATTCTCTGCCTCACCCGACAGGCACAACGTCTTGGGGTGGAGGTGCGCACGCAGGTGCCGGTGACCGAATTGGAGCGCGTGGACGATGCGTGGCGGGTGCATTTCACGGAAAGGGGTGAAGCACGGCAGGAAGTGTTTAACGCCGTGTCCCTCACCACGGGCGGAGCACCACATGGAGAGGGACACGATAATTTGCGTGCATTGGGTCACGAGGTGGCAACACCCTGCCCTTCGCTTTTCACCTTCCGCCTCCATCAGCCCGACCTCACAGCCCTTATGGGCATTGTCGTGGAAGGCGCACAGACTGCGATTGCCGGAACGCGCTTTCGCGGCGAAGGCCCTTTGCTCATCACCCACTGGGGACTGAGCGGCCCTGCCATTCTCAAACTCTCTTCGCAAGCGGCACGCCATCTCTTCGACTGCAACTATCAAGCTCCGCTCCTCATTTCGTGGAGCGGCACGACGCATACCGAAGAAGTGGCGGCGCAGTTGCAAAGGCTCCAACAAGCCCATCTTCAGCGGCAGTTGGGCAACGTGCGTTATGCCGACCTTCAAGCGCGCTTATGGCACTATCTGCTGCAGCGTGCCGGTCTTTCGCCCGACCGGCCGTGGGGCGAAGTGGGGCGCAAGGGCATCAACCGCTTGGCCAATGTGCTCACGGCCGACAGCTACTCCATCGTGGGGCGCGGCACCTACAAGGAGGAGTTCGTCACCTGCGGCGGAATTTCGCTGAGCAGTGTCGATGCGCGCACGTTGGAGAGCAAGTCGGCCGAGGGATTGTTCTTCGCGGGAGAAGTTCTCGATATTGACGGAGTGACGGGCGGTTTCAATTTTACCGCCGCGTGGAGCACCGCCGTGGCAGCGGCACGAGGGATAGCGCAACGGCTAACTTCGGCTCACTTGCAGCCCTTGGTGGGAGAGGGTCATATCGACAAAGCGCGATGAGGGCGTGAGCGGCTGTTCGTTGAGCAACGCCTTGATGCGCGCTGCCGCTTCGGCATCTTTCGCCACCATATAAAGGTAGCCACCGCCACCGGCACCGGGCAGTTTGTAGCCGGAGCAGAGGTCGTCGATGCGGGCACAGAGTTGCGCCACCGCTGCCGGTTCCGTACCGCTGTCGAGGGCTTTGTTCTGCTGCCAAGTTTTGCGAACGAGGTGGCCGTATTGGGTGAGGTCGCCCCGTTGCAGCACATCGAACATCTCCACGGCATGGTGCTTCATCTCGTCGAGCAGTGCCAAATGGCGTGCGCTGTTGAGGAACATCCCCCGAACGATTTCGGCCAAAATGTTCTTCGCCGTACGCGTCAGTCCGGTGTAGTAGAGCAGATGGCAGGGACGGTGTTCGGGTGCGCAGAAAATGGTGTCGGGCAACCAGCGTGCCACGGGCGTTTGGTCAAAACCGGAGGACGTTTGTAGGAGTTTCACTCCATGGAGAATGCCGCCAAACTGGTCTTGCCAACCACCGCCGGTGGTGAGCAGTTGTTCGAGAATGAGGGTGCGGTTGCCCACGGTGGTTTTGTCCCATCCCAAACCGCAGAAGTCGGAAAGCGCACCGAGCACTGTAGCCGCTAAAATACTGCTCGTTCCCAGTCCCGAACCGGCAGGAATGGCCGCCAAAAGCGTCAGTTCGATACCACCGCCGAAAGCCGCCAGTTGGTCGCGGAGGGTGGCATGAGGTTCGGCTGAAAACATCGGAAGAAAACCGCAGAGTGCCAATGCTGCCTTTGGAATGGAGAAGGGCGACCCCACACGGTTGAACTGTGCCAACTGCTCGTAGGTTTCGATGACTTCCATTGCACCGAGGTCGATGCTGCGGCAAACGATTTTGAGTTCCTGCGTAGGTTTCACATACACCTGCAACGGCTGCTGCCCGTTCAGTTCTATCGAAAAATTCACCACGTTTCCGCCGGCGTTCAGACAGTAAGGCGGAGTGTCCGTCCATCCGCCCGCCACATCGATGCGCACTGCCGAACGTCCCCACACGATTTGGTCGCTGCACACATCAAGGCGCGGCGACTGCGGATAGGCTCGCGCGGTAGCCGTCAGTCCCTCTTGGAGCAGGGAGAAAGCGCACGCCTCTTCGCCACTGCCGTCCTCTCCCCGCAGGCGCTTCACCTGCGATCGGAACATCGCATCGCGGATTTCGTGGAGCGCACTCGTTGAGCCGCCTAAGGTTTGCGGCAGTTCCAACTGATGGTCTACATACTTCTGCGCCGCATCTTTCAAATCGATTTGGTAGAACACGCTCTTGCGATAATTGTCGGCAATGTGCGGCAGATTTTCTGCCAGAAAAGCACTGCGCTGCTCGGCCTGTCGGAGCAAATTGGCTTCGTTGGCAATGCGGTCGGCACTCAGTCGCACCTTGCTGCGCCACAATGCGCTGTGGTCGTCCGTGGGCGCATCGGCCAGCATCCAGTTGAGCAGGGTGAAAAGTTCGTCGAGGGTGTCGCAGATGGGGAAGAGCAAAGCGCTTTGCACATCGGTCGTTCCGTTGTGGGCAGCGGGCAGCACGTCCTCTACTGTGAGCCGGTGAGCCGACAACCATTCCGGCAGCGAACGCCCCAAGAAAGTGGTGGCTTCCGCCCGAACATCGCCGCGGAAAGCATCGTGAAAGCCATAGGGGCGCAACACAAACTGCCGTTCGCCATAGGCTTCGACATCTACACACTGCCCCGGAGCGAGCTGCACCTGCGCTTCATTGACCGGCACGCCCGTCACCACATTATTTTCCGTCAGCGTCCACCCCGCAGCAATATGCGCATTTTCTATCCAAAGGTTGCGGTTGTCGTGCGTCAGTTCCACATCCACCCGTGCGTTTTGGGTGAAGAGTGCGGGGTGTTTCTTCACATTTTGCTGAATGATAAGACGCTGGTCTTTCACCACATTCTGCAAAGCCGCCGTCGAACTGATCATTTCGGGCGTCGTGCCGAAATGGTAAAACTCCCCTCCCGGCAACGGCAACACCGCCACCGACAAGGTGCTCAATTCCGCATCGTCCCGCGTGGGGTGTTCGCCCAGTGCGCAACCAAATTCGGAGTAGAGGTCGTAAGCCACCCGTTCGCCATCTTCACCAAAGGAACGCTTGCGCAGCAGTTCCACTGCGCGATCGCTGAGCAACCAGATGCCGATATCCATCAGCGAAAGGTGCGATGCCGTCAGGCGCGACAAATCTTCAACGCTGGGTTTCTGCAACATAAAGTCCAAACGGTCGGGGTGCCGGCGGTCGATGAGGAACACGCCGTGGTTTTTGGCCAAAACAGGGTCTACCCACAGACCATAACACACCACATCGGCTTCGGGAATAGGCTGTAAGCGTTCGGTCGATCGGATGTAGACATCGCCGCTCGCCACGAGTGTGCGGAGCGATGCTGGGGCTTCGGCCATAATGCGCTCATAGAGGGGCATTTGCAGGTCGAGCAGGGTTTGGTCGATTTTCTGCCCCCGTGCCCAGCGGAACACGGGCACCGGCAACAGCACTTTTCCGCAAGCGGCATAGGCCGGCAGGCGGCGGCTCTGTCCACCGGCATGGAGGAGGATGCGTTTTTCGCGGGCAAGCCACGTGGAAAAATCGGTATCGCCGTCTGCCTGTTGTGCGGCTTCGAGCAACCATGTCGTTCCTCCGCCGCTGCCCAATTTATGCCCCACAGGGTCGGACGTGCAGAAGTAATCTTGACTGGGTTTGCCGCTGACGGCGTGAAATTGTTCCACCACATTGGGGGGGAGAGAAAGAAGGGTTTTCATGTAAAGAGGGTTGATATCATTAAAGGAGCATTCCCTACTGCTTTTGCAGGGTTGGACTGACAAACTTTATTTCGTGGACGGCTCCTCCACGTCCGACGCCATCGCCCCGAAGGCGCTCTGTCTTGACTACAAAGATAATGCTTTCTGCCGAAACGGACGAACCAGCGGTGCAGAAAATGGCGTTTTTGAGAGTTTCTCCTTTTTCTTTGATTCTCTTGCTGTACTTTATGCTTGTTTTCAAGCATTTTCTGTTCAAAAACTTGTTTTAGTTCTCCTCTTTCACTATCTTTGCAGCGTGTATTACTCATACATTGGTCTCAGTCTCGAACCGTAAAATGCACATTTTTTTGTCAAAAATTCCGAAAAACGAAATTCTTTTACATATTAACGTGCAGAATATCAGCAAAATATGAAAAATACTGTCCGAGACCATCTTCCATTAAAACAAGGATTAAGACAGCCATAATCATCGTTCCCGCATTCTCCACCGTCCGAGACCATCTTCCATTAAAACAAGGATTAAGACGACTCAGGTACACTGTAAAACAATACAGCTTCTAGTCCGAGACCATCTTCCATTAAAAACAAGCTCGCGTTTCATTTTAGATAGGAGATAATTTCACCGCCCTCAGAGGTAGAAAAAATTAAGTCTGAGGTAGAAAAGCGAGCAAAACACCCCGCCATCATTTTTACTTTTTGGGGAGTACTCTCATTGGAAAGCGTTCCATCTCACGCGCGCGTACGCGCGCATTACAGAAAAACAAGGTATTTATCCTTCACTTCCTTCACCGACAATCTGAACACATTGATTTTCAAACTAATACAGGTGAAGGATTTTTTGAGAACATTTTCAACTAACAAAGAAAAGAGACCGCGCGGTGAAGGATAACAAAAATAAAATCCTTCACCCGTAATATGTTGATTTTATGAGCGTTGAGACAGGTGGTGAAGGATTGAAGGAAAATGTTGCAAACTATAGTGGAATACGCGCGCGAGGCACAGGATGAGAAGAGAAGAGGGGGGAGATAGCCTATTGCATGCTTTTCGGGAGCCAAGCGCCTTGGGCGGGAAAGTGAAGTAAAATTTTCTGCAAAGCCGTGGCGCGCCAACGTCGGGCAAACGGATATTTCCACCCACCCCTCACCCCCTTCTTTAATTCCCCATTTTGCGAACTGTTGTTCACGTTTTTGCCAGTAGTATTGAGGCAAAACCAGAGAAAGGGCAGAGATTATATAAAAAAGTGCTATTCCTAAAACTTTTTGCCAAGTCCGTTTTGCATATAAAAAAGAAAAGATTATCTTTGCAGGTGCTTAATTATCCATCGTGCAAGACGGTGCGTCGTGAGCGATGGATTTAGTTTTTCTTCCGCGAGATTTCCGATAGTAGGCGCTGCTTTGTGGAGCCTCTGCTCTCGCCAATCCACGAATTTGTTTCGTGGTGTTGAGGTTGTGCCTCAACGCTGTGGACAACAGAACAATCAAACATAACAATCATAATCCAAGCAGTATTATGGCTAAAAAATTCATTACTTGTGATGGTAATCAGGCGGCTGCCCACATCGCTTATATGTTTAGCGAAGTAGCGGCTATCTATCCCATCACTCCTTCGTCGACCATGGCAGAATACGTGGACGACTGGGCGGCTCAAGGTCGCAAAAATATGTTTGGCGAAACCGTACTCGTGCAGGAAATGCAGAGTGAAGGTGGCGCTGCCGGTGCCGTGCATGGTTCGCTCCAAGCCGGTGCCCTCACTTCGACCTTTACGGCTTCTCAGGGTCTGCTCCTCATGATCCCCAACATGTATAAGATTGCAGGTGAATTCCTCCCCTGCGTATTCCACGTTTCGGCACGTACCATCGCTTCGCATGCTTTGAGCATCTTCGGCGACCACCAAGACGTCATGTCAGCTCGCCAGACCGGCTTTGCCATGCTGTCGGAAGGTTCGGTGCAGGAAGTGATGGATTTGGCCGGTGTGGCTCACTTGGCTGCCATCAAGACGCGCGTACCTTTCGTGAGCTTCTTCGATGGTTTCCGCACTTCACACGAAATCCAGAAGATCGAAAGCCTCGACATCGAAGACCTCAAGCCCCTCGTGGATCAAGAAGCTCTCAGCGAATTCCGCGCCCGCGCCCTCAGTCCCGAACATCCTGTGGCTCGTGGTATGGCTGAAAACCCCGAAACTTTCTTTGCCCACCGCGAAGCCTGCAACCCCTTCTACCAGTCAGTGCCTGAAGTGGTGGAAGAATACATGGCCGAAATCTCCAAGCTCACCGGTCGTCAATACGGCCTCTTCAACTACTACGGAGATCCCGAAGCCGACCGCGTCATCATCCTCATGGGTTCGGCTGCCGAAGCCACGCGCGAAGCCATCGACTACCTCCGCGAAAAGGGCGAAAAGGTGGGTTTGGTGTGCGTACACCTCTACCGCCCCTTCTCGGTGAAGCACCTCCTTGCCGCTGTGCCCAAGACGGCAAAGCGCATCGCCGTGCTCGACCGCACGAAGGAACCCGGTGCCAACGGCGAACCCCTCTACCTCGACGTGAAAGAAGCCTTCTACGGCACTGAAAACGCTCCCCTCATCGTGGGCGGCCGCTATGGTCTCGGTTCAAACGACACCACCCCCGCACAGATGATGGCGGTTTACGAAAACCTCCAACTCCCCGAACCTAAGAACCACTTCACCGTGGGTATCGTCGACGACGTGACCTTCACCTCTCTGCCTCAGAAGGAAGAAGTGGCCCTCGGCGGCGACGGCATGTTCCAAGCCAAGTTCTACGGTCTCGGTGCCGATGGTACGGTGGGTGCCAACAAGAACTCCATCAAAATCATCGGTGAAACAACCGACAAGTATTGCCAAGCTTACTTCTCGTACGACTCGAAGAAGTCGGGCGGTTTCACCTGCTCGCACCTCCGCTTCGGTGATCACCCCATCCGCTCGACCTACTTGGTAACGACGCCCAACTTTGTGGCGTGCCACGTGCAGAGCTATATGCGCATGTACGACGTGTTGCGCGGCATTCAACAGAACGGTACGTTCCTGCTCAACACCATTTGGGAAGGCGACGACCTCGTGCGCAACATGCCGAACAAAATCAAGCGCATTTTGGCACAGAAGAACGTGAAGTTCTACACCATCAACGCCACCAAGATTGCTCAAGAAATCGGGCTCGGCAACCGCACCAATACCATCCTCCAAAGTGCCTTCTTCCGCATCACGGGCGTTATCCCTGTAGAGAAGGCCGTGGAAGAGATGAAGCACTTCATCGTGAAGTCGTACAGCAAGAAGGGACAAGACATCGTCGACAAGAACTATGCTGCCGTGGATCGTGGTGGCGAATACCAAGAAGTGGCTGTCGATGCCGCTTGGGCCAACCTCGCCGACGACGATCAAAAGCAAGGCGATGCTCCCGCTTTCATCACCGATATCGTGAAGGTAATCAATGCGCAGATGGGCAACGACCTCCCCGTGAGCGCTTACAAGGGTCTCGAAGATGGTACTTGGCCTCAAGGAACTGCCGCTTATGAGAAGCGCGGTGTTTCGGCCTTCGTGCCTACTTGGACGCCTGAAAACTGTATCCAGTGTAACAAGTGCGCCTACGTTTGTCCGCACGCTTGTATCCGTCCCTTCGTGCTCGACGAAGAAGAAAAGGCCGGCTTCGATGCCGCTACGCTCGAAATGAAGGCTCCTGCTCAACTCAAGGGCATGAACTTCCGCATCCAAATCAGCGTGCTCGACTGTACGGGTTGCAGCAACTGTGTGGATGTCTGCCCCGGCAATCCTCGTGCAGGCGGCAAGGCGCTCGGTATGGTGGGTCTCGAACAAGAATTGCCACAGGTGGCCAACTGGGAATATCTCGTGAAGAACGTGAAGAGCAAGCAAAATCTTCTCGACACCACGAGCAACCCTAAGAACACGCAGTTTGCAACGCCTCTCTTCGAGTTCTCCGGTGCTTGTGCAGGTTGCGGCGAAACGCCTTACGTCAAGCTCGTCAGTCAACTCTTCGGCGATCGCGAACTGGTGGCCAACGCTACGGGTTGCTCGTCGATCTACTCCGGTTCTATCCCCTCTACTCCTTACACCACCAACGCCGAAGGACACGGTCCGGCATGGGCGAACTCCCTCTTTGAGGACTTCTGCGAATTTGGTTTGGGTATGACGCTCGCCAACAAGAAAATGCGCGACCGCATTGAGAAGCTGCTCCAGCAGAGCATCGCTTCCGAACACGTGGGCGAAGCTTTCAAGAGCGCCGCTCAAGAATGGATTGAGGGCCGTGAGAATGCCGTGGCTTCTAAGGAGGCTTCGCAGAAACTCAAACCCCTCATCGAAGCCGGTAAGGCTGAAGGATGCCCCGTTTGCGTACAACTCAGCGAACTGGCGCACTTCCTCACCAAGCGCAGCCAGTGGATCATCGGTGGTGACGGTGCCGCTTACGACATCGGTTATGGTGGTCTCGACCACGTCATCGCATCGGGCGAAGATGTCAATATCCTCGTTCTCGACACCGAAGTGTACTCCAACACAGGTGGTCAGTCGTCCAAAGCGACGCCCGTCGGAGCCATGGCCAAGTTTGCCGCATCCGGTAAGCGCATCCGCAAGAAGGATATGGGATTGATTGCCACTTCCTACGGCTACGTTTACGTGGCACAAATCGCCATGGGTGCCGACCATAACCAGACACTCAAAGCCATCCGCGAGGCCGAAGCCTATCCCGGTCCTTCGCTCATCATCGCCTACTCACCCTGTATCGCTCACGGCTTGAAGGCCGGCATGGGCAAGTCGCAGCGTGAAGAAGAACTGGCTGTGAAGTGCGGATACTGGCACCTCTGGCGCTACAACCCCGCACTCGAAGCCGAAGGCAAGAACCCCTTCATCCTCGACTCAAAAGCGCCAAAGTGGGAAGACTTCCAAGACTTCCTCACCGGCGAAGTGCGCTTCCAAGCCCTCAAAAAGCAGTTCCCCGAACAAGCCGGCGAACTCTTCCAGGCCTGCGAAGAAAATGCTAAACGTCGCTACCAAAGCTACGTGCGCATGAGCAAGGCCGATTGGTCAATTGAGGAATAATCCCCTCGAGGTTTCATGTTTTAAGGAGGCCGTATCAACCTGCTGTTGATACGGCCTCCTTGCTTTTTGCTTTTCTGCACTAAGCGCGAAGGCTTTACAGATAGCAAAAAGAAACCATTTCTCAACAAAATCAAAACAAAACATCGGAAATGATTGCACAAAACAGATTAAAGTGCTACTTTTGTGCCGAAAAAATCAAACCAACTGTAAAAATAAGTCCATTCGCCTCACAGCATCAGCCTTCCTCTATAATCTACCATGAGCTACCTAATAGAACCTCCTCACTACAAGCCCCTCCTCAATGCTGCGGAAACGGAACAAGGCATTAAGGTCATCAAAGAGTTTTTTGCCGACAACCTTTCCACCGGCCTCCGCCTTCGCCGCGTCACTGCCCCTCTCTTCGTGCGCCGTGGTTTGGGATTGAACGACGATTTGAGCGGTACAGAGCGTGCCGTCACCTTTCCCATCAAAGATTTGGGCGATGCACAGGCGGAGGTGGTGCATTCACTCGCCAAATGGAAACGCCTCACTTTGGCCGAATATGCTGTGCTCGAAGGTTACGGCATCTACACCGATATGAACGCCATCCGCGCCGATGAGGAGTTGGGCAACCTCCATTCGCTCTACGTTGACCAATGGGACTGGGAGCGTGTGATTGCGCCCACCGACCGCACCATCGACTTTTTGAAAAATGTGGTGCACTGTATCTACGAAGCCATGCTCCGCACCGAATATCTCGTTTGTGAGCGCTTCCCGCAGCTGCGTCCGCAACTGCCCGAACGCCTCACCTTCCTCCATGCCGAGGAGTTGCGCCGGCGCTACCCCCACCTTTCGGCCAAGGAGCGCGAAGATGCTATCGCTGAAGAGTTTGGTGCGGTGTTCATCATCGGTATCGGTGGTGCGCTGGGCGATGGAACGCCTCACGACCTCCGTGCGCCGGACTATGACGACTACTCTTCAACCTCTTCCCTACCTTGGCCGGGACTGAACGGCGACTTGCTCGTCTGGAACACCGTCTTGGGGCGTGCTTTTGAGCTCTCCTCTATGGGCATCCGCGTCGATCGAGAAGCACTGTTGCGCCAACTCACGGAGAGCGGAAAAAGCGAACGTCAGCAACTCTATTTCCACCAACGTCTGCTCAACGGCACGCTCCCCCTCAGCGTGGGCGGAGGTATCGGCCAAAGCCGCCTCTGTATGTACTATCTTCAAAAGGCGCATGTCGGTGAAATTCAGGCTTCCATTTGGCCGGAGGAGATGCGGACGCGCTGCCATGAGCTGGGCATTCCACTGATCTAAAATGGCAGGATTGTAGGGAAGAGTTCTCCCGACTGAAAAATACAAACAAAGAGAGTTACGATGGTTTGAGACCGTCGGAACTCTCTATGTTAGAGGGTGGGGAATCGTTATCCGCAGTGGAAGAAGCGTTCTACCAATTGCGCGATTTTTTCGGGTTGTCCCTCAATATCGCGGCACAGGGTGCTGTCGGCAAAGGCGCGCAACTGCTGTGCAATTCCGTCGATCATAGCGGGAGAGAACACACCGTGTGCTTCAAAGACGTGACGCTGCCGGAGGAGGCAGTCGGCCGAAGACACGCAACTATCGGGCAGTTGCGAAAGTCGTGACAACACACCTTCGTTTTCACGCGCATGGATATTGACGTCCACATAGGTTTGAGCCGCCACTTCGAGGGCATCGGGCATTTCAAACCCATGGCGGCACGCTACACAAATGCCGGCCAACAACTGATAGACATCGGCCGAGCCATCAGAGGAGCGAATTTCGACCGTCTGTTTGAGGGAAGTATCATATTGGGGCGCAGCGGCATCTACTACACCAGGATTGGCTTTGGCAGACATATCCACATCGGCCGTCCAGCCAAGAGGAACGCGCACCAGTACCGAACGATTGCGGTCGCCCCAGCACACGTTGGTCGGAGCTTCTTGATGCGGAACGAGGCGGAAATAGGCCGTGGGGTTCTTATTGCCAAAAGCGGTGAGGGCAGGGGCGAGCGACATCATACCGGCTATCATACGGCGGGCATCATCGCTGATTTTTCCATGATCGAGCATTCGATTGCGGCCGTCTTTCATCATCCGCATATGGATGTGCAGTCCGGAACCGGCTTTACCGGTTGTGATTTTCGGCGCAAAGGTCACGTCAAGCCCTTCTCGATAGGCTTGGTTGCGGATAATCCACTTCGCGATGGTCAGTTGGTCGGCTGCATCCTGCACCCGAACGGGGAGAAACTCGATTTCGTTTTGCTCATACAACTGCCCGTCTTGGTGGAAACTGCCCACTTCCGAATGACCGTATTTTATCTGTCCGCCCGTCTGCGCAATGAGGTGCATACAGCGTGTGCGGAAGTCGTTGCTTTTGGCATAAGGTTCCGACTCGTGGTAGGCACGCTGGTCAACAGCAGGATAGGCTTCTTCGTCGGGGCGGATGACATAGTATTCCAATTCGCCCATCGCCTGAAACTCCATTCCTGTTGTTTCCGTAAACGCGCGTGCAGCCTTTTCGAGGGTGTGTTCGGGGGAACTTTCCAACAGCTGCCCATCTTTATCGAAATAAGAGCAAAGGAGGTTGAGCGTGGGAATGTCGGCAAAGGGATCGACAAAGGCGGTACGGAAACGGGGCACTACGTAGAGGTCGCTACTGCCGGCTTGGATGAAACTGAAAAGGCTCGACCCATCCACGCGCTCGCCACATGAAAGAATGGTGTCGAGATAAGCCGCATCGTTGATGACGAAATTAAGGGTTTTGAGTCGCCCATCCCCACCGGGATAGAGAAAGTTGATCATCTGAATTTCGTGTTCCACGACGAAGCGAACAATGTCGGATTTGGTGAAGGTTTCGGGAGCTTTTCCCAACTCGCGCACCACCCTGTTGGCGTGCATCGCAAAAAGATTTGTGTTCATAGAAGTTATGTTTAAGGAAGATGTTTTGAGGGAATTCTCAAAGAAAAAGAGCGGGTCGGGCAAACTTATTTACCCTACCCGCCCTTATGGCCGTTTACGTTTTTTCTGCTCCTTGACAGGGGTGTAACCTGTGAGAAAAAGATAGCTGCTCACTTGCGGATTGCGCAAGAAACTGCCGGGTGCTTTATCCACGATGCGGCGCAACTGGTCGGTCATCGCGGGAAATCCTAACTGGCTGGCCATTTGCATAAAATAGCCCGTACCTAATGCGTTGTTGTGATTGTCAAGTACAAACTTGACCTCCAAATCCTCAATCTTCTGAACGAGTACTTTGCGTTGGGGAGCGAGTTGCGCCTCGACCTGCTCCATCGGCACTCCGGCAAAGAGGAGTTTGCGGGCTTTGCTTTCCAACTCAAACAGTTCGTTGTCGTAACGGAAGCGGCGTTGCAAAAATTCCGTCAGACGCTCGTTGAGCGGTCCACCTGTGACCGTTTGCCCGTAATTGTCCACCTGCATAAGCAGTTCGCCTCCTTCGAGCACCACAGGCATCAGCATCTCATCGCCCATATACACTTCCGCCAACGTAATACTATCGGCACTTCCGCCAAACGTAAATCGGCCGTGAATGACAACGCAGGAGTCGACATTGATGGTGCGGGTTTCTTGATTGGCGTAACTCTTTGTGCGTAGATAAAGTTTTTTTCCGTCAAGGCAAGCCAGCGACGAATTTCCGTCGATGTTGTATTGTGAGGCGCAGGAACTAAATGCAAGCACGAACACGGCCATGAGGAAAAAAAACAATTTGCGCATTGTTGAGGTCTGTGTTTTGAGGTTGTGAATGCAAATGTACACTTTGTTTGTCGAAATTCCAAACCTTAGAGGGGCTAACTTCTTCAAAATAACTTTCTTTTTACCTTGCCGCATACAAAGCCTCTCTTCTTTGCGGAATTTTACAGTTGTGTTCCTTTATGAGGCATCCACCACCTCGTTTTTATCACATAAAACTATATGCCTAATGCAACCTTCTTCCTCGTTTTGTAGACATTTTCTCGCCGTCGTATGTATTTTAAGAATACGCCGATCCTGCATTGACAAGAAGACAAAAAAGACCGCATCAAAATTATGATTTTGATACGGTCTTACTATTCCCCATAAGTGATCCGTTTGGGACTCGAACCCAAGACCCATACATTAAAAGTGTATTGCTCTACCAGCTGAGCTAACGGATCAAAGCAAACGATGCACACTCTGTAAGTAGCTGCTTTACCAGCGTTGTGCGGTTTGCGAGTGCAAAAGTAGGCAATTCTTTTGAAACCACAAAATATAATCGTAGAAAAATGAGATTTTGTTATGAAAAAGGAGATTGTAGGCTGAATAAACGGCATTTTTCTTCTGCTGACGAAAAAAGATGGCTTTTCTTTTGGGAGAATTCAAAAAAGTGTGTACTTTTGCAGTCGTATTCGAGAGGGCATCTCGAACATCCTTTTTGATTGGGGTATGGTGTAATGGTAACACTGCAGATTCTGGTCCTGCCTTTCCTGGTTCGAGTCCGGGTACCCCAACACCAGAGGCAACGATGAACTATCGTTGCCTCTTTTCGATTTCAGTTTTATTCAAACATCATCACACAAACATTCACTATGAGTTTAGGAACTTGGTTGGGCGGCGCAATGGGCTTTTTCACTTTTGGCCCTTTAGGCGCATTGGCCGGGGCGGTTTTAGGAAGTCTTGCCGAACAATTGTTTTCCGCACCTTCGCTTTCTCCCGACAACGACAATTCTTGGGAAACGGAGGCTGGACAACGCCACTATTCGGAAGCCGAACAGCGCAGCGGCTTTCTATTTTCACTCTTAGTACTGGCGGCTTACATCGTCCAGGCTGATGGCCGAATCATGCACAGCGAGATGGAAACGGTGCGCCGCTTCCTTCGTGCCAACTTCGGAACAGAAGGTGAGCAGGAAGGCGAGGCCATCATGCACCGCCTGTTTGATTTGCGCAAACACAACGCCCCCAATCTCTACGAACGCTATGTGGCCGACAGCTGCCGACAAATGGCCTTGTCGCTCTCTTACGAACAACGCTTGCAACTCCTGTCGTTTTTGGTAGAAATTGCCAAAGCCGACGGGCGGATGGAGATGAGCGAACTGTCGGCTTTGCGGCGAGTGGCCACAGGCTTGGGGATGACGCCCGACGAGGTGGACTCCCTGCTCAATTTGGGAGAAAGCAGCCTCGATGCCGCCTACAAAGTGCTGGAAGTAGCCCCCACGGCCTCCGACGAAGAGGTACGGAAGGCCTACAAACGCCTGGCTCTCAAGCATCACCCCGACCGCGTGGCCACACTGGGAGAAGACATCCGCCGCGCCGCCGAAAGAAAGTTTCAAGAGCTCGGCGAAGCCAAAGACCGCATCTATAAAGCACGCGGCATGCGCTAACCTCCTCCTCACCACGCTTCGGTGAGCAGACTCCCATCAGCAAAACTTACCTTTTCAAATCGACGCCTATGCACGCCCTTCCTCATCTCATTTCCGACCTTGCCCTCATCCTCATTGTAGCAGGTGCAGTCACGTTGCTCTTCAAACGTCTGCATCAACCTTTGGTGTTGGGCTATATCGTGGCCGGTTTCTTGGCCGGCCCCCATTTCTCGCTGGTACCCACAGTGCGCGACCTCAGTTCGATTGAAACTTGGAGCAACATCGGCGTCATCTTCCTCATGTTTACTCTGGGGTTGGAGTTCTCCATGAAAAAAATCGTCAAGATGGGGCTTCGTCCCATTTTAGCAGCCTGCTTGGTGATGGGAAGTATGATTGGAGTGGGCAATGCCGTGGGTTGGTCGTTCGGCTGGAGCACCACCGACTGTTTGTTTTTAGGCGGTATGCTGGCGATGTCGTCAACCACGATTATCTACAAAGCGTTTGACGAACTGGGGTTGCGTCAGCGCAAGTTTGCCGGCGAAGTGCTTTCGGTGCTCATCCTTGAAGACATTTTGGGCATCTTACTCATGGTCATTCTTTCGGCCACCGCTGCCTCTCAGCAATTTCAAGGAGCGGCACTTGTGACCAGCCTTTTATCCTTAGGCTTCTTCTTGGTGTTGTGGTTTGTCGTGGGCATCTATCTCATCCCTTGGATGCTCAAAAAGACCCGTCCGCTGATGAACGGCGAAACGCTGCTTATCGTGGCTATCGGTCTGTGTTTTCTGCTGGTGGTATTGGCCGATAAAGCCGGCTATTCCGCAGCGTTCGGTGCCTTTATGATGGGAAGTATTTTGGCCGAAACAGTCGAAGCCGAGAGTATAGAGCGTGTGGTAGCTCCGGTAAAAGACCTATTTGGCGCCATCTTCTTCGTATCGGTGGGTATGCTGGTCGACCCCAAAGTGTTGATTGAATACGGCCCTGCCATTGCCGCAATCACCATAGCCATCCTTTTGGGGCAATCCGTTTTGGGCAGTGGTGCTTTTCTCGTGGCCGGCCACCCCTTGCGCGTGGCGATGCGCTGCGGTTTCTCATTGGCACAGATTGGTGAATTTGCGTTTATCATCGCCGCACTGGGCGTATCATTGGGAGTAACGAGCAGTTTCCTCTACCCTGTTGTGGTGGCAGTGAGCATTATCACTACTTTCCTTACGCCCTACATGATAAAAGCGGCCGAACCCACTTATGCGCTCCTTGAACGCGGACTGCCTCGGTCTGTCCGTCGACTGGTGCGGGAGCGTGAAGACAATCTGCGCTCTGAGGAAAACCGCGATTTGGAGCAAAGCCTCACTCCTCTCACGGCTTGGATGCGCTATCTTCGTGCAGTGATTGTGCAAACGGGGGTTTTTCTCGTATTGAGCATTGCCACCATTGCCATTGCCTTCTCCTCCATCCTCCCCATTTCCCGCCAACTGCTGACCCACTGGCCGGGTAATATCCTCACCGGTGTGCTCACGCTGATGCTGCTGGGACTCTTTCTGCGCCCCATCGTGATGCGTAAGAATCACACAGCTATGGCCAAATTCATTGCACGGAAACGTCAAGGGCGGCTGCTGTTGTGGTTGTTGGGCGGGGTACGTTTCGCCATAGCCACAGCCGTAGTGGTCTATGTGCTCGAATTTCTCTCTCCCTTTCGCTGGTACTACCATATTTTAGCGGCCATGGTCGTAGTATTGCTCTTCATACGTCTGCGTCGGGTCAAATACTACAGCATCCGTATGGAGCGTAAGTTCATTCACAACCTTCGTCAGCGTGAGGTGGCCGAACGCCGCCGCAACAGCGATACAGCCTATGTCGGCCGCTTAGCCGCGCGCGATGTGCACTTTGCCCGCCTCGTCGTCCCCACCAGCTCTCGTTGGGGCGGCCGTTCGCTGATGGAACTCGATTTCACCCAGCGCGACGGTATCTTGGTAGCAGCCATCTTGCGACAAGAACAACGCATCAACACCCCCGCAGGCTATAACCGCATCTACCCCGGCGATGTGCTTGAGGTGATTGCCGACGACCAAAGCCTTGAAGCATTTACCCAACGGATGCAGCGCGAAGTCAATATGCTTCCCTCGGCCGATGGTGCCGATCACACCCTCCGCCTACGTCGTTTTCGTATCCCCTCGGCCTGCAACTTGGTAGGGCTGAGCGTAGCCGAGAGCGGCATTCGCGACCGCTTTCATTGCATGTTGGTGGGCTTTGAAGACAAAGATGGCAACATTGCCATCGCCACCGCTCAGCAAGTCATCGAGCGCCACGCCACCCTTTGGTTGGTGGGCGAAGAGCAGCATCTTCACACCTTCGCGAAATACTTAGTATAATCTCTTTTATGAAACGGCGTGCAAAGTCATCCCTTCGCACGCCGTCTTATTTTCCCCTTTTCTCTTCTTACTTCTTGGCACACGATTCGGAACCGATAAACACCTGCAGGAAGTTAGGACGTCTTTAAGTTGTCGTAGAACGTCTGCTCATTGCAACTACCTTATGTTTCCATCTTCTGTGTTCCTCAACAAGTGTTGTTTTCTTGTGAGATGATAAACGTCTTTACGTGTAAGGAAATCTTTCCGTACATGTACGGACATCTTTCCGTACACGTACGGACGTTTGTTCTTACGTGTACGGACGATGAATAGATAACGAGGCGGCAGAAACCGTACAAAGAAAATTATTGCTGTCCGGTAAACTTTAGGAGGTTGGAGAGTTGGAACAAAAATCTCTACTCCTCTAAATTTTACCGGACAGCAATAATAAGTGCTTCACCACCTGGTTTATTAAGGAAAGAAGGTCTCCCCTCCTCAAAAAAACTCTATATTTCTCACACAACAAGCAGATGTTCTAAAAAGCGACTGCCCAACAACGTATAAAAGCTGTTGGGCAGTCGCCTTCTTAAGAGAAAAAGAATTAGAAAGTGGGCTGTTGCTGCTGTTGCTGCTGCCACTTCTCACGTGCCATATCCTGCATATCTACGGCTTCGTCGTTTTCGTCGACAATTTCAACACCCAGCATCGTTTCGATGACATCCTCAAGCGTCACGATACCACGCATCGAACCATACTCATCGAGGATAACGGAGATGTGCTCTTTCTTGGCGAGCATCTTTTCCCAAATGTTGGAAACCGGCTCTTCGTCACGAAAGACGAGGATGGGCCGGATGAGTTGGGAGAGGGTCATCGTAAACTGGTCGTCTGAGAGCGCCTCGAGCACCTCGGCCTTGAGTACGTAACCTTTGATGTACTCCTCCTCTACGTCGTAAATCGGAATGCGGCTGTAAGCATGAAGGCGTTCGTCGCCATATTCGTAGAATTCCTGCAAGGTCATTGTTTCGTTGGCCGTGGCCACAACGGGAGCAGGCGTCATGATTTGTTCGGCTTTCATCTCACCAAGCTTCAAAAAACTCTGAATGGCCTTGTTTTCCTTGGCTTTGAAGACCCCTTCTTCAACTCCCACATTGACCATCGCCTGCACTTCCTCACGGCTTACAGAAAGCGCACTTTGGTTGGAGGCGAAAAGGCGGGTGATGAGTTCGGAAAGAAGCACAAGCGGATAGGTAATCACAATGAGCACACGGATGATGCGGGTGGCCCCCATCGCCAATTCGCGCCAATAAGTGGCTCCTACCACTTTGGGAATAATTTCGGAGATGACCAGAATGAGCAGTGTCATCATAGCCGAAACTACACCGACAGCATCGCTTCCCCAAAGTTCGGCAGCCTGTGCTCCTACTCCTGCTGCTCCCACGGTGTGGGCGATGGTGTTGAGAGAAAGGATGGCGGAGATGGGTCGGTCGATATCGGCCTTGTAGTGCTTGAGAAGTGTGGCAGTTTTGCTACCCTCCTCTTCTTTGAGGGTAGCAAATGAGGGCGTGGTGGCCAGCAATACAGCTTCCAGCACAGAGCAAAGCGAGGAGAGAGAAAGAGAGAGAATCAGGAAGAAAAGGAGTAAGCCCATTAAGTGTTGCGGCACGACCGGCGTGCACAAGTTGGTGAATGTTGCAAATATACGTATTTCTTGGCGAGTGTTGTGTCTGTTCGTCATTTTTTTTGTAACTTTGCAGCGTTTTCAACCAAATTTCAAACATTTATGTATCAAAAAAACTCATCTAAGGGTACTGAGTTCACCTTCCGCCACTTCAATCGCAAGGGCTATGCGCTCTTTGCGGCATTGGGTCGTGAGGTGAAGGTCGGCGTCCTGACGGTGGCAACGCTCTCCACCGCTGCTCCCTGTCTGGCGGCAGCAAACGGAGTGAGCACCGCAGCCGATGTGCACCACGCGTCGCACAACGACAGCATTGCCACGATCGACGACGACCAGTTGCTCAACGAGGCAGTCAGCGCTGCTTCGCGTGCCCCGATGGCGGCCGATTTGGCTGCTCGACAGGTGACGACTCTCGGCCACGCGCAACTCGCGGCGGCAGGCGTCACAAGTATCAACGACGTGCTTAAACTCAGCGCAGGCATCGATGTCCGAGAGCGCGGGAGTTTTGGTTTACAAACGGACATCGGCATCAATGGTGGAACCTTTGACCAAATCACAATTCTTGTCAACGGCGTCCCCATCAACAATCCACAGACGGGCCACAACGCGGCCGACTTTCCCCTTAATCTCAGCGACATTGAGCGCATCGAAGTGCTCGAAGGCGCGGCATCACGTGTGCTCGGCACCCAAGCCTTTTCGGGTGCCATCAACATCGTGACGCACACTGCCGACCGCGGCATATTGTTGCGCGCGGCCATGGGCTCGTGGGGTACGGTACAGACTGAGGCGCGCGGTGCTTGGCAGCATACGACGACCGATGGACGCCGTTTCCGCTCCTCATTGAGCGGTTCTTTCCAACGCTCCGATGGGGCTGTGGTCAATGGAGATTTCAAAGGCGGAAAAGCCTTTTGGCAAGGAGGCTATGAAGATACCCACCTTCGTGTTGATGCACAAGCGGGAATGACCCTCAACGACTTTGGTGCCAATACTTTTTATTCTGCCGCCTATCCCAATCAGTGGGAGGCACTCCACCGCTACACGTTTACCCTCAAAGGCGAGAGCAAAGGGCGCATCCACTTCGCACCGCAGTTGTCATGGACGCGCAGTGCCGACCATTTCCAACTCATCCGCAACACCCATGTTGCGGAAAATTTTCACCGCAGCGATGTGTTCACCCTTGGGCTGAATGCTTGGACGCAATGGAGATTAGGACGCACAGCCGTAGGTGCTGAAATCCGTGAAGAGGGTGTCTATTCCACTAATCTCGGACATGCTTTGGAACAAAACGACTGGGTGCTCATTCCTGGTAAGCACCCCGTTGAAAATGGAAGAAAATGGGAAGACCGGAATGGTGGTGCCGCCTACTATAATAAGCAGGTGCGGCGCACGAATTTGAGCTACTTTTTGGAACACAACATCGTGCTCAATCGCTGGACACTGTCGCTCGGGCTTCTCGCCCAACGCAGCACCCCCATCGACGCTGATTTCCATCTCTATCCCGGCATCGACGTTGCTTACCGCCCTACGACACAGCTCCGCCTCTTTGCCTCGTGGAATCAAGCCCTGCGTCTGCCCACCTTCACCGACCGCTTCTACAAAACTCCTACTCACGAGGGCAACAACCAACTGCGGCCGGAGGAAGTAGACGCTTTTCGTCTCGGAGTGCAGTGGACACCGACTCCCGGTATCCACTTGCGTGCCCATGGTTTTCTACATCGTGGAAAGAACATGATCGACTGGGTGAAGACTGCGGCGACCGATACTAAATATAAAGCGGTCAACTGGCTGCGGCTCGACAATTATGGTGCGCATCTCACGGCCGACTTAAACGGGACCGTACTTTTTGGAGCGCATCAGCCCCTTCGACGGCTCAACATCGACTACGCTTGGAGCGCACAGCACCGCAACGATACGCGCCCCATCTTTAAGTCGGCCTATGCATTGGAATATCTTCGCCACAAACTGACCCTCACGCTCGACCACTCCATTTATCAGCAACTGGGGGCTTCGTGGAGCCTACGCCTGCAAGACCGCAATGGTACTTATGAGGTGTTCGACCGCACCACCCACAAGCGTACGGGAGCAACGGCACCTTATGGCACACATGGTCGCCTTGATGTGAAAGTTCACTGGACAGCGGCGCGCTACTCGCTCTTTTTCGATCTCCACAACCTCACCGGACATCGTTTCTACGACATCGGCAATGTAGAGCAACCCGACCGTATCTTCCTTGTCGGCGGCACGCTCCGCTTTTGAAATCATCATCATTTCTCTCGCTCTTACGTGAGCGAATTACTTTCCCCTGCGAGTCAAGGTGTATCCCACCTCCTCGCAGGGGATTCTCTGTTTATTCACCTATCCCTGTTGAGGGTGATAGGTGCTTAGCACCGACTACAACTTATAGTCGATAGTGTCCTATATTTGTGTGTAAGCTCCAAAGTTCTTATTTTTGTGGTGAA
>CAUUGL010000029.1:0-26101 GCA_963544845.1 uncultured Alloprevotella sp.
CGCCGCCATTTTCAAGAGAGTCTGAGTTCTGAAAAGAACACGGACTCTCTTTTTTGTATTCCCTTCTATCATAGAAAGAGAACTCATCTTCCTACCATCGTTTGCTTTATTAAAGAGGTACTTTCAAAATCGAAGTACAACAACTACTTCGTTTTTGAAAGTACAGAAAAGAGACTAAAAACTTGGCAGCCCCGCGGATAAGTCGTATTTTTGCACTCTATAGGGTCGCCTCTCTTTAAGGAGGGACAGCTCCAAAAGTGTACCATCCCTTGGGGAGAAGAACTCTCCCCTGCAACCAATGCTTATCCACTTTACAAAACAAAATACAATCGATGAATTTCGTAGAAGAACTTAAATGGCGCGGTATGCTCCATCAAATGATGCCGGGAACGGAAGAATTGTTTGACAAAGAGCAAGTTACCGCCTACGTGGGCATCGATCCCACGGCCGACTCCCTCCACATCGGGCACCTTTGCGGTGTCATGATGCTTCGCCACCTTCAGCAATCGGGACATAAGCCCCTCGCCCTCATCGGCGGCGCTACCGGTATGATTGGCGACCCATCGGGAAAAAGCGCCGAACGCAACCTCCTCAACGAAGAAACGCTGCGCCACAATGTGGCTTGCATCAAAGCCCAATTAGCGCGCTTTCTCGACTTTGAAAGCGATGCTCCCAACGCCGCCGAACTCGTCAACAATTACGACTGGATGAAGGACTATTCCTTCCTCGACTTTGCACGCGAAATCGGAAAGTGCATCACCGTCAATTATATGATGGCGAAGGACAGCGTGAAGCGCCGTCTCAACGGCGAATTTGCCGAAGGTATGTCTTTTACCGAATTTACCTATCAGTTGCTCCAAGGCTACGACTTCCTCCACCTCTACCAAGAGAAGGGCTGCAAACTCCAAATGGGAGGCTCCGACCAATGGGGCAACATTACCACCGGCACGGAACTCATCCGCCGCAAGCTTGGCAGCGACAACGAGGCTTTCGCCCTCACCTGCCCCCTCATTACCAAAGCCGACGGTAAGAAGTTTGGCAAGACCGAGCAGGGCAATGTTTGGCTCGATCGCCACCGCACCACGCCCTATGCCTTCTATCAATTCTGGCTCAATGTGGGCGATCAAGAAGCCGAACGCTACATCAAAATCTTTACCGACTTGAAGCGCGAAGAAATTGACGCCCTCATCGAGGAGCACCGCCAAGATCCCGGCCGACGCCTGCTCCAAAAGCGTTTGGGCGAAGAGGTCACCATTCTCGTACACGGCCGTGCCGACTACGAAATGGCGGTCGAAGCCACCAATATCCTCTTCGGAAAAGCCACGAAGGAAAGCCTTCTCAAGCTCGATGAAGCCACCCTCCTCGCCGTCTTCGACGGTGTGGAGAAGTTTGAAGTCAGCCGCGACCAAGTGATCGGTGCCAAAGCTGTAGACCTTTTGGCCGAAACCACAAAATGCTTCCCCTCAAAAGGCGAAATGCGCAAACTCACCCAAGGAGGCGGTGTGAGCCTGAACAAGGAAAAACTCACCGCTTTCGATCGTGAACTCACCGCCGACGATCTCCTCGATGGCAAATATCTCCTTGCGCAGAAAGGTAAGAAAAACTACTACCTGATTATCGTCAAATAACATATCATTCAAATACCCCTTACACATGAAAAGAATTGTTTTGCTCCGTCACGGAGAGAGCCAATGGAATCTCGAAAACCGCTTCACCGGTTGGACCGATGTAGACCTCACTGAAAAAGGTATGGGCGAAGCCCGCAAAGCCGGTCAAACCCTCAAAGATGCCGGATTTAAGTTTGGCATGGCCTACACTTCCTACCTCAAGCGTGCCATCAAGACGCTCAACAACGTGCTGGACGTGATGAACGAGGATTGGATTCCCGTGCAGAAGAGCTGGCGCTTGAACGAGAAGCACTACGGTATGCTCCAAGGCCTGAACAAGAGCGAAACCGCTGCCAAGTACGGCGAAGAGCAAGTACTTGTTTGGCGTCGCAGCTTCGACATCGCTCCCGAAGCCATTGCCGAAGACGACAAGGAACGCAATGCCAAGTACGAAGCCCGCTACGCTGAAGTGGCCGACGCTGAACTGCCCCGCACCGAAAGCCTGAAGGACTGCATCGGCCGCACCCTCCCCTACTGGACGGCTGTGATTTTCCCCACCCTCAAGAAGGTAGACGACCTCCTCGTAGTGGCTCACGGCAACAGCCTCCGCGGTGTCATCAAGCACCTCAAAGGCATCAGCGACCAAGACATCATCAGCCTCAACCTTCCCACGGCACTTCCCTACGTCTTCGAGTTTGACGACGACCTCAACCTCGTGAAGGACTACTTCCTCGGCGATCCCGAAGAAATCAAGAAGCTCCAAGAAGCTGTGGCCAACCAAGGTAAGAAGTAAGCACTTCTTCTCTCTAAAATTCATCTGCGCCCCTCGAAAATCTCCTTTCGAGGGGCGCAGTGCTTTCTGTTCTCTTCGGCTGCTTACTCTGCTACGCCTGCCGCCTGCTCCTTCGTACGATAATCCGGCTGGATATCCAAATAGTTTTTCAGCACCGTGCCGAACTTTTCTTCGGTGAGTTCTTCCTCCGCCATATGAATGTAGTACTTTTTATAGAGGTAGGAATAGCGCATCTCTTCCGTCGGTTTCTCAAGGCCTACACAGATATAAACCTGCTCGTTGAAATCAAGCACATGAGAGTGCACAAACACCCACTTCGCCATTTCTTGAAACCGACGTTCATATTTTTTGCGAAGTTCCGTCACATCGCTTTCCGGATTTATGAAAATCAACTTAAATCCACCATAATGGGTTGAAAAGTTGATGCACGGTTGTCCTTTCATATAGTCCTCGGTCACTTGGACTTCCCAACTTTCCGGCAGTTCGTACGACTTGAAGTGCTGTGTCAGTGAGTCGATTTGAGGAAAGAGTTGCCTGATGACCTCCGGCTTATTTTCCTTTACAGCGATGCAGGACTGCTCCAAAACATCAATCAAACTCCCTTTCCGCATCTCTTCTTTCCGCAAAGCATATTGTGCCCCATCTTGCAAATCAAAGAAAAAGCAGGTTTTCAAAAAACCTATTTTCTTACGCACAAAATGACTCGAAGAGAGGACGGCAAAACGTAGCAAAGAAGAGATTTTTATTTGACACACACTGTCGCTGTCCATCGTGTACTCTCCCGTCGCATCCTTGAATACAAGCGCGTGCTTTGGGCGCTCTAAGAGGATTCCTTTGATGACTTGCAGAGCATACTTCTCCGGTTGTCCATCCACCACAATGTATTGTTGCGAGGCCACAGGGTTGAACCACTTTGCAAGCTGTGAAGCGTAGAGTTCATAATCCATTTTGTCGCAGGGTGAAAGCTGGTTTTGCGCAGTCATTATCGTTAGGGGCAGTAGGAACAAAAAGGACAGCACCAGCCTTTGAACCATGTTTTTGCTATATTTTCTCATAGGGTGAAAACTTGATTATTAACGATATTCTTGACGGAGGAGAGCGAAAAAATAGACCACTTCTCCTCGACAGAGGTAAGCAAAGATACAGAATTATTTTCTACCGATGAGCTTTCTCGGTTCGCTTTTTTAGGTAAGAGAAAAAACTGATGCCTTGGCCAAATGGTTACTTTTTTATTTGGACAGTGAAGCCTTTAATCGTTATCGGTTCTATTTATATATAGACATCTCGACCTCTATTCTTACCACTCCCAGCCCATTTTAATACAAAATTAACATCTTGCCGAACCCTGCGATGATTCCTTGAGAAGGCAGCTTCGCGCGCACGCGTATTCCCCACTATAGGTGTGGTTTTTATCCTTCAATCCTTCACCACTGCATCTTTCTCTCTGTTTTTCAAAACGTTGTAGGTGAAGGATTTCCAAAGTAAAAAACCTTCACCCGCTCTGCTGATTATCAGAAAAAATTTGCCTTTCGATGGGGTGGGTGAAGGAGGTGAAGAAAAAAAACACGAATGTCGTGTAATGTGCGCGCGTATGTATGCGCGTGAGAGGAGTAAGCAAAAAGGGGAAGTGGTGTGGCGCAGCTCAGAGGTAGTTTTTTCTACGTCTGATGTAAATGTAACTACCTCTGAGGTAGATGCCCACACCTTTGATCGAAAAGAAATCCACTCTCATCGCCAAGCGAAGAGAGGAAAAAACCTTTTACCTTCTCGTGGGGATAGGCGCAAAGGAGAAGAAAAGAATTTCCCCCTCTGAAATATTAAAGTTGTGTTAAAGTGAGTTGGGAGTGGTAAGAATAGAGGTCGAGATGTCTATATCTATGTAGGGGGCATCAAGCAAGGTGAGATGTTGCCTACTTTCAAAATCGAAGTGCAACTTACCCCCTTAGGAGATAAATTGCACTTCTGTCTTGAAGGTACTTCTTCTGCCCTCACTTGGGGCGAAGTAGCATTGCTTTTGGGTTCAGCCAAACGAGCGGTGTCAAAACGAAAGATGAGTGTTGAGCAATGCCGTGGCGAGAAAACGTCTGTGAAATAAAGGACTACTTGCCTTCAAAGGCCATCTTGATTTGCTGACGCAGATCGTCGTAGTGTGCCTGGGTAGCGGCATCGGCCGAGTGTACGGCAGCCAATCGGTTTTGAATTTTACGCAGGAGAGCGGCCGTGTAGGGGCGACCATCGCTGTCGGGCACCATACGCCAAGCCTTGATAAGGCGCAGCACGGCTTGCTGCTGAATGAAGCGTCGCCATGTGCCGAGGTGGGCTCCGGTGGCCGTTTCACGGAAAAGGACGTTGAAGAGGTCGTTGACGTACTCGGTGGGCGTGTAGGGCTGCTCACCATAGGCGTAGCGCGCGAGGCGGTCGAAAGTGGTGGCAGAAACGAGGGGAGCAACAGCGGTTTCAGCCAAAGGACGGATGAGGGCTTCGGGCGATGTGCTCAAGCGGGACACATAGTCTTCGGCAATCATCCAATGGGGGCGCGTGAACACGTTGGCATCAATCCAAGCGAGGGCACGCTTTTGGCGTTCGCGAGTCATTGGCGTATAGACAGCCCCCGTTTGCTCCACGCTCTTGTACTCGTGGTGAACGCCGGCAATGTTGCGGGTGACGTGCCCGATATAGCGGCGGAACTGACCCAGAACACTATTGTAGAGTTGACTGAGATTAGCCCCTAAATCACCCTCTTCGTAAGCCCACTGGGGAAGGTTCTTGACGATGTAGCGGAGGTTCTTGAGACCATAAGAGCTGGCTTTCATGGCATCGTCGCCGAGGTCTTCGGTTTGCGCGCAAGGGTCATTGTCGGAGCCTTCTCCGCCAAACCACAATCGGCGGTTGCCGGTGATACGGTTGTTGGTGATGCGGTTGAGGGCGAGGCGTTCTTCCTTCTCGCTTTGGGCATCGGGGAAGTACTTGTAGCCCCACTCGATGGCCCACATGTCGTAGTCGTTGATGCGGGGAAACATACCGGCATCGCCAATGTTATCTTCCGGCTGGGCAACGTAGTTGAAGCGGGCATAATCCATGATGGAGGAAGTGTGGCCGTGCTCTTTGACCCAAGCCTTGTTGCGGAGATTTTCTACCGGCGTGGCACTGCTGGCACCCATGTTGTGACGCAAACCGAGGGTGTGCCCCACCTCGTGGGAGGAGACAAAGCGGATGAGTTCGCCCATCAGTTCGTCGTCAAACTCCATCTTGCGAGCACGCTTGTCGACGGCACCGGCTTGCACCAAATACCAATCGTGCACCAGTTTCATCACGTTGTGGTACCAGCCGATGTGGCTTTCCAAAATTTCTCCGCTGCGAGGGTCGTGGACGTGCGGACCGTAGGCATTGGAAACGGGCGAGGCGAGGTAGCGAATGACCGAGAAACGAGCGTCTTCCATACTCATGGTCGAATCGTTCGGCCATTCGTAGGCGCGGATGGCATTTTTGAAACCGGCTTTTTCAAAAGCCTTTTGCCAGTCTTCAACCCCCATGATGAGGTATTTTCGCCACTGCTTGGGGGTGGCAGGGTCTACGTAAAAGACAATGGGTTTCTTGGGTTCGACGAGTTCGCCACGGCGATATTTTTCCATATCCTCAGCACGCGGTTCGAGACGCCATCGGGTGGCAATCGTCTTGCGGCGTACCGACTGCTGTGCATCGCTATACTCCACGAAAGAGTCGGTGAAATAGCCCACACGCGGATCGAAGGTACGAGCACGCATCGGTTCTTTGGGCAGCAACACAAAGGAAGTATTGAGGCGGAAAGTCATCTGTCCCGTCAGATAGGCCGAGGGGTTGTTCCCGCCGGGTTTGGTAGCATAGGTTTTGACCGAAACGATTTCGGTGTTGATGGGAAATGTTTTGATGGTGTCGATATAGGAGAGTTCACCTTTGATCGTCGTCAGATTGAAGCGTGTTTTGCTCATCTGGTTCATCCCAATCACGGGATTGTCGCTTTTGAGAAGGTCGGTCACTTTGACCCGATAACCCTTGCCCATGGATTGAACGATGGCGCGATTGGCGCTGTCTTTAGGGAGGGCTTCAATTTTGAGAGAAGCGATGATGGGGTTTTCGGCACTATTGCGCACTGCAGCAGCGATGGCAGCGGTGCTGTCGGCCGTGGAGTCGAACATGAGCGCGCGCAACAAAAGTTGTTCGCCGCGTTTCTCCCAGTACAGCACTTGATTATTGGCCAATTCGCCTCCATACACATCGGTAGCGACAGGCGTGCTCACGAAGCGTGTGATGGTGAGAATGGGACGACCGAGCAGGCTGTCAGGAATGACGAAAAACCAATCGTCTTTCTGATGCTGCACGCCGAAAAGTCCATGACGAACCGGAGCCAGCACTTCTTCTTTCTTGGGGGAAGGGGGTGTTTCTTTCTTTTTCTTGGCTTCCACGGGCAAACCTGCGAGGAGGAAGATGCCGAGCAACAAGACATACAATTTGTTCATAAAATGAGTGATATTAAAAAAGTGGATAAGCGACGAATGGTGCAAAGTTACACATTTTGCCGCTTATCCACTCAAAATGATTGTAGAAGTTGCTTATTGCAAGATGTTTTTCTCACCTTACTGTCGATTTTGCTGCATTTTGTGGTTTCATCTTTCGTCAGCCCAAAAAGAATGATTACTTTTGTGTCCTACAATCTCACATCTTCATGATACAGCAATTTGACTTTCTCGTCATTGGCTCGGGGGTTGCGGGGCTGAGTTATGCCCTGCAAGTGGCAGCCGCACGCCCCGACCGACGTGTGGCGCTGGTGTGCAAAACCACCATCGACGAGGCCAATACTGCAAAGGCACAAGGCGGCATTTCGGCCGTGACGAATTTTGCGGTCGATACTTTTGAAAAACACATGGCTGACACCCTCATTGCCGGCGACCAGATTAACGACCCCGAAGCGGTGCGCCTGGTGGTGGAGCGCGCTCCCGAAGCCATTCGCCGTTTGGTGGAGTGGGGCGTACAGTTTGACCGCACGCCCGATGGTACTTTCGACCTCCACCGCGAAGGAGGGCATTCGGAGTTTCGCATTCTGCATCATGCCGACGACACCGGCTACGAAATTCAGCGTGGACTGATAGCCGCTGTGCGTGCTGTGCCGAATATCACTTTGTTTGAGCATCATTTTGCCGTTGAAATCATCACTCAGCACCATTTGGGGGTGGAGGTAACACGCCGTACTCCCGACATCGAATGCTACGGTGCGTATATCCTCAACGAGGGTTCGGGCAAGATTGACACCTTCCTTTCTCGTGTGACGATTTTGGCCACCGGAGGATGCGGTGCGGTCTATTCGACCACGAGCAACCCAAATATCGCTACGGGCGACGGCATTGCCATGGCCTACCGCGCCAAAGCCACGGTGCAGGATATGGAGTTTGTGCAGTTTCACCCCACGGTGCTTTACAATCCTGCCGAAACACACCCTGCCTACCTCATTACGGAAGCGATGCGCGGCTACGGCGGTATCCTGCGCCTTCCCACGGGCGAAGAGTTCATGCAGAAGTATGATGAGCGCCTTTCGCTCGCTCCGCGCGACATCGTGGCGCGTGCCATTGATGCCGAAATGAAGCGTGGAGGTTTGGACCACGTCTGCCTCGATGTAACCCATAAAGACCCCGAAGAGACGCGCCGCCACTTCCCCAACATCTACGCCAAATGCCTGTCCATCGGCATCGACATCACCCGCGACTACATCCCCGTCGCTCCTGCCGCCCACTATCTCTGCGGCGGTATCAAAGTGGACCTCAATGGCTGCTCAAGCATCCGCCGCCTTTATGCTTTGGGCGAATGCTCATGCACAGGGCTGCATGGTGGCAATCGTTTGGCTTCCAATAGTTTGATTGAAGCGGTGGTCTATGCCGAAACCGCGGCTCAACATTCTTTGCAGCACCTTGATGACTACTCCTTTTACACCGAAATTCCCGAGTGGAACGATGAGGGGACGCTCTCCAACGAAGAGCGGGTGCTCATCACGCAGGCGGCGCGCGAAGTGGGGCAGTGCATGTCGGCCTATGTGGGTATTGTGCGCTCCGATTTGCGCCTTCATCGCGCTTGGGAGCGGCTCGATCTCCTTTACGAAGAAACCGAAGAACTCTTTAAGCGCGTGACGGCTACCACCGAACTTTGCCAACTGCGCAATATGATCAACGTGGGCTACCTCATCACGCGCCAAGCCATTGAACGCAAAGAGAGTCGCGGTCTACACTACACCATCGACTATCCTCACAAATCCTTATCATCCTAATTTGGGGTAGGGATTGCGTTTTTTATAAGTTGTAAACTGTATCATCCTACATGTCGATTGATGCGACCACCATGCAGGGCATATAGATTTGCTTCAAACTTACATGGTTCATCCGACATTTAGAGTGATGATAGGATATCTTTTGAAAAACTTTTACCGGACAGCAATAATTGCTAAGCCAAAAGATTCAATAGACTTATCCCTCCAAAAGGAAATACGATTACACCAAGTGGGCAATCAGCGTTTCGCGGTCGCCACAGAGGTAATCAATCACGGGGATTTCAATCATCGTGTAAGCCCCGGGCTGTTGTTTCATGGAGGCACGTGCCGCGTTCACCATAACTTGAGCAGTCAAGGCAGGGTTGTTGATTCTCATATTAAACTCAAAGAACTGGTTGTGCGTCTTACCAGACACCCCTTTTCGGGTCAGGTTGACACCATGCCCCACATCATTCAACTCCGCCACACTGGCCACTTGTTTCACATGGGTTTCATCGTTCACAAAATAGGCATCGGCTTTGATGGCCGCTTCCACTGTTTTGAAATCAGCTCCCTCTTCGAGTTCTACATACACCATACGGCGATGGATACTCGTGCCCAAAGGAATAGTCATCGAGAGCGCATCACGCACCCCGTCAATGGCGCGTACCGCCACGGAGTGTCCCATAGAACGACCGGGGCCGAAATTGGTGTAACTGATGCCTTCGGGAGCGAGGCTCTGCATCAAGGTGCGCACCACGGAATCCGAACCCGGATCCCAGCCTGCCGAGATTACGCTCACGGCCTTGTGTTTCTTGGCTTCTACATCCAAGATGCGGCGCAAATCGACAATCTGACTATGAATGTCGAATGAATCGACAGTGTTAATGCCCAAGGCCAAACACTTCTTGGCATACTCTTCAACTTTTCGTGTAGGGGTGGCCAAGATAGCCACATCCACCTCTTTCAGTTCAGCAATATCGTGTACCATAGGATAGGCTGCAAGTTCGATAGGCGCATTTTCTGCACCGGAACGACGTACCACACCTGCGCATTCAAAATCGGCAGAAGCCTCAATGGCTTCGAGGGCATAGCGACCGATGTTGCCATAACCCACGATTGCCGCGCGAATTTTCTTTTCCATAAAAACGGTGTCTAATTGTTTTGAAGTAAGTTGATGTTCTGTTGGCTGAAGATAAATACAGCATTATGATGTGTTATTTTATCCTTTTTGTGAATTTCTTCCAGAACTTCAAATGCAAAAGTAACAATTAGTCAGACTTTGACAAAATTAAAGAGGTTTTTTGTGTAATTAGAAAACTATCTTACAGGTCAAATGTTTACCAAAGGTATATAAAGCGAGCAATGGGCATCAGACTTCTCCCTTATTTCAAGAAACAGAGGAAAGTCCGATGACCATTGCTTTAAGCACCTACCAACAAGGAGGGGGATGAGGGGCGTATCCCCTCGCCACAGATTAAAACATCTTTTCGGGATAGACACCTTCCGCGCCAAGACGGGCGAATTTCTCTACCACTTCGGGGCGATCTTCGGGATAGGTGACACCGAACCACTTAGAGGTGGTGTCGAGCACTTCGCAAGTGGCCTGACCGTTGCGAATGAGGTGGTCGACCATGAGGGGGATGAAAAATTCGCTCTTCAAGTTCTCCATATTCTTGGGGTCGGAGAGGAAAGTCTTGAAGTAGGCTTCAGAGTGAGCGAAATAGTCGGGAGTGAAGCCCCAGAAGTTCATCGAAACGGGGGTTGTGTCGGGAATACCCACCCACTTTTCGTTTTCATCGAGAAACTCCACCTGTCCGTTGTGGCGCTCAATCTTGGTACGTTCCACCACAGAAGTAAGGAGGTTGTCGGCGTCCATTTCGCAAACACCACGGCTCACGGTGCCGCTTTCAGAAAGGGTGTTGCCTACGCGGAAACCCACCATAGCATAGCGGCCGGTGCTGCCTTCGGGCAGTTCAGAGAGGAATTTTCCCATCACACGGAAAGCATCGCGATCGTAGAAATCATCGCAGTTGAGCACAGCGAAAGGTTCTTTGATGACTTCGCTGCCCATCATCACAGCGTGGTTCGTACCCCAAGGCTTCTGACGGTCGGCCGGACAGGTGAAACCTTCGGGCAGTGCGTCGAGCGATTGGAACACTAATTCGCAAGGAATTTTGTCTTGATATTTGGTGAGAACGATGTTGCGGAAGTCTTCTTCAAAATCCTTACGGATGACGAAGACGAGTTTGCCAAAACCGGCATGGATGGCATCGTAGATGGAATAGTCCATGATGGTTTGCCCTTGAGGGCCGAGGGTGTCGAGCTGCTTGAGGCCGCCGTAACGGCTTCCCATTCCTGCAGCGAGGAGAAAAAGGGTGGGGTTCATTATGGTAAGATAAATAAAGTTGTCGTTGTGACGCAGCGAGTGGCCGATAAGAAGACCGCCCGCTCAAAGTGGCGGATTCTTGCAGCAGAAGCCTCCACTTAGTGCCGCAAAGTTAATTATTATTGTTGAGTCTGAGGGGCTTTGAGGATGTTTTTTGCTGTTTGCCGGCAGTTCTGTTTCCGAAAAAAGCAAAAAACTATTGCACTGCTTCGTGGAAGCGTTCGAGAAGCCACTGACTTTGCTCTTCGCGCGTAAGGTCTGAGTTATCGAGCACAAGGGCGTCATCGGCGCGGCGAAGAGGGTTAAGTTCACGATGCGTATCGATGTAGTCGCGCTCTTGCACATTGCGCAGGATGTCGTCGTAAGCCGCCGGCATCCCTTTGGCTTGAAGTTCATCGTAGCGACGTTGGGCACGCACTTCGGCCGAAGCAGTCACGAAAATTTTGAGTTCGGCATTGGGGAAGACAGCCGTACCGATGTCGCGGCCGTCCATCACAATCCCTTTGGCCTCGCCCATCTGCTGTTGGAGCTGCGTCATGGCTTCGCGCACAAAGGAGAGGGCAGCCACAGGGCTGACGTGTTGGCTCACTTCGATGGAACGGATGGCTTCTTCCACGCATTTATCGCCGAGGTAGGTAAGGGGAAGATGCGTTTCAGGATCCAATCGGAAGTTTACTTTAATCTCGGGCATTTGTTGGCGCAACGCATCGGCATCGACACTACCGTCGGGAAGAAAAAGGTTATGGCGCCGGGCATAAAGGGTAACGGCACGATACATGGCGCCGCTGTCTACGTAGATATAGCCGATTTCGCGCGCCAACTGCTTGGCCATCGTACTTTTTCCACAAGAACTGTGGCCGTCGATGGCAATCACGATTTTTTTCATTTCAGGAGTTGGAGTTTGAACAAAAAGAAGCGTTTTCGCTCAACCAAACGAGCAGAGCCCAAACGAAGGATGAGTTTAGAACTATGCCGTGGCAAGAAAACGTCTGTAAAACGAAGGGCTTTTGCCCCACGCGAAGCAAAGTTAGCGTTTTCTTTTGGGATGGACGAGGAGAAAAGGAGAAAAACATTTGCCCGGCTCCTACATTCTTCTTATACTTGCCTTTGTAATTGATTATTATTCACTCCATCAACTCTGTATACTATGGCACTCGAAAAGACACTCGTTCTTCTCAAGCCCTGCACCGTGCAACGCGGTATTATGGGCGAAATCCTCAATCGTTTTGAAAAGAAAGGTTTGCGCGTGTGCGGCATGAAAATGATGCAGCTCACCGATGCACTCCTCTCCGAACACTATGCTCATTTGTCCGAAAAGCCGTTCTTCCAGCGGGTAAAAGACAGCATGATGACCGCTCCTGTTGTGGCACTCGTTCTTGAAGGCGTCGATGCCATTGAAGCCGTGCGCACCATCGTAGGCCCTACCACAGGGCGCAAAGCACCGGCAGGCACCATCCGCGGCGACTACAGTATGTCGTTCCAAGAAAACATCGTACACGCCAGCGACAGCGCCGAAACGGCCGCTGTGGAACTGCGGCGTTTCTTTAATCCCGAAGAAATTTTTGACTACAAGCTCGCTTACTTCGACTTCCTCTATGCCAACGATGAGTTTTAATCGGCGGCATTGAGATAGGGGGATAGACTTGTCCCTTCATACAACTCCCCACCATATCGACCGATGTGGTGGGGAGTTGCTTTGATAACGAAGTCGTATTACTGTACCTCGTATTGTGCGATTTTGGCAATCGTTTTGGGGATTTCGGTGTTGTCGATGCGGCCGCGGAAGGCTTCAGCACCGGCGCCGATGGCGAAGACCGGAACGTAGCCGTTGGTGTGTCCGCCGGTGGTCCATCCGATGTGGGCATGAGCACTCATGCACTTCTTAGCACGAGCAGCGAGCATACATTCAGAGGCATAAAGGCTTTCGGCAGCCTTGTCGGTACCGTCCACCATGGCCTGATAAGCTTCGCGGAGGCTTTGCTCTTCAGATTTGGTGAGGGTGATGTGCTTCCAAAAACCAAAGTTTTCTTCCAAATCACGGCGCACCAACTCCCAGGTGAAGTCCTTTCCTTTTTCCTTTCGGAGTTGCTTGAGGTGAGCGCTGTACTCGTAGCTGCTCATACGCTGAAGACTGAGGTTGCGGGTGTGCAGCGTATAGTCGCCCGTACCGAGGCCAAGACCGCCCGTTTCGTGGTCGGCGGTGATGAGGATGAGCGTTTCGTCAGGGTGTTGCTGATAGAACTCATAGGCCACGCGGATGGCTTCATCGGTGTCAATGACCTCACGCACCATCGCTGCCGGGTCGTTGGTGTGGCTCGCCCAGTCGATTTTACCCCCTTCGATCATGCAGAAGAAGCGGTCGGGATTTTTCTTTTGCAAGAACGTGATGGCGGCACGGGTGATTTCAGGCAAAGTCAAATCGCCTTTTTTGCGGTCGATGGCATAGGGGATGCTGGCATTGTCGCGCTTGCTGGCGGCTTCGCTTTGGAAGAGAATCATGCGGTCGGCCTTACGTTGTAGTTTTTGGAACTCTTTGTAGCCTCGAGCGATGGTGAAACCGGCATTGCGGCAAAGTTGATAAGTGTCGGGCGCACCGGCAGTGGCAGGAGCAGGTTTGAGAAAATCGCTTCCTGCGAAAAAGTCGAAATTGGAAGTGCCCAGTTCGCGACCGATTTCGGCATACATTTTACGATGCTTTTGGTGAGCGTAGAAGCAGGCCGGCGTGGCATGGTCGATGCTCACACTCGTGGCAATTCCTACGGCAGCACCGGCATTCTTAGCCCAAACAGCAATAGAATTGATGGGCGTGATGCTGTCAGGAAGCAGCCCCACGCTTTGGTTGTAAGTCTTGCGTCCCGTGGCGAGCGCCGTTCCTCCGGCAGCCGAGTCGGTGATGCCGTTGGTGTAACTTTGGGTATTGACCAAAGCCACGTTGGGGAAACTGGCGAAGAGCAGTGGTTTGATACCGATTTGCCCTTCGAGCGCACCGAGGTAGGTTTCAGTGCAGTTCACTTGATTGACGCCCATACCGTCGCCGATGAAGTAAAATACGTACTTGGCAGTCGTTTGCGCCCATGCGCTTACGGCACAAGCGAGCACAAGAGATAGAGAGAGAAGTGTGCGTTTCATAAAGATGAATTGTTTTTGATGTACATTGGCGAAAGGAGTCCGAACCGCCGCTGACGGACGGCCTTTTCGTGGTTTTCGTTCGTGCAAAGTTACGTCTTTTTCAGAATAATTGCGCGTCTTTGCTTTCTTTTTTTGCAACTATGTGATGCGGTACTGCTCAAAACGAAGCCGTCCCTACGGCACGAGGTAGCGCCGATAATAAGTAATGAGAATCGTGGTGAGGGGCAGTCCGACCACCAGTCCGACAATCCCACCTATAAAGCCCCAAACAGAGAGAGAAAGAAGGATGATTGCCGGTCGCAAACCCATAATTCCCCCCATGATGCGCGGGGTGATGAACACGTCTTGAATGATTTGCACCACCACATACACCACCAGCACCAAGAGCATAATCATCCAAAACGACCGACCGGTCTCGGCCATTTGGAGCAAGGCGAGCAGAGCAGCAGGGAGGAACCCTACCACCTGCACGTAAGGCACAAAACTAATCAATCCCACGAAGCAGCCCATACCTATGGGCATCGGCAAATCGATGAGCCAGAACCCGATTGAAAACATAAGGCAATTCCACAGCGCGATGAGCGCTTGTCCACGGAAGTAGCCCCGCATATGGTGGGCAATGTCGTGCGACAACTGCCCGAGAAAGTTGCGGAAACGCAGCGGCACATAGTCTATCCACCCTGTTGAGAAGCGTTCGTAGTCGATGAGCAGAAAGAGTAAATAAAGCACTCCGAAGAACACCGAAGTCAAGCCCATCACCACATCGACCGTAGAGAGGAACACTCCCCAAACGTGGGGGAGCGCATTGCGCAAAGTGGTGAGCAGATTGCCCTCACTCAACACTTCCTCCAACCGCAGTGCGGCCACCGTCTCCGAAATGTAATGTTGCAGCCAATTGGGCAAATGCAGCATGTGAGTATCACTCTGCAAATAGCGCAAAGTCGCATCTTTAGTATGGGTGAGACCCTCCAGTACCAACGGCACGGCCAACCATGAAACGGCGGTGATGCCGGCCACCACCAATGTCAGCGTGACTCCTACGGACACAGCGCGTGAACGCAAACGGCACGTATGTTGAAAGAAATTCACTACGGGAATGAGCATCCACGCCAGCGCCCATGCCGCAAAGAAAGGAATGAGTACCGGACTCAGCCAGCGCAATGCGGCAAGGAGGAGGGCGACAACGGCCAAAAAGAGCAGCCCCCGCACGAAGCGGTCGAAAGTAATCGGAGTTTGAAGAAAGCGCATAAGCAGGACAGAATTGAGGTAGTGCAAAGTTACGCTTTTTCAATTATCTCCAAGGATTTTTACAGAAATAATTTGTTGCTATAGGAAGAAAGACTTACTTTTGCACATATAATCGGGCGGCAGCAGCATGACAGCCGGCCTCTTTTCGCCCCTATTTTTACGCTATGCTCTACCTCGTCCCTACCCCCGTCGGCAATTTGGAAGACATCACCCTTCGTGCGCTTCGCATCCTTCGTGAGGTCGATGTGGTGCTGGCCGAAGACACCCGAACCAGCGGTCTTCTTTTGAAACACTACGACATTCCGGCACGCTTGGTGAGCCACCACAAGTTCAACGAGCACCAAACCGCCGATGCTTTTGCGGCACGATTGGCCGCCGGCGAAACGATGGCGCTGATTAGCGATGCCGGCACGCCCGCCATCTCCGACCCGGGGTTTATGCTGGTGCGAGCAGCCGTGGCAAGAGGGGTCGAGGTTCAATGCCTTCCCGGTGCTACCGCTTTTGTTCCCGCCCTTGTCGCGAGCGGCCTCCCTTGCGAACGCTTCTGCTTTGAAGGGTTCTTACCGCAAAAGAAAGGCCGTTTGTCGCGCCTCGAAGCCTTGAGCCGTGAAACCCGCACGATGATTTTCTACGAAAGTCCTCACCGCGTGGTCAAGGCACTCGAACAGATGGCCGAGGTGTTTGGTGCTGAACGCCGTTGCTCCGCCTGCCGCGAAATTTCAAAACTCCACGAAGAGAGCGTACGCGGCACATTGACCGAGGTGCTCCACCACTTTCAAACCACCGAGCCACGCGGCGAATTTGTCCTCATCGTCGAAGGTGCTTCAGAAACGCCGGCTTCCTCTAAGCCTGCCACTCGCCCGGAAAAGGCGGCAGTAGACCCTATCACCGGACAACCGCTTGACGCAGCATCTACAACAGATGCTTTCGACAAAGCACAACAACGGCGCAGCAAAAAGCACCGATAGCACAAAATTCTCCTTTTAGCAGCATTGATACTCCACAAACACACATACATTATGAAGAAAATCGCATTTCTCCTCATCGCCGCTGTAGGCATGGGCTTGATATCCTCTTGCGAAACCAAGAAAGAAAAAGAAAACGCAGTCGAAATCACTACCTCCGACTCCCTCCAACAAATTCTCAGCCAGAAAGAAGGCGAACTGAGCGATATGGTATCGACGCTCAACGAAATCCAAGAAGGATTTCGCAGAATCAACGAAGCGCAAGGCCGCATCAGTGTGGAGCGCCAAAAAGGTGAGCAAAACCAAAAGGCTGCCATCATCGAAGACATGCAGGTCATTCACCACACCATGCGACTCAACCAAGAGTTGATTGCCAACCTGCGTCGTCAAGTCAAGGAGTCAAAGTCGAGCAACGCCGCTCTCCGCAAGACGATGGAGGCCACCATCGCTTCTCTCACAGCACAGCTTGACGACCTCACCAAACAAATGGAAGTGCTCCGTGCCCAATTGGCTGAAAAAGATATCAAAATTGCCGAGCAAGGTGAGGAAATCAACAACCTCAAAGGCAATGTCAACGAACTCTCCGTACAGAACGAATCCAAGGCACGTACCATGGTGACACAGGACAGAGAGCTCAACACGGCCTACTACGTGTTTGGCACCAAGCGCGAACTTAAAGATCAGAACATCCTTTCTCATGGTGAGGTGTTGAAAAACGGCAACTTCAACAAAGATTATTTCACCAAAATCGACATCCGCGTAGATAAAATCATCCGCCTCTACTCCAAGAGTGCCCGACTGATGACCACGCACCCCGCCGACAGTTACACCCTCGACAAGGATGCCAAAGGACAATATACGCTCCGCATCACCGACCCCACCCGCTTTTGGAGCGTAAGCAAATATCTGGTCATCACTGTCAAGTAAACCCACCTGCGGATACCTCTACGTTTAATGAACTATCATACGAGTCCCATTCCTCCATATTTTAGGGGGGAATGGGATTTTAGGTAAACCTCAACCGCACTCCCTCCTGTGTGCTGCCATCTGTCGCGAGCGTAGGCGGTGCAGCCTCTCCTTTTTGCTCTACGTTTTACCACCATAAACGAACCTCTTATGAAAAAATCTCCATTCCTCTTCATCTTGGCACTTCTCTTCATCCTGACGAGTTGCAATTCTTACGACAGTTTCCACCGCACGACCACCGGCATATCCTTGGGCGCATTCTTCGGTTCTACCATCGGCGGCATCGTGGGCGGTGAGCGTGGTGCCGATGTCGGTACCTTGCTCGGAGGTGCCGTAGGCGGCGTGGTGGGCAACGCCAGTGCCAAGGCCGCGACCAACCAACGTCGCGAAAACCACTCGGATGTTCACGCCCCCTCCTTTCGCTCTCTGCATCTCAATGAGCCTTCCTATGGCCGCTATGACGAAGATGGACACTACCTTTTGACCGCCGGACAAGTGAGCATCGAAAATATCATCTTTGCCGATGCCAATAATAACCACATCCTTGAATCGGGCGAACGCGCCTATATCACTTGCGAAATCTACAATCGGGGTACACGTCCCCTACGCAACCTCGCTCCTGTGGTAGGGTGCAACGAAAAGCGTATCAACATCTCTCCAACGGCCATCATCGGTGATCTCTATCCCGGAGAAGGGATGCGCTACAAAGCTGCTCTTGTGGCACGCCGCCGTCTCAAAAACCGTGACGTCGTTTTTACCATCTTGGTGTCTGATGTCGCAGGCCGACCGTTGAGTGCGCAGGAAATTTGCATCCGTACCGCGCGATAAATCCCCAAAGTCTACGATTTTTCCCTCGCGCGCGTACGCGAGAGAATTAGAGGGTACGTCGGCAGTGGTTTTTCCGCTTCTTTTTCTTTTTGAAATTCTATGTCCCATCCGGAAGAAACTACCTCAGAGGTAGTTTTTCCTATCTCTGAGCTTAATCAAACTACCTCTGAGTTTGTTGTGTTGATTTCTTGATTTTGTAAGTGTGTCCAAGAAATGGGCAAAGGTCTTGGTTTGACCAAAGGCGGTTTCTTGGGCTTACGGTATGCCTTTTTTAGTGTTTCTTTTTGCAATTTCCCAGCTTTCTCGTACCTTTGTAGACGCAAAGAATTTATAGATAATGATTACAGCCGAACAACTCAAAGCCGTCCACGACCGCGTGGCGCAACTCCACCGATACCTCGACATTGATGCCAAGCAGATGCAGTACGAGGAAGAACAGCTCCGCACGCAAGATCCCTCTTTTTGGGACGACCGCGAGCGTGCCGAAGAGCAAATGAAGCTTGTGAAGGGGATTGAAAAGTGGATTGTAGGCTATAAAGAGGTCAAATCATTGGCCGAAGAGTTGCAACTTTCCTTTGAGTTCTACAAAGATGAGATGGTGAGTGAAGAGGAGGTCGATGCCGCTTATACCAAAGTGATTGAGGCTCTCGAAGCTCTCGAACTCAAGAATATGCTCCGCCAAGAAGAAGACGCGATGTCCTGCGTGCTGAAAATCAATTCAGGCGCTGGAGGTACGGAAGCGCAAGACTGGGCTTCGATGCTCATGCGCATGTATCTGCGCTATGCTGAGGCTAATGGTTATAAAACGACCATTTGCAACCTCCAAGATGGCGACGAAGCCGGCATCAAAACGGTGACGATGGAGATGGAAGGCGATATGGCTTACGGCTATTTGAAAAGCGAAAACGGTGTGCATCGTTTGGTGCGCGTCAGTCCTTACAATGCTCAGGGAAAGCGCATGACCTCGTTTGCCTCTGTGTTTGTCACTCCCTTAGTGGACGATTCCATCGAGGTTTATGTTGATCCGGCCTGCGTAAGTTGGGATACGTTCCGTTCCGGAGGTGCCGGCGGTCAGAACGTCAATAAGGTAGAAACGGGGGTGCGTCTTCGCTACCAGTATAAAGACCCCGATACCGGCGAAGAGGAAGAAATCCTCATCGAAAACACCGAAAGCCGTAAGCAGCTTGAAAACCGCGAAAACGCCATGCGTTTGCTGCGTTCCCAACTCTACGACCGCGCCCTCCAAAAGCGCAAAGCCGCACAGGCCAAAATTGAAGCCGGCAAGAAGAAAATTGAATGGGGCTCACAAATCCGCTCTTACGTCTTCGACGACCGCCGCGTGAAAGACCATCGTACGAACTTCCAAACCTCGGATGTGAATGGAGTGATGGATGGTAAACTCGATGGTTTCATTAAAGCCTACCTCATGGAGTTCTCTGGCAACGAGGAGGAGTAGTTTCCTCTCGTTCGCTCCTTTCCCTCTCTGCACCATAAATTCTATAATCCCATACTGCCATGAAACGCAAAATCATTCCGCTCCGCAAGCAGCAACGTGCTGTCCGAGAGGCTGAACAAGGACGCCGTGTCCTCGTTTCCATCATTGCCGTCTTCGTTTTCTTCATGGTGCTGGCCATCATTGCCTACATGGTGCTTTGAACGCCTATGTCCATCGAAATTGAACGCAAGTTTTTGGTACGTGGCGACTATAAACTGTTCGCTACTACCCATTCGCGCATCTGTCAAGGCTACATTTGTGCCCAGTCCGGACGCACGGTACGTGTGCGGCTGCGTGATCGGCAGGGTTTTCTCACCATCAAAGGTCCTTCGCCGGATGGTGGACTTTCCCGTTATGAGTTTGAACACGAAATCAGTGAAGTTGAGGCGCTGGAGTTGCTGAAACTCTCCGAAACGCCCATCATCGACAAGGTGCGTTGGCTCGTTCCTGTGGGGCGACACACTTTTGAAGTCGATGAATTTCACGGCGACAATGAAGGTTTGGTGGTGGCCGAAGTGGAATTGCTCCACCCCGATGAGCCTTTTGACCGCCCTGACTGGTTGGGCGAAGAGGTGACCGGCGACCGCCGTTACTACAACGCTGCTCTCACCCGCCGACCTTACAACACGTGGTAGTTTTTCCACGCTTTTCTGCTATACATTCCCATCTGTTTCGTACTCCGCGAGGCAGATGGGAATGTTGCTTTTTGATGTTGAGACCAGAGATGAGTCGGTTCGATGAAAATGGGTAAGGGGTTGTGGGAGTTGTTATTTTGTTGGCTGACCTTCCTTCGGGAGAAAATGAACAACCGCAACAGAAGTGAAGTACTTCTGCTGCGGTTGTTCGGAGAAAAAGAAAGATGGAGGGAAGAAGGTGATGTCTATTTCTTCTTGAGGGAAGCCTCCAGTTCTTCCACTTCACGATGGAAGATTTGGTCTTTGTTGAGGCGCAACTCAATTTGAGTGCAGGCATGGCTCACCGTGCTGTGGTCACGTCCCCCCAGTTCACGCCCGATTTGGGAGAGGGAAAGGGTGGTGTATTTGTTGGTGAGATACATCGTGAGGTGGCGCGCTTGTACGTGTTTGCTCTTGCGGCTTTTGGCCGTGATTTCAGCAGGTTTCACCTTGTAGGTTGTGCAGACGGCAGACATGATATCGTCGAGGGTGAGCAGTTTTTGTGTCTGATTGACGACACGAGCCACGACACGGCGGGCGAGGTCGAGGTCGATGGTGCAGAAGTCACGAAGCGAGAAAGCGATGAGGGAGTTGACGGTACCTTGAATTTCGCGGACACTGTCAGATACATTTTCAGCGATGTATTGTGAAACATCGGCGGGGAAGGTGATGTTTTCGCGTCGCAGTTTGGATTCAAGAATATCGCGCCGTAGTTGAAGATCGGGGCGTTCGAGTTCGGTGATGCCGCCCCATTTCAAGCGGGTGAGCATACGATCTTCAATGCCTTTGAATTCTGCCGGAGCACGATCGCAGGTGATGAGAATCTTACATTTGTTGGCTTGGAGGTGATTGAAGATGTGGAAGAACGCGTTTTGCGTCTTTTCACCCGTAATCTCCTGAAAGTCGTCAATGATGAGCACTTTGATGCTCTGGTAGAAATAGATGAAGTCGTTGGTGTTGTTCCGCGCGTCGGTGTATTGCGTCTGAAACTGGCGGGCGGAAACAAAGAGGATGCGCCAATCGGGGTAGCGTTCAGCGAGAGCAAGGCCGACAGCGTTGACCAAGTGGGTTTTCCCCACCCCCGATGGGCCGTAGAGGAAGAAAGGATTGAAGAGCTGCTGTTCAGGGCGTTCGACAATGGATTTGGCCATAGCCAGTGCGACGCGGTTGCTCATTCCTTCGCAAAAGTTGTCGAAAGTATAATCGGGGTTGAGGAAAGATTTGAGCGGAGCAGGTGCGTTTTGCCGTTGTGGGGTGTAGGGGGCTTGTATTGTACCTTTTCCCACGGAGGCAACACCGGCGTGAGCATTGGGATTTTCATCTTTGTGCAGCACCCAACGTACTTTGGCGTCGTCTCCAAAGATTTGCTTAATGGCGCTTCCTAAAGAAGGACGTATCTGCTTCAGCATGACGTCGATAAAACTCCTCGTTGGCACTTCGATGGAGAGAATTGGATCCTCAAAAGAAACAAAACGCAGTTCCTCAACCCACGTCGTGTAGAGTTCGGGAGTGAGGACTTTCTGCAGTTGTTGCAGGAGCGCGTTCCATTTTTCGTTCGTCATTAGGCAGAGTGTTAGGGGGTTAGGCCAATAAGAAGTCCTCCACAGGTTGGAGGACTTCTTATGTTCAAGGCAAAGTTACGAAATCTTTACAGATTGGAAAAGTCTTTCGTAACGAAATTCCTACTTTTTTCTTGAGCGGCTTCTATGATGAAGCCCCACTCGTAGTGGCTCTCGTTGAGGAGATAAGCATCGAGCGGCCATGCCCCCCAACTGTCGATGCAGCCCAGTCCTGTTTGGCGCAGGGCGATGTCGACCACAGAGAAAGGACGTGGGATGAGGTCGCCTTGGTGCATGTGGCGCGCTTCTTTGACAGACCCGCCATCGAGATCGTCGGTGAGATAGGGCAGGGTGGAGCATTCGAGCGGTTGCAAACCGCGGAACGTGAGGCCGCGACCTTGGTGGTCAATCACACTCCACGAACGCACATCGGTATGGTTGCCGGTCTCCTGCGGACGAACGTAGTTGCCGAGTTGGTCGGCTACGCGCTGAGTGTAGCGTCCCAAAAACTGGCTGCTCTTTCTGTCTTGATAGTTTTCTACCGGTCCGCGACCATAGAAGTCGATGCGGTCGTAGTGTTGTGGCATGACGAGCTGCATACCCACACGGAAGGGTTGGTGCCTCTTGTCCACCTTGGTGTTGAGCGTTTGCCTCACGATGAGGCGGCTGTCGGGAGTGAGGGTGTAAGTGAGGGTGAGTTGCGCTTTCACCTCGGGGAGAGAGTAGCGTGCCACAACGATGCGGGAGTTGCCGATGACGCTGTCGCTCAGATGGGTGAGTTCCATCTTCGGCTGCTTCCAGGCTTGCTTGATGTTTTGCAGACCGGCACCGTAGTCGTTATCGGTCGTGGCGCGCCAGAAGTTGGGGCGGAGCGAGCGGCGGTCTTCGAGCATCGGCTCTCCATCCAGGTCGAGGTAGTCCACCCATCCGCCGTCTTTGCCAAAAGTGACGGTCATTCGTGGTGAGATGAGCTGAATATAAGCCAAAGTTTCGTCGCGCTTCACAAGCGGAGTTTTTGAGGCTTTCTTTGCTTTGGAGGCCACTCTTTCGGTGAGTGCGTTGAAGGTGGGGAAAGTATAGTGGCTGAGGGCAAACTCCTGTTCGGCCAGTATATGTCCTTTCGCCAAAATGGGGTCGTCTGTCACTACATAACGTATCACCAAGTTGCGCTCTTTTAGCGTGTCGGCCGGCAGTTGCCAACCCGACAACGCGAGGGTTTGACGGCCTTGTGCTGGCACGTTGATGCGCCCTGCGTTGCCACTTTGCAGCACACGTCCTTCCTCACGCAGTTCCCAGAGGAGTTCGGCGTTGTCAATGGAAGTAAAGCTGCGTTCATTCTGCACCGTCACACTACCGCGCTGTGCATCGAAAGTAGACCATAAGTCTTGATGCTGATATTTGACTTCCGCCGCAGAAGGATGTGGCGTGCGGTCGGGAGCGATAAATCCGTTGCAGTTGAAGTTGTGGTCGGTGGCAGGATAGCGACCATAATCTCCCCCATAAGTGAAGATTTCTTTTCCTTCGCGGTTGGTGTCGCGCACGGCTTGGTCTACAAAGTCCCAAATAAATCCACCTTGGTATTGAGGTTCGCGACGAATGAGATCCCAGTATTCTTTGAAACCACCCATCGAGTTCCCCATGGCGTGGGCATATTCGCATTGGATGAGCGGACGTTCATCTTTGCCCTTGAGATAGTGCTCGCAGCCTTTGGGCGAAATGTACATAGGGCAGAAAATGTCCGTGGCACGTTCCAGTCCGGCACGCTCGTACTGCACGGGACGTGTCTTGTCCCACTGCTTGAGATAGTCGTAGATGCGGTCGAAGTTTACTCCGTGTCCCGCCTCGTTACCCATACTCCACGTGATGATGGAGGGATGGTTTTTGAGCACTTCCACGTTGTTGAGGTTGCGTTCCAAGTGAGTTTTGTAAAATTCGGGTCGGCGTGCCAACGTTCCTTCGCCATAGCCCATACCGTGACTCTCCAAGTTGGCTTCGGCCACAACATACAGCCCCATCTCATCACACAGTTCGTACCAGCGTGGGTCGTTGGGGTAGTGGGAGGTGCGCACGGCATTGATGTTGTGCTCCTTCATGATGCGGATATCCTGCTTCATGCGCTCCACACTCACCACATATCCGCCGTCGGGATCCAGCTCGTGGCGATTGGCGCCTTTGATAAGGAGCGGCACACCATTCACACAGAGTTGTTTGAACGTCTTGCCGTTGTGGGTGGCCGGGAGCAATTCTACCTTGCGGAAGCCCACTTTGCGCGTGCAACTTTCCACAATCCGTCCGTTCTTATCCAGCAAATCGAGGGCGAGGGTGTAAAGTCGGGGCGTTTCGGCCGTCCACTTTTCCACGTCTGGCACCATCCATTCCAGTTGTCGGCGACCTTGATCATCGAGGGCTTGGGTGTCGGTAGCCACCACCGCCCCTTTTCCGTCGCGCAGGGTGGCACGGAGTTGATGCCCTTTGGTGCGGAGGGTAGACACATCCAGCGTGAAATGTCCGTCGCGGTAGTGGGCGTCGAGGTCGGCCACATAGCGAAAATCGGCAATCTGCGCTTGCGGACGGGCAAAAAGATAGACTTCGCGGGCAATACCCGTGAAGCGCCAGAAATCTTGGTCTTCAAAATAAGAGCCGTCACACCAACGCATCACCTGCATGGCAATGAGGTTCTTTTGGCCGGGACGCAGATAGGGCGTGAGATCGAACTCAGCGGCTACCTTCGAATCTTCCGAATAGCCCACCCATCGGCCGTTCACCCATATGCTGAGGTTGCTCGTGGCAGAACCCACGTGCAGATAGATGCGCTCTCCCTGCCATGAAGCGGGGATTTCCACTTGTTTGCGATAAGAGCCGGTGTAGTTGTTGCGCTCTTCCACAAAGGGAGGATTGTTCTTGAACTGCGTTGCCCAAGCATAACCGATGTTCTTGTAGATGCGTACGCCGTGGCCGTTGAGCTCAAAAAGACCCGGCACGGGAAAATCTTCCCATTGCGTATCGTCATAATCCGGTCGCTCAAAACCAACGGGGCGGTCGTTGTGGTGCTGGTCGAAGCGGAAGCGCCATTTCCCTTCGAGCGAGAGGTAGCGCAGCGATTGCTTCTTGTTGCCACGGAGTGCCAGTTCCGCACTTTCGTAGGTAAAGAAGTGATCGCGTGGCGCGAGGGTATTGACGCGGTTGATGTCGGCATTTCGCCACGACACGGCGGGCGAGGTTTGTGCAGAGATAGGCAGAGACGTCGTGGCCAGTGCCATTCCGAGGAATAAGGAGAAAAGAGGGTGTTTCATGGTAGGGTCAGATATGTTGGCAAAAATACGTAAAAAAGAGGAAGCTGCCAACGGAAGTCATTACTTTTTTACCATAAGACAGAAAAAGGAAGAGGCGTTTTGGCAATGTTCCAAAAATGCCGTAATTTTGCTCCCATGCGTTTCCACATCACTCCCGATTTTCAGGTCTCTACCGATTTACTTCAACTCACCTTCGCTGTCAAACCCGCTCTCACCGCTGCCCAACTCAACGCCCACCCCGGCGAGGCGCACATCGCCCTGCCCGAAGGGCTGAATTTCGAGCAAGCGGCCGTGCAAGAGTGGCTCAACCGCGTGGTGGTAGAGGCGCTCCGCAAGCAATGCCACTGGTTGCTCACCCCACGCATCCACCATCTGGCGCAGCAAGGCGGGCTCTCTTTCGGACGCATCACCTACAAGGACGTGCGCTCGCGCTGGGGCTCTTGCTCTTCGTTGCGCAACCTCAACTTCTCAGTGTGGTTGCTCCTCGCCTCCGCGCGTTGGGTGGACTATGTCGTGGCGCACGAATTGGCTCATCTCTCCCACCTCAACCACAGCCCGCGCTTCTGGGCAGAGGCCGACCGCCTGCTGGGCGCTCCCGGCTTGGCGCGCTGCTTAGACCGAGAGATGAATGCTTTCGCACGCTCCCTGCGTGGTCGGCTGCGGTGAGTTTTTCCTTACCCCCCTGCAATATCGGTCGCACGTGGATGCTGGAGTGTCCTCATCAGAGGGTTGCTCTATTTCGCCCCTGTTGCTATTGGACCTCGGAGGAGTGGGAGGAAAACACATCCCGATAACCCCGTCCGCAAGCGTTCTCCCTCTCAAAAAACTCAGGTTCATCCGACATTTGGAGTGATACGGCAATCATGTAGAGCATATAATCTCAG
>CAUUGL010000030.1:0-25517 GCA_963544845.1 uncultured Alloprevotella sp.
CAACCCTTTTTGTGCTGGAGCAAGCCGCAAACAACGCAGCTAACATAAGAAAAATAACGTTCTTCATCGTGATAACTTTTTTATGTCTTCAAGACGATTCAACCAACCCTTAAGGAAACGCCTGTTGGCAGGTCGTGAAATAGTTATATCATTCAAGTATCTTTTGCGTGCATCAAGCACGGTTTGAAAGAACTTATCGGGATTTTGTGCGTTGAGGGCTTCAAGCGTCTTTTCGCCCACGACACCATCAATCTTGACACCAAGTAATCTTTGAGGTATCAGAATACCATATATGCCCGAACACCATACCCAATCGACAAGGATATTTGCAATCTTCTGTGAATGAATTTTGTCTGCCTGCCATCTATCCCAATACATAGTCTTAATGATGTCATGCCAATGGGCATCCGAAAGCTTCTTCAAGTCTGCCACTGATGGACGGGGCAAACCTTTTTTCTTGCAATACGCTTCATAAGTCGCGATTGTCACACCTTTATTTGTTGCGCCACCGCGGTCTGCGTGGTCGTTCACAAATCCGCCCTCCCAATTCTTGATAAATGGGGCTAAAATGTTGATATTTGCCATTGTTCTACTCCCTTTCTTTTAAGTCTTCTTCGCTGATATCCAAGTGTCGTGCTGCCTTGTTTACTAGTACTTTTTGCAAAACCTTTGCCCATCGCGCGTTGTTGCAACTACTTTCGTTCTCTAAAACGCTCAGAAGTTGAACCAAGCAAAAACCGCCGCTGATAAAGTTTGCCAAATACAAGTTTACAAATGGATAAATAAAAGTGTCTATAAGCCACCCCAAGATGGTACACGCATACACGATGAGGAGGGTGTAAAACATACGTTTTGCGTAGCTGCTCCTGAATTTTGCATCGTCGGTCTTTGCGTTCGGATTCTGCGATTTAACTCGCTTGCCCAATCTGTACGCCGTAATACAGTCGGTGACAATTGCAAAAATGCAAATACCGGCAAAGGGTATTGTTGGCTCTATCAATCCCCATAAAGCTCCTAAAAGGAAGATGCCGAATCGCGTGCCATAGTTAAAGATGCCATCAAAAAAGAATCTTACATATTCCATAGTCCTATTCCTTGATTTCTTTGCTCAACATTTCGTCCAAGTCTTCTGTGAAAAGAAGAAAACTCTTGTATTCTTCCACTGCTTTTGGGTCTTTCTTTATGCCTAAAACGTGCTTGTTGTAGGCATTCACAATACCCAATTCCTCCGTTTCATCAACAACCGAACGAATGATTGCCTTTTTCAAGGCACTTTTCGTCGGTTGCTCCCAAATACGGATTTCGCGACATTGCCAACCCACCTGCTTCTCTTCTCCGCTCTCTTCATCTGCACCCATTTGCGGCTGAATGTTGTAACGATACAGAAATGAACCATCGTTGTCTTTTTGAATACAAGACGGCATACCTACTACCATATCATAAAAGGAATTAGATGCTAATGAATTTAATTTCATATACAATTATTTTTCTATCATTAAAGAACTACCTATTATGGCACGAAACAAAGCCGAGAACCTATAGCCGCATACATATCACTAGCTGTCCAACACACATTCATACATATGAAGCCCGATTTCATGAAGCTCGTTGAAAATCCACCGAACAAAAGGACACGTTCAGAAACACCACTATCGGGCACCCTATTCAAAAAGTAGTCGCAAAAGTAGGTTGTTGAACCAGCACCGATTTTCAACGGCATTATCTCTCCAAACTCACCGATAACTATTTCTTTCACATAGCCATCATTTCGTGGTAAAATACCTCTTAACTCATAATCAGCAACGCCGTTACTATTCCATTTCTCCTTATCATTGCAAACGTAGAACTCCGAGCGTCCGCCGTCTGCATCTGATTGAATAAGGCACTTTGCCCCATCTGTAATTGCCCAGCAATGTCCAAAGGGATTTTCAACACCTCTGTACGAAATAGCTTGCAGCGTTTGAGGCGCAAGGCTCCCATCATCAGATTTTGCGCAAACGTACTCAACATACCCCGACTTGTTACCAAGGCTATTTGTAATACCGCAAGGAACGGGTGGATAATACCCAAACTTATCCCAATTGCCTAAATCGGTGATTCCCTTACCAAGCCCACCTTGTCGATAGCCGTTATCGTCAAGACTTGCATTGAATGTATCTTGTGAATTGAAGTTGCAATACTCAACTGCAAAGAACCAAAACAATGCTTTTTGAACGTTATAGGTGTTGCAATTCCAATTTGCCGACCCCCTGTTTCGTGCATAAGTTCGGGCGTTTGTTGTGTTGAAGTTGGTTGCTGGTCTTCCGAGCTGTGAAGTAAACTTGTCGTCTTTTGACGCATCATTATTTCCTCCACGATAGTCGGCGGTTGCATTCACAACGCTTGAAAGTTTGCTTGTCGAACGTTGAATTGTAGCTTCATACGCTGAAACAAAACAACGCTCCCACTTTTGAAAGCCCGGCAACTCGTGTGTGGACATCAAAAAGCGTCGTTTGTTTCCATCTGCTTCAAATTTGACGTAACAAGTTGGAATTTCAACCATTACTTGTCCGTCTGTTCCGTCAAGTTTAGCTTCTGCAGAATTGTCCCTTTTTGTGCTATCGTTTGCGTGCAGATAATAGGCGATTGTGCCGTTATCTCTAAGCACACAACGACGCATCAATGATTGAACAGGTAATGATGCGTGAAGTTCCATTTTACCTATTCTTGTAGGCTTTGGATTTGACACCGTTACGTCCCATTCAATACCATAGAAGTAATCATAAGGCGTTTGAGGGCGTGTTTGCCCTATTCCAAGAACGATTCCCATATTAGTAGCCCCATTTTAAGTTAATACTTGACAGTGAAGTTTGCTTCACCGCCTTAATAATTTCGGGATTCCAACCAACATCAAACTTGGTTGTAATGAAATCCCCATCCTGCATACCCGCAAGCTGTACCATAAGTTCAATAGCACTTGTGCCGTCGTTCTTGATATTGAAGAACTGACCATCGGGCAAACAAAATGTACTATCTTGTAAACCCGTGATTGCTCCCATCTTTCCGATTTGTGAGGAAACCTGTTCCCCTGAACGTGTTACTGACATAATCCGAATTTTATTTTTACAAAGTTACTACATAATATATTACTATAAAATATTTTTGAATAAGTAAGATATAACTTTTGAACCTACAACCTATGTTGTGTATTGCTTGAACAAGACGTGATACCCACCATTGTAGTACCTCAAACACAAAGAATCACCTTTCATCATATCTACCCCATCAATTGCTCCGCCATCATTATTGTAGATTTGCGCACCGACACTTGAGCAAATTTTAATGCGATTGGGCATCTCTCTATCGCAGACAATTTCTATATTGAAAATAACGTTGCGGTTACTAGTTTCTTCGTCTATTTGTGTTTTTGTCGGAAGTCGAACTGCAAGATAGGCGGTGGTACATTGGGTAAAATGGTACTGGTGTGTGAGTTTGTAGTATGTGATGATGACATCTGATTTAGCTTCCCCGATGTATCCAGTGTGAAAGTTCGCTTGCTTTCCAATACCATAGGTGTTACCAAGTTATTCAAATGCCCGGATGGGTAGTGCATTACCTAACATTATGTCAGGAGCATCTGCCACTGCATAGAGCGCACGTCCACTTGTTGCAGTGGATGGTGAGGAGGTGCTAATTTGAAAAACTCCTGCACATCTGTGTGATAAAAAGGATGCATCTCCAATGGTAAATGATGTAGTAACTTGATTGGAACTTTCTGTATAAGATATGCCATTTCTGGATATTTTTATTCTTTTAGGCTGGCCGGCGATGTTGCTAACAGAAGTGATTGCACCATGGCTAATGTCAAATTCACCGACACGCCCAGCTTGTGCATCAATAACACCTGATACATTCGCCTTTGTCATATAGGTTGTTCCATCTTGCAGAACTCTAAATGGTGCATTTGCTCTATCCGCGAATGCTGCACCAGCCCAAAAGCGTATTGAGTTGGCAGCTGTGCCTTTGCCTGTCATTCCAGCAAGAATTGAAGTGTTATCACCGGCAACTTGTATTGTCCCCGACGTTACCAATCCTCCATCAATAGTTGTCTTCGTGTTATCATAAGACACGCCAAGAACCCAATCGGCTTCGTTGTATGTTCCTTGCAATCTTGCAACCTTACATCTTCTCAAAACATTACCATCAAGCCACAAATCGCCTATATCGTAGGGTGTGTAAGGGGTATTTACGAACACACGACGTTTGCCATTAGCTGTTTCTTGTGCTTTTGAAGCATCGTCCAACGCCTTGATTGCCGTTTTGTCCTCTATCAGCTCCCAAGCATACGTTGCAGAAAAGCGTTTCAACTCCTTTGTTTCTGTATTAAACCACAAGTCCCCGATGTGTTTTATTCTTTCGTCGTTTGTCTTCCAAATCAAAGACGGGCTTGTTTTCTGAAACCACGTTTCTATTTTTCCATCAATCTGATTGTGAACATCTGTACTGAACTCTTCAAGGCTTTGCGGTTGTCCATTTGAAGTGAAGATAACTCGACCACCAATTTCTCCGTCGTCAAGGTCAAAATAAGTAGAGCCATCGGCACTCTCAATGCGACCCGTCTTGATGAAACGCCCATTTATCATTGAAAACCCGTAAGACAAGGCAAGCGAACGTGCTTGCAAATCAGCATCAACAGAATTGATAACACCAATCCAAAAATGATAGTTGTTCACATCTTGGTCTGTCTTGATAGAATCCTTGCTAAATACAATCGTTGCAGCCGTTCCTCCCTTTGCACATTTAGCAAATATGTAATATGCCTTTCCATCTTCGGGCAATCCGGTTATCGAAGATGCAATAAACCACGTTCTTGGTTGCTCCTCGATTGTGTAATGCGTTAAAGAGCCTGCCGATACACGAACCATATTCTTTGCACCCTGATAGTTAGGTTCAAACACAACATTCTGCAAGGCAAATTGCATTGATTTAGCACCAACCGAAAGTGCAAGTGTGTCAATCGAATTAGGCTTAATCTTATCGGTGTAGTAATCCCCATCCGGGTCAAACACCATACCCATAACTTCACGAGAAGAACGCCAATTCGCTCTTGCCCTTGTTGGGTCTTTAAGATTGTGCGTTGTAGTAATCTTATCAATATCGATAAGTTCAGAAATAACCCTTGTTGTGATATTATTTTCTGCCGTATCTGATATTGTCAAAGTGTAATCGTACACGTCAAGCAAGTTACGTTGTAGTGATTGAATGCGTATTGCCTTGCTTACTCCTATATCATCATCATTGATATTGATATAGTCGCCGGGTGAAAATAAACTTGCTTCTACATCTTCACCAAACAGCCTTTTAAGATATGATTTTGACACGCTCAACCCATACTTCACTTTAGGCTGGCTGTTCTGCTTGTAGTACTCGTTTGCTCGCTCTTGCAGTTTGTGTTCTGCTTCTGTTTGGTATTGTTCGGGCAATGTAACATCAAGTATCTTGTATTCATCACCAACCGCAAATTGAAAAGCCAAAGAAGTTGCAGATGGGAATACGTCCCCGCGGTCGTCTGTTAGCTTCTTCAATGTGAACGTTCTTGTTGAGTGGTCGTATTTATGAATGTCAAATTCATAGCCAGCAAGATTGCCCGTATTGAAGTGTATTTTAGCACTAACACCTGCAACAAGATACTTCGTTGTCTTTCCATCAGCTTCCTTTGCATTGAGGTCAAACATACTCGCATCCTTGAATTGGAGTACACTACCAGACACAACTGCCGTTACCTTGCCTTTGAATGTTGGCTTGATGTCTTCAAAGATTTTTCGTGCTTCGTGTATTCCATACCTCTGCACGGCGTCTGCTTGCTCGATAAATGATTGCGCCTTGCTCTTACCCGGCAAACACAGTCTGTTTGCCCGATACTTATTTGTTATGTTATCATCAGAACCGAACACTTTAAGACGTGTAACAATGTTGCTACTATCCACGTTCTGCCTGTCAAGGGCATACAATCCTTTCCCCTTTCCAAACTCAAAAACGAAAGGGTGTGTTGTTCCAACTCGATTGAAGAAATCGATTGTACGAATACCATTCAGCTCTGAAATACTTGCTTCTACATCGAACGTTTTACAAAGGTTTTGAAAGACCGCCAAACAATTGTCGCCATCTCCGAATGTCAATGTCTTATCTGCAATAGTATCAGGACAAGCCCCCAACTTCCACTTACCGGGAAATACTCTGTTTGCATTGGAGATAAGCACACTTGCAAACCGCTTTAAGTCGCCCGTCAAAGCGTCCCCTTGCACATCTTGAAGTGTATTGCCCGTTGTTTCAATTGTAACGTCATAGAATGCACGCAAAAGGTCATATTGTACGCCCTCAAAAGTCAATTCATAGGCGTATTTGTGCATTCCGATTTTTCGCACGCGTGGCAATTGATTTAGCTTGTACGTCCTGCCAAATACATTGAAATAGTCCCCTATTTCGTAATGTTGAGGATAAGGGCTTTCAACGCTGATATTTACAACATCATCACCAAGCAAGCCCCACGACTGCCGGGCTTCCTTGATGGCTGTTGCGTCTTTCTTCACGGCAAGCGGGTAGGTCGTGCCGTCCTTGCGTGTGATTACAATTTGTTCCATACGATGATTGCGTTGGTTTGGAAAGTGGCTATCTCGTCAATGCACCCTGTAATGACGGGAAAATACTCCCCATTCTCTTTGTAGATGTGCGATATAACGATGTTGTTGCCCGAAATGTCTTCATCCACCGTGCCGTCGCCCCAAAAGATGTTCACCAGTTTGTGCGTACTGATGTTGATGCTGCAAGTCTTTGTCGCTTCTGATACGCGGATGTGCTTCAACACCCGCTTCACGGGCTGCGGCTCTGTCAGTTTCAACTTGAACGTGCCGACCATCAAGGCGTCGTTCCACTTCTTCGACACGCTGATTTCGTCCTTACAATAGACTTCGTAGATGAGCGGCTTAATCGGGTGAACGTCTATCACCAGGCGGTGCAGGCCCCGCTTGTCGAATTGCTGTTCGAACCTCGACATCTGCACAATGAAGTCATTCTTTGTCTGTGCCTTGATAAAGCAAGAAAGTGTGATTTCTCGTGCTTCGTAGTACATGTGGTTCAAATCGACATCTTCACCGTGATAGTTGTCCCAAGAGACGTTGGCAAGGGGTTTCAGCTTGGGACGGTTCAATACGCCGTCGGATTCAGAAACAAACACACCGTATTCTCTGAAATCGACCCCATCAAGCGTGTAGGCTTGTTGCTTATTACTGCTTGATGTCTGCAACAACTCTTCCCCCGTCAATGCAACATCATACAATTTGACATCATCCAGCAAGCAAAGTCCATATTCACCCCCATAGTAGTCTTGGTTGAGCGACACGCCTTGCAATGCTTCCTCCTGCGTCAGCGTCTTGACGAGTTGCCCGTTGACAAAGAAGTTGTACAACACGCCTTGCCGCACCAAGGCCAGATGAAGCCACACTTGCGGCTTGGCTTCAATCGGCACTTCAATGTAGTGGTTCAGTCCCACGAAGTTCAACACCCAGATAAGGGTGGTAGGTGTTCCGGTCTCTACTTTCAGCGGCTGAACATATAAGGTCATCGTGAAGGGGGCATTCAGATTGGAGAAGATTTGCTTGGTCACTTCTCCATATCCAGCGCCGGTGAACTTGATGGCATTGCCATTTCGCCCCGGCACAAAGGCAGCCGAATGCACCGCGACGTCTGCACGATTTGGGCTGTAGTCGTACGCCACGTTTGAACCGCTGCTTTCATCGAAAGGGAGGTTCAGAATGAGATTGTTGGCTTCCATATCCATGTGTTTTTATTGTTGTAGTCCTTGTGAGCGCAAGGGGTCATGTTGCGATCCTTTCAATGCCGTGAGAATGCCATCCAGCTTTTCTAAATGTCGATTGTAAGAGGTGTTGTGGGCAATCTGATTGAGGGCTGACAATTGTTGTCTGAGCATATTGTTGACTTCTCCCTGATTGATGCGCATGGCGTTCAATTGGCCGGCAACGACGCTTGCGGTCTCTTCCGAAACGCCCTTTACAGCCCCTGTCAGAGAGGTGTCACTGGCTGCATCCGTCGTATCTTTGAACTGCTTATTGATTTCCTCCGCAGCAGCCACTGCTCCGCTCACGATGCGCTCACGGATGGCATCAAGTCTCGCTTTCTCCTTGTCGGTAATGAAGCTCCCACCCTCCGAATCTTCTTTCATCGCAGCGGCAAAGGCATCGTAGTATTTTTGCAGTTCTCCTTGATAGCTCTTTTTGAACATGTCGTTGATGAGCGCCTTGCGCATATACTCTTGAATGTTCTTAGAGATGTTCTTGGCGTCCAATTCCATCTCCTGCAAGGCCGAAAGGAAGTCATTGCGCATCGCGTCAAAGGAGATGCCCACAAGGGTTTCATTGGCACGCTTTGCGGCTTCTTGCGTGGCATCGTCGGCAGCAATGATATCCTGAATGTACTTACGCGTGTCGGAATGAAGTTGGCTGAAGAACAGTGGGGCATTGTCGCGCAGTGCCTTAAGCTGCTTCGTGCTCAAATCGAAAAGCCCCGTCATTCGTCCATCTGAGATTTTCGACCAGTCTATGTCGTAGGCTTTGGCCACCTCTCGGGCTTCATCCCAAGCTTTTTTCGACATATCCTTACGTTGAGAGACACCATGTGAAGCCTTTGAGCCAATCCCGAAAACGCCTTTGGATGCGCCTGCGCTCAGGTATTGTTTGCCGAGTTCGCGCGCAGCATCTGCAGTCTTGTTGATGAGTGAGATGGCATGTTCGTACTTCCCTTGTGCGTCTTTTCCCGACATGGTTTCCATCAGCTCCAGCTCGGCATCTATCACCTTGTGCAAGGTGTCGGTATAGGACTGATAGACCTTTTGTGCTGCTTCATAGGCCGCAGTTCCATCATCACCGCTGAACATGCTCACAATCTTTGTGGCAATTTGATAAGCGGCCGAAATCACAGCAAGAATAACCGATGCTTTCTCTATCGCAGAGATGGCTTGTTCCCCTGTTGAGGCCACGGACTTCACCGAATCTATGGTGCTCGTCACGAAAGTGCCGATGTCGCCAATGAGAGAGATGATGCGCCCGGCTTGACCACCAACGGCCTCGCCGACTTCTTTGAGCGATTGACAAAGTTGGTTGACTTGCCGCTGCATCTCCTTTTCTGACTTTCTCACTTGTGCATTCGCCTTGTTGAGATTGTCCTTGGCCTTATTGACACGAGCAAGGGCCCTGACCTCCTCTTCACTGCCTTGTTGTCCCTTGGCGCGAACGGCATTCAGGTTGGCCTGTGCAGATTTCAGTTCATGCATCGCCATCTTCTGAGCGTTGAAAGCCTGCCTCAACCCTGCAAAGGGGTCTCTCGCGTTCAGCTCGTCCACCATGTTTTGGATGGCATCGACATACTGCTTGAGGTCTTCGGGATTGAGGTTTTCACCCACGGAGTTTTTAACTTCCTCAAACTTGGCAATGAGGTGTTTCAACGTCTCTGTGGAAGCAAAATCCAAGTCTTCAAAAGCACGGATGTATTCAGGCGACATCTTCAATTGCTCGAAATTGAGGTTGAGGTTATCGCGACTTTCCTGTCTGTTCATTTCGCGCAGCATCTCCTTGTTGGCCTCGATGCGTTGCAAGGCCGCCTTGCGTTCTTCCTCTGTCGTGGCATTGGTTAGGTCGTGTTCGAAGATGGCCAGCGCTTCTGCTGCAATTTTTCTTTTCTGCTCGTAGCTGTCGGTGATGTCCAACCGCTTCCGTTCAAATGACTGGTAGGATTGCAGCATTTGGGCGTAGTCTGCCGACCCCAGCGTGTTGTAATCTGTGTCAAACCGCGCTTTTCTGTTGGCCTTTGCCGCGTCTATCTTTCGGCGTTCCTCGTCCGTGGTTGCCTTTGCTCTTGCTTTTTCAAGCAAAGCCAAATCGTTGCTATATTCCAAGTCAAGTTTTATTTTCTTGTCAAGGTAAGAAGCATAATCATCAAGCAACTTTTGCGTTTCCTCCTCTTGCTTTTGCAACGCATTCTTTTCTGCATCGTCCAACGCTTGCTTCTTATCTTCGTCAATATCGCTGCCATCATTAGCTAACTCGTTGCGCTTTTGTGCGATGATGTCAAGGCGCTTCAATACACTATCAGCTCCATCAAGTTCTTTTTGTAAGCTTTCATTGAAAGCATCAAGAACTGTAACCTTGCTAAGTTCTGCCAGTTCATTCCGAATAGCAGATAATTGTTTAGCCGTTTGATTATTTTGTGGCTCTAAACTGATTTTGGATTGAAGATTTTCCAAGAACTTTTTGTAACTGCTTCCGTCTTTAAGCAAAGTGGCAAATTCTGTACTGGCTGCTTTCTGTATGTCCTTATTGGAAGAGTTAACCCATGTCTTATAGCGCTCGTACTCCGCTCTACGTTTCTCCAGCATATCTAGAAATGGGTCTTTGTCATTTTTTGAGGTTGGAGTGGCTGTAGATATCTGTTTTTGCAAGGCCGCGATTTCTTTGTTAGCCTTGCGCCACTCTTTGCTACCTGGCTTAAGGCGTTTGAGCGCCTCCTGCTTCCTGGAAATTGCCTGTTCGATAGCACCGACAGTTCCATCTGCGTAGTCATTGATGGCGGCAATACCTCCTTTCTTGAGGTTGAAAAGAGAGTTCTTCTCTTCAATGAAGGCGTTATTGTATCCTTGCTTGATTTTCCCTTTCAGTTCTTCTATTTCTCTCTCTTTTTGCTTCTTTGCGCTATTGTCTACTTGGTAAGTGACATATTCCCCAGTGTTTCGATTGTAGGATTCCTTTGTGATTTTATCTGGCATTCCATCACGCTCGGATTCTAACTTCATAAGTTCTTTGATATCGTTTTGTGCATTCTGGGTGTAGACCATAGCTTTTGCTTTGGCAATTTGCGCCAAAACGAAGCGCTCTTTGTTGGCAATGAGGAGGTTTTCAGCATCGCGCACGCTGTTAATGGCCACACCAAGCTCGTCAAAAGCCTTTTTGTTATCCTTGATGAATTGTTCTTTCTCCTTGATATTATTGCCAAGTGCAGTGTACTTTGCCGATAGTTCCTCAATCTTCCCGATAGGCTTGTAGGAACCCTCAATCATTGCCTTACTGAACTCCTCTTGTGCTTTCTTGGCTTCATTTGCCTTGCTCGTAAAATGGGATACGATCGCTATCAGTGCAGATATACTGGCAAGAATCCACCCGAACACAGGTATTGATTTGATTGCCAAACTAACAGCACGAAATGCACCAGCAAGGGTGAAGTTTGCCACCGCACCTGCTGTTGCTGCTGCCGTGTTTGCCCCCTTGGCCGCTGTGTCCAATGTTTCAGTTACGGCTGCTTGCCCAGTAGCCACAGCATTTTGCTCCTTGGCTGCTGTATTTAATTGTATTGCACCTGCTTCTGCCGTTTCTGCAACTGTTGCTTTTGCGACTATTCCAGCCCACCATTCTTTAAGGCCATTAAGCGTTACGAGTTGAAACGCACTATCTTTATTCAAGGTTTGTGCAACAGATTGCATACCCATTGCAATCGCCATCACACTTTGAACCTTTGTCATTACCTTTTGCAGATTTTCGTTTTCTCCTGCAAATAATGATATTGCCCCCGTTGCGGCTGAAAATGCACCTGAAAGCCCCGAAATCCCCTGAATGAAGCCTTGAAACTTTGCCTGGTCGTTAGATAGAATTCTCGCCTGTGTAGAGATGTCGCCTTGAATGTCCGACAAACGACCAAGTTCTGCAGACATTCTGCGATAATCTTCAGTTTGGTCGCCATTAGATTCCCTGTACAATGCCATCTCCTCTTTGAGTTCCCTGATACGTCCACGCAAAGATTGATGAGCCTGTACATTCTCTTGAACCAGCCTTGTTTCCTCTTCGCGCTTGACGGCTTCCTTGTCAAGTTCATTCGACAAGTTGCGCGCTTCTTCAAGGGCTTGTTTACGCACCGCAATTTCTCCTCGAATTCCAGCTTGTGTTTCTTGTATTGCCCTGTACTCTTCATCGCGCCCAGCCATAAATGCCGCGCTTGCCTCCCTACCCAATTGGTTGTATTGGCTCTCAAGTTCACTGATTTTGGCCTCATGCATTTCGCACGCCTGTCCAATCTGCCCAAGTACTTCTCTAATGCCATCTGCAGTCTGCATGAACGCCTTATCCATTTGTTTGCCACCAGCAACCGTCGCCTCTGAAAGCCCTTGTACACGACGCAATGTTTCTTCAATTGCACTGTTCATTTGGTCGTTCTCCATTACGGACTTGAACGACAATGCACCTCCATCTATATTTGCCATTACATCAAGCTATTTACATAATTCATAATATCCTCTCCACTACTATCAGAAAGGTTTATCACTTCTTCTTCGTGGTCGTCAATGTCATAACTTGGTGCATCAAGCATCATTTTTTGAACCATAGACCACGCAATTCCATTTGTAAGATAGTCCAACGTCCAACCGAAATGGGCGCAAATTGCACCGCGCCTACCGTGCGGACTTCTTAACCCTCGTTGCTTTCCTCTATCCGAATTGGTATTGTTGTTCGGTCGGCGGACATCAACCGAATAGAGTTCAAAAAATCCCCTAAATTGCACATTGCATTGATTAGCACATAGAGCTGGTACAATTCAGATGGTTTGATTTTCCGGGCAAATAATTTTGTCAGATCTTCAAGGCGTTTCGTGTCTTCTTCGTATCTAACAATTCCACCATTGCCCGCTTTCGCTATCAGGTAATCAGACCCAAGAACCGCAAGTGCAATAACCCTTGCGCAACGCAAGGCGTGCCGTTTAGTCATCTTGCGAGCGTGAAGCATACCATCATCACCCTTGATGGCTTCTTCATCAATCGCCATTTCCACCCATTCAGACGAAAGACGGTCAAGCGTACCAAGTGTAGGTTCTTCGATTACGAAGTTCCGTGTGATAGGCACAAGGACTTTTTTCTTAAATAGTCCCCATAAATATGTTTTGTGTCGAATTTCGACATCTTGCACCTCAAACGACACCCCTCTACCAATTAGGGCGTTCAGTTCAGAACGTTCTTGTTCAAGTGCATTCTTTGCTTCTTCCATACAACATCATTAAAAGGAAAGGAAGCCCCGAACACACACGGGGTTGGGACTTCCTCAGATACAACAATGAAAAAAAGAGTGGCTTACGCCTCCTTTGGGTCATAAGCTCGAATAGCATTACCAGCATCAACGGCACAAGGCGTTACCGTAAATTCAACAAGGAAGATTCCTTTTGCCGAAATATCGGCATTGATGTTGGCTTCGATGCTGGCGTTGGGAATCTCGAAATAAAGACCTTGTTCAGATTTTACAAGAATAGCCTTATTCTCGACAATTTCGCTTCCGTCGAAAGCCCACTTGGTCTTCTCTGAACCGCTTTTGTTCACCTTTGTACCGCCGACGTATTCAACCAAAGTGTCAATATCGGCATCCATAATGGAGAATGTAAGTTTTGGTGCTTTCTTAGCGACCTTACGAACCACGGGAACGGCGTTTCCCTCCTCGAAGTGTTCTGTTACTTCTGCCGCGTCTTGATTGAGCTTGGCTGTGTCCTTGTAGGTCTTGCCAATCTTCTTCATCGTAGAAGCTGCCGGCATTACACCATTTGGTGCAGCTTTGCCCACCAAAATCTCACTAAGTCCTAATGTGATAATCATAACTACCTATTTTTAATATGTTTGTATATTCCAAGCGATGCGTATGTTGCAGAAGTGCTGTTTTATGTTCGCTTCTTGCAGAATTGATTGGCTTTCAGGTATCAATTTCAACCCATCAACCCTCGAACTTCGCAACACGTCTAAAACAATCCTTGTCAGCTCTGACAACTTCTCGTGATTAGGCTTAAACTGCTCTGTTCCTTTAATCCGTCGCTTCTTGTCTGCTACATAGATGTTCACATTGCTTGTTGCGATTTGTGGCAAGAAGTCTTGTGTCATCGTTATAGTGTTAATTACAACGTCTTCATCGGTTGAGCCGTCGGGTCTGTCGTTCTGATAGTAGATTCCGCCTTTTATTGCGCTTTTCAACTCTCTTGAACCACTCAACAACTCAAAAACAATCTTGTCTATATCAAAGGAAGTCTTCATTCTGCCGCTTTTTTGATGTTATCAATCAACTTTTCAAGCATTCGGGGCAACTCTCTTTCCGCCAATTGCTCTGCACTTGCTATCACATCACGCCCCGGCTTTCAACATATAGGGCGTAATTCATTCCTGCTGTTACGACAAGGCAAACACCATTTGTTCGTTCTCCAATCTTTGCAGAAAGTTCTTGCCCTGCCTTTGCTCCGATAGTTCCACCGCCTACTTCGTTGTACAAAGTATGCACGGCAACACCATCAACGAACACGGCATAACCGATAGAAGAACGTAGGTTGCCCGTTTGGTCTTCAAAACCTTGTTCTTTCGGTATGGAGCGTGCGTGGTTTACACACATTTCCCCCAGCTTCTGCAATCGTTTGATTTGCTGTTCTTGAATTTGCCCCAAGAACGCATCGAAACGTTCTTGAACCTCTTCTTTTGTGAATTGTGCTTCTATACCCATAGCCGTGAATGTAACTGTCTTTTGTCAAATTTCAATGCAACCCCCTTTATGCGGACATCTGAACCATCTTCACGGTTTGACACAAATACACTTGTACCCTCATCTATCGTCAAAGCCCCCTTGGGTATCTGAATGATAGCCGAATACTTGCGATAAGTGCCATCGGCGGTCTGAATCTCCGAACCTCGACCATCGGTTTCCTCTCTACACATTGATAAGAATATGGTTTGTTGGTCTTCATCAGACCAACGCCCATCTTCTCCCTGCGTTGATTCTCCCGTTGTCAAGGCAAACAAGTAGTGTGGGTATTGCTTTATTACCATAAGTTTGACTTGTTGCGGATTTTAGGACGAGCAAACAATACATTTTCCAAGCCTAATTCGTTGCAAAGTGCATTGTAATAGAGTTTCACGGCTTCAACATTCCAAGATATTGAGTACCCACCCTCTGAAACATTCTGCATTACCCCTTTTAGGATAACCGACATTCTTTGATAGGTTGCTACATCACACGCACGAACGTCCGCTTCTGCATCAGCGTCAAGCGATGCTTTCAACAAAACAATGTCGATGTCGTCTTCTGATATGTTCAGCCCCGAAAGTGCCTTGGTCAAGTATTGTTTATTTGTCATTGCTCCTGATTGATTTTATAGGCTTAGGTGGGTATAGTTAAATACCCACCCTTGCCTTGTTAGTTCTTATTCCAAGAAGTCGCGCTCACCTGCATAAGAACCGAGCGACCAGCCAAATTCCACGCGGGGAAAAGATTACTGATACCCTCCGTTACCTCCTGCACTGGGCTTTCGGTCGAATACTTCTTGATAAGCGTATGTCCGTGCATCACCTTTTCGGCAACACTTCCGGGCATCTTCTTGGCATCAATAGGACGTTTCCAATAAGTATTACCTAGCACCTTGCTTTCAGAGAAAAGAATAACATCATCTTCAAAAGGATTTGAAGTGGTGCGTGTACCATCTGCAAGCTCAATCGTAATATCTTGGTCGATAACAACGATTTGAAGACCCTTGTACAATTCTTTCTTCTTCGCAAGATAGGCATTCACCGTTTGCAGGTCGGGTGTGTCTGATGCTCCCGTGATGCTCTCAATCAGCGTTGCACACTTCTTGACAACCTCTTCTTGCGATGCAAACTTGGCAAACGTCTCCACGTTCATAAACATGAACTTGTAGTTCGCCCCAATTGCCTTTCCTTTCTTCAGAGCGGCCGGAATGTCCTTACTCAAAGGCTTGCCAGATGTTCCCGATGCGTAAGATGTTGCGACACCGATTTTCTGTTCTTTCGGAATCATATAATCCACGTCATACTCGGTTACGACTGCGGCGTTGTTTGAGTTCGTGAACTTGACCTTACCGAGTGAGATTTGGCGCAGCGCAATCCATTCTGCGCGGGCGGCAACACCATCCCAACAGAACTTAGTATCTTCCGCCCAAAACTCAACAAGGGCTTTCAGATCGGGATTTCCACTCGACATGGCCACCATAACATCGTATTCCGTAAGCTCATCTTCCGTCTTTTCACGAGAAATAGAGATTTTAGGAATATCCCCTTGAATACGACTGATAGTATCTCGCATCTTCTTGGGGATTGTTGCACCTCGTGAAACAAGGTCGGCGGCAATCTTCAAGCCTGCTTGTGCTTCAAGCATCTTCCATGTCAGGAAGTTTGTTTCTTTCAGCGGAAACAGGGTCGGATAATAGTAATCCTTTAAGTCGTAAGTGTGAATTACGGCTTCCATATCGCGCTCGTTAAGCCCTACCATCAATGTTCTTTGCATACTGATTATTTTTTAGCGTTACACATACACAATGCCCTTGAGTGCAGACTTGATTTTCACGTCCACGGCTGGGGCGTTTCCCTCCTGGACAACTCCAATCACCCAAGCTGATACCCAAAGGTTTTCGCCATTCTCAACGTCTTCATTTGAGCCTGCAATGGCGATAGGGGTTACTTTAAGGGTGGTGTTTGCTCCCTTGCTTTCAAAAGCACAGTCCCCAGCCTTTACAACCTTTCCAAGCGTTGTTTGAACGGTGATAACGTCCTTTGCTTCATCGTTTCTGTCGATAGCCGAAATTACTTGTCCATCGCAATCATTTGCTGCAAATCGGTCGCCCACCTTGAAGTGGTGTCCCTTTGCTACTTCATAGGTCGTTGCACTCGCTTCGGCTTGCGTAAGAACCTTTGCGGTTTTGCAAACCTCGAACAAACCACCGCTTCCTTTACCGATAGGCGTACCCTCCAAGAGTGCAGAACCACCCAAATTGGCAACTGAAACACCTACACCGCCGGGAATGTCTGCCGTGCGGTGAAGAATACACTTCACAACACGGTTGTCTTTCTTTCGTTTGATAGTCATACTCATAGTTGTACTACTTTACTTGTTAAACTTCCTTGCCCGTTAGAGCATTGGCATCGGGCTTTTGACTTGCAATAAAGTCTGATACGGCCTTTGAAACACCGTCTTCATTCTTCTGTGCCATCATTGGCGCACCTGCGCCTTGACGCAAGTTCGCATCTGCCACGCTCTGATTTGCGGTTTTGATGTCAGCTTCCTTTTCAGACAAGTATTCATTAAAAGCATCGTCCGAATCAAAATTCATTCGCGCAAAGTCTTTCAAGGTTTGAGCCTTGAACGTTTCGTCCTTGCACGCTGAAAGTTTGTCTTGCAATGCTTGAAGCCTTGACTTGCCGACTTCCCCTTGTTCGTACTTTTCCAATCGGTCTTGAAGTGGCTTTACAGCTCCTGCAACTGCATTGGCTACAATTGTTGCAATGTCGTCGGGCTTTGGGTCTGCACCTCCTCCGCCGGGTTCGGGGTCGGTTTTCTTTTCCACAAAGTCAAACTTCTTCTTCAAGTTCGTTTCAAGGGTCTTTCCGGCTTCTGAAACCTCCTTGTCCACAACTTTGCGATACTCCTTGACGAAGTCGTTTACTTGCGCATCAGTAATCTTTTCGATAAGGGATTTCGCTTCTTCTTCGTTGGTGCATTGTAACGCAAGAATGCGTGCCATCTGCTCCAATCCGTCTTTTCGCACGCCTTGAAATTTGGCAACAAGTAGTGCAAGAATCTGTTCAAAGTTCATATTCAAAATATTTGATGTTACAAATCAACCACAAAGGTAGTTTATTTTATAGTGATACATTCTTGTTTGGCGATGTACTTACACATAAGTTATCAACAAAGAACTGGAGTTGTTTTTGTATCGATAGTTTTTCTACCTACGAGATAAATAAAACTAACTCCCATGTAGAAATTCTTACGTGGGAAGAAAAATTTCCTACTTAGGAGCAAGACGGGACTACCACAGTGCAGTTGCATAGCAAGTGTAATGCAAATGCATTGCAATGTTACTGCACTTGTTGAAATGGTGCATCAAAGTTGATGTAAAGTTGCCCCAAAACATGCCTACACTGTACCGAAACAACATCATCAACAACGCAGCAAGGTTGCTTTATGCAGAAAAATGTGTATTGAAAATCAATTATTTAATGCAAATGCATAGCAAAAGCAATGCAATGTATATCCAAAGGAAAGGAAAGAAAAGTATATAACTCTATATACTTCACTATCGTTTCGTATATAGAGTGGTGTCGAAAACTTTGTTTTATTACTCAAAGTAAGAACAGATGCTATTTTCTTCAACTAAAAAACAGTCTCTTTCAGAACTTTCTGTTATCTTTGCAAGATAAAATACCACTAAGATTATGATTGAGGAAAATAAAGCTATACTCACATTTGAGGATTTTAAGAACCAAAACGGAATCACCTTTTGGTGGGCATCAGAGGTGATGGTCATGCTTGGATATACAGAAATTAAAGCATTTCGCAAGGTCTTAGACCGTGTCACAAAGACTTTTGTTTCACTCAATATTCCTCACTATGAGAACATCATCGCTATAAAGCGAGAGATAGACGGCAAGGAATTTCAGGACTTCAAACTAACACGCTTTGCCTGCTATATGGCGGCAATGAACGGAGATGTCAGGAAACCTGAGGTGGCTTTAGCAAAGGCCTATTTCGCTGAGCAAACACGAAAGTTCGAACTCTACGTGCAAGGCAGCCAAGAGATAGACAGATTGCTAATACGAGAAGAACTTACGGATGGAAACAAGTCACTTGCAAGTGTAGCCAAATCTGCACAAGTTGTCGATTACGCAATGTTTCAGAACGCAGGTTATCTTGGTATGTACAATATGGAATCGTGGAAACTGGCAAAACAGAGAGGGGTTGAAAAGACAAAACTCATTGACGGTATGGGACGTGCGGAACTCGCAGCGAACCTTTTCCGTGTAACGATGACAGAAGAGCAAATCAAGAGCAGAAATATCAAGGGGCAAGCGCAGCTTGAACAAACGCACTACAGCGTGGGCAAGGAAGTGCGAGATATGGTGATAAAAAATACTGGTGCCGCACCTGAAAGACTGCCGCAGGAGAAAGCATTGCCTGAGGTAAAGAAAGAACTCAAATTAGGCTATCGGAAAATGAAGAAATTAGATAAACCTAAGAACAAAAAGTCATGAAGAAATTTCTACTCACAACTCTCGCCATCATAGGGATGGTATTCGCATTCTCGGGATGTTCAAAAGATGATGAACCACAAAATGGGTTTGATTATCCATTGGAAATGCTTTACGGAACTTGGCGTGTTACGCACGTTGAACAAAAAGACGGAACAATGTTTGATGTAACAACGTCTGTCGCTGAAATGGTTTTCAAACCTACGTATGCTACCTTTAACGTTGATGGCACCTACTCGGGACGTGGCTATTTTGGCAATGGTTCAGGAACGTATAAGGCACTGGGCAAGACAATAACGTGCTTTATTGATGGTACCGAATATCTGAAATATGATGTACTTTCACTTTCAGGCACACAATGCGAATTGAAAATGTATGAAAGCGGAAGCACCTCATCTATCAAAATAAGGTGCAAGAAGCAATAACCGCATTAAATGAACAGAAGAGGGAGCAGAAATGCCCCCTCTTCTGTTTGTTCTAAAGCTATACTTGTGCCAATAGTCCCTTACAAACTTACTGCCATCAATTCTTTTCCCAGTCCGGCTATTGCACGCTTAATTTTATCCTGAGTTCTTGGAGATGGACGCCTTGTGCCGCAAACGTATTGAGATAACTGTGCCTTGTTGACTCCTGTAAGTTTGGACAATCCGGACAGCGAGAGAATGTACTTGTAGTTGGCTAAGAGTGCCGAGGTATCCATTACAAAGCAAAACTCACAAGCCACGTCCTCACCAGTGCGCTTCTTGTGCGCTTCTCTCATACCTTCATATACTGCCATAAAATCTGCCTTTGCCTCCTCGATGCTGAACCCCTCTCCAATCAAGCCAAAGGGCAAATCTTCTTCCACATAGACAGAGTACATGCCCTGCCCATTACTCTCAATGTGTGCTTTTATTGCTTTCATATCTTCTTGGTTTATTATATTGTTTGTTATGAAGTAGAGAAAAAGGACTATTACAGCCCTGCATCCCTGCAAATCTTTTTCAGAGTGCTTGGTGCGACCTCTTGTTTCTCATGGTGGCTGGTAGGGAAATACTTACCTGTACGGGGGCTATACCATTCGAGGTGTCCTGCAATTACCCCGTTTGTCGGGTAACACCCTGCTTTCTTGAGTTTCCTATGTAGTTCGCTGTATTTCATTCTTACGATCCTTTTGACAGTACAAAGATATTGCTTTTTATTTGAATAGCAAATAAGCGAGCAAAAATAACTCTACTTTTATTTAGTAGTTTCCCAAAATGCAGAAAAAACAAACTTTTCTTTAATTTTTCGCTGTTTTTGTTTGGTCTCCTCACGCACTTTGCTTATCTTTGCGGTGTACTACAATTCTCAAAAGGCGGTTGAACCGCTTGCAATCCACAGTTAGCGGTATTTTTATACCCTGACTTATACATATTTCGGTATCGTACCCCCGTGTGGCGTGTTAATGCACCCACTGCCTTTTGAGGTGTAGTACAACGGGAAAGGCGATACCGTTTTTTATTGCCTATTACTTTCATAATTGTACTACGATGAAAGAAAGACAATCCGAGATAGGCAAGACCCTATCAGACGGCGGACAAAACCAAGTCCGAGTATTTGAGAATGCCCGATTCGGGCAAGTACGCACCGCACAGGGTGCAAGTGGTGAACCTCTTTTCTGCCTTGCCGATGTATGTAAGGCTCTTGAAATCGGCGGTGGGGCAAGAAATGTCAAGTCAAGGCTAAAAGCGAGGGGCGTTGTTAGTATCAACACCCCGACAAAAGGTGGAATACAAGAAATGAACTTCATTGACGAACCCAACTTGTATCGTTGCATCTTCCAAAGTCGTAAGGAAGAAGCAGAACAATTTCAAGATTGGGTGTGTGAAGAAGTTTTGCCTGCAATCCGCCAATCAGGTGGCTACCTCACCCATCATTCCGAGGACACGCCCGAAATGATAATGGCACGTGCGTTGCAAGTAGCACAATCGACCATCCAAAAGCACCAACAGCAACTCGAAGCTGCCCAAGCAACCATCACCCACCAAAGCGAGCAACTCAAAGAGCAAGCCCCAAAGGTTGAGTACACCGACAACGTCCTCAACTCGGTAAACACCTACACCAGCACGCAAATGGCAAAGGAACTCGACCTGCGCACCGCCGAGCAGCTGCACGGCTTGTTGAAAGAGTGGGGTGTAATGATACGCCAAAGCGGCCAATGATTGTTAGCTGCAAAGTATTGCGGTCTGAACTACACGAAGACTCGCACACACTCCTACACTCGTCAGGACGGCACGCAAGGTACAAGCAATATCACCGTGTGGACAGAGCGCGGACGTTGGTTTTTACATCAAATCATGGCAAAGAAAGGGGGGAAGAAGTAATGGAAGCAATGATTAATGAAATCAAGGGTTTGCCCATTTGTGAGAATACTGCCCGCCTCATTGCGTGCATTCGCACAATACAAGACGTATACGGTGAAGCAAGCAATGTGATGGAGCAGATATATGGCGAGAATGTGGCCGAAAGCATAATTAACGATAAATTGGGCGATGCCTGCACTGCCTTGAAAAAAGGGCTTCAAGAGTGCCTGATGATGTCGATTGATGAAAGCCTTGGCCGTCTCACGCTGAAATCCATCTAAATAAATAATCCCCCGTGGTGAAAGTGTGATAAAGTTACGCTTTCATCACGGGGGCTATTCTATTATAAATTCGTATCTTTGCGGCAAATCATTAGAGCAATGGAACGCATCAAACTTTCAGGCTTAATGGTCAAATGTACTCCTGAAAGGGGGCATAATGCTCTCTTTTTCATACCTTTGCAGGTGTTCATCGTACGATTATGAAAAATCATCGTAAAAAAAGTGCCAGAAATGCGGTTCTCATGATGTTATCCGCAAAGGAGTTAAACATGGTTCCTCATATTGGTATTGCAAGAGTTGCCAATGCTATTTTAGTGGTCGTGAAAAGCCTAATAAGGCTGCTATTGCTGAGTTCTATTTACAAGGGCGCCATACATTGCTTGAAACAGCGCAAAAATATGGTATTTCAGTTTCTACCCTACAACGATATCTCAAAAAAGTTCCCCAAAGTCAGGATGTTTCCTGCAGAATTCATCCCATTGCTATAACGCTACAAATGGATGCCACGTATTGGGGTAGAAACTTTGGAGTAGTCATTTTTATGGATGCAACAACACACAAAGTCTTACATTATCGCTTCTTACGTGGTAAGGAGAGAATTTGTGATTATCAAGCTGGTGTTTCCTATCTCCAAAATCAAGGATTTACAATTAGAGCCATTGTAAGTGATGCATTATCAGGCATTAAGGAAGCCTTTCCTGAGATACCTTATCAGTATTGTCAGTTTCATCAACTTCAGCGAATAAGACATTTGCTCACCACTAAGCCTCGCTTACCTGCGGCCAAAGAACTCAATTCTTTGGCGCATAAACTTACACCAGTCAGTCGCCTAGACTTTGAGAAATCTCTTGAAAAATGGGGGCAAAAGTGGAAAGATTTTTTGCAAGAGAAGTCTTATGGTGAAGAGGGCAAATGGCACTTCACTCATAGAAGAACGCGAAGTGCTTTTTATAGCTTAAAACGCAATCTAAATGCACTATTTACCTTTGAGAATTTCCCAAGCGATCAAGTTCCACGCACCAACAATGCTATTGAGTCTCTTAACTCTGTATTGAAGATGAGATTGCGGCTTCATCGTGGACTTTCGATAGAGAAGCGAGAACTGCTTATTGGAAACATATTAGGGGCTTTCAACCCCGATAAACACTAAGGAGTTCAACTATTATAGGAGGACATTTGACCATTAAATGAAAAAGAGAGCATTTTTGCCCCCTTTTAGGAGTACATTTGACCATTAAGCCAACTTTCAAATGACGCTAAAAGGGTGTTTCGGCTTGCATTACAAGGGCAAAGAACTTGTCCCGACCATATGTTTCCAAGCCAATTCAGCGAGGGATCAAGGGAATTGCATCAAAAGGGCTTGATGTACATCCACGAAGAGGAGGGAGGAGAAGTCATAGCCATCTCTCTTTCCGATAGGGGTAGGCTATATGTGGAAATCAACCCCAAACAACACAATCCTATTGACTGGAGGTGGATAATAACAACGACATTGTTAACTATTACTGCTGCGACCGGAATTATAGCCCTCTTTGTGGCTTGCACTACATAGAGGTTTGATTACTCAATAATAATGGCGAACCTGTCACAACTGGTTCGCCATTATCGTATGTGCTTACTCTGCGTCTTCTCGCTCTTGTTCGTCTTCTTCATCATCGAAGTAGCCCGATTCGGCAAGTATGCGTTCATCATAGGCTGCTGTCTTCTTTCGCTCTTCCTCTTGTTGTTCAGGTGTTAGAGCATTCCAGCGTTGTTTTGCTTCCTCCCATTTCTGCTTCATTTCTGCGAATGGGTCTTGTTCTTTTTTATTCATGTTTCCAACATATATAACCAAATCACATCACCTTTATCGTCTAATTTGTCAATGCGAAAAGGTGTGTTGCTTGTGAATAACACTTCTTGTTGATTTTCAGATGCAAAGTTACCATTAAACTCTGATATTCGGGAAACATCGCGACCACTTTTTCCCACAATCTTTATGAAAACCTGTACTTCGTTTCTTCTCATCTTTTCTTGCTTCTTGGTTGCAAAATCAAAAGCCACATTCATATCCTTGCTTGAAGACACAAAGCGGTTTTGTTTAACTACCGACCCTTTACCGCCCCCAAACACTCGCTCAAACTCCTTTCGCTTGATAATCATTCCGCGATACACCGTACCCTGATAGACGGGCAATTTCTCCAGCCCTTGTACGATTAAGGTCTGTGCAGCACGATTGAAGTCGGTTAGCGTTCCATTCTCCATCTGTTTGTTCAGTTGCCGATAGTTTCCGCCATTTCGTGTATAGTGATGAATTGCGGCAAGTTCGGTGTTCGGAACATCAGGATACAATGCCGAAAGTTCTGCTAACACGCGCTCCATTGCTTCCTTTGTCTTTCGGGCGTGCGTGAACTTCTTTTCTTCATCGGTGTATATATCCACTTCAAACTTTGTCTGCACGAACTTGCGGTTGTCTCTGATAAAATGTGGCATATTCGCCCATCCTTTGGCTCGCTCTTGATTAGATTGCACCCAATCATTAAAGGCTTTCGATACACGTTTCACTTGGCGCGGTTGCCAATCATCTCGTTTTCCGTCAAATATCTTTCGATATAGGTCTTTTTGTTCCTCTTTCCCTGCAAGTATGGGTAACATCTGACACCTACATTGTGGATGCCAACCTCGAAACTTGAACGACTTAGGGTATTCGCCAACGAGTTCATCGCAAATATCCTTGAAAGGCACGGGCTTGCCATTTATCAACGTGGTATGATTGTTGGATAGAACGATTTGCCACCCAACAATCAAAGGGATGTTTTGCGCTGCATTCCATTGTGCTTCGTGATACGCTGCCTTTATCTCCGTTCGCGCTAGTCGCATAGCATTCTTGTAGGCACTACGATACACGCCTTGCCCTGGACGATACTTTTGTGCCGCTCTACTTAGTTCCAGTTCGCCCGTTTCTTTGTTCCTCACACGGCGAAAAAGGCGTTCTGGTTCATTCAAATAGCCTTTAAGCGACTTGGATATTTCAGCGGCACTCTTACCCTCTTTGATACCATTTTGCAGAATGATTTCGATTTCCTTTTTGGCGTTTCGAGACAAATTCCACACACGTTCCGAAAGAGTAAATCCATTCCTTTTTTCATTGCAAAAGGCTTCCGCTGTTTTATTTCTTGCGTTTTGCGTGGCTTGTTCCCTAATGTGGTCATTCAATTTTCGTTGTCGTGTGGTTTTCGATAATGAAAGTTTTATTTTGTCCCAAAAGTTCTCTTTCCCCTGCTTCCACTCTTGCTTAATGCCATTAAGTAGCAATATATTCATTTGTCTTGCCATTTGTGCAAGCTGATTGTCTACTTGTTGATTAGTCGTGTGGTCGTGAGCAAAGAAGTAGCCATCATTACCTTTCTTAATGGCATTTCTTACCCCAGTAAGATTAAACACCATTAGATAGTTTGATGGTGTCGTGGGCGAAAAGACGCTTGAAGCCCTCAACGCACAAAATCCCGATAAGTTCTTTCAAACCGTGCTTGATGCACGCAAAAGATACTTGAATGATATAACTATTTCACGACCTGCCAACAGGCGTTTCCTTAAGGGTTGGTTGAATCGTCTTGAAGACATAAAAAAGTTATCACGATGAAGAACGTTATTTTTCTGGTTCATCCGACATTTGGAGTGATGGCAGGGTAAAAAGAAGAAAACCGCTGAACAAATTGTATATTTGAATTATCAGCAACAAATGTACAGTTATGAACAGCAGTTTTCTATATCATGCTTGGGGGTTGTATCATCACAAGTGCCTGCGTGAGGAATACAAAGGTAATAGAATCATCTTAC
>CAUUGL010000031.1:0-25251 GCA_963544845.1 uncultured Alloprevotella sp.
TTGCGTTTCCCTTTGTTTCCCTTAATTTTTAATGACTGATTATGCCCGCAAGATGAGCCTTGACCTCAGAATGATAGATGAAAATGCTTACTCAGATCATATCGACAACAAGGCAAGCCACTGCGCCAAGCTGCTCAATGACTATTACCAAAAGTACGATGCACAAAAGGGAACGCAGTTTGTTTTCTCTGACTTGGGTACTTACAAGCCTGGCGAATGGAACGTCTATTCGGAAATCAAGAGAAAGCTGGTGGAGGACTACCATATCCCGGCATACGAGATACGTTTTATTCAGGAGTGCAAGAACGAGAAAGCAAAGAAAGCAATGGTCGATGCCATGAACCGTGGCGACATCCGAATTATCTTCGGTTCTACCTCTATGTTGGGAACTGGAGTCAATGCCCAGCAACGGGCTGTTGCGGTCCATCAACTCGATACACCGTGGCGACCGTCAGACCTTGAGCAACGCAACGGGCGAGCCGTGCGTAAGGGAAACCTTATCGCTAAGGAGTTTGCGGACAATAAGGTCGATGTGATTATCTATGCTGTCGAGCGGTCGTTGGACAGCTACAAGTTCAACCTGCTGCACAACAAGCAACTGTTCATCAACCAGCTGAAGACAAACACGCTGGGCAGCCGCACCATTGATGAGGGATCGATGGACGAGGACAGCGGTATGAACTTCTCAGAATACGTAGCAGTACTTTCAGGCAATACCGACCTTTTGGAGAAAGCAAGACTTGACAAGAAAATCACTACCTTGGAATCAGAGCGCAAGAACTTCCTCCGTGAGCGTGATGCCGCAACGGGCAAGTTGGCAGAGATTGAGAGTTCTGTATCCTTCCATACGGACAAAATCAAAGAGGCACAGTCTGATTTAGCTCTCTTTGAGAAGCGTGTGGAGCGTGATGATGAAGGTACACCTATAAATAAACTGACAATCAAAGGTGTGGAAGACAGTACCGACATCAAGGCTATTGCTGCACGTTTACAAGAGATAGACGAGAAGGCACGAACCAAGGGCGAGTACAACAAAATCGGTGAGATATACGGCTTTTCCATCATGGTCAAGACAGAGAGCACTTCCAAGGATTTGTTCGACTGTTCGGTGAACCGTTTCTTTGTGAAAGGACAGGAGAGTATCTACTATACCTATAATAATGGTAAGTTGGCAACTGATCCGAAACTTGCCTGTCAAAACTTCGTTAATGCCTTGGAGCGTATTCCCAAGGTGATAGAGTCGCATGAAAAAGAAATGGCAAAGGTTGTGGCCAACAAGGACGTTTACACCAACATCGCTAATAGTTCTTGGAAGAAAGAGGATGAACTCCGTGCACTCAAAGGGGAGGCTGCCGAACTGGACAGACGGATTGCGCTTACGCTTGCACCGCCGGAGGAGGAAAAAGAGGAAACGGAGAAAATGAAGCAAGAAGAGAACTTGTCCGACAATAAACAGTCATCCGAAATAAAGAACGAGAGTTATCCTGCTCAAAACAAGGAAGAAGACTACCGTTCACAACACTTCAGACCCAAGTGGAAGCACTAAAGAAGTACATCTACAATTATCTATCAAATCAGTTAGACTTTGGCAATAAATAGATATTATTGCCAAAATCTAACTATTTTTATAATAGCTCACTCGTCTTGACCCAATAGAAGAAGGCTTCCGGCAATATTTTCTTCAATTTGTTGAGTTTGTTATTGACGGAAGGAGACAATTCCATTGCAAGTATGGTGTTCGGATTTCCATCGTATTTCTCAATTCTTGTGTTTGATTTTTCTATTGAAGTGGCAAGGTAAGCTGCACGGGCCGAATCTATGATAGCATCTTCTATGCGATATTTCCCTTTGTAGATGTAGCCGTCTATTTTCTTAATGCCGTTTTGCAGCATTTTGAAATCGCCTTTACCCATTTGCCCTCTGGTAGCCAGACACAAGGCGGTCTCCCTAATATCCTCATAAATGAGTGACAGGTCAGTGGGCAAGCCCCGGTATTGCAATTCTATTTTCCCTATCTGAGTGAAAGTTTCCTTCGTGTGCAGGAAATTGTCTGTATGCTCAAACAGTCTGCCTACGTCATATAACTGCTTGATGATTTCCAGCGAGCGATCTCTGCCCCCCTTGACATAAGGAATGCCTGAGGTGTTGGGGGCAAATGCAGTAAGTTTATCACCGAGAATGTCGTCAGCGGATGGTACGGTTACCTTCAATGGATCACCGTCCAATTCTATAAAAGGCCCTTTAATCTCGACTTCTTCAGTAGCGTGGTATTGTAAATCCTCGTATAGGACATCAAGCAGTATATACGCAGGTTTATCATCGTTCTTATAAGCGATGTGATAAAAGAATTTCGAGTGGCTCTTGGGAATATTCGTGTCCCTCTGCTGCCGTTCTTCAAGGGTTTTGGATATGAACCCGAACTTTTCTATATCTTTCAGATAGGGCTCAATATCCGTCCCGGGTGGGCAGATAATGTCAATGTCTATGGATAGTCGGTGAGCGGACTCACCCAAAATAAGCATCAGAGCCGAACCGCCCTTGAAGCAGAATGGGCAACCGGACAATTTCAGCATCTCCAGCAGGGACATTGCCCTGATAACTTTCTCTATCAGATTCAGGTCTTTATACTTGTTACGCACAGAAATGGATTTTATCCACTCGGTGGTCATACATTCTTTCTTGATCATACAAATTCCTTGATATATTTTTCTATTTGCGGTTTAATATTGCGCCGTGAGGCATAACGCAGTAACATTCCTATATTCACATTATAGTTGGCAAAGGCATTCTGCATCATGTACAAGGACTCTTGACCTTGCAGGTAGAAGAAATCCCTGTCACATTGGATATCAACCAAGAGTTTCTCAATTCTTGGTACATTTATGCCGTTTACTTCCTGTATGGGCGATTCTGAAACAAGAGGCTTCACAATAAAGGATCTTTTGTCCAACCGGATATAATCGGACATAATATCCTCCTTTGGCGAAAGGAAACTGCGTTCGTGCATATCCTGTACAAAGTGGAAAATGGTTTCAGTGGCATCACGCTCCGTTTCTATATAGATATTGTTGTTATACGACAGGTGATGCTGCAAGTCAGACAGTATTTCACCATTATAGACACAAAAGTCCAATAAGGGATATACCGCTTTTAATTTCTTATACAACCGAATGGAGTGAGCATTAGGAACAGGACGGAAAATGATTTTTGGGGTTGTTGTATATACTCCTTTGCTTATTCTGAATATTTTTTTTTCGTCCAACAACTTGCGTAAATGCCAGGACAGCATCTTCTTGGAAAGTTCAATCTTCCCGGAAAGATACTCAGACAAGTCATTCGTCTTGAATTCCTTGTTGGCGTTTGCAAAATCTACAATGATATTACTGACATTCATTCTGCTAGCATTAATGGTCCGGTGCAAAGATAGTTAGATTTTGGCAATAAAACAAATATATTGCCAAAATCTAACATGTCGGTATACTGCCTGCCGTTACCAACCATCTCGTTTACGCAACATTTCATCTATCTCTTCCCGAAGGAAAAGCAATCGTCCGTTAGCTTTGAGATAAGGAATCTTCCCTGCCCACACCCAGTTGTAAATGGTTTTTTGCTCTACTTTCAAGATTTTGGAGACATCTATGATGTCCAAGTATTCCGGTTTCAATGGAGGCCGGATTGTTGTATCTATTTCCTGTTCCCGCAGGACAAGCAAACGGTCGAGCTTGTCTTCCACATTCTTCAGTTTATCAAACAGGCGTTTCTGCCATGTGTCTTCAGGTTGATGGTCTAAGTATGGCATAGTTCTCCTTTTTGATAGTTGCCATTGGTATCTTGTGCTAAGATACGTTGTTCTTTCATATAGGCGATGTACTTCTTTGCGGTTCTGTCCTTGATTTCCATCTCGCGCATCAAGACCTCACAAAGTTCTTGGTAAGTGAGCTTGAGGGTTTTTCTGAAAGCCTCTCTGACAACGCCGATAAGTTCATCGGTCTTGCGCTTTTCCTTGTCTTCCTTGGATTTTTCACCACGATAGACGTGCATGTCCTCAGCCTTATCCCAGCCGAAAAGCATCATCGGTACGTCCAACGGACTTCCGTCACGGACTTTCAATGCTTTTACCACCGAGTATTCGGGATTATCATCTTTCTCTATGGAAAGAATTCCCGCTGCTTTGCGCTGCAATTCTGAGCCGATATGCCCACGGAGTTTAATACCATTCGGTACGAAGTGTAGCACGCAGATGATACAGGTATTATAAATCCCCGCCAAGCGATAAAGCTCGTCCACAATGGCAATACTTTCCGTTTCATCGTTGGCAGAACGTATCAAGTCGGCTATTCCGTCAATCACCACGAGATGGATACCTCCATGCCTGTGATGGAACAAATCCATACTCTCACGGATAAGTTTCAGCCTGTCCTTGCGGGACAGAGAGGCAAGATACAGAGAATGGCAAAACTCCGGTACTGCCGTCAAAGAAGCCCTACGCAGTGTCTTACCCAAGTTCTTGTGCAGCTGTGCCTCGGACTGTTCCGTGTCATAGTGTAGGACCGCCAAGCCTTTGGGATTGGCGGTAATCTCCAATCCCAAGGTCTTCTCTATCGGCAATCGTTTTTCTCCCAATGTTCCGGCAAGGATGGCACCCACATAGTTGCTCTTGCCCGTACCCTCACCTCCGGTAATGCAGAACAGGTTATCCTGTGTGCCGAGTGGCACACCGTTTACTGCTACTACTGATTTGGAAATGTCCGGTGGATTCTCATAATCAATCTCACAGGAACGTAACATCATCATGGTTTGGCTATATAGATCTGAGAACATCTTGGCAAGCAGCTCTTTCAGTTCCTTTGCCCCGTTGCCTAAGGCAAAGAAATCTGAAATGTCTTTTTCAGACTTCGTACCACTTAGCGGAAGTGAAAGGTTCAAGACCTTGTATTCCACCAGATGTTCAGACTGTTTATGTGCCTCCCGTACACCTGTTTCATCCGCATCATATAAGAGTATTATATGCCTAAAACGAAGCTGAAGGCTCTCAATGATACTTGTCGGTATCTGTGCCGTTTCACTGTTGAAGCAAATCGCATTGAAGCCGTGTGCATACAATGAGAGTACATCCTTTTCTCCACCTGTAATGAAAAGCATATCTCCTTTGGCAGGAATCTGCTCCATTCCGAAGCAATAAGTGGCAGGCATCCGTCCACCATAAAGAAAGCGGATTTTTGGACTGTGAGGTCGGTATATCTTTACATAGTCATTTCCGATATAGGCAAACATAGGTTCCGTAGGTGAGCTATAAAGTTCAAATTTCTTACCTTCAGCAGATACACTTTCATAGCGTTTAAGACTCCGTACCCGAAAGCGTCGGAGTGTATCTTCATGGATGCCATAATGCCCCCAATAGTTCAGCAGCCCATCGTCAAATGGCTGTATCTCAAAACTGTATGAACGTTCTTCGGTATTCTTGGTAATGTCAGTCTTAGGGCCGGAGATAACCAGACTTTTATAAGTTGGTGCGGCATGTCTGTAATACTCCTCACCGCCATACAAAGAATATAGTCCAAGTTCTTGGATGATGACTTTCAAAACTTCGGGAAAATCAGTTTTTAGGTTTAACCCACGCATGGTTGCCACAAACCAGAAACAGTCCCCTGAATAGGTGGTATCACCATGATCATAGAACTTATAGGATGAGCTCTTCCTGTCATAGAAAATATGACAGGAAGCCCGCATGTCATCATAGAAAGGACTGCGGAAGTTGCGATGAAGGTTCACCTCAAAACCAAGGAAATGGGAGAACACGTTCAACCCTCCTTGTGTAAGCAAAAGTATTTGTTCTTTATCTATCATACTTTATCTATTTTTAGGATTAAGGCAAGAACTCATTATAAGATTGTCCTTGAAGCGGTTGAGTCGTCCGAGAATCTCATCGTTCCTCATCCCTGATACACGGAGCCGGTTACATTTCACGGCAATAATGATTGACTTGAAAAAGTAGCGCACATCACCACCTTCCGTGTAGCGGTAACGCACCAGCTGCTTCTTGCGCCAGCGGTAAAGGGTGGACTCTGAAACATTCAGAGTCCCGATTAGGTCTTTGGTTGTCATCTCCAGCTCGTCATCTATATCTTGGATAAGATGAGAAGTGCGCTCAACATACCGCTCTATTCGGTTGAGCCTGTCTATCAGTTCCTGATAGGCTTGGCTTTCTACTGCGATTATTTCCATCAGCCTTTATAATTTGGTTTGTAAAATAATGTGTTGCGGCCCAAGCTCCTTTACAAGATCTATAATTCTGTCGTAGGAATCCTTGTCAAACACTTCGATACTCATCTGAGCGAGTGGAAGCGGTCTTGCCTGTTGTCTTTGTGCAATAGATGCAAGCAGGTCGAGTTCATCCCATCCCAATACCTTGGCATAACTGTAAGTTTGTGAGGTGGTCATCGACACAGCTCCAGTTTCCCATCGTGAAATGGTACTTGAGCTAACATTCAGTTTTCCAGCGACATACTCTTGTGAGTAATCTTCAAGCTCTCGCTTTTCCTTTAGGGTTTTGTGCAACTGTTTCATATGTATAAAGTTACAAAGACACCTAAATTTGAGCAACCCGCTACATTCAAATGTTTACACCCCATGCAAGGTGGCTTGCATTAGGTGCAGATGAATATGATGAGCGATGTCGGCATGGGATGATTTAATTGGTTTGTTTTCTATAATTCATAAACGGAAATACATTGTAAGAACAATCATTCCAGAACAAAATCAAATAATTTTGAGAAAATCCCTCCAGTGCAAGGTGCAAGTCCCCTTATATATAGGGGCTTGCACCTTGCACTGGAAAGTGTAGCAGTAAAATTTCTAAATATTTATGGCACAAAGATTTGGAGGTTAGTACAATTTTATATACCTTTGTACTCAAGAAAAGAGAGCAGTTGTGCTTTCATAAGGTAGTCAGAATGGTAGTCATTAGGCGGTCAAAATACTGCTACAAAAATGCTACACTACTGATTTGTCAAAATTGATAGGACATTTAATTACAACGAGTTAGCAGAGTTTGGTTCACAAACCTCTCTCTCCGCGTGAAGTACTCTGAAACTTAATTCAGAGGAAATCAAAGAAAAACGTAAGTATCGTAACTTCAATGAGTTACGATACTTTTCTTTTATACATCATTGTCCTTCCAGAGTACGTAGAGAGTACCCAAATACTCCCAAAAGACTCTCCTATGGCTACAATCTGGCTACACTTTTTTCTGCAAAATAAAAATTGTAGCCAGGAGATAGTAGAGAGTTCGTTTAGAGTTCGCGTAGATTACTGCTATTCAAAGTATTATGTTGAACTTTGTAGCAGGATTACAGAGTGATTTATCGCCATTTCTGGCTACAATTTTAGACAGTCTTGGCTACAAACACTCTCAGTTTGGCTACACTAAATCCAAAAGACAATGATGAAGTCAATTTTCAGAGTAGTCTTCTACCTTAGAAGTAACTATGTAAACAAGGAGGGGAAAACCTCCGTGATGCTCAGCATCTACCTCAACAATGAGCGTCTATCGCTCGGCTCCACTGGCATCTCTGTCAAGTCCTCTCAATGGGACAAAGAGAAAGAACTCATCAAAGGACGCACCACTGAAGCACTCAACACTAACTTGTAACTCGACAACATCGCAAGTGGACTACAATCTATTTTTCGCAGAATAGAAATGTCGGATGTCGTTTCTCTTGAGCGTATCAAATCTGAGTTTCTAGGCAAAAAAGAAGAAATAGATACGCTGATGCAACTTTTCGAGAAACATAATGGCGATGTTGCAAAACAGGTTGGTGTGTCTGTGGGCAAAGCAACATTGCAAATACAACGTATGCAAGCGTCACTTTTCGGAGTTTCTTGAAAAACAATACAAACGCAGTGATCTCAAACTGACAGAGCTAACCTATGTCGTGATTCGTGAGTTTGATTTGTATCTTCGCACCGAAGTAGGACAAAATCCCAACACAGCCACAAAAACGATGAAGACCTTCAAGACGATAACTCTTCTTGGTCAGAAGATGGGCGTCCTTTTGCACGACCCATTTATGAACCATCGCTTTCATATTGAGCCTGTCAATAGAGGATTTCTCACCGATGAGGAAATCCTACTTATTGCTCATAAACAGATAAACATACCACGTTTAGAGCTAATCAGAGACATTTTCATTTTTTCCTGCTTCACTGGGCTAGCCTATATAGATGTGTCCAATCTCACTCCCGATCACATCGTCACCCTTGGCGATAAGCAGTGGATTATGACTCAGAGACAGAAAACAAGTGTGGAAACAAATGTCCTTCTTTTGGACATTCCCAAAGCAATCATTGCTAAGTATGGTGGGAAGACTTATCGAAATGGAAAACTCTTTCCAATGCTCACCAATCAGAAAACGAATTCGTATCTCAAAGAAATTGCCGATATTTGCGGTATCAAGAAAAACCTCACCTTCCATTTAACGCGTCACACGTTTGCGACGATGTCACTCAGTAAGGGAGTGCCGATGGAGAGCGTTTCTAAGATGCTAGGACATACCAACATCCGCACCACGCAAATCTATGCGCGTATCACCAACAAAAAGATTGAGCACGACATGGAAGAACTTGCCGATAAACTCGATAAATTTAATGACGCCATGGGACTCTAAAACACGAATGAATCACTTTTAATCTCTATATTTATTATGAACACAAAAGCAATTCCCGAGCTTTCTTACTTCGGTTTGAAACTCACAGCCTATCTCCGCGACCATCAACCCGAGCTTGTGGACAATGCGACCCTCGTTTCCTCTCGTTCCGATGCAGCCCTCACCGCCTATTGCGATGCAGTGGCGCAGGGCTTCTCACATCCCGAAGCAGAAAGCATTGCCAGCAATGTTCTCTTTGAAGGTTTGCATTTCTCAAAGTACGACACCCTAGTGTCTGTTTTGGAAAACGAATTTGAGGCAGAGCTTCCTAGTCCACTACCAGAACGCCTTGCTCCAATTCTTCTAAAGAATAAGGCTATCCTAAGTGTTTTTGGCAAATACGCCCTCACAGACGACTTTGCTGCTAGTCCTCAATATGAAGAACTCTACACTGAACTAACAGGAACCATAGTCTTGATCATCGAGCAAAACGATTTGCCTACCGTTGAAGGAGTAAACGCTGTGGAATAGTCATCATTTGTCACATCGAGAGTGCGGTAGTATCAAGAGCCAAGATAGGTATTTCGCTCCACTCGTCAAGTATTTTTCAAACCCTTGTCTTAGGTGTCGCGAACTATCTTGTTGTTGCTCTTGAACCAGCAAACACTCTCCGATATGAATTATCAAATTATGCCCACAGACCTTCACTCTCCAGCCTTCAACCGAGTAGACAAAACAGCTTCTCAGCAAGACAACGCTCCTTCTAGCGTGCCTACGGCCAAGCAAGTCCATCGTTTCTCTTGGACACGCTTCATTGGCTTAGTCACAATTCTAGCGTTGCTTATCGGTTTTGTCTCTCTTCTTTCTAAACTCGTCACGCCACAAGTCGTCACCGCGATTTCCATTCTCGGAAGTTTCCTCTTGTTACGCTTTGTCGTCAAAGTAATTTTGCAAATCACGTTCACGCTCCTGCGTTACTTGTTTTGGTTCGCCGTTCTCTGTGCTATCCTGCTCTGCGTGCTTTGATAAGCACAGTCTTCTCTCAAACCGAAAAGTGGTTATCTCTTCTCGAGATAGCCACTTTTTCTTTTATGCTTTTCTTTTCCCCGATAGTCGAAAGATTAGACTCTGCACTTTCGCTTCTTCATCATAGCTCCACTTGATGCCCCTCCAAGACGGATGCTGCTTCCTCTTTTCTTTCGCAAAGGTAGTAGGTCGCTTTAGCACTGCGTCAAGGTCAAGTCTAGCGATTAGTCGAGAAATCTACAGCTCCGCTTTCGCTAGGCTCGTATTTCTCGTCTAAACCTTGTCGCAGAGCTGCTCCCCTCCCTTCTTTTTGCTACGAAAAAGGAATCAGCATACTCCGATCTTTGGACGCATAAAAAAAATGTCGCTATGGATAAGCAGAAAGTAAATACAACATCTTCGATGAGAAGAAAAGGAAATAGCTCCTCCTCTCATTACCGCATAAATGCTGTAAGCCTACCCACCGATAACACCCTTTAATCCCTATCAACATGAAAGGAACAAACCAATTCACACGCACCATTGCCGGGTATCTCAATCAGCGAGCAATGACAGACCCCTTGTTTGCACCCAACTTGATGAAACCTAACAAGAATATAGAGGAGTGCATCACCTATATTCTGAGTGAAGTGCAGAAAAGCGGTTGCAACGGATTTGATAATGATGAAATCTATTCAATGGCGATACACTATTATGATGAGGATGATTTAGATGTAGGAAACTCTATACCCTGTAATGTAGTAGTTAATCATGTAGTGGAACTAACTGAGGAAGAAAAAGCAGAAGCACGAAAGCAGGCTATACAGCGGTATCAATCTGAAGAGTTACACAAGTTGCAAGAGACTAAGCGAAGCAAAGGCAAGGCAAGCACTGACAGCCAACAAATACCTCAGCCCTCTCTATTTGACATATAGATTATGAAAGCAAGAAATAAGTTTGAGCAAGCCGTTTTAGCTCAGAGCAAGCACCTCCGCCCCATTAGCAAGACTCAAGTAAAATGGGCATTTCGTGAGTGCATCAACCACTATGCCTACCGACTACCCAATGGCAAGACCTCGTGTATGGATTGTGGGCATTCATGGCTGATGGACGAAACGACAGAACACTGCACCTGCCCTCAATGTGGGGCAGGCTTGCAAGTAGCAACTACTAGGGCGAGGAAGTTACAACAACGGCAGTATTTCACAGTGCTGACCACTTCGGGAGTGTATCAAGTCCTCAGAATGTACTTGCCATTGTGGGAATGGAGAAAGGCTATCCAGCCGAGTCTTCTGTCATAGAGATAGGTCAGTATTGGTGGAACAGCGAGGCCAAACAAACCATTGTAGCGATACAGCGCACTATGGGTAGTTACCTAGACCCCTTTGCCTTCCATTCTCCCAAAGCCATCCGCAGAGATAACGAAGTCTATCAGTACATCGCACAAAGTCCACTCTATCCCAAGGTTAAAGCCATTGACATACTCCAAAGAAATGGCTTTGCAGGAGATTGTCACGACATCGCCCCTAAAAAGTTAATCCCAGCCCTACTCACAGACAGCCGTGCAGAAACCCTTTTCAAGGGAGGAAGAACAGCAGACCTGCGCCACTTCTTGACCAATCCCCACGGCATTGACCAGTATTGGGCAGCCTACAAAATCACCCTTCGCAAACACTACAACATTATAGACATCTCCCTTTGGTGCGATTATGTGGATATGCTCCGTAGATTGGGTAAGGACATCCACAGCCCGAAGTATGTTTGTCCCGAGAACTTACAAGAAGCACACGACACGGCACAGCGGAAACTGCAAATAAAACAAGATAAAGAAGCCGAAACACGCAGAAGACAGCAAGCGATAGAAAACGAGGAGCGTTTTCAAGAACTCAAAGCCCCATTCTTTGGTATCACCTTTACAGACGGAGTTATCCAAGTGAAAGTCTTAGAGAGCGTGCAGGAATATTTAGAGGAGGGTAAAGCCCTGCACCATTGTGTATTCACCAACGAATACTACCTCAAAGAGCAAAGTCTAATCTTATCGGCAAGAATAGATGGAAAGCGAATAGAAACGATAGAGGTTTCTCTAGAAACGATGAAAGTTATTCAGTGCCGTGGCTTGCAGAACAAGAACACCGAATACCACGACCGCATCATTGACTTAGTAAACCGCAACATCCGCCAAATACAGAGCCGAGTAGCCTAAGCCCAACAAATAGAAATCCCGAAGCGATGAAAAATCACTTCGGGACTTCTGTATTGTGCCTTTGAATCGAGTATGCGACCAAAAGCAAAGAAGCAAAAGAAAGTCGCAAGGAAATTAAGAATAATTTCTTCATTTTGTATTTGGAATATAGCCGGATAAATTCCAGTGTTTCCAAAGCATTGCATAGGGACAGAGGCTTTTATCTTCAATCCGTTTCCACGGCTCATTTATACACCGATCATCCTGTTTTGTATGTGGTGATTTTTCGCACCAATTAAACAGTTCACAAATATCAGTGCCAAGGGCTATAGTTTTATAGATTTCTTCAATTGTAGAAAAATACTCTAACCAGTAGTTAGATGGATTTTTTCCAATAGGAGGAATTATCCAATAATCTTCGTTTTTGTCTTTTATTATTGGTGTTCCGACTCTTAATAGAAATTTTCTTAGTAATGGATTTGTTAAAGCATATCCATTTCGTACTATATCTAATATGAAATATCTATTCTCTATTCGTTGACTTATCCCGAATCCAATCATTGTGTGAATCACATCATGAAATGGCTTAAAAGACGTATCATTCATGTATAATTTCAGTCGCTCTCCAACCATAAATCCCATATTGATTATGCCCATTGTCAAATCTACTGGATTGCCCATCTGAACACACTTTTTCTTATAGAAATAATCTATAACGTCATTCGCATTCTCTGGATTGAAATTCGTCTCTTTAAACTCTTTAAGTGACTCGATAAAAATTCTTGCTGGCTCAGAAAATTGCAATGAAGCATCGCATAAGGCTATTATTCGTAAAGGATCTTCTCCAAATTCTTCGTAATACTTTTTTACAATCATTTCTGCTGAACGATATGGAAAGTCTGGGGGAGTCGTACTACCTTTTGTGATTTGCTTCTCTATTAACCCCAATTCGGTTTAAGGTCCCCTCCTTTTTACTCAGATTATAGTCCACAACGATTCTTTCGACCTTATTTTAGGCCGAAGATTCATTGTTTCACGCAAGTAAATTTAGAAAAGTGTGAGCTGTTTCACTTCTGCTTCTCCCTCCATCTCAAACTCCATATTGATAGAGGGTTTTGTGTCGTAGAAAGCATAAGCCGCCATTCCTGCCAAAAGGTTGACAATAAAGTTTGAGATACTTCTGTGGCGGGTATGAACAATCTGTGCCACGTTCTTGAGCATATCGTTAATGGTTTCGATAATGCTTCTTTTGCGGAGCATGATTTTGTCGTGCACATCCATTAAGCGGTTCTTCATATTAGTGCGTATTCCCGTGACGATGTGTACTCCTCTATCGAAGAGGGAGGCAAAAAGTGATTGGGAAATATAACCTTTATCGGCATATAACTTTCCGAATAAATCCTTAGTCAAGTTGTTGAAAACCTCCGGGTTACGATCGTCCACATTGGCTTTGGTGAGTGCAAAGTTGAGTAATTCTCCTCGTTCATTACACAGCAGATGCAGCTTAAAACCATAGTACCATCCCATCGTGCTTTTCCCTTTATGAGCATATCCCTTGAAGACACGATTAGAATACTCACGCTTGTTTTCGCACACAGGAATACGCGTCGAATCGATAAAAGTAATCCCCGTACATTCTCCCATCAAAGCCAATTTAAGGAAGAGCAAAAGTGGAACCGCCACTCGTGGCATACGTTCCACAAAGCGGGTATACGAAAGAAGGTTAGGGAACTCTTCTTTAAGTTCTCGACAGACGTAGAAGAGATAGAAATGTTTGAAATTGCGAAACGTATTGCTGTGGAACAAGACAAGAATGGTAATCATTTCTGCATCGCTCATTCTTCCCTTTCTATTGCGGCGTTTAGAGGTGTTTGGAGAGGGATTTGAAAGCGAAAGTGCTTTTTTGTTCAATTCCAACTCATATTCTTTGCAGAAATCATCTTCAATACAATAAATTTCTTGAAACTATTTTAAGGCAAAAACAAGCCTTGCTTATCCCGAATTGGGGTCGATAAAAAGATTGCGAGCATACAAAAGAAAATCAACAGCAGATCCAAGAAAAAATTAAAGTTTGAAACACCAAAAGCAGAGTTCTTCAAAAGAATCGCTTAATTTTGCAATTACTGGTTGACTCTACGGTTGACTCTACGGTTGCAGAAAAGTATAAGAAAAATGCAAAAAAGTTTGGCTAAGTGGTGAGAAGTCGCTATTTTTGTGGTGTCATTCTCCAAGTATACATAGCAAAACTACTAAAGCATATAGTAAGTTTTTCCTCTATTTATTAGATTATCAAGAGGATGTAGTAACAAAAGAAGGAGTTTTCACATTGTTCGCAGCCTATTTAATGAGCAAGGCTAGCAACAATTATGCCCTATGATTATGATATTGACACTTTGCTGTCAATCTCACTCAAAAATCGGCCAATTGTACAATATCTGCAAACTCACCCGATTTCCATTAGCAAAATCATTTTATCACTAATCTTAACCAATTAATTTTTTCTTAAATGGCAACTACTAATGCTACTGCACCCAAGGGTGCTCCCAAGAAATCTCAAGGTTTCACCGGCATCAAGTCCGGCTTTGCAGTAATCCTTGTCTGCTTCGTGATTGCAGAATGTTTGTATGTGTTTGGTGCTGGTCACCTCAGCAACTTCCACGCTGAAGGCGCTACCGGTGTTCCTTTCCACTTCTTCCAAGAGCAGTCTTACGAACCTGCCGGTATCGTTGGTACGGTCTACAAGGGTGGTTTCATCGTGCCTATCATCTGGACACTCTTCATCACGGTTCTCGCGCTGACCATCGAACGCGCTTTTGCCATCCGCACTGCTAATGGTAAGGGCAACCTCGGTAAGTTTGCTGCCGCTGTAAAGGCATCCCTCAAAACAGGTGACCTCAACAAGGCTGAAGAACTCTGCAACAAGCAACAAGGTTCTGTTGCCAACGTTGTACTCGCCGCTCTCACCGAATACAAGAAGCAACTCTCTACTGACGTAGAAACAGAAAAGAAGGTGCTCGCTATTCAAAAGACGGTAGAAGAAGCTACAGCCCTCGAAATGCCTATGATGCAAGAAAATCTCCCCATCATCGGTACTATCGTAACCCTCGGTACACTTATGGGTCTTCTCGGTACGGTTATGGGTATGATCAAGTCGTTCTCTGCTATGGCAGGTGAAGGTGGTGGTGCAAACTCTTCTGCTCTGTCCGTAGGTATTGCTGAAGCACTTGTAAACACGGCTTCCGGTATCGCCACTGGTGCTGCCGCTGTTGTTTCTTACAATTTCTTCACCAACAAGATTGACCGCCTCACTTTCGCTATTGATGAACTCGGTTTCACTATCGTAGAAACTTTCAAGACCACTCAGAAGTAATCATAAATTAGGTAACACATAAGAAATGGGACGTTTTCAAGTAAAAAAACAAGACACATTCATCGACATGACGCCGATGAGTGACGTCATGGTCCTGCTGCTTACCTTCTTTATGCTCACTGCAACATTCACCAAGGAAGAACCTGTCAAAGTGAATGTGCCCGGATCTGTTTCTGAAATCAAAATTCCTGAAAAGAATCTGCTCACCATCTTCATCTCGCCCCAAGGAAAGATCTTCATGAATATGGATAATCCTACGGCACAAGAAAAGATGGCCAAAGAGCTGATTGATAGCAAGAAGCTGAACCTTAACCCGGCACAACTCAAGGCATTCTCTGAGGTCCCCACTTTCGGAAGTCCTCTCAACACCATCGCAAGTTGGGTTGATTTGGAAGGTTCCAAGCGCAACGACATCTTAAACAAAGATGCCAATGCCGGGATTCCTTGCGATAGTGTGAACGACGAACTCAAAGAATGGGTGTCAGCAGCCCGTAAGGCGAATGGAGAAAATATGGGTCTGGCGATTAAGGCAGACAAATCTACTCCATATAGCACAATCAAAGAAGTAATGAACTCTCTCCGCAAAATTGATGAGAACCGATACAACCTCATCACTACGCTTAAGGGAGAATAATCTGACAGAATAAAGTTATGGCACAATTAGATACTGGCGGCGGAAAGGGCAATTCCAAGCAAAAGAAAATGAATGCCCGCGTCGACTTCACCCCTATGGTGGATATGATTATGTTGCTCGTGACTTTCTTCATGCTCTGTACTACACTTCTCAAGCCTCAAACGATGCAAATCACGATGCCTTCCGATAAAGAGGACATCAAAAAAGAGAACAAGAGTCAAGTGCAGACGGACGAAGCTGTCACGATTATCATCGGTAAGGAGAATAAACTCTATTATTTTGAGGGAAAACCCTCAGAGGCTCAACTCAAAGAGACAACTTATGGTAAAGAAGGCATCCGTGCCATCCTCTTAGCCAAAAATGAAAAGGCTAAGGTAGAAGTTGATAAACTCAAGCGCGAGTTTGAAGGTCGCTATACGGCCAACGCTCAGAAAGCCGAAAAGAATAAGCAAGAGTTTAAGGAACGACTCTCTAAGATTAAGAATGCTGAAGGTACACCAACAGCCATCATTAAGCCTATGGATGAGTCTACTTACAACAATCTGATTGATGTACTTGACGAAATGCAAAACTGCTATATCGGCAAGTATGTGATTGATAAAGTTAATGAACAAGATAAGGCTATGGTAGCCGGACTTGCAAAGTAGTCATAAGTAAAAAACAACGAATATGTCTAAAGTAGATATCATTTCGCGCGAATGGTGCGACCTCGTTTTTGAAGGGCGCAACAAGAGCTATGGAGCTTATGAACTGCGCTCAAAAGCAGGTAAGCGCCACCTTTTCGCAATCATTGACATCCTGATTGGTATTGTAGTAATTGCAGCGCTGATTTTCACCTATGTCGCAGCTTCAGAAGCCATCAAAGCTTCTATGGGCGGTGAAGAAGAAATGACCACTGAATTCTCACAACTCAAGAAGGATGAACCCAAGAAAGAAGAAAAGAAGGTCGAAGTTCAAAAAGAAGAGCCCAAACCAGAAGTACAGAAGGTAGCAGTTAAGGCTTCTATAGCCTTTACCGTACCTGAAATCGTAGACCATGTCGACGAGACCAAGAAGATGAAGAACCAAGAAGACCTCTCGCGTTCAAATATCTCTATTGCCTCACAAGACTATGTCGGTGACTCTAAGGATGGTATCAACATCGATGACCTTCGTGATAATCAAGCCACAGGTGGTAGTACGGTTGCTCCTCCTGTAGAAGATACCAAAACTTACACAATCGTAGAGCAAATGCCTTCTTTCCCTGGTGGTGAACAAGCACTGCTCAACTATGTGAACAGTCACATCAAGTATCCGGCAATTGCTCAAGAGCAAGAAATCCAAGGTGTAGTTCGTCTGCGCTTTGTGGTACTTGAAGACGGCCGTATTGGTGAAGTGCAAGTTCAAAAAGGTCTTGAACCTCACTGCGATGCCGAAGCAGTTCGTGTAATCAAGTCGCTGCCTCGCTTCATTCCTGGTAAGCAACAGGGTAAACCTGTTCGCGTTTGGTTCTCACTCCCCGTACGTTACGTCATTCAGTAAGTTTATTACGATTGACTTAGCACATACTCTTTTAACCTGCGTCTCCGGCCTCGGTCGCGAGGCGCAGGTTCTTTTATCTCACCATTTTGAATCCTACTCAACTTGTTCCATGAAGTCCTTGTTTTTCCCACTCTCAATAGTCATGGTTCTTTTTATGAGTGCTTGTAGCTCTAATCCTAAGCGCGCCAATGCTTATTTGCACGAAGATGATGTGGCCTTTGTGAGTGATGTAGGCTTTGAGTCCATCGTGAGTGAACTCTCTGATTTGTTTGCACTGCGTACTCCCGAGGCCACAATGCAACCTCTATTTTGTAGTGAAGATTCTGCCATACGCTTATTACTCAAAGACAGTGTGCGATTGGCCATTACCACACGCCCGTTGCTTGAGAAAGAAAAGTTACTCGTAGAAAGCCATAACCTTCCCCTTTTGCAAAGTCGCATTGCTTACGACGCCTTTGCACTCATTGTCAATAAGACCAACCCTGACACCGCCATCAACCTTCAAGAACTTCGTGAGATTATGATGGGCAAATTGACACGATGGGAACAACTTGAGATGGGAACAAAACGTGGTGAAATCTCCGTAGTATTTGATGCATCGGGGTCGAGTACTGTGCGCTATATGAAGGATTCTCTCAACAACGGTCGTCCACTCAAAGGAAAGATTTATGCCCAAGGTAGCAATAAAGCCGTCATTGACATGGTCAAAAGTAATCCGGATGTCATCGGTGTAGTTTCTACTGATTGGCTGCGTGTGTGTAAAGGTGACACCACCGCTATGACTTCTTTCCGTAATTTGGATGTCAATGTCATGTTGGTAGGGAAAGTGGGCAAAAAAGCGACCGATTGGCAACGCCCCTATCAATACTACATCGCAACAGGTGAATACCCCCTCATACGCTCCGTTTGGGCAATCGCAACCGATCCACGTTCGCGCAGTACTCTACGCTCTTTCTACTTCTTCCTAAAAGACAATGTTGGGCAGCGCGTCATCTGCAACTCCTCACAGCTACTTCCTCGCAATCAAGTTCAGGTGCGGGATGTGAACATCAACTGATTCACCTTTTCGCCCACTATCGGAAAAGAAATCTCAACAAATACTTCTAACATTCCACATAACTAAACGACCTCGATTATGCCCGATTGGAAAGAAAGACTCGGCATCGTATATAGTACGGAGAAGCATTTCGAATATGCATTTGATGTCAATGAAGAATCGACAACGCTCCCACCGCCCCAACAAACCCTTCGTGTCCGTATCGAAAAGAAAGGTCGAGGCGGAAAAGTGGTCACCATCATCTCAGGATTCGTCGGCACTTCCAGCGACTTAGTTCAGTTGGGTAAAACTCTGAAAATGAAATGTGGGGTCGGAGGCTCGGTCAAAGATGGAGAAATTTTGGTACAAGGCGATTTTCGTCAACGCATTATTGATTTACTCAAATCCTTAGGTTACAGCCGAACTAAATAGTACTCTCCCATCCATTGTTCTACAATTCTTTTTCAGTGATATAAACTTATTTATCCTCCCTTTCATGCGAAAATTCGTTCTCCTTTTTGCTACCCTACTCTCGCTTACCAGCACTGCACAAAGCACAACCACAGCCTCCACTATCTACCGCTATCGCGTAACCCTCAGGGATAAGAAAGGTAGTCCTTTTTCAGTAAAACATCCGGAGCAATTTTTGTCACCAAAAGCCATTGAGCGTAGAAAGAAGTTCAATCTTCGTGTAGATGATTACGACCTCCCTATTTCTCCTCAATATCTAACAGGATTGCGACAGCAAGGAGTTCGCATATTCAATATGTCGAAGTGGAACAATACTGTACAAATCGAAGTGAACGACACTACCCTACTCCAGTCGGTACGTCGACTCTCCTTTGTAAAAGGTGTAGAAATGGTTTATGATAGTTCTTATGCGCCGCCTGCCACGGAGAAGGCTGATCGCAAAACTCAAATTAAGAATACATTCTTTGAAGTTTCGGATACCTATGGTGCAAGTACACCACAAATAGATTTGCTCAACCTACGCAAGTTGCACGAGGCAGGCTTTCGTGGAGAGGGTATGACCATTGCCATCATTGATGGTGGTTTCTTCAACACTGACATCATCGAAGCCTTTCAAACGACGAAAATACTGGGTACGCGCAACTTCACACACCCCAATGCTTCGGTCTACGAAGACCATGTGCATGGCACTATGGTACTTTCGTGTATCGCAAGCAACCTTCCCAACCGTCTTGTGGGTAGTGCGCCGGAAGCAGCTTTCTACCTTTTGGAAAGCGAAGATACAGCCATCGAATATCGTGGCGAAGCAGACAATTGGTGTGCTGCACTTGAATATGCCGACTCATTGGGGGTAGACATCGTCACAACTTCCCTCGGCTATTATCTCTACGAAGCCCCTCGTATCGAGTTGAAATATGAGTGGTTAAATGGAGAAACAGAACTCAATTCACGCTCAGCCTCATTGGCAGCTAGCCGTGGTCTACTGCTTCTCAATGCTGCGGGAAATGAAGGCGAAGATTTCTGGAAGAAAATCACCTTCCCCGGCGATGCCCACGATGTACTCACCATCGGTTCTGTAGATAAAGATGGCCGCAATAGTTCCTTCTCCGGAGTAGGATATACAGCCGATGGACGTATCAAGCCGGATTTGATGGCAATGGGGAGCAATAGTGCCGTCATCGATGGAACAGGTAGTCTGAATATGGCTAACGGTACCTCTTTTGCCACTCCTATTTTAGCAGGGGCGGTTGCTTGTCTTTGGCAAGCAGCACCCTCCCTCTCTCCACAGCGTCTCATCTCCATCCTCCAACAAAGCGGCAGTAATTATGCCCATCCGAATGAAATTTATGGTTATGGTATTCCCGACTTATGGAAAGCCTATCAAAGTTTAGAAAATAAGTTGAAAAAGTGACATCCCCCGCATCCAACCTCTCGCACTCTCACCTCTCACTATCCGAACTCAATCGTTTAGTACGCGAAACCCTTGCGCTTTCTCTCCCCGAAGTAGTGTGGATAACCGCTGAACTTTCTGAAATGCGACAAGCTGCCAATGGACATTATTACATGGAATTTGTGGAAAAGGATGAGAGTACGAGTGGGGGAGGATTTTTAGCTAAAGCCCGTGGCAACATTTGGCGCAACACTGCTGCAACTATCATTCCCAAGTTTTTCAACGCTACAGGTCAACACCTACAAGCCGGCATGAAGATTTTGGTAGCAGTACGTCCGACCTTCCACGAAGTCTACGGCTATACGCTCGTCCTCCTTGACATCGACCCCATTTACACCCTCGGCGATATGGCACGACGGCGGCAAGAGGTTCTCGAACAGCTCGAAGACGATGGTGTCCTTACGCTCAATAAAGAACTTCCATTACCTCGACCACTACAACGTATTGCAGTGATTAGTGCAGAAAATGCAGCGGGATATGGAGACTTCACCAACCAACTCCAACAATCGGAATTTCACTTTCTCACCCGTCTCTTTCCTGCCATGATGCAAGGAGCAAATGTAGAAATGAGTGTCATATCAGCACTCAATCACATTGTTGCCGAACAAGAGAAGTGGGATTGCGTAGCCATCATCCGAGGAGGGGGGGCTACGAGCGACTTAAATGGTTTCGAAACTTACCTCCTCGCTGCCAACGTGGCACAATTTCCTCTTCCCGTCTTCACAGGTATCGGACACGAACGCGACGAAACTGTAATCGATTTTGTTGCACACACTCATTTCAAAACTCCCACAGCAGTGGCGGCTTTTCTTATTGAAAATATGCAAGAAGAAAGAGCGGTAGTCGACATGCTCGCAACACGGCTGTCCTCCGCCACTGAACGCTATTTACAGCAACGCCGCTATACTTTCGAACACATCGCTCATCGCTATGGACAAGCCGCCAATCATTTTGTGGGGAACCAACATAAACAGTTGCAACAAATTGCTCACCGCCTGCAACTCTGCGCGGAACGGCAACTACAGCAAGCAGACTTTATGTTGAAACAATTGCCAGAACGTCTACACACGGCTCTATCGCATCGTTTCCTCCACGAAACGAACCATCTCAACCGCATTGACACCGCTCTACGCTTTGCTGGTCCAGAGCGTATTCTTCGTATGGGATACTCTCTCACATTTGACGCCGAAGGAAAAGTGGTGCGCTCTTTCGAGCAAATCTCCCAAGGCAGTCAACTCCTCACCCAACTGGCCGATGGAGAAGTGGTGAGCGAAGTCCTTTATTCTTCAAAATAAAACAGTCGGTATGAATTGCGGTTAGAATAGCCCCAACTTTTGCAACTTGCCGTTGAAAATAAGAACTATTGCCGACAGCACCTCAATTGATACTCATAAAAAGAAGCATCTACCGACATATCTACATTTTTGAACATCTACTTGACATTATGCCCAAAGCCTCCCTCTCCTATGAAGCGGCACTTGCCGAACTCGATAATATCGTCAGTGCCATAGAACGTGGCGAACTCGAAATAGACCAACTCACCACGCAACTCAAACGCGCTCAAACCCTTCTTTCTCAGTGCAAATCTCAACTCCAAAAAGTACAAACCGACGTCCAGAACCTACTCGACCATGAGCAAAAATAAACTCTCTAAATTTGCAGAAATGGCTACCTACGACCACGTCGTTGAAGCCCCATTTCAAACGCCCTCTTCACCTAATCATCCACTTTATGGCAAGTGGCATGAGGAGTTCTTCCATAACAACAATCCCATTGTACTTGAATTAGGCTGCGGCCGGGGTGAATACTGCATAGGACTTGGACGTCTCTTTCCCAATAAGAACTTTATCGGTGTCGATATCAAGGGGGCGCGAATGTGGAGTGGTGCCACAGAGGCCAAAGAAACAGGTTTGACCAACGTGGGCTTCTTACGCACCCACATCGAGTTTATCGACAAATTCTTTGCCCCTGGAGAGGTGGCAGAAATCTGGCTCACTTTCTCCGATCCCCAAATGAAGAAAGTCACGAAACGCCTTACCTCCACTTACTTCCTTGCACGCTATCGTCACTTCCTTACCGACAATGGACTTGTGCACCTCAAGACCGATTCCAACTTCCTCTTCACCTATACCGATTTTATGGTGCAGGAAAATCAACTCCCCGTAGAGTTTCGCACAGACAATCTCTATCATACCCTTGCTGCAGAAGAAGATAAAGAAGTTTGCCAAATTCTCGGTATCCGCACCTACTACGAGCAGCAATGGTTAGACCGAGGTTTGAACATCAAGTATTTGAAATTCCGTCTTCCTCAAAAGGGAACACTCGTTGAGCCTGATGTGGAAATAGAACTTGACGCCTATCGCTCCTATAATCGCAGCAAGCGTTCGGGATTGGAAACAAGTAGGTAAGTATTCTGTATAACTTGATAAAAGATTATGATTAAACATATTGTAATGTGGCGTTTCAAAGAGGGTGCCGAAGGTTGCACCGCAACAGAACACGCAGTATGGATGAAACAACACCTTGATGCCCTTGTGGGGATAATTCCCGAAATCCGCAGCTTAGAGTGCGGACTCGATATGCTACACACCCCAGCCTCATTCCATCTCGTACTCACCGTAGTCGTCGATGATATCGAAGCTCTACAACGCTACGCCAACCACCCCGAGCATCTTGTCATAGCCGACTATGCAAAACGTGTTACCGACACCCGCGTGGTAGTGGACTACAACGTATAACCTCCGCACCGCTTAACGCTCCCTCTCTCTGCAAATCTTTTTACTCAAAATAGACATGACATTATACCCCAAACTCATCACTGATGCCCTCGCCACAGTGCGCTACCCAGGTAATGGTAAAAATCTTATCGAAGCCGGTATGGTGGAGGATGATCTCCGCATTGATGGTATGAAGGTGAGCTTCTCCATCATCTTTGAGAAGAATCCTGACCCTTTCATGAAAAGCCTTTTCAAATCTATTGAGGCCACTCTCCTTCGTGAAGTCGATTCGGAAATCCAACTCACCATCACCCCCAAGTACAAGCAAGCAGAACGCCCTGAACCCGGCAAACTCCTACCTCAAGTTAAAAACGTCATTGCTGTCTCTTCTGGCAAAGGTGGTGTCGGCAAAAGCACCGTTTCGGCCAATCTTGCTGTGGCACTCGCAGCACAAGGCTACAACGTGGGACTACTTGACGCCGATCTCTTCGGTCCGTCAATGCCCAAAATGTTCGGACTTGAAAATGAGCAAATCTACGCCCACATGGTTGAAGGGCGCCAGCTCCTCATTCCCGCTCTCAAATATGGCGTAAAACTCCTCTCAGTAGGTTTCTTTGTCAACCCCGACACGGCCACCCTTTGGCGTGGATCGATGGCGAGCAACACCCTCAAACAGCTCATAGCCGATGCCGACTGGGGCGAACTTGACTACCTTATTCTTGACACTCCTCCGGGCACAAGCGACATTCACCTCACCCTCCTTCAGACCCTTGCCATCACGGGCGCAGTCATCGTCAGCACACCTCAACAAGTTGCGTTGGCCGATGCACGCAAAGGTATTGATATGTACCGCAATGAAAAGGTTAATGTACCCATCCTCGGATTGGTAGAGAACATGGCTTGGTTCACCCCCGCAGAACTCCCCGAAAACCGTTATTACATCTTTGGCCGTGAAGGAGTGACCCGATTGGCTGAAGAACTCAAAACTCCTGTTCTTGCGCAAATCCCCATCGTCCAAAGTATCTGCGATGGTGGTGACAATGGCGAACCTGTAGCGCTGCGTTCCGATACTATCACCGGGCAAGCCTTTGCGACCCTTGCTACTGCAGTTGTCGAAGCCACCGACCGCCGTAATCGCGAACTCGATCCAACCAAGATTGTGGAAATTACCACAAAATGACGAGTCAGAGTAACAAAATTACCTATAAGATAAGCTATCTTGTTGATTTCTTGTACAAAAGCTTTTCAAATTGCTCATTTTTTTTCATTTTTGCAAGCGAAATCATCCACTCTTTAATACTATTTACAATTATGCTTACGATTAAAGCCGGTGAAATTGCCGGAAAGATTTGGAACTCTCTAAATGAAAATGGGACACTCACGGGCAAAGAATTGAAAAAAGCATGCGGCAAACTTACCGATAAAGATTTGTTCTTAGGTTTAGGTTGGCTGCTTCGCGAAGAGAAAATCGAAACTGCAGAAGTGGAGAAAGACATCATTATCAAACTCAAATAACCTCTGCCCTTTCCATCTATTTTAGCAAGGATATGTAAAAACTTCCCCAAGCCTTAATTGTGACTTATAATAACCACTATTGACGAGGTATCCCTCAGCAATAGTGGTTATTTCTTTGCCCCTATAACGTTTTGAGTGGGTGATCGAAATTCTCTCCGCCGTTGATGTAGTAAATCATATTATTGCTGTCCGGTAAAAGTTTTTCTGATGATAAAAATAAGGCTGAAACCCTCTTGCAGGATTTCAGCCTATTTTGTTACTTTGCTTGTTGCAAAAAAATGCTAGTAACATGAGCAAAAGTACACATTTTACCGGACAGCCGGTCTATAATCAGGTCATAAAATTGCCGGATAAAGCCAAAATTCAACAAATTAGTCAAGAAACCTTGGGCAGCGAGCGCTATGTTAAGCGCTTGACAGGCTGGAAACACCTGATCATTATGCTCTTTGGTGTTCTCAAACACTTTGATTCTCTGCGTGAATTGGAGATTGGAATGAAAGCCGAGACCATGAAACTCTCCCACTTGGGACTTGACTACGTTGTTCGTCGCAGCACACTTGCAGAAGCCAACCGGCGGCATCCACAAGAGTTCTTTGCCAAGGTTTATGCCTCCCTGTTGGAACGCTACACTCCATTTTTAGCGGACAGCTGCTCTGTGGGCTGCCAAAAGCGTGGGAGAAGCAGCTTTATATGATGGATTCTACC
>CAUUGL010000032.1:0-24946 GCA_963544845.1 uncultured Alloprevotella sp.
GATTAGAACCTATGAAAAAACGAATGATTTGTTGCACTTCGATTTTGAAAGTACGGAAACCTTCTGACTTTCTTAGAAGAGAAATATGGATGAAATATATACGAGAAAGGAAAATATACTCTCTTTTCGTTAGATAAAGATGCCAAAATTACCTCTTGAATGTTATGATATGTCAAAATACGGAGCTGTGATAGCTTTTTTAGTGGTAAACTCTTGTAAGGGTGAAAAAAGTCCGTACCTTTGCATTGTTTTAATACAAGCAATTGATTGTTTTACTTTTAACTTATCAAACAAAATGAAAAAGTTAGTTTTCATGTTCGTAGCTTTCGCTGCTATCTCTTTCGCTTCTTGTGGTTCTAAGACTGAAACTCCTACTGCTACTAACGACAGCGACAGCGTTGCAGTTGACAGCATGCAAGCTGATAGCGTACAAGCTGACAGCCTACAAGCTGACAGCGTTAAGGCTTAATTCTTACGAACATTGCCCTTTATTGGGCACTGAGAGAATTGAAACCAGTTGGAACTATGGTTCTGACTGGTTTTTTTGTTGATGTACAGTTTCTGGCTGGAGTAGGGCTTGTTTTCAAAAATCAAGCCCCCTGTTTATATATAGACATTTTACCGGCCAAACTTACCACGAAGCCTCGACTTTAACACGACTTTAACATTTCGACTTCCGCTGAACGAGGTGGCTCAATCTACCTCAGAGGTAGTTTTTTTCAACTCCTATCTAAATCAAACTACCTCTGAGGAAAATGATTGCACTCAGCACTCAGCACTCAGCACACACGCATACGCGCGCGTGCGCGCGAGGATTTTCGCTCCCTAATTTCATTTGTCGCGCGTCGCTCCTTTCTACAAAAAAGGTCTTTCAAAAATTAGCCTGATGATAGGATATCTTTTGAAAAACTTTTATCGGACAGCAATATTCGGAAATAGTCGTGATGGGTTCTCTGGGATTGCGAGGAGGGAGGTAGTTAAAAAAGAAAACGCTGCAACTTGTATCGTTACAGCGTTTTGCTTTTTAGTGGTGCCACCAGGAATCGAACCGGGGACACAAGGATTTTCAGTCCTTTGCTCTACCAACTGAGCTATGGCACCTTGTGGTATCAACTACTTGCTGATTTGCGGGTGCAAAGATAGGGACTATTTTTAGAATAACCAAATTTTAGCAGGGGAAAATGCGATTTTGTGCTAAAATGCCTCCTTTACACCGAAGTGACCCCGTTGGGATTCAAACCCAAGACCTTCAGAACCGGAATCTGACGCTCTATTCAGCTAAGCTACGGGGCCGATTGCTGTGCAAAATTAAGGTTTGAGGAGCAAATGGCCAAATGTTCATCTGACTTTTTCTCTTTCGATAGAGATTTTGTTACTTTTGAACAGAACTTGAGAAAGAAGTTGGTGGTTTGTGGCGGTTTTAGTTTGCAATTTCGTCCTTTTAATGTACTTTTGCACTATTATATGCTCGTTGCCGGCAGAGAAAGATGTTGTGAGGCGAGCGCTATTGCACGTTATGATGAAACAACGTCACTCTCCATGGCTGGGTATTGTTTTTTTACTCGTTATGGCTTTGTTAGGTTGGATGGTGATGCGTGGGTTCAATTTGTTTTTGCGTAATGAACCTTCCACTTTTCTTCTACTCTCCGTAGGATTGTTTTTGCTGAGTGTGATATATGCCTTTATGGTGCGTTGGGCACAAGGCAAGGATTCGTTTGCTGAGCGTCGAGGGCTGCCTTGGAGCTTTTTGGTGGTAATCGTTGCCTATTCCGGTTTGACCTATGCCGCACGTGTGGAGGAAGAAAACGTCGTGCTTTCTGCCGAATGCAAAACGAGATGGAGCAGGAAGATTGGGACGCGATGGTTGAAGCGGCTCGTAGCGCACAGCATCCTTCGCGCACCATTGCAGCCCTTTATGCCTTAGCATTAGTGCAGCAAATCAGTTGCTCGAAGGAATGTTTGAAATCAGTTATGATTTTCCTGAAATAACATTCGATTATGTTGCCAGCAAAGATGAATCGGTCAATTATGTGGCGGATTGCAACCTACATGCAGGGCTTGTCAATGCGGCTTATCGTGCCTCGATGGAGAGCACAGTAGTATTGGAGCCTCGCGTGAGCAATTTTAAGCGTATGGCACTTTGTGCCGTCTTGAATCACGAGGTGGCACTGGGCGAACGCTATTTTCACCTTATCGCAAAGATGCCTTCGTGGAGCGCTACCGTCCGATGCTCACTGATACCACTTTGATTGCCCGTGATCCGATGCTGTCACGCATACGTTCACTCACTCCGATGGAACGGTGTTTTGAACAAAACTACCGGCAGCCTGCTTTCTTGGGTTATAATGATGGGGGAGTTTCACCCGCCCCTACATCGCCTATTTCGACCGAGAGGGACGCGATTACAAAGCCTTCCTCTTGCCGCAAGAAGCCCCTGAGTCCAACCTTTCACGCATGAAGAGCTATAATGTGCCCGAACTGACGCACGAAAAAGTAAAAGTATCTCCTCAGCAATTCCGTGAAGCCATCTATAATGATGAAGGGTTGCAGAAAGTGGAATATGGGAAATAAACAACGCAAAGAAGGTTGAGAAATCCTACTGAAAATGACGTTTTAATTTTGAACACTTACCAATGTCTCCAAATATCATTCTAATCGACGCCGACCACATTGATGCTGTGGCTTTTGAAATGATTGTCAATTTTGAGCGTATGTTGGGGCGGCGTATTCCTGCTGCCGATTTGCCCAACTGGCTTGACTACATCGCCTTGGACAGTGGCTTCCGTCCCGGGGAAAATGAGTTTCAAGCCGTCTTTATTCATCGCAAAGAGCGAGAGGCATTGCAGCATTTTTCTCCCTCGCACTTTGCTGACGAACTTCACGAAAAGGCGTTCAAAGACAATTTGGGGGAGTTTCAACTCACTTCATTTCCGGTTGAGCCCATTGTGAGCCGCGAAGACTTTTTGGTTGAAACCTTTGAAGCCTTATTACTCGATTCGAAGGTGGAGCATGTGATGCTGGTGGCCGACTTGGACGGAGTGAGCGAAGAAAGCAAATCTTTGCTTCCTCGCATTAAGCACCTTTGTGCCACGCCACCCACACCGGAAGGATCTGATGTTCCCCTGCCGCGTAAGGAAATTACGCTGTTTTCGATGCAACCCCTTTCGGGACGGGGCTTTCAATCGGAAATACTGGGTTACTCTCTAACGGCCGCCTTAGGCGTGCGTAGCGGAGAGTTCTCTTAATCTCGGGTGAAAGTTCTCCAAGCAGAAAAACATCTCCCTTTCAGCGTCCCACTGATGGGCGGTGAAAGGGAGGTGCTTTATGCAGGGGATTAAACGCCTCTTGAAGAAAACGAACTACCGGCAGAGTTGTTTCAAATCGGTAAGGTTATCAACCACTTTGAGGTATTGGTACAATTGTGGGGACACGAGTCCCACTTTTTCCATCTCAGCCAGTGTGTTCAGTAAGGGCTGCCAGCAATGGTCTACATCGAAAAGTATCACCTGCTTCTGCTCATTACCGATGGTGTCGGCCGCAAGAACGGTAAAAACTTCGTCAATGGTGCCCACACCTCCGGGGAGTGCCACTAAAATATCACTCTCGCGCATAATCACGGCTTTGCGGTCGTTGAGGTCGGCTGTGCGAAACTCCACGTCAATGTGCTCACTCACACACTTGAGGTCATAGAGAATTTGGGGTACAACACCGTAGACGCGACCACCGTTTTGTTTGACTGCTGTGGCCAATACTTCCATCAAACCTCGGCGGGCACCACCATAAATTAAAGTGCGGTGTGTGCGACCTATCCATTCGCCCAAGGCTTTTGTAGCTGTATGAAAGGCCGTGGGTAGATGGTCGTGAGAAGAAAGAAAAACTCCAATTTTCTGCATAGAAGGGGAAAGAAAAGGGTTAAGGTGGGCTGAAATCCCACCGAAATTTGAGAATACTAAGTTTAGGAACCGCTTAAAATGAAGCAGTTGAACGAAAAAACGCTACAAAGTTGCAACTTATTTTCCATTCTGCCAAACCTTATGCCCGTTTCTCCGTGTTGCTTTCGGAGGCTCAGCCAAAAAGATAAAAAAGTCCCCTTCTCAAAAGCAATCTTTTGGAGAAGGGGAACTTTTCTGTTCAAACTTTGTCGGATAGCCTTTACTGAAAGTATCTCACGTACAGATGCCTCGCGGCAGCGGTGCACGCATAAATCTTTCGGCCGAAACGACAATGGTTTGAACGATTCACATTCTAAACTATCCTTTCTATTATTGAAATAAATAGGTCGCCTCACGGCGAGCTTACTTTAATAAAGTATGCGGGAACTCTTCGTAAAGAGTGTTGCAAAGGGTGCAAAACAAAAGAGAGACACCTCTCTCATTTCTGCCAGGCAAAGGTATCTCTTTCTACTTGACTATGCAAGAATTTTGTGGTTTATTTTGGAGAGAAAACCTGTTTTTTACGCATTTTTCAACTTCTGTATGCGGAAATAGCGCATTTTTCGCTCACTTATGAATAATATCTGCATGTTTCATACATTTGTGTTACCTGCTAAGGCAATTGTTGAGTAGGAAATGAGTGTTATTTTCTTAGTTGGCCGGTCAAAGCAAAAGCGTAGTCATCTCCACGAAGGGCTGCCTACGGTAGAATTGCGGCAAACCAGTGCCAGAGAAAAATAATGGCAGCGTCAAAGCGAGAATCTCTGTCGAGGCTGTCATTTTGTTTTGAGCACCTACTTATTGTTTTTATTTTTTATCACTTTCATTTTCCCATGAATTCCTCATTCCCTATCGAAACCCATCCGCTCCAACCCTTTTTACCTACAAATGCCCGCGTACTTTTCTTAGGTAGTTTTCCGCCCCCGAAAGCCCGTTGGTCGATGGAGTTCTTCTATCCCAACTTTATCAACGATTTTTGGCGCATCATGGGCTTGCTTTTCTACAATGACCGTCAGCATTTTGTGGTTCCGGGAGAAAAGCGTTTTGAGCGCAATTCCATCATCGAGTTTTCAGAGTGTGAGGGACTGGCCTTTTTTGATACGGCACGGCGTGTGCGGCGACTGAAAGGGAATGCTTCGGATGCCTTTTTGGAAATTGTAGAGCCTACCGATATCGGAGCATTGCTGGCAAAGATGCCTCACTGTCATCGTATTGTCACTACGGGTGGAAAGGCCGGCGATGTGCTGCTCTCTACGCTCGGTGTGGAGAAGTTGCCGCCCATCGGCACTTTCATACATTGTCCTGCCGACACACACCATTTGGGGCGCGATATCGACTTTTGGCGTATGCCCTCTTCTTCGCGTGCCTATCCTTTGGCGTTGGAGAAGAAGGCTGCGTTCTATCGCCTGCTTTTTGAAGAGTAGAGGCCGACTTTTCTTGCCTCGCGCGCGTACTCCTATAGGGCGTGAATTTTTCCTTCACATCCTTCACCAGTGCTTCAAATGTTTGATAATCTGTGTGTTGAAGGTGAAGGAATTGGAAGAATCCTTCACCTATCCTTCACCGATATAAAATGCTTATTTTAAGGGATTTATCCTACTCGGTGAAGGAAGTGAAGGAAAAATACACATTTGCGTAGTAACGTATGCGCGCGCGAGGGTTGATGAAGCGGGCAAGGAAGTAGAACATTCTTTCTCAGAGGTAGTTTAAATTATCTCTGAGCTGAGTAGACCATTTCCTTCCGTCTGGGTATGAAAAACCTGAAGTGTTAAACTTGTGTTAAAGTGAGGGGTGAGTGGTAAAAATGGAGGCTGAGATGTCTATATATAGATATACAGGTGCATCTACCATGGAATGCCATAATCACGGTTTAAGTTTTCTGAAACAAAGTAATTTTCCGATGGAAGTATATGTTTTGCCTTAGCTAATCTTTCAAGGTAGTTATTTCGTATAGCGATATTTTCAATTTCAATTCTTCGAGCTTTACTCATGGAAAGATACTTCTCTTCCAATTCAATACCAAGGTAGCGTCTACCGAGTAGGTTGGCAGCAATACCGGTTGTTGCACTGCCGCTGAAAGGATCAAGAATCCAAGCCCCTGGTGTTGTGCTGGCTTGAATTAACCGTACCAATACAGATAAAGGCTTTTGAGTCGGATGTTTTCCGCAGGATTTCTCCCATTGGGCAATAGCAGGTAACTGCCATACATCTGTCATTTGCTTGTTTCCATTCAAAACTTTCATCAAATCGTAATTGAAGTGATGAGCGACTTTGGGAGATTTACGCGCCCAAATTATAAATTCTGTACTATATGTGAAATATCTACATGAAATGTTAGGGGGTGGATTTGTTTTTGCCCATGTTATCACATTCAAAATCTTAAATCCCAATTTCATTAATTGTTGTTGTACGCTGAATATATTATGGTGTGTTCCAGAAATCCAAATGGTTGCATCGCTTTTCATGTGCTCACGACAAATTGTTAGCCAACGTAAATTGAAGTCATCCATATCTTGGGGAGTGGTGGGCTTATCCCATTCCCCTTTGTCTACGCACACAATTTTTCCACTCTGATAGCTAATACCACCATTCGATAAAAAATATGGTGGGTCAGCAAATATCATATCAAAGCCAAAGTAGAACTTTGACAAGGTGGTCATACAATCACCCTGTATCAAGGTGAAATCGTTGTTGGTTGATTTATAATATGATGGTATCATTGATCAGAGATGGACAATCATATTTGAAACGTGATTGTTCTTATAAACTCTTGAATATCTGTTAGATTGTAGATGCTGGGAATGATGGAGTAGGCTTCTTGAAGTTTGTTTTTAGCATTCTTCCAACCGATGCCATCAGTTATCCAGACAAACTCAAAATTTGATATAGAGTTGATTTTGGGAGCGATATCGGAATATGAACGTGCGACTTCATTCAGTTTAGAACCTCCAGCACTATAGAAATTGACTTCTATAAGGTATATCTTTATTGAGGTTTCGATAACGAAGTCAAATCGTTTTTCATCATCTCCAAGTACTTTTTTGATGGCACTCCATTCGCTTGAATACACCTCTTGACGATACTTTATTCCATTTTTGTCAAAGATACGTGCTACCATATTTTCCATCACATGTCCGCTGCGATTCTTTCGTGCATTTGTGTCTAAACCGGTTTCAATACCAAATACATAATCGACCAAGTTATTGATTTTCTTCGATTGAAAAATCTCTGCTAATCCTGTATATTTAAGAAATTCCAAAATCCCATCAACGGACTTGAATAGGGAGTCGAGGATAATACAATGTCCAAGGTTATCAAGTATCTTCTTCTTTCCTTCGCTCCGAACAGCAATGAGAATGTTCATCGCCTCAAATGCGGTCTTGTCACGATTCCATATCGTTTCTACTGACTTACGCATATCAGTAGAGCCTATGAGACTATTGAGCATACAAAGACTCAATTTAATATCTTCCACATTCTGTGAAATTTTATCGAAATCACAAAAGAAGTCAAGCGTTTGATTTGTCTCCTGAAGTTGAGATATAAATTTATCAAAGTCTTTCATTGGGTTATTGATTAACTACTTGGCTAAATACGGTTTCATTATTGGGAAAAGATGAAAATCTTAATCCTGTATTTTGCACGTTTGCTTTTGTAATATGATAGTTGTGCACGAGGATTTCAGTGAGCTTACCACGTTTGTTGGGATTTGAGTTAATGCTGCGAGAAGCCCATACTCTTTCAATATGATATGCTGCATAAAGCCTATCAAAGAAGTTGTCTTTTTCATTCCTGCCTTTGCTATCTGAATTACTAAGCATGAAAGTGAATCCGGCACAATTGATTTTGTCACAGTATTCTTTCAGTCTGATTTGGGCATTATCGTTGAAAGCTTCTTTGGTATAGTCATTGAAACTTGAAGTGTCGCTTAATGGGCGATATGGAGGGTCGAAGTAGAAAAGTGTTTTGCCGTAAGCAAATGCAAAGGTATCTTCAAAATCACCTTCCAATATCTCAACTCGCTGAAGTAACTCGCTATCTTTGCGAATCGTGTCAGGATCGCAGATCTTTGGATTTGTATATTTGCCAAAAGGGACATTGAAGCCCCCTTTTTTATTTACTCGATATAATCCATTAAAACAAGTTTTATTCAAAAAGAAAAACTTTGTGGTGTTTTCAATCGGATCAAGATTTTTCTCATTGTATCGATCGCGTACTTCCATAAAGAATTGCTTCCTTTTCTCATCCGTTTGTAGAGCAAGATAGGTCTTCTCGATATCATCTAGTGCATGGAGCAACTGATTAGGATGCTCTCTGACAGTCTTATAACAAGTGATAAGATCTGGATTAATGTCATTAATTACGGCATGCTGGATGTTTGGGTAGTGTTGAAGCATATAGAAGAGCATTGCTCCACCACCCACAAAGGGTTCGATGTATGTTACATTTTCCCAATTACCAAAGTCAGCTGGGAGTTGGGCGTCCAGCTGTTCAATGAGTTGGCTTTTTCCACCTACCCACTTGATAAAAGGTTTTGCTTTTGCCATGATGACTTGAGTTTAGATGTTATCACTAACAAATTTATTAGGGCAAATATGCTGATATTTTTGGGCTTAACGCTCTATAAGATTAGTCGAGAAAACGTCGAGAGAGTGGGGCAAAGTGTTCAATACGGCGGTCGCGGAGGAAGGGCCACCAGCGGCGAACATTTTCAGAGCGTTCCAAATCAATATCGACCACTTGCACGATTTCCTCGTCTTTGGGAGCGCGATAGAGCATTTCACCTTGAGGACCGGCAACGAAGGAACTGCCCCAAAACTGGATGCCGCGAGTTTGTCCGCTCGGATCGGGCTCGTGTCCGGTGCGATTGACTGCAATGACGGGCAGACCGTTGGCTACGGCATGGCCGCGTTGTACCGTGGTCCAGGCTTCGCGCTGGCGTTCCTGCTCTTCGGGAGTATCGCTGCTCTCGTAGCCGATGGCGGTGGGATAGATGAGGAGTTCTGCACCACGGAGCGCCATGAGTCGTGCACCTTCGGGATACCATTGGTCCCAACATACCTGCACGCCGAGTCGGCCGACGCTGGTGTCGATGGGCTGGAAATCAAGATCACCAGGGGTGAAATAGAATTTCTCATAGTAGGCTGGATCGTCAGGAATGTGCATTTTTCGGTATTTTCCGGCGATGCTTCCATCACGTTCCAGTACAACGGCTGTGTTATGATAGAGTCCTGCAGCACGGCGTTCAAAGAGAGAAGTGACGAGCACAATCTGATGTTGTGCCGCAATTTTTCCGTAGAACTCGGTGGAAGGGCCGGGAATGGGTTCGGCCAAATCGAAAAGGTGGGTGTCTTCCGTTTGGCAGAAATAGAGACTGTTGTGCAATTCTTGCAATACCACAAGTTCAGCACCCTGCTGGGCGGCTTGATCAATATGTAGAGCGATTTTTTGTTGGTTGGCTTCGACATCGGCCGTGCAAGCTAACTGGATGAGAGCAACTTTCATGAACGTGGTGGAGGATTTAGGGGATGAAGACGCCGCGAGGATATTGCATCGTGGCGCAATGAAGCGAGCCGTGTTCGCGGATGAGTGAACGGCAGTCTATACCCACAATTTCGTGATGCGGAAAAGCGGTTTGTAGGGCACGTTGTGCTGCTTCGTCGTGGACGGGTTGAGCATAGGTGGGCATAAGCACTGCTTTGTTCATGATGAGGAAGTTGGCATAGGTGGTAGGGAGCCGCTCTCCTTCTTCATCGAAAATGGGATCCGGCATAGGGACGGGAATAAGCCGATAGGGTTGTCCCGTGGCGGTGCGGAAAGCGCGGAGTTCGCTCTCCATGGCGGTGAGCGCGGCGTGGTGTTCGTCGTTTTCGTCGCGACTTTGGATGTAGACAATCGTGTTGTCAGGGCAGAGGCGGGCGAGGGTGTCGATGTGCGAGTCGGTGTCGTCGCCGGCCAAGTAGCCATGCTTCAGCCAAAGGATGCGCTCTACGCCCAAACTGTCTTGCAGGAACAATTCCACCTGCATGCGGTCTACCAATGGGATGCGGTCGCCTTCACGGCGGCGGTTGGCGTTGAGCAAACATTCCTCGGTGGTGAGAATCGTACCCATACCATCGCTTTCGATGGCGCCGCCTTCGAGCTCGAAATCGAGTGCATTGACGTAGCGGCCTTTTAGGTGAGAGGTTTCAAAAAGTTGGCGGTTGATGGCATTGTCGGCCGTCGCTTCAAATTTTCCACCCCAGCCGTTGAAACGGAAATCCATGAGTTCTGCGCCTTCCGTTCCTACGATGGTGAGGAAAGCGTGGTCGCGTGCCCAAGTGTCGTTGGTGGGGCACTGGAAGAAGGTGATGTTTTGAAAAACCTTCTCAGGGAGCTGACTTTGCAGAAAGGTTTGGAGAGCCGTGGTGTCGGGATGTACAATGAGCAATGGTTGTCGTCGAGCGATTTCAAAGGCAAGATGTACGTAGGTCGTGGTGACTTCGGGCAGCATATCCGCCCAGTCCGTATCCTCGTGAGGCCAAGTGAGTTGAATGGCACTTTGGGGTGCCCACTCGGCCGGGAGCGTGCGCTTATGGCGAAATTCTGGATGCTCGGTTTTGAGTTCTTCGCGCACGGATTCGAGGTCTATTTCACCGGTCATGCCAACGCCGGCGTTGGGGAAATGATATTGTAAAGGCATAAGTTTGTGCAGAATCGAAGGGAGGAAAGAAGCATGAGTTATTCAACGCACAAAGTGCCGTTGATTTTGAAGCCGCGCAAGAAGTCGGCGACATTCATTCGCTTTTTCCCAGCCAATTGAAGGGTGTTTAGCGATAAATAGCCGTCGGAAAGGGCAATCTTGAAAAACGTTTTGCCATCGCTCACCACAGTGCCGATAGGTTCTTGGGGCGTGGTGAACTCCTTCGCGGTCGCATAGAGTTTGAGAACGGTGTGTCTGCCTGCCTTGTCCACCAATTCCGTCCAAGCTGCAGGGTAGGGCGAGAGGCCTCGCACAAAATCATAGCAACGTTTCACTCCCCATGTCCAATTGATACGGCACGTGTCTTTGAAAATCTTGGGGGCATGACGGAGCGGTTGGTCGGTGAGAAGCTGACTTTGTGGGATGGGGGTGATGTTGTCGTTGAGGATGCTATCTATCGTCTCAACCACCAATTTAGCCCCCAAAGTCATCAGTTTGTCGTGTACATCCTCCACGTTGTCGGTGTCGAGGATGGGTACAGGCACACGCTGAATCACCTGTCCGGTATCGATGTCGTGATCGAGGAAGAAGGTGGTGATTCCTGTTTCGGTGTCGCCATTGATAATGGCCCAATTGATGGGTGCCGCCCCTCTGTACTGCGGGAGCAGGGCGGCATGGAGGTTGAATGTGCCTAAGCGCGGCATGTTCCATACCACTTCAGGAAGCATCCGGAAGGCCACGACAACTTGCAAGTCGGCATTGAGGGCGCTCAACTGCTCTATGAAAGAGGGGTCCTTGAGGCGTTCGGGTTGAAGTACAGGAATACCCTGCTCAATGGCATATTCCTTGACGGGACTTTGCGAGAGTTCCGTTTGATGTCGGCCGATGGGCTTGTCGGGCATAGTGATAGCAGCTACCACATTATATCCTCCATCGACCAAGGCGCGTAGGCTTTCTACGGCGAAGTCGGGGGTGCCCATAAACACGATTCTGAGATTTTGTTTGGCCATATAGTATAATTTCCTCGCGAAGATACGTCTTTTTCGCGAAAAAAGCGCTATCTTTGCTCCGCTAAATGTAGACACGTTGCTCATCTCCCTTTGGGAGAGGGGTGTTTTGTGCGAAGAAAGCTGCCGTTTTATCACGCAATAATAAATAGTAATACATATAATCTCAACATCAACATGAACATTACTCTCGAACAGTCTGGTGTTACAGCCCTCGTTACCGTAAAGATGGAGAAGGCTGACTATCAGGATGCAGTGAAGAAAGAACTCAAGAATATCTCAGCAAAGGCTGAAATGCCTGGTTTCCGTCCGGGAAAAGTACCCGCATCGCTCATTCAAAAGCGTTTCGGCGTGCAGGTGAAAGCCGACAAGGTGAACCAAATCCTGGGTGAAAAATTGATGAACTATGTTCAAGAAAATAAGCTGAATATCCTCGGCGAACCCATGATGTCTGAAAAGCAACAGCCCCAAGACATTGAAAACGCAGACGATTTCGAATTCATCTTTGACATTGCTTTGGCACCTGAATTCAAAATTGAACTCACTGCGAAAGACAAAGTGGACTACTACGACATCGAGGTAAATGATGAACTCGTTGACAACCAAATCAAGAACTTTGCCCAACAAGCCGGTCACCCTGAAAATGTAGAGGTATATGCCGATAAGGATATCCTCCGTGGTGTTTTGGCCGAACAAGATGCCGATGGTAATGTGTTGGAAGGCGGTATCAACATCGAGAAAGCAAGCCTTATGCCCGCTTACTTCAAGAGCGAGGATCAAAAGAAAATCTTCGATGGCGCAAAAGTCAATGACGTTATCACTTTCAATCCTGCCGAAGCACACAGCGAAAACGAACTCGCTGCTCTGCTCAAAGTGAGCAAGGAAGAAGCACCTAACCACAAAGGTAACTTCACCTTCCAAGTTGAAGAAATCAGCCGCTTTGTACCTGCTGCCATCGATCAAGAACTTTTCGACCGCGTCTTTGAAGAAGGTACGGTGAAGAGCGAAGAAGAATTCCGCAACAAGGTGAAGGAAATGCAAGCCGAGCAGTTTGTAGCTGACAGCGACTATAAGTTCCTTCTCGATGTGCGCAAGTATGCCGAAGAGAAAGTGGGCAACCTCGAATTTCCCCTCGAACTCCTCAAGAAGTTTATGAAGGAGCAAAACAAGGAAAAGGGTGAAGACTATGTTGAGAAGAACTTCGAAAAGAGCATCGAAGAACTCAAGTGGCACCTGATTAAGGAGCAACTGGTTGCAGCTCGTGAAATCAAAGTCAACGATGCTGACGTGAAAGAACAGGCCGTGAAAGCTGCTCGTTTCCAATTCATGCAATATGGTATGAACAACGTGCCCGAAGAGTATCTCGAACAGTATGCCGGCGAAATGCTCAAGAACCGCGACCAAGTGAACGGTCTTGTAGAGCGCTGCATCGACGAAAAACTTGCTCAATCGCTCAAGGAAGTGGTGAAACTCAACCACAAAAGCGTAAGTGTTGAAGACTTCCAAAAGCTCTTCAATAACTAATTGAGCTGACGGCAATCCTCATCTCTAATAAAGGGGCGAATGGGAGAACGTTCTTCCCATTCGTCCCTCATTTTGATAGCGGCAGTAGTCGCTCTTACTTCAAAATATCAACAAAATATGATACAAGATTTTCGTAAATTTACCACCTCGAAAATGGGCATTAACTCGCTCGTACTGGACGATGTTGTGGCTGCGCAAAACCAATATCTCAATCCCTACATTCTCGAAGAACGTCAACTCAATGTGACGCAGATGGATGTGTTCAGCCGGTTGATGATGGATCGCATTATCTTTCTCGGTACGCAGATAGACGACTATACGGCAAACACGCTTCAAGCACAGTTGCTTTACCTCGACAGCACCGACCCTGGTAAGGATATCTCTATCTACATCAACAGTCCAGGTGGAAGTGTTTATGCCGGTCTTGGCATTTATGATACGATGCAGTTTATCCAAAGTGACGTTACCACCATCTGCACTGGTATGGCTGCTTCAATGGCTGCCGTGCTTCTCGTGGCAGGTAAGGAGGGTAAGCGTTCAGCGCTGCCTCACAGCCGTGTGATGATTCACCAACCTCTCGGTGGTGCACAAGGTCAGGCTTCCGATATCGAAATCACTGCACGTGAAATTATGAAACTCAAAAAGGAACTCTATACTATCATTGCTCAGCACAGCCACACTGACTTCGACAAAGTATGGGCCGACAGCGACCGCGATTACTGGATGACGGCCGATGAGGCGCGCGAATATGGTATGATCGATCAAGTTCTGGTACGTAAATAAATCCCATCTCTTATGGCAAAACGAACACACCACGAAGACCACTGCTCCTTCTGCGGCCGCGAATCGAGCGATGTGGGAATGCTTATCGCCGGAGTAGAGGGCTTTATCTGTAATGAGTGTGCCGAACAGGCCAAACATATTGCCGATGAGGCTCTGGCGCAAGCTCGACCGAAGGTGGCAGAAGATCTCGGTACGCTCCCTACCCCTAAAGAAATTAAAGAGTATCTTGATCAATATATCATCGGGCAGGATGCAGCAAAACGTTATCTTTCTGTAGCAGTTTACAATCACTACAAGCGTATTCGCAGCCTCGGTTCTGCAGAGGACGATAGTGTTGAAATCGAGAAGAGTAACATTGTGATGGTCGGTTCGACAGGAACAGGAAAAACCCTCCTTGCCCGTACCATCGCCAAACTTCTTAAAGTTCCCTTTACTATTGTCGATGCCACCGTTTTCACCGAAGCCGGCTATGTGGGAGAAGATGTCGAAAGTATCCTTTCGCGCCTTCTACAAGTGGCTGATTTTGATGTGGAAAAAGCAGAACGGGGTATTGTCTTTATTGACGAAATTGACAAAATTGCACGTAAGAGCGATAATCCCTCCATCACCCGCGATGTCAGTGGTGAGGGAGTGCAGCAAGGCATGCTCAAACTCCTTGAAGGTAGTATCGTCAACGTTCCACCCAAGGGAGGACGTAAGCACCCCGACCAAGACTACATCCACGTTGATACCCACAACATTCTCTTTATCTGTGGTGGGGCATTTGATGGCATTGAGAAAAAAATAGCCCAACGTCTCAATACCCACACCGTGGGTTACAACTCTGTGCAGAATTTGCAGAAAATCGACACCGCCGATCTCATGCAGTATGTTGAGCCACAAGATCTCAAGTCCTTTGGGCTCATTCCCGAAATCATCGGTCGTCTGCCTGTGCTTACCTATCTCAAGCCTCTCGATCGCGCTGCGCTGCGCAGCATTCTTACGGAACCAAAGAATTCCATCGTAAAACAATACATCAAACTCTTTGCCCTTGATGGCGTAGAGCTTACCTTTGCTCCCGAAGTACTTGACTACATTGTAGATCAAGCTGTGGAGTATAAGCTTGGTGCACGCGGCCTCCGCTCCATAGTCGAAACGATTATGATGGATGCTATGTTTGAAGCTCCCTCTTCTTCTGAAAAAAAGCTTGCCATCACCCTCGACTATGCTCGTGGGCAGTTTGAGAAAATCAACCGCCCACAGCTTTCTTTGGCTTAGGTTGCTGTGTGTCTTTTTCTTCCTTTTGCTCCAGCAAGGGGGGAAGAAAATATTACTGGCTCCCCCTTTACACATTCCGATGGATGGTGAAGGGGGAGATTTTGTGGGATGAGGTGTCGAACTGTTTTCTCTCTTGTGGAGATGGGCGTTTTTCTGAAGGTACTCGTGGCTTTTTATCACAAAATAGGAAGCAATATAGTAGCAATGGATTCTGAACATTTACTTATCATTTCCTTTTGTCAGAAATAATTGTTACCTTTGCGTTTATTGAACTTGAAATTCCGAAAACTATGATGAAGAATAAAGAAGAAATTTGCGGAAACTGGCTGCAACGCTATACTAAATTGCCCTTGGAAAAGTTTGGCGATTTGATTTTGCTTACCAATTTCAATAATTATGTTGATATGTTTTGTGAGCAAATGGAGGTAGAGGCTGTGGGATTTGATGCCAATATGCGGGCTGCCACGGCCGAGGGGATTACGATGATCAACTTTGGTATGGGATCTCCCAACGCAGCACTTATTATGGACCTCCTCTCCAGCGTGAAGCCACGTGCCGTCCTCTTTTTGGGGAAAACAGGAGGGATTTCCAACAAAACGCAGTTGGGAGACTATATCCTACCGTTGGCGGGCATCCGAGGGGAAGGTACTTCCAATGACTATTTCCCACCCGAAGTTCCTGCGTTGCCTGCATTTATGTTGCAGCGTGCCATTTCAACAGCGTTGCGTGACGCTTCGCTCGACTATTGGACGGGAACGGTCTATACTACCAACCGTCGGGTGTGGGAGCACGATGAAGGATTTAAAGAGTATCTGCGTACGACACGCGCTATGGCGGTCGATATGGAAACGGCGACGCTCTTCTCTTGTGGATTCTACAACCACATTCCTACTGGTGCATTGTTGCTCGTGAGCGACAACCCGATGACACCGGAGGGTGTGAAAACAGAGAAATCAGACAATCAAGTGACGCAGAATTTTGCTGCTACTCATGTGCGTATCGGTATTGAAGCGCTGCGGCTGCTGCAGGGCGACCGTAAGACGGTGCGTCACCTCAAATTCGATTGGTAAACTTACTTATGGCAAAGAAAACTACATCGGGCATCACCCACGAAACCATCGTGCGTGATGTCCGTTCAGGAAAAATAGCGCCTGTCTATTATTTGATGGGTGAGGAAAGTTACTACATTGACCGAGTGAGTGACTTTATTGTTTCTACTTTGCTCAAACCTGAAGAGCGTGATTTCAATCTGATTACCTTCTTTGAGGGGGATCAGGAACGCGTAAAGGGTGAAACGGTGCGTGCCATTGATTTTGAGACTGTGGTGCAGGCTGCTATGGGATTTCCTATGGGGGCAGAACGCTTGGTGGTACTCGTCAAAGAGGCGCAAAACATGAAGCGCATAGAAGTTCTTGAAACTTACCTTAAACAACCACAGTCTTCGACAGTGCTTATCATTTGCCATAAGCATGGGGTGTTGGACCGGCGTAAGGCGGTTGCAAAACTGCTGGAGAAGGTGGGTGTACTATTTGAAAGCGCTAAACTCGGAGATTATCAGATGCCGGCTTGGATCAATGCCTATTTGCAACGAAAGCAAGTGGGGATTGAGCCTGCGGCTACTGAAATGTTGGCTGAGTTTGTCGGAGCTGACCTCAATCGTATGGCGGGGGAGTTGGAGAAACTCATCATTTCTCTTCCTTCAGCGGAGAGAGTGGTGAAAACCGACCTCGTGGCACAGCATATTGGAGTGAGCAAGGAATTCAATATTTTCGAACTGACGGATGCCTTAGGGCGTAAGGATGTGGCAAAAGCAAATCAAATTACGAATTACTTTGACAGTAATCAAAAGCAAAACCCTATCCAAAAAACGCTTCCGGCTCTCTTTCGATATTTTTCCAACCTGATGTTGGCTTATTATGCTCCTGATAAGTCGCCGCGTGGCATTGCTTCGTGGTTGGGGGTGCAGGAGTGGCAGGTGAAACGAAATGTGTTGCCCGCCATGCAGTTTTATACAGGAAAAAAGGTGATGTTTATTATTGAGCAAATTCGTAGAACTGATGCGAGAAGTAAAGGAGTAGGAAATCCTTTTATTACATCTGGAGAACTAATGAAGGAGTTGATCTTCTTCATTCTGCATTGAATGATAGCGGACGCTATTTTAATAATTGATGCCTCATACTCATCAGGAGTATGAGGCATTTTCTTTTTCCTTACCAAATATCGAGGATAGAGAAAAGTGGAGTCATCTATACCGGAAGGAATTTGGGCGGAATTTCTATAATAGGGTAGAGTGGAAAGGGCCTGCTCTGAGGATTGGAAAGGGGAGAAAGGGTTGCTTATATTTTAGCGCGAGTTTTCTGTTTGTTTTTCTGTAAATGCTTTTCAGATACACTAAGCGATGTGGAAATTTAGAAAGGAGAAGGCTGCTGCAAGAAACGCACCTTACTTTTTTTGAAGTGAGAAACTGTATATGGGGGCGCTTTCATGAACTTTTTCTTTCAAAATAAGAATGTATATTTTGAAGACGGCGAATCGTAATAGAGATTTCTGACGTGATAAGATGCTCGAAACAATATATGATTTTTCTTGTCTGCTTCTTATGTGAAGTGTGTGATGAGAGTGAGTAGGAAGCGTTTTTAGGCTGGCTGTCCTATTTCTTTTTAATTCTCATCTGGTGATTTGCGTGCTTTTGCTGTGCAAAAAACTAAATTTCTTCTTTTATCCGTTGTTTTTTCTCATTTTAGTGAGATTTTTTCCTAAAAACCTGTTGTTTTTTCTCCTTGTAAGGGTAAATAAGGGGTATAGTCTTATTTTTTAGCATCCTTTTCAGTGATCTTATTTTTGTTCATTAGTTGTTGTATTACAGGTGTTTATATCTATTTTGACGTGCTGAGAAGGGGAGGTAAAGCCTTCTTTTGGGTATATAGCGATTGAATGCAGCAAAATGCTTAAAATGGGCGATTAGGTACTCATAGATTTTCGTATTAGTATTTATTGTGATTTTAGTTTTTGAAATTTGAAATTGTGGAATGTGTGATTTATGTAGTTTTGTTTTGGTATGTGTACAGATATAGGTATTAAATGTAAGGTTTAGCATCGTAGAGTTTGACTTTTTGTTTTTGATTTGTCTATATGTGTATGTGTGTATCTGTATATATAAATAAGCAGTGTTTTATATTATATATTTGATAATCAGTATTTTATGTTGTTTTGTGTGTTGGAAAAAGTAGGATTATAGAGCCATAGTGGGATGTTTGTTCTCAAATCCATTATTTAGGGTGGGTTTTATTGATATATTAAATTGATAACCAGCATTTTATTAGTTTTTGTGTAAGCATTTGATAATTGTTTTTTTATCTCTCAAGTTGAGTTTTGAAATGTAAATATCTAAGTGTTGTAATGTTTGATGTTGTGATGTGGATTTGTATTTCTAAATGTGTATTTTAGGGATTTTATTTTGTGGTTTGCTTTTTTGCTTATTTCAAAAAATCTTTTTATCTTTGTAGATGCTTAGAAAACCCTCTCCAAGGGGATGTTGGTAGACTCCTCAACTTATAGATCTCCAAAAACAGAGGATGGAGTAACCTCTTTTCAAGGAGGGGACTTTCGGAATATTTTCTGTAGTAGACTTCGCAACTTTGTGTAATGCTATAGATGGAAGTTGGAAATGGAAACTCGATAATGGGGCTTTTTATGCATTGCTTTACTTTACATGACTGAAATGGTAACTCTCTACTTTTGCAGGATTGTCCAAGGAGGTAATTGAGGAGTGGAGTCCTGTGATGAAAAACTCGTCTTTTCATCTCGGACTACCTACTTGCAAATTTGAACTTCTGGTTTTCTTTTGAGTTTTCATCAATTAGGAAGCTGTAGATCTCTTTAATCACATTATAATATATATGTTAGAACGACTTCAAAAAATCAGAGATTACTATAATCTGCCACAGCAAATCTTTGCGCAGAAACTAGAATTATCCCCTTCTACAATCTCTAGCATATTCACGGGGCGCACCAAACCGGGAAATAATGTGGTGCAGGCCATTCATCGTGCCTTTCCGGAAATCAATATCGTTTGGTTGATGTTTGGTGAGGGGGAAATGATGCTGGAAAACTTGGAATCATCATCTGAAAGGAGTTCGATAGATATTGAGCAAAATCAAATATTACACCCTGTTACTGACTTATTAGAAGGAAGAAATACTGCCCATCAAGCAGAACTACCCTCTCTCTTTCCTGATGCTGCAATGCTTGGGAGGGAAGGAGTAGCTGGGAGAGGGCAGGCCAAGGCGCCCACATTATCCCCGGAAATGCAGTTAGCCATGCTTTCTCAATTGACCAATGCGAAGCAAATTGACAAACCGCAGCGAAAAATAAAAGAAATTCGTGTGTTTTATGATGATGGAACCTTTGAAGCCTTCGCTCCATTGGTCAAATAAACTCAATTATTGCTGTCCGGTAAACTTCAAAACCACCAAAAAATACCAGCTCGAAGCCCTTAAAATAGGACTTCGGGCTTTCTTTATCAAAAAGCAAGCCCCCTGTTTATATATAGACATCTCACCTTCGATTCTTACCACCGAGCCTCAACTTTAACACGAATTTAACATTTCAACGCCCTCCGAACGATGTGGGTCAATCTACCTCAGAGGTAGTTTGATTTAGGTAGGAGCTGCAAAAAACTACCTCTGAGGAAAATGCTCACCCTCGCCACACACGCATACGCGCGCGTCATACACACAAATTCCGTGTTTTTTCCTTCACTTCCTTCACTCCTTGGTCATCCTCTCAAAATCACCCCCTCCGGTGAAGGATTTGGTAAAATAAATCCTTCACCCATAAGCCTCTGTTTAACAATAGAATAGCTTCTTTGGTGAAGGAAGTGAAGGAAAAAACACATTTTGCAGGAAATACGCGCGTGCGCGCGGAGATTTTCGCTCCCTGATTCCATTTGCCGCGCGCCGTTCCTTTCTACAAAAAAGATTTTCCATTTTGAAAAACGTTTACCGGACAGCAATAAAGCCCAATAATAGGTGTTTAAGATAAGGGGCGGATTCGTAGTGTTTCTTGTTTTTAGAGGAAGGCTATTCAAATAAAAAAACGCCCCCATTCACGCTTCAAATTCGAAGCGTGAATGGGGGCGATGTAGTGTATAAAGCCTTCTTTGTAAGTGTCGGTGGTAATGGCTTTAAGCAGGATTACGTCTTATTTCTAAGTTCCCAAAAGGCTACAGCAGCTGCTGCGGCAACGTTGAGCGAATCGACTTCGTGGGACATTGGGATGCGTACGACAAGGTCGGCTTGAGTGATGGTGTCGTGAGAGAGTCCATCGCCTTCTGTACCCATAATTAGAGCGAGTCGTGGGATGTGGTGTAAACTTGGGTCACCCAATGCGATGGAATTGTCGGTGAGAGCCATGGCGGCTGTGGTGAAGCCATAGTCGTGCAGTTGAGTGAGGGGCGGTTCTATCCATGTCCAAGGGACGAGGAAGGTTGATCCCATAGAGACACGGATAGAGCGGCGGTTGAGAGGGTCGCAGGAGCTTGGGGTGAGGAGTACAGCATCCACGTTTAAGGCGGCAGCGGAGCGGAAAATGGCACCGATATTGGTCGTGTCGACCACACCGTCTATCACCACCACGCGTCGAGCATCTTTGAGCACTTCTTTAAGAGGGGGCGGGGTGGGGCGGCGCATGGCACAGAGGACTCCGCGTGTGAGGGTATAGCCCGTAAGGCTTGCAAGCAGTTCGCGATTGCCGGTATAGACCGGAATGTCACCGCAGTGCGCAATAATGGGGGCAGCATCGCCTGTGATGTGTCGTTCTTCACACAAGAGGGCTATCGGAGTGTAGTGGGCATTGAGGGCTACCTGAATCACTTTGGGACTTTCGGCAATGAAGATGCCTTGTGTTGGGTCAAGTCGGTTGCGCAGTTGAGCCTCTGTGAGGGAGGCAAACATTTCAACACCAGGATGATGGAGCGAGGAAATAGGGATGATGGGCATAAGAAAAAGTAATCAGAACGAGTGTTTACCTTATTAACAGAGGTGAAAGAGTTTGTGTGATGGATTTCCTAATCGTGGACATTTGCCTGCTACCAAAAGGAAATGATATACCTTATAAATGGTTGTTATAAAATGAACTATTATCAGTTTATTCTTTGGCAAAGATATAATAAATAATTTGGAAACTCTTCACTTTGTTGTGGGATTGTCGAAAAACACCACTGGCTGCCAGCTTTGTAGGACAAAAAGATACTTAAAAACGAGCAACATGCCATTTTTTTTCGTATCTTTGCACGAAAATTTATTGTATCTATGCAGAGGTGGTTTTCTGCACCTCTCTCGACAAAGCGTACACAAGGTACAACCAACGCCGATTTACTTCAATAATGAAAGCCAAGAAAATTCTGTTCATCACCCAAGAAATCTTCCCTTATGTCCCCGAATCCAAAATGGCGACTGCCGGACGTCAGATCCCCCAGGCCATTCAAGACAGCGGTTTTGAGATTCGCACATTCATGCCGAAATGGGGCAACATCAACGAGCGTCGCAACCAGTTGCACGAAGTCATTCGTTTGTCGGGGATGAACATCGCCATTGACGAGACCGACCATCCTCTCATCATCAAAGTAGCTTCTATACAAGCTGCTCATATGCAAGTGTACTTCATTGATAATGACGATTTCTTCTTGAAGCGTGCAATGATGGTCGATGAAAATGGCAACGAGTATGCAGACAATATGGAGCGTGCCATATTTTATGCGCGTGGCGTTTTAGAAACGGTGAAGAAACTCCGTTGGATTCCGGATATCATCCACTGTCAAGGTTGGATGTCGGCCGTGGTGCCCCTTTACATCAAGACTGCTTTCCGTGAGGATCCACCCTTTGCTAACACCAAGGTGCTTTTTTCGGCGCACGACGAGATGCCCACACTGCCTCCCCCCGCTAATGCCCCCGCTTGTTTGACCTTCCGAGAAGCCTCTTCAGAACTTCTTGCCGAAACAGGCATTGACTTTACCAGTCCCGAATCATTGGGACAGTTGGCTGTTCACTTCTCGGACGGCTTCGTACAGGCAGGACAGCACACTTCCCTCACCGACTACGCAGCACAGCACAATGTGCCCACTTTGCATGCCGGCGATGAATTAAATGCCGAAGACTATGCTGCATTCTACCAGCAGATTTCTGGTAGCGATGAAGAGAAATAGTTATTCCATGTGACGAAACATTACCCTCTTATGAAAATTCGTATTTCTGCTCTCTTCCTTTTGGCCACAACCCTTTTGGGCACAGCCTGCAGTGACGATGCAACAGCTATTGGTGGCAGCGTGATGCCGGATCAAGATCACGTTTCGACCGATCAAACCTCCTTTAAGGTTTACACCCAATCTCGTAAGACGGGTGTTATGTTGGCCAACACCAACGCTTGTTATTTAGGTAGCGTCATTGATCCCGAAACGCAATCGATGACCACTAGTAGTTTCTTAGCCCAATTTCATATGCCGGAAGGTTTTAGTCTACCTGCTAAGTCAGAGCTCATGACGGATACCCATGGCAAGGTTGTGGCTGACTCCTGTGTTCTGCGCATTCTTCACGATAAATATTATGGTGACTCCCTTGCTGCCATGAAACTTTACGTGCAAGAGTTGGATACGGCAAAAACACTAAATGAAGAGGCTACATATTACACTGACATTGACCCAACACAATTTCTCAGCACAACTACCACCCAACGCAAGACCATTACTTACAGTGCTTTAGATCAAACTAAGAGTGCATCGACATTGAGTAATAAGAAAGTCTATCGAGACATCTCAGTGTGGCTCTCTTCGGATTTTGGTAGCAGTATCCTCAACAAATACTACGAAAATGCCAACTTTTTCAAGAACTCTTATGAATTTGCAAAGCACGTGTGCGCAGGATTCTATTTCAAGCATGCCGGCGGTTTGGGTACGATGATTGATTCTGAGTTGACTACCCTTGATTGCTATTATCGACAACATGGTAAAACGACTGCAGGTAAAGATACCATTCTCAGTAAAGTGTTGCGCCTTGGGGCTACGGGCGAAGTTATTCAAAGTACTCATATAGATAATGAGATACCTGCCGATATGCTGTCGAATGCACACCCTTACACGTACATAAAGTCGCCGAGTGGTATTCACACCGAAGCAACGCTTCCCATAAACGAAATCGTAGCAGGAACCCACTATAACGACACCATCAATAGCGCGAAACTACTCTTCCGCACCATGGTCTCTCAACAGAATGTGGCCTATCCCTTAGAAAAGCCTTCTCTGATTTTGATGCTCCCAGCTGATAGTGTAGACCATTTCTTCCGCCACAGAGCATTACCCAACAATATTACAAGTTATGTGGCCGGCTATAATGCGAAGGGCTACTACGCTTTTGACAATATTGCTCCTCTCATCTCTCATTTGCGCCAGATTCGCAATCAACAATCCGGTGTCACTACAAGTGATGATGAAGCAGCCCGTCAATTGAAATGGAGCACTTGGGAAGCCACCCATCCCAATTGGAACAAAGTGGTCATTCTTCCCGTAACAGGCGACTACCTCTCACAAAGAGATCCCTACTCCAGAAAAACCAATAAAATTTTGCAACGCGTGAGAAATAATTTCGGTCTCACCAGCGTACGCATAGAAGGTGGAACAAACCCCGTTGAGTTGTCTGTCATTTACAGTCGCTTCAAGCAATAGAAGTTCTGCCTATCACAATCAACATACTTTTTAGAGGCCATGTCAAAGATTTGACGTGGCCTTTTTGATAACCTCTCTTCCCTCCTCTTGCTAAAAACTTCCCTCATGCGCGCCATGCTTTTTGCTGCCGGACTCGGCACCCGTCTACGTCCTCTTACCGATACCATGCCCAAAGCTTTGCTTCCCATAGCTGGTCGGCCACTTTTAGAACACACCCTTCTGCGCCTCATTGATGCCGGAGCAACAGAAGTGGTGGTCAACATTCATCATTTTGGTGAACAAATCATTCAGTATCTTTCTCGGCATGATTTTGGGATTGAAATCCACATCTCCGATGAGCGAGAAGCCCTTCTTGACACAGGAGGAGGGTTGAGACAAGCTCTGTCGCTGTTTTCTCCAGCCGACAGTCCCATTCTCATCCACAATGTTGATATCTTCAGCAATGCGAATCTTGCAGATTTCTATGCCCGCCAGCATAAGCACGATGTGGTACTATTGGTCAGCAAGCGCGAAACTCAGCGCTATCTGCTCTTCGACCACAATCGACGTATGGTCGGTTGGACGAATGTGGCTACGGGCGAAGTGCGCACTCCTTTTCCTCATCTCAATCCCGCAGATTGTGAAAAACTGGCTTTTGCCGGCATTCATGGTGTTTCTCCTCGCATCAATTCGTTTATGGAGTATTATCCTCAAGCGTTCCCCATCATGCAGTTTTACATCGAAAATTGTGATAAGCTCGACATTTCGGGTGTTATACAGTCCGATTTACACCTACTTGATGTGGGGAAGCAAAACAGTCTTCTTGCGGCAGAAAGTTTTCTGAAAGAGTACTGAGAATGCTATGTAAACTTTGCAGTCTTGGTTAAATGCAAAAAAAATGCGTGTTTTGTATAAAAATATCCGCTTACTTTCTTGCTGTTTTCAAAAAAAGTAGTACCTTTGCATTGCGTTTGAGAGATGACGCTCCTGCTACTAAGGTAAAAGCAGTGATTTTGCGGAAATAGCTCAGTTGGTAGAGCACAACCTTGCCAAGGTTGGGGTCGCG
>CAUUGL010000033.1:0-23542 GCA_963544845.1 uncultured Alloprevotella sp.
CGTATGCAGTCGATGTAGAAGCGTTGGAGGGGTTTTGCGGCAAATTCCGCCGCTTCGCTCCACGCGCCCGACCCTTTGCGTTGGCGCATGAATCGGTCGCCGTCGCGCAGGTCGCTGTGCCAATCGGTGCGGCCGTCGCGGCTGTACTCGATGTGCAGCGTTTGGTCGGTAATTTTTTGGTTGATTTCGTCCACCACCTCGCCCACGTCGCGCAGCTTTTTGTTGATCAATAATTTGCCGGTGAGAAATACATTGTCGGCGAACATCCCGATACCTTTTATTTCTTCCGAGAGCCCCAGCTTATGCAGGTTGTCAAGCTCACCCAGCTGCATGGAGACGTGATTAGCCCGTATCTCCCAGTCGGCCACGCCGCGCAGATAGCGAGTGTAGGAGCGTGTATAAACTGCGAAGTTCCGCCGCTCTGGGTGCGTGCGGTTGCCGCGGCTGGCAAACGTCATATGCGCTTGCGGATGGAAAGTAGTTCCCGAGCGCAGCACGTAGGTAAACCATTTACGCGCAGGGTCGATTTCCATGACCTCAAAGAAGCAGGTCGCAAAGCCTGCAAAGGTCAAGTTCAGTTTACCATCGTCCGTATCGTCCGTTGCTCCTCCCTGCGCTTGGGTGGCGTGGAAAATACCGGTGAGCAGGTCGCCCTCCTCCACCGTTCCTAACTCCCCCTCTTCCAGCTTCAAAAACACCTTGCCACCATTCGCATTCGTCTCCTCCACTCGCAGGATGACACCTGCGGCAGGCGATTGCAGCGTGTAGCCGATGTGCACACTCGTGCGGTTGTATCGCAACTCGGGGACTTCGAGGTGCTCGTCGATGGCGAGCGTGCGCAGGTGTGCGCGTCCGTTCTCATCGACATAGTACACCTCGTCACTTCCGAAGGTCGCGCCCTTTTGCAGCGCCGCCTTTTGCAAGGCCGTCAAACCCTTTTGAAAGATCAAGTGTCCGCGCACCGTGTCATCATTCACTTTGGACACGTATTTCGGGAACTCTTTCCAAATGAGCGCGCTCTGCGCCACCTCACCCGCTACGTCTGCCCATGCCGCCTTTGTCTTCCGAGGCGTGGGCAGTTGTGTGTCATCGGGAGCGGTCGACACCATCAAATAGCCGTTGTCAAAAGAGAGCCGTTGTAAGAGCGATAGATTGGCGTGCGAATGCCATTCTGTCGGCGTTTGAACGCTGCCGCCGGCTTCGGCCGCTGCCGCGTTGAAAGCATAGCCACTGCCTTGCCGACCTTTCGAGCCGCGCGGCACAAGCGTTTGGGTGAGGGTGTAGGTATTAGCCATTTTGGGAGGAGGTTTGAGGTATGAAAACTTCGGGGGTAAGTTCTACGAAAGTGCTATCCTGCACATCTTCAATGAGGTTGGCGGTTGCGCCCGTTTGGACGAACACCCGCTCACCTTGGCAGGCTTCGGTGAAGAGCAGCACCGGGCGCTGGGGGATGGCACACTCGCCCGATAGGCGGACATGGCGCGCGGCAAACTGCGAGAAGATGCAGTTGAGCAGCAGCTGTTCGGGGCTGCCGGTATGCCCGGCACGGCTCACCGTGATGAGCGGCGGGTAGGTATTGCGAAGCTGCGAGGGGAGGCGGTAGCGGAGCATGCCGCGGGCAGCGGGGGACAGCTCGGGATGCGTTCCGCAGGCCAAGTCCAGGGTGAGGTGTTCGCGAGCATCGGGATTGACCACTGCGCGCAGCTCTACATCATCCAGTTCAGCCTTGGCAAAGTTGCCATAGCAGCGCGCAATCTCCACTTGGGGCGCTTTGTACATCAACCAGCGCAGCCAGTTGTGCATATTTTCTTTCGTCCACCAATAGGTGATTTCCCACCCCCCATTCTCGCCATAATCGTAGCAGCGGACGCCTTCAAAAACGACGATTTCAAGATGCCCACCGCTCGGTGGGTAGGGAATGGGCTGCCCATCGCCCAACTTCTCCACGAAGTCGAAAGCATGGTGCTGATCGTTGTACTGGTAGCCGTAGCGCGTGCGCGTGCCATGGTCGGGCCGACCGATGCAGGGGCGGTTGTTTGCCCAGCCGTTAAGGGCGGTTTCTTCCGCGGCCTTGGCCTTGGGATAGTAAGCCAGCCACGCCTCGCCCACCGTGCCTGCTCCGCTCTTCCACTCACCCAATAGGTTGGAGGAGGTGGGGATACCGCCCGATGCAGCCACCTCGCGATTGGAGTAGTGGGCTATGGCATTGCCTTGATCATCGCAGAGGTTGACAGCCACCGGCACGAACGCCCATCCGGTGCGCACCTTGAAATAGTGGTGGCGATGGCGCTCTTCACCATTGATGGGCGAAGGGTCGTGCCACGGGTTGTAACGAAGATCCACCAGCAGGGGGAGGGTGACGCGCAGCATATAGTCGGGCGATGTGCAGGGAGGGATATAGACGCGATGAGAGCGCATCACCACGCGTGCGGATGTCCCGGCATTGTTGATCGGCTTGTTCAGTTGTATAGGGTTCGGTTGCAGTTCAACCCCGTAATTAGGATCAACGTCTTTGTAACGGGTTGCCGCAACTGTCCACGCCACACCCTCTTCTCGGCTGCCGCCCTGCAAGGCTAAGCGGCAGAAGTAGCGCGCGGCAGGGTCGATATAAGCCAGTCCTTGCCCCTTGGGCGAGAGGAACAGCAGGAAGTCCTTCACCAGTTCAGCCAATGTAGGCTGTTGCAAGGGTTGAGCATAGACCGTGAGATGCGCATATTTTTGCCGCACCTTAAAATCTTCGCTGGTAGGGTCAATCGGCAAGGTCATCGGCTCAAACACTCTTGCCTTAGCTGCCTCAAGGCTCACCGGGGCGGTATAGGTCGTTTTGCCGTCCAGCAAAGTAGGTTCAGCATTTACCGACACGGTGAGCGTGCAATCGTTCACCACTTTGTCCACCCCCAGTGTTTGCGCATCGCTCGTCCAGTCTATTTTTTCACGCACCCCGGTGGAGCGTAGGCCGTTGAGGTCGTAGACGTAGAGCCGCCCGCCACGGCTCACCACGCGCAGGGCGAGGGGTTGAAGAGCATCGGTGAGTACCTTCTTGAAATCCGAAAACACGCCCTTTTCATCGCGCCAGTTCTCGGCATCGACACAGATGCTTTCAAGGGCGAGAGGTGCGCCGCCTTCGTCCTGCAAAGACATCATAGACGCGTCCAGCACCAGCGCGTCGATGCGCGCCGCCTTCAGCGCTTCGGTCAGCAGCGTGCGCAGGTCAATCATACCGCGCAGAGACAGCGGAATGCGTTCCAACACGCCAAGGTCGGAGAAGGTAAGAGAGATGACGTAATTCTCACATGCCTCGTAGGGTTCTTCGTAAAATTCGGGGTCGAGCGTGCCGCACCAGTAAAGCGCGCCTTCACGGAAGATGCGCACCCCCGTGCTCCCTGCTTTGATGGTGTAAAGGTGCTCGTAGGTTCGGTCGCCCGGTGAGATGATGCGCAGGGTGGCGGTCGAGGGGCAAAGCGGATCTTCTTTGGAGGTATCGCCCCACTCGATGAGTACCGCGTCATCGGCATCAAAATCAAGTTCGCCCACCTGGGCAGGCGGTGCATCGCCGTCGCGCCAAATCTCCACGCGCCACAGTACATCGGCGCGCGAAACAAATTGGCCTGAATAGATAGTGTACTGCATGATGTAGGAGGTTTAGTGGTTGAGGCTTAGAGGTTGCGGCGGCTGCGGTGCTCTTCACCGCGGAGCACGCCCACGAGCTTGCGACCTTCGATTTCAAACTTCACCTTGCCGCTCATGGCATTGCCGCCGCCAAGGTCGAGCAGCGTGCGCAGTTTGTCGAGTGGCGCGACCACTTCGGGGTTGTGGCTCGCCCCGGCGTACTCACCGAAGAGACCCAGCGTCGGACCATAGGCGATACCGCCGTTGGCAAACTTAGGGACTGAGTTCTTAGCCGAAGCCACCGAAGCGAGGAGTGCACCGACCAGCGCGCCACCCAGCGCGATGCCTACAAAAGGTATCCAGGCGTGCGCCTTCATCGTTTTGGCTACCGCTGCCGTGGTGTCGGCCGCGGCCTCCGTTCCCGATGCCGTAGCCGCAACGAGGGATGCGCCGGCGGCTGCCGTTGAGGCAGAAGCATCTATGCCGGCCGCGGCCGCGTGTCCTTCTTTGGCAATAGTGCCGGCCGTCGTGGCGATGGTCTGCGCGGTGGTGGCAGCGGTCAGCAAAGCCGTAACGGCCTGCGCGGTTTGCAAGATGTTAATCACACCGTCGACGATACCCGTGAGCTTCTTCCAAGCGCTGCCGTTGCCCTCCACCGCTTCGGTAATGCTGTCAATGCTTCCGGCAATGCTCTTGACATTGCCCCAGCCGGTAAGCAGTTGCTTGGCGGTACTCTCGCCCGCCTTGCCGGCATTTCGGATGGCATCGCCCTTCTGCTTCCAAAGGTCGATTTCCTTGTTAATCTGCGCAGCCTGCTCTACGGAAGCATCCTGCAACTTTTCGGTGAGCGCATCGACATTAGCCGATATTTCGCGCAGCGTCTTGGCCGAATGGTTCACGGTCAAGTCTTTGCCGGCATTTTGGATGGCCGTGCTCTTCTTCTCCCAAAGCGCAATCGCCTTGTTGATCTGCGCGGCTTCTTCAAGGCCGGCCGTCTGCAACTTCTCGCGCAAAAGGTCGATATTGGCCCCGATGTCTCGCAGGTTCTCCGCTTTATTATTGATTACCTTTTCGGCCGTCGTGCCGTTCTGCTTGATGGCGTCCGCCTCCTTCTGCCAGTAGGCTATATCCTGGTTGATGCAGGCCGCCTGCTCGTAGGTCGCCGTCTGCAACTTCGTCTGCAAGGCCGTGATGTTCTTTTCGATTTCATCCAGCGTCTCGGCCTTCACGTTGATGGGCGTAGGCTGCTCTCCCAACTTCTTCAAACGCTCCAAGCGTGCTTCAAGTTTGGCGACCTTGGTAGCTGCTGCCGCGATGCCCTCTTCTGTCTTGGCATCGGTAACAGCCTGCTTGGCCTTGGCCAGTGCTTCCTCGGTCTTGCCGATGAGGCCAACGGCGGGCTTCTTGCTGCCGCTCTTTCCACCACCCTCCAGGCCGTACTGCTTGCCCATTTGGGTGTAGCGCTTCTTCATTTGATCGAGCAGTCGCTTCTCCGAGCGCGCGGCCGCATCGTTCACCCCGATGAGGGATTTTAATTTACGCTCCTGCTTCTCTATCGCTTCACCTAACTGGGTGTAATTGAGCGTGCGCCAGTCGCGCTTGGCGGGCGTTGCTGCCGGCTTGGGGACAGGCTTCGTCCCCTGCCCGCTCTTTCCGGGCGTATCGGCCTTGATTTTGACCTCCCCGCCATCCAATCCCAGCAGTTTTGACAGCCATTCCCAAGCTATTTTGAGCTTCTCAACGACCACCTTTAAGGCTTGCACCAGCCCGGTGAGCAGCGCACCGGCCAAACCTTTGACCACCTTCCAAACCTGGTCACAGATGTTGCGGAAGGTCTCGCTGTTCTTGTAAGCGAGGAAGATGGCGGCCACCAATGCGCCCACGGCCATGATGACAATGCCGATGGGGTTTGCTGTCAGCGCGGCGTTCAGTGCCCATTGCGCTGCTGTCCAAAGGGTAGAAGCGACGGCCACAGCCTTTTGCGCCACGGCGGTAGCGATAATCGCCGCAGTCAGCCGAATGGTTGCACCACTCGAAAGCACGGTGGCGGCGGTATTCTTCACTGCAGCCGCCGTAGACACCGCCCACGCTTTGATTTCAGCCCACTTGGCGATGGTGAAAGCCTTAACGGCCACGGTAGCGGTGCTCAACATCTGTCCCAGTGTGGCCAAGCCTGCCACAGCCTGCCCGCCAAGGGCGATGAAGGTCAGGTAAGGTTGCGCGGCGGCCGCCATCTGCCCGGCCCAACTCATCATCGTGGAGAGCTGGTTCTTGAGCAGCTGGGTCACGCTCTCGCCCGACCCCTTCATTTGCTCAAACGCCCCGTCGATAGTGCCGGCAGCACCCGCCATGGCGGACACGTTCTCGCTGAACTTCTCGGCCAACTCTCCATTAAGGGGGATTAAAGCACGCAGGGCTTCGGCCGACCCGAAGAGTTTACCATAGATTTCCTGCGCCAGCATGCCGTTGGCAGCGGCATAGCTCTGCACCGTACTGTCCAAATTGGCAAGGAAGTTTTGCATACCGCCCGCTGCCTTGATGGCAGCAGCATCGAACTGCACGCCCATGGCTTCGGCCATCTCCGTAGCTTCGGAAGTGGGTTTTACCAACGCCGTGAAGACGGCAGCGAGCTGCGTACTCACTTCGGCCGTGTTACCCGAAACACCCGTCAGCGTCGCGAACGTACCCATCAATTCGTCCACCGTCACCCCAAGCGTAGCGGCATTACCGGCCACGCGCGGAAGCGCCTGCGCCATCTGCTCAAACGACGTCACACCGTTCTTGGCGGTCATCTGAATTTTGTCCTGGATTTCGCCCGCCGCGCTCCATTCCAGCCCATAGTTCTTGATGAGGGTTGAGGTTACGGTCACCGTCTGCCCAAGGTCGGCCATACCGCCCACCGCAGCTTTGGAGGACTTCTCGAGGAACGCAATCCAGTTGTCTTTGGGAACACCGTTGGAGATGGTCTGATAGAGACCACCCGCCAGTTGGTCTTTGGCCAGTGGGATGGTATTGGCCAGTTCTTCCACCTGCCCGGTGAGTGCTGCCAGCCCCTCGGCATTCTCGCCGGCCATCGTGTTGACGGCCCGCATACTTTTGTCGAAGGTATTAAAATCATCGGCTAATCCACCGATGACACTACCCAAGCGCTCGACGATCTCAATAGAAGAGTTGAGGGCCAGCGCGAAGTTCGCCATGCCGGAGAGGCTCTTCCCCGCTTTCTCGGCTTCATCGGGGATTTGGCCGATGAGCTTGCGCAGCTCGTCAGCCTCCATAGAGATGTTGTGAAGGACCTTCTGGCCCTGGCTCTCAATCTCAACTTTGAATTTTACCGTTTTGTCCATGGTGTCGGAGTGTTAGGGTTAGTCTTCACGTGTCATGCCGTAGCGCTTCAACGCGCTTTGGTAGCGTTCCTGCCGCTCTTCGCGGGTAGGTTCGGGAATGGGGGTATTGGCTTTGTCCCACGGCAGCGGTAACACCTCTTCGGGGTCGAGGGCCTTACTGCTGTGTGGTTGGAGGATGCAGAGGGCGAGGATGCGCGCGCGCTCCCACTCTCCTCTATCACGCCACTGCTCGCGCTCGGACCATTGGTGATGGATGGCGTAGAACTCGCCGGGGGTGCACCCCTCGAAGTCCTTACGAGCCATCCCCATTGAGCCAATGGCGAGCGCGAGCAGTTGGTCGATGTCTATGCTTTCGCCTTCGTTTTTTTTTCGTCGGCGTCACCCTCCGCGCCCGCCATGCCGGCAAAGAGCGCGCCCATATCTTCGGGAGAGAGGAGATCTGCGAAGTCCTCGAAGTCATAGGGGAACTCCACCCCGTCGGCTTTGCAGGCCGAAAGGATGCAGCAGTGCACAAAACGGAGGTTGTCTGTCACATCATCCTTGGCCAGCGTGCTCACATCGCGCCCGGTGGCGTTCTTGAAGCGCACGAAAGCGCCCATGGTGATGCGGTAGGGGTAGGTTTGGCCGGCAAGGGTAATTTGAGTGGTCTTTTGGTTCATGGTTAAGGAGGGTTAAGGGTTAACGTCCGGAGGTTTTGGGCGCTGCAGAAGCCGTGGGCGAGGCAATGTCGGTGGGGTTGCTCGTCGTGGCCTCCGCTCGCGTGTTCTTGGTCATCGTGGCCGACTTGACAGCACCGGTGTTCTCGAAGGTGAGCGAGTACTTGGCATCGTCGCCGGCGGGTGCGTCCAAGTCCAGCGAGGTGATGATGAATGTGCCGGTATACCCTTTGGTGTCGCCCAAAAAAGAGTAGGTTAACTCCACTGCAGTACCGTTAATCATCAAGCCTTTCAAGGTATCATAGCCCGTGCGGCTGTCGTCGCATTCGAATCCCTCGGTCGTAATCTGTTCGGACACCGACTTGACGTACTTCTCTTTGAATTTGCCATCGCCACGCTCTTTGGTGGCGCGATCGGCAGTTTCGGCAGAGTTCGCAATTTTACAAGTGGTCGAGTAGCCCAAAGGCTTGCCGTTGAGCGAGAGAATAAGGTCTGTGCCTAATTTGTATGCCATTGTATTGAAATTTTAATGGTGTTTGAATGGTGTTTTAATGAATGTTCCAGCGGCGATGGTAGGCGAATACCGCCATGGCGATGATGAGCAGCAGTCCGATGGATGCACGCACCCAAAGGCCGTGGGTTTGCCTCACCTCTTCTTTTCGGAGGCGGCTCTCCCGATTGGCCAGTAGGGCATTGTGAGCGGCTTGGCGTTGGTAGGCCGCGGTGCGGCTTTCGTACAGCTCCACCAGCCGTTGCAGGCTGTCGCAGGAGGCATCGACTAACAGTGTGTCGTGCACCACACGCAGGCGAAGGTTCGCGCGCCCTTTGCGCTTCGACCAGCCTGCACCGGCAGGGAGGTTACGGAGGTTCTGCATCGGTATCGACATCGAGAGGCTTTCCGCCGCCACCGGGGAGTTCACGCGTATAATCGTCTGCCGCGCAAGCGCGGCGGTTTGCAGGCTGTCCGCGTGCGCTGCCACTGCCGCCCGGCTGTGCTGCTCGTGTTCGGCCGTTCTTTTCGAGACGCTGCAACTCGTCGCGCAAAGGGCAATGAGCATAGTACCTACAAGTGGGAGCAAGGCGTAGGAGAGATAGGATTTGAGTGTAATCATGGTGTACTTTTATAAGTTGCGGCATTACGTCCTCATACATGGATTTGTAAGTCTCATGCTCTTCTTTAAGCTCACGCAATTTCCGCAGATTCTTGGAAGTCAGCCATACCATGAGAGCGCCCAGCCCACCGGTGGGCAGGAGAGTTTGCAGTATGGCAATCAGATGGTCTAACATGGTAGGTCGTTGTAATAGTTAATTCGTTGTAAGGAGGTTCAGCGCACGCCGATGTCTTTCAGCCAGCGCGCCACATCGAACGATGGGCAGGCTTTACCGCGGTTCAAATCGTGGTGCCCGATAATCTTCACATCGGGGTGGCGTTGGTGAAATTCGCGAACATAGCGCGCCATTTCGTTGCGTTGTAAGAGCGTGCGGGTGTCCTTGGGCGTTTTGCCGTCGGCCGCGCAGCCGCCGACATAGACGATGTGCCGGGATACGCTGTTAAAGCCGGCAGCGCCGTTGGTGCGCTCCCAAGGGTTGACCTCCGCATCTTCGTTGTTGCCAACGAGACGCTCGCAACGCCCGTCCAAATGAAACATATCGGTGTAGCCGACCTGTCCCCAGCCACGCCCGGCAGGAGGTGGTGAGGTGTGCCACCGACGGATGTCGGCGGCACTCACCTCCCGACCTTCCGGAGTGGCGGTACAGTGTACAACTAAATACTTCAGCTTCATGGTTTAAGCCTTGTGGTTGGACATCATCACCACCGAGCAGTCCATCTTCTTTGGCATCGCTATAAAGTAGTGGCGATAGTTGATGAGGTTCTGCTGATGTTGCGGGTCGGTCTTCGCTTCGGAGAAGTACATCTTCGTTTCACCCGTGCACTTAAACACGCGCTGGGTGTAGAAGGCGAAGGAGCATTGGAACTCGCCCGTGCCGGCAGTTGCGCCGACGTCCTTCTTCTCGCCGTTCTTGGCATAGATGGGGGTGTTGACGTATTCGTAGATGTCGAAGCCGTAGAGGCGGCCGAGCGTGCCGTCGGTGCGGTTGATGTTGTACTGCTTCTCAAAGGTTTCAGACGTCTCCAAGAGGTCGTTCACGTGGTCGTTGCAGAGCACCAAGCGGCGACCTTCGGCAGGGATGCCGAGTTTGTCCATCGCCTTCTTCATCGCGATGAGGTCCTTAATGGTCATCTTGATGCGGCCGGTCTCTGTGTCCTTTTCGCCCGTAGTCTTCAACACGGGCGTTTTGTCCGTGTTTTTCTTGCCACAGAAAGAGTGGGCGGCTTTGGTGAACTTACCATTGGCAATGGAGGTGCCGTGGCTCTCTTTGACGCGAGCCATCTTGTCATACGAGAGCGCGTAAAGCTCGTCGTCGGTGACGGGAGTTACCTTGGTTTGGAATTTGTCCAAGGAGATAGAGATGTCTCCGTCGGGCAGCGCCTGGGTGGCGATTGGATAAGACGTATTGTTGATGAGCACATCCGGGTCGCCGCCGACGTCTACCAAGTGAATGACGTTCTGATTTGACAAACTGGAGGCGTCGGGAATGCCATCCAGCCACGTGGCTTTCTCCTTGCCGCGCAAGGTTTTGACGAGTTCACCCGTCCACACCTCCATCAACACGCCTTCACGCAGGATTTTGCCTTTAGGCGCGAAGATGGAGAGCAGCACACCGCCGACGAGAGCGACGATAGCACCGATGAGGGGAGATACGCCCAACAGAAGGGCGAGGGTTGCGCCGACCAGCGCGTTGAAAAGACACGCGGTGACGGCCTGAAGGATCACTTTTTGTAACATGGTTTAGTTTAGTTTTAGTGTTGGTTTATAGTTTCGTGTTCGTTCGTGTCAGCGGCTCAAAGCACACATTCCATGCCGTACTCGGCTTTGTAGAGTTTGCGGTACTGCTCGGGGTCGTTCTCCCGCAATTCCATAAGTTGGTCGGCGGGGACTTCCGAAAGCTTGGTAAAGGTCGCAGGTACGACTTCTTGGCCGCTGCTGTTCAATGTTTTAGAAAGTTTCATGCGGGGCGAGATGGCCGACAGCGTGGTTTTGAGCGCTTCAAGCCCGATGGTCTTGCCCGTCTCGACAAAGTGTGCGCGCATTTTGTCTTCAATGCGCTTCTCGGCAATGGCTTTGTCTACTTCGGCTTCGAGCTGCCCCAACTTCATTTTCCCTTGCTCTTCGCGGAGTTGGGCGATTTCGGCAGCAGCAGCCTGCAAGGTGGCGAGCTTGGCGGTGATTTCTTGCTCGGTGGCCGTTTCGGGCAGACCGAGACTAAGGGCTAATACTTTTTGATCCATGGTTTTGGATTGATTAGGGGTTGATGAATTAAGTTGATTTTGTTGAAGATTGGTTTGTGTTTCGGGGTCGGTGGGCTTGGCCAGCGGCAGGGGCTGGTAGCCGTCTTTTGCGAAGTTGAGGGTCTGGCCTTTGTGGGTGAGCACCAGCGCATCATCGTTCGCGCCAATGTCGACGAGGCTCACTTCGGTGAGCTTACTACGGCTGATGGTGGCGAGTTTCTGACCCTCTACATAAAGTTTGGGGTCTTCGTCCCAGGCTAAGATGTCGATGCCTACGCTCACCATGCGCAGCGAACCGAAGTCCCATTGTTTCTTGCACTTTTGCGACAGCTCGGAGGCTTCATCGAATTGCAGCACGCCGGTAATTTCGTCACCCTCACGGCGGATGTCGGTCACTATGCCGATGACCTCACCGCGATGGTGCATCCACAGCAGGACAGGGTTGCGCTCGAACTGCTCGATGTCCATACCGGCAGTGAGTACACGCGTGCCGTAGGCGTTCAATCTGTCATTGGTCAGCCGCACGCGTTTTTGATTGTTGTTTTTGCCCATTTGAAAAGCGTTTTAATGTCGTTCGTTTGCCCATCATCGGGCGGTTTTGCACTGCAATTTTAGGGCGTTTTTTTTGCCCGAAAAAATAAAGTGTGCAACCGTTGCATACATCTATGCAATGGTTGCACACTTTATTTTTGAGACCCATGAAAAAGGGGCAATTTTGCACCAACATCAATGCAAAAACTACCCCATGAAAACGAATGAAAAAGAACAGAAAAAAAGCCTTGCCCGCTCCCTTTACATGTCGGGAATGGAGCAAGGCGAAATCGCCGAGAAAATCGGCGTAACGCGTGTGACCATCTCCCGATGGTGCACCACGGAGGGCTGGAAAGAAGCGCGCGCGGCCAAGAGCATCACGCGGCCCGAACTTGTGAACAAGTTGCTGCTGACCATCGACAAACTCATCGAGCAGGTCAATGCCAGCGATGACCCCGAGAAGATGGCGGGCTTGGGCGACAAACTGGCCAAGCTCTCTTCGGTCATTGAAAAGTTAGACAAAAAGGCCAATGTGGTAGATGCGATTGAGGTGTTTATGGCATTCTCCAAGTGGATGGAGTACCGCTCGCAAACCGACCGAGACATCACCCCCGAACTTTTGAAGGCGATTAACAAATACCAAGATAAGTACATCTTGGAAACGATGAGTAAGTAGCCATGACGCAAGCCGAAAAGAAGAAAGCCATCGAGGACTGGCGCGAGCACTGCAAGCAGGTGCAGGCCATGACCAAGGTGCTGAACGTGAACGAAACGCCGGCCGAGAAGGACCGGCGCATCGCCCGCTTGCAGAAGGATTACCCGGCCTTCTGCGAGTACTACTTCGCGCACTTCATGCAGCTGCGCGATGAGACGACTGGCGAGGTGGTGAAGACCATCCACAACGCGCCTTTCCATAATGCAGCCGCGCGTAAAGTCAAGGAGACCGCCAACTTGAAAGCGGTCTTCAAGTGGCCGCGCGGTCACGCTAAATCTACGCACTTCGACATCTTCCTGCCGATTTGGCTGATGATACAGCCCAAGCCGCTGCTGCATGTGATGGTGGTCGTGAGCAAAAGCGAGGACGCCGCGAAGGCGCTGCTGGGCGATTTGCAGGCCGAACTTGAATTTAACCAAAAGCTGATTGCCGACTTCGGACAGTTTAAGAATGTGGGGTCGTGGGAGGAAGGGCGCTTTGTCACGCAGGACGACCGCGCCTTCTTTGCTCGCGGCCGTGGGCAATCTCCGCGTGGTCTTCGCTACAAAGAGAGCCGCCCGGACTACATCGTCATCGACGACCTCGACGACGACGAACTTTGCCGCAATCCCCGCCGCGTTCGCGAAGCCACGGATTGGGTGAAGGAGGCGCTCTTCGGTGCGCTCGATGTCGGCCGCGGCCGTTTCATCATGGTGGGTAACCTCATTAGCAAGGACTCGGTGTTGGCCAACATCGCCGCCACCAAGGGTGTGCACGTTTCCGAGATTAAGGCCGTCGACCGAGACGGCAACCCCGTTTGGACGGAGAAGTGGACAAAGGAGGAAGCGGCTGACGCTGCTGAGTTCATGGGCTACCGCTCGTGGCAGAAAGAGATGATGCACAACCCCATCCACGAAGGCAGCATCTTTAAGCAGGCATGGATTAAATTTAAGAAGGTGCTGCCGCTGCGCAAGTATGACGCCATCGTGTGTTACACCGACCCCTCCTTTAAGAGCAGCGGCAACGACTTTAAGGCTTGCCGGATGTGGGGGAAGGTCGGCAATGAGCTGCACCTGCTCGACTGCTGGGTGCGGCAGGACAGCGTCAGCGCCATGGTGCGCTGGCTCTACGACCTCTACGAGCGATTGCCCGAGGATGTGGCCGTTGAATTCCTCATGGAAGCGAACTTCATGCAGGACACGATCCTGGATGAGTTCACGGCCGAAGGTGAGCTGCGCGGCTACCAGCTGCCCATCATGGGGGATTACAGAAAGAAGCCCGAGAAGGTGCAGCGAATCGAAGCCATATCCCCCCTTTGGGAGCGCGGATTTGTCTACTACAACGAAGCCTTAAAGGACAGCGTGGATATGCAAACGGGTATCGACCAAACCCTCGCCCTCGAGCGTGGCAGCAAGGTGCACGATGATGCACCCGACGCGGACGAGGGCGCGATTTGGAAGCTGCAGAAGCACACCCGCGTGCAGAAGTATGAACCGGTGGTGGGCTTGCGCCCATCGGCCAAAAATAAGGTATGGTAAAATGTTTGTAACTAAGGAAGATTATAAAGTTGTCATCGGGGATGCAGCGCTGGATGTACTTTCACGCATCGAACCTGCGAACCTTGCCAATGCCGAGGCGGAGGCGCGCGAAGAGATTGCCTCCTATCTGCGGCCCAAGTACGACTGCGCGGCCATCTTTGCCGCGGAAGGAGAGGCGCGCAACCGCCTCGTGGTAATGTACACCGTGGACGTCGCACTCTATCACCTCTCCGCCTCCATCGGCCAGCGCATGGGCGCGGACGTGCGCAAAGAGCGCTACGAGCGTGCCGTGAAGTGGCTCGAAGGCGTGGCGCGCGGTTTCATCATTCCCGACCTGCCGTTGGCGGGGGGTGGCGATGCCGCCGAAACGGGCAGCAGCACTTCGGGTATGTCCTACGGCTGCCAAAAGAAACAGAATTACAACTGGTAAAGAAGATTTGAATATGAGTTTACTCGCCGACATCAAGGGGTGGATGAACCCCGATACAAAGAAAGTTCTGCACACTGCCCACGGCAGCTTTAATATGGCCAAGCCGGCCGACCGCGAGCGCGTGAGAAAGATGGTGATTGAAATGCAGCGCACCACCGACGCGCTCACCCGCAAGGACATCGCGGACTGGCGCATGGCCTGGCAGCAGGCCATCAACGTGGAGAACCCCCAGCGCAGCCGCCTCTACGACATCTACCGCGATGTGGCGGTGGACCTGCACCTCTCCGGCTGTATTGCCCAGCGCAAGGGCTTTGTGATGGCCCGCAGCTTTAAGTTGGAGAAGGCGGACGGCACGGCCGATGAAGAGGCACAGCGCCTCTTTGATGCACCGTGGTTTAAGCAGTTCTGTAAGCTGGCTTTGGAGAGCCTCTATTGGGGTCATTCGCTCATCGAGTTGGGCGAGCCTTATACAGCCGAGGACGGCCGCAGAATGTATGATGAAGTCAAGCTCATCCCGCGTAAACATGTCATTCCCGAATTTGGGGTGGTCGTCCACCAAGTGGGGGACGATCCGAAGTCGGGGACGGACTACCGTACCCCGCCCATTGCGGACTGGTATGTCGAGGTGGGAACGGCCGACGACCTCGGGCTGTTCCTCAAAGCCGCCACGCAGACTATTTCAAAGAAAAACGCGCTGGGCTTTTGGGACACCTTCTCCGAAATCTTCGGAATGCCCATGCGTATTGCGAAGACTAACACGCGCGATGACAAAGAGCGGGCCAAAATGGAGAAGATGATGCAGAACATGGGTGCAGCGCTGTGGGGGGTGTTCCAAGAAGGCACTGAAATCGATGTCGTGGAGAACAGCCGTGGGGACGCGTTTAACGTCTATGACAAACGCATCGACCGCGCGAACTCGGAACTCTCTAAGCTCATTCTTGGGCAGACCATGACCATTGAAGATGGTAGTTCGCTGTCGCAATCGGAAACGCACCTCAGCGTCTTCCGCAATCTCATCGAGGAGGATTGCGATATGTTGCGCGATGTCATCAACACCCGCCTGCTGCCACGAATGCTGGCGCATGGCTTCCCCGTAGAGGGGCTGACCTTCAACTGGGACTACTCGGTCGACTACACCCCGGAGCAACAGCTGGCGTATGAAAATATGCTGCTCAATAATTTTGAAATCGATGCGGACTACTTCATCGAGAAGTACGGTGTACCGGTGGGCGAGCGCCGCAGCGCGGGCCTGCCCATGCCGCCCGAAGACCCCTCCAAGAATGCCAAGCCCTCGTCCTCTTTTTTCGACTAAGCCCCTCCGACTACGAGGGGCTGCACGCCCGCTATCGCACACTGCTCGCCTGCCACTGCGAGCATGAGCACGCAGAGTTCGCGCATGGGGTTGATGTACCCGATGCGCAGCGCGATGCGTTAAAGAAGAAGTTTAAGAAGATGATGGGTGCACTCTACAAACAGGAGGGCGCGATGATGGAGGTTGAAATCCTCAAAGATGAGAATGTGCTCGACTTCATCGACACCCACGCGGCCGTGCTCGATAGCACGTTTGAAAAGGTGAAGATGAGCGATACGATGCGCTCGTCTTTGCAGCAAAGCAACTGGGTGTTCTCGGGAATGAAAACCTTCCATGAATTAAAAGAAGCGTTTCCGTCTTTGATTGACGAAAATGGCGAAAAAAAAACCTTTGAACGCTTTTATAATGACGTTCAAAGGGTGGACGAAACGTATAATCGGAATTACCTGCGCGCAGAGTATAACTTTGTGTCGACCTCTGCCGAGATGGCTGCGCGCTGGGAGGAGTTTGAAAAGGACGGCGACCGCTACTTCTTACAATATCGCACCGTCGGTGATGACCGTGTGCGTAAAGAACATGCGGCGCTGGAAGGGACTACTCTGCCCGTTGAGCATCCGTTTTGGGACACCCACTACCCACCGAACGGATGGAATTGCCGCTGCAACATGGTCCAGGTCCGCAAGTCGCGCTATCCTGCCACATCCGAGGATGAGTTAATCGACCGCAAGAAAGCGTTGGCCGAGGAGCAGGCTCGCCATAAAGGCAAGAGTGAGATGTTCCGCTTTAATCCGGGTAAGCAGCGGAAGACGTTCCCCGATTATAACCCGTACACCATCAAGCGGTGTGTGGATTGTGATTTGGCCAAAGGTAAAATGTCTATGGCGTTCGTGCCGGAGAATGAGGCGTGTGCAAGTTGCAGAATAGTCCGTGCCTTGGTCGATGCCGATATAAAGCAAACGAGGATTGCTGCAAAGCCTTTGCAAGGCACAACCATATCTCACCCGGACTTTCCTCACCCAATTCTGATTTCACGCGCTTCGGTAAGCGAATGGACAAACCAACCTTTTAAGTACTTCCAATACAAAAATCGAATGTTACTTAACATCCAGACGGAACTAAATAAAGCAAAGTATGTAGGTACAAGCGAGAACCATAAACAAATTCCACGCGTTGTTCAAACGCAAGTATTTGAAACAGTTGTGCGCGACATCAAAGCCTATATTCTCATTCGTGAATATGATTGGGGAGAATTCGTTTTGCACAGTATTTCCGATGCACAAGACTTCATGAAGTTTGTAACAAAAAAATAGCGAAAAAAGCAACTTACCAGTACTGCAAACCGGCGCTGAACTTCTTTCGCTATTTCTTGATGCTGCAAAGATAAACAAAACCCCGCTATCTACCAAATAGATAGCGGAGTTTTTTTGTCTTGACGTGATTTTTACTTCAAAATCCAGTCGGTCAGCGTGTTTAGGGCGCGTATCCAAGAGGTGTAGGAACAAGCTTGGAAGATGAGATGCTGCGCGATGGATACAACAGAAAACCAATGGAGAACGCGCAGGAGCGTCCCTTCGATTGGGGCGACGTGCAGAAATACGCAGAAGAGCAGGGCGATGATGAGTTCAATCCCTCTTCTCTTCCAGGCCGGCCGTATGGTTTGACGTATATCTCGTGCCATACGTGTATTCTTTACACATTGGGCGGTGCGGGTAAGCAAAGACTTTACCAGCAGTCCTGATTGCAGGTAGAAGAGCAGGCCCCCAATGAAGAGCCCAGTGGATAGGGGGACGAGGTAGGGTACAAATTTCACCCCAAAGCAGGTAAGGAGGAGTGACGGGAAGAGTGCAGCAATAATTCGGGTAATCACAGTGTTCATAAGAGTTCGTTTAATGTTTTGTCTATTGTTTTCATTTGTTCTTTGGTGAGGATGTAGGCGTATTCCTCGCCGTCTTCCGGAGAGATGAGCGGTGTAAAGGCTATGCAGTGTACGACCTTGAAGATGCCGGGGAACTGCGGGCGGGTCATATCTTGAGCATCATCTTCGCGCAGGTCATCGATGGTGATCTGATATTCCGGACCTTGTGCCTCGAAGAGCTGTTGAATGACTTTGGAATCGGTGGCCGCGATTGTAAACCTTTCTGTGAGGTAATAGATTTGAGTTCTATCACGTCCATTGAAATGTTGGATATTCACAGCCCCCGCTTCCTCAAAGGCTTCAATGAGTTCTTCACCGTGTTCTACGCTTCCTCGAAAGAAGCTCCCGATTTTGATTTCTTTTTTCATGCTGTTTTAATTGTTAGGGATTATTTAATTCTTTCTGTCCAATGAAGCTAAACTGCTCTATATTCTCCACCAGCTCTTCGTGGTTGTGGTTGGTGCTGGTAGAGAGCAGTTGCAGGCTGTGGAAGTGCACACCGCCCAAACCGTTAAGGGCAAGACGAGCGCGCTCGGCAAGGTCGAAGGTTTCACCAAGCACTTCCTTGCTGCCACTCGCCCAATCCGTGACGATGTGGAGGGCCACCGTGCCTTCTGCGCGCACGACGCGCCGACCACCGGCCAAAGGCTGCCAGTTGATTTGCCCGAACTCAACGAACACGGCAGGGCGCGCCCAAGGGGTCTCCATCTCTAAAAATTCCACGTTGTGGTTCCACAAGTCGAAATGTTTCACAGCATCGCCCAATTCAGCGCGAAGGCGCTCCTCAATGGCATTGTAAATCTCTAATCTTATCATACTAATCTAAATTATACTTTTCAAAAAAATCTTCTAAATTCTCGTCGATGATGTCCTCGACGATACGCTCCACTTCGGGAGACGGACCGATGAAACGGCGGCGGGGTATCTTGATGCTGCTGCCTACCTTCATCAGCGCCAGCCGCTTCCAAAACTCGGCTTCATCGCCGGCCATCTTCGATTTCTGGTCTTGGCGCTTTGAGCCGTCCTTCTTGCGGCCGATGCCCTTAGAAGCTGCATAGTACTTGTACCAAAAGAACTTCTTCATCTTGGCGGTGACGACGATTTCCCCGCCGTCGTTGTGGATGGCAGCATAAGGCAGCGTACTCTCCCATGTGATTTTAGTACCGCTCACCTTGCCGCCGATGCTGCGCCGGAGCGCTCCACTATCCACGAGGACGTTACGCCCGGCACGGGCGGGATTTCGGGCGCGCTGCCAACGTTCGGAGAAGAACGCCTGCCGTACAAAATTTTTGTCGAACTCATCGTCCAGCTCCACGCGCACATCACGAATGATGCGCTTAATTACTCTTTCGTAGTTGTCTTTTGTTGCCATAACGGTAGCCCAAGTTCAGGATGCAGCAAAGCCGAAGCGGGCAGTTGGTCCGCTTCGACTTGTCGAGAAATGATGTTATAAAAGCTGCGCTCGGAGAGGCAGTAGCGCGGGTAGATGTGCCTTCGCCATATCTCCCGGTTGGATAGTCCCAACTTACTCCACTTGTCAAATATCGCCTGCACTTCCACAGCGCGCTTTAAGTAATTCTTTCCCTTCTGCTGCATATCGGATTGGTGTTTGATTTAGGTTGGTAACGCAGCCCGGTAAGATGCACCCACCGGGCTGCGGGATTAGACGTCGGTCACGCTCAATGGAATGATGGACCATGCGCCCTTATCGTCCTTAAATTCGGCGCGGATGAAGGTTTTGCTCTCGGTAGGCTGGTAGGCCTCCTCGATGATTTTAACGCCTTCCATAAATTGCTCGTTTCCGACATCTTCGGCCACCTTGCGGAGTTGAAGTACCCGTGAAGCCTTAATCTGTCCGGTGGCATCGCGTGCCAGCAACCGAAGAATCCCCGACACCAGGGCTTTTGTCGTCTCGTCCTTGGCCAAACTTTCAATGTAGGCTCGCACCATTGCTATGCCATCCTCCACGGTGTCGCGGTAGGCATCTATGGTATTCACGCCCAATGTCAAGCGGTAGCGGCTGTCGCTGGTGGTGAAGGTGTGGGTGCGCTGGTTCTCACCGGGCGCGCCAATGACCTCGGCCTTCATTTCCAGCACGGCCTTGAAATTGTCATATACGCGCGCCTTGGCCTTGGTGATGGTTTGGCTGAGGTCGCGCAGCTCATCCACGGCGCGCTTCACCTCCTCGTCCACTAATTGCGCGTAGTTTTCACGGGCTACCTTGCGCGCTTCGGCGGCGGCTTTCTTCTGTTTTTCGGCCTTAAACGCTTCAAATTCCGCGCGCTCTTCGGCTGTTATGGTTACTTGTTCTTCTTTCATTTGACTTGATGTTTGTATGTTGTTTTCTCTCGATTTCGGTGCTCCTCACGCCATGCCCGCAGCTGTGGTTCTAAAGCATAACAGAGCAGTAGGCCAATGTGGCGTAGGTGCTGACGCCTCATTGGTTAGATGTAGTCTACAATATCCGTTTCCGTCAGCCCTACCAACCGCCAATCAAGCAAGGTTTTGTCCATTGTCTCTTTGAGCTTAGCTTCGGCCTTTACACGGTCGGCGGCCTGCAACAATACCTTCTTCTTGCTTTTCTGCTCGCGGCCCGTATTCTCATTGAGGGTGGGCACTTCAAGATTGGCGATATAGAAGATGCCGGCTTCGGGCGTGGTGCGAATGAAATCGAAGAGGGGAACGATGCGGATGCTCTTCAATTTTACGTCTGTAAGCGAAAGCTGCTCAGCACGAAAGTATACTCTGTTCTCGGCTTCGGCAAAGCTACAGGCTTTGGTAAAGAGCTTTTCAACGATGGGCTTCACCCGACCATCTTCAAAGATCTTGGTGTACTTGATTTCGATTTCAAAGTACATGGGTTTGTCAATTTCCATATTTCTTATAATTTTCTGATTAAATACTCTTGGCGGCTGTACGCCCAGTCGGCCAGCTGCCTAAAAAAATCTTCTTTCTCTTCATCGCTCACCTCGTTCACTTCAATGCAAATGTCGTGCTTCAAGTCGTCGAGGAAGTCTTTTAATGTCTCGCTCATGGTTGCCGCGTTTGTGGCCCGCCCTCGGCAAGCAGTTCAAGGTTAGTGTTGGCCCATTCGGCAACGGCAGCGTAGAAATCGCGATGCTCACCAATGGGGAAGCGGAGCAGGGTTTGGTGTAGATCGGTTTGCAAGCGCACCAGTTCACTGTGCAATTCGGGGGACATCATGATGGGATTTGATAAGAGGTGTTGAAGTTGGACGGCATCACCAACACCGGTGCAGCAGTGGGTACACGCGCAGGTCGTTTATGTGCGATGGCGTGCAGCTTGCGGGTGAGTACGCAAAGGTCGGTATAGTCGAGGTAGCGGAAAGGCTTGCCGGCAATGCGCGCTTTCATGCAAAAGCCGTCAACATTCGCCCAGTCGCTCGTATCAATGCCAAGAGAAGTCATTAAGCGCAACACCACACTGCGCTGCTTGCGCAGCATCTTGCGCTGTCCGACCTGCTCCTCCAGTCGATCACAAAGTGCGCGATATTCTTCACGGGTCAATTCGCGCAAGGAGGTTGTACGGCCTACGCTGGCATCGCTCACCAACACACGTTTTAGTTCATCTTCATCAAGCTGCTTGGGCAACAGCTTGAAGAGGGCGTAAAATCGGGAATAGTCCATGAAACTTTGTATTGTGCGCCACCCCCGGAGAGGTGGCGCGCGTAAAACTTAGTGAGATACGAAGCCGGGTACTGAGACTATTAGTCCCTTTTCATTGCGCTTGCAGTTTGCATGGCCTGTGGCCGGCGCAACGATATCCCTGCGGTTGGTGGCGGCAAGGACGAGGGCGGATACTATGTAGCACACGCCCTCCTGCGGCGCTGGCAGCCCTACGACTTCTCCATATTCTTGCCGACAGATGCTGTCTGCATCAAATTCGGTAAAGTCGACGGAGACACGGGCGACATCCCCACTGGCGGGGATTTCAGCACCGTTGTTGAGAACGATGGCGTGAGGGGTGAGATTGATAAACTTTTTCATGTCTTTTTGGTTTTGAGGATTAAACTTGTTTTTTTATTTTTAATTACGAGTATCGGCAGGGCGTTTCGATATACGTGTACCGCGACCGTTTCACCGTCTTCTTTAATGCGGCGCACGCTCACTTTGGAGCGGAGGTTGTGTGCCATATCTGCAATTCGAGTGCTAAGGGAGGTTGCCAAAGCATTCAGATCGTCCTCTGGGTGAGGACCGTGGCTTTGAAGTTGGTAACGGACGAGGTAGGCTTCGACTTCTTTCAACCAGCGCGGCCGTTGGTTCGGGCGCATAGTGTACCAGTAGATGTACATTCCATTCGTCGGGGTTAGGTTTATAATTTGGTGAAGGTGGCAGGAGTCGAACCTGCGGTGCTCTGTTTCGTTCTGCTTCTTTGGGTTATATTTTGAAGTTTTGTGCACCACCCTCGGCAGCACCCTGCCGAACACCTTCTTCAAAGTCGAAATGTCCTTGTGGAAAAATAGCAAGAGTATGGTATTCTTTTTCATTGTCTTAATCATTTTATTCACACAGTCCGTGATAAACGCTCATGCAACTATACCCTCCCTCTGGCTCAAATAGGTCAAGTTGGGCGGCATCTCGGTTTACATAATTAAACACTTCTTGAACGGTAGGGTACTGCCCGTTGGAGCAGAACCGCGCAGGAATGTAACCGGGCGAAAAGAATGACGAGCCACGCTCCGTTTCTTCTTTCATTCTTTGTTCTGCTTTGATTAGACGTTCAGCCGCCAACTTATCTTTAGATATTAGCTGAACCTCGCGTTTCCTGCACATTACACAGGGAAAGCAACCTACACGCGAAAAGCCGCGCTCGTAGAGCGGATTGGGGCGTTGGCCATTGTTGAGAATATAGTCTATCACCTCTTGTGCCGTCCAATGAAAGATGGGACGTAGCACGCTTGCATCGTGCGTCTTACACCAATCAAGCACGGCACGTTTGTGATATAAACCTTTGATTTCGTTGTTGAAATACTCTTTGAAATATGAGCATTCTGTATCATAACTTGCGCGCGCTGCACTTTCTCTTGCCCTAATGCCTTGAATAATGATGAAACTATCGTCCTGCGAAAGGATATAATCTATCATCGGTATTACTTTCAGTTCAGAAGTGCAGAAGCGACGCTGTGATGATGGAAAACGCGTCTTTTTGACGGCCAGATCTACAAAGTCGGTGTACTTTTGGCTTTTCAGAGTAATCAATTTGACGCCCAGCTGCTGGCACACGCTTTCGATGTGGACGTATGTGTCTGTATGTTCCCAGCCTGTGTCGCAGAATGCAGCAGTAACTTTATCTTTGCCGTAATCATTTACGGCTTTAATCAGACAGGCTTGGCTGTCTTTTCCTCCGCTGAATTGAACTAAAATGCGCATGTCTTAATCGCTTTCTTTGTGAAACTTCCGTAGAAAATCTTTGATAGCTTCGGCTGTGCATCCTTCGGGAATGGTGATGCTATCACCTTGAGTAAATTTCCATTTGATTTTGTTTAGAGGTTCTGATTTTCGAATGCCTTATAAATAAAAGTGAACAGCAGCCAAATTAGAAGTATTGTCCAAAGGCCGATGGCCGCAACCGCCGCTTTAAGAAGTAGTACTATCATCGGGTTTCCATACGATTGTGATTTCTGCCACGAGTCGCCCCGTGCCGTTGCAGCGCTTACAGGGCTTGGCTCTATCTTCATCGAAGTAGTCTCTGAGTGTCCCATTGCCAGAGCAGGTGGGGCAGCGGAAACCGCCTTGCTGTAAATGCTCGGCGTTGGGGGTGTCGAATTTCCACGGGCAGAGGGCGATGCTGTGTTTAACCCTGCTCATGGCTGCACCTCCTTGACGTTCATTTTCAGCGGCTCAAAGGCCTCTTTGATTTCGACTGCCACCATTGCGTTGGTGGTCTCGATTACAGTGCACCCTGGCGTCTTGGCGTGTCTCAGGGTGATGTCGCAGGCGTAGCTTTCGGGGGAGTTAATCCACGCATCGATGAAGTTACGGGCGTGGAAGTGGTACAGAAGGATTTGATATACTTTCATTTTGCTTAGTTGCTTAGGGTTTAATTCCGTTTTCAATGCGATTTATGCCTTCTTCCCAAACCGGGTAAAAACTGCCCGCCTCGCCGGTATATCGGCCTTGGCAGTAGGCTTTGAAGCCCGA
>CAUUGL010000034.1:0-22408 GCA_963544845.1 uncultured Alloprevotella sp.
TTCAAATTCAATTGATTAAAGTACCCTTTCCAGGAGCATATTTGACCCTTAAGCCACATTTTTTGAGAGCCTGCTTTTGTGTAGCAATTTCTGTAGCAGAAAATGACCGAATGATGACTATCAAAAGGTATAGTTTGGCAGTCAAACGGATATGGATAAAAAACAAAAAATCGCTGTAAAACCTTGATTTTACAGCGATTATCCTTGTTTTGAAGGCTAAAATGACGTGTTGTTTGACGTCCTTTTGAAACCTATTTGTGGACCAGCCTGGGCTTGAACCAGGGACCTCCAGATTATGAGTCTGTTGCTCTAACCAACTGAGCTACAAGTCCATAGAAAGAATATTGTTCTTTCTTCCTGCAAAGATAGTGAAAAAGAAAAAAATGGCAAAATTTTGGCGTTTCTTTTTTATTAGTACAGCGGTTGGAGTACTTGAAAAGAGAGAGGACAGCGACAGATGCGGTGAAAGGCTCAACCTTATCTTGGGTTGCAAAAAGTATCGGATTACAATTTCCAAGCAGATGGAACAGCGGTACGCTCCACAGCAGTTTCCACAGCGTCGGGGAGGTTGTGGAAGAAGTCTATCCCTGTCAGCGTTTGCAAGTCTGCCACTGACACAATGTGTTGCTGCATCCGCGCCTTGGAGCCTTTGTGTCCATAGTCTTGGTGTTGCATCCAAAAACCGATGGCGGTGTAGTTGCCATTCTTCACTTTAAGCAATGCCATAAAGTAGTATTTCGGTACGGGCACACGAGAAGAGGCCACACGGCGCAGCACATTGGGCGAATAGATGGTACCTCCTTTGACAACGTAAAGGGTATCGGAAAAGTTGGCATCGCGCCCCAAATCCTGCACATGATTTTCCAAGAAACTCCAATACTCTCGGTTAAACTGTGGATCTTGAGGACTCATGTTGGAAATGTAGAACGTCTGATCATTGGCTTCGCGAGAATAGAGGCGGTCGGCCGAAGCACAAATATGCCCATGGTCATAGCCATGAAACCCAACATCGTCGGCCAGTGCATAACGCATGGGAAGTTTGGGATCACGCGGATACTGCGGCCGAATCTTATGATCCTTTCTCGCCACGACACGAGGGCGTGTGTTGCCATCGAAACGGAAAGCCACCCAACGCGTGTGGTAGAGCGAGGTGTCGTAGGCGTAGGCATAGTTCAGCACAGAGTCCCCTCCAGTTTTGGTGGGTGCTGTGCGATGCACGATGAAAAGTTCCGCAGCATCCTTCTTGAGTGCCGGCATCTCGAGGCGGGCAAGGTCGTTTTTGGGAAAAACGATGTTGCCGGAAGAATCGCCACCTCCCAAATGGAATTGGGAATTTTGGTGGTCGCCCTCGCAAGCGGAGAGGGAAAGGAGGAGCGGGAGCGCTGCGAAAAGGGGGAGAAGAGATTTCAGCATGATAGGAAAGCGACTCACGCACCTAAACTCCGCCCAAGAAGAGAGGAGAGGGTGCGTGAGGTAATAGATAGGTTTTGAAGGGATTACTTAACAACGAAGTTCTTCACTTCCCAAGTGGAAGCCGCGGTGGTGGTGCTGGTGTAGCAAAAACCAAACTGTACTGTTTTTCCGGCAAAGTTACTCAAATCGATGTTGCCCGAAGAGATGAAGTTCCAGTCGGCACCGGTGGGATAAGTGGGAATGGTGATTTGTTGCCACGGAGAAGCGGAGGTTGTACCTTCGCGCACCCAAAGTGTATTTTCCGTTTTGGCATCAGCGGCATACCTTTGTGCGTGGTCAAAAGTAAGCACGTTCCCTGAGGTAAGGGTGATGGCGGGCGAAATGGCCCATGCTTTAGTGGCATAGCGGGTTCCACTGGCATAGGCTGTGGCTTTGAGACCGAATTGAGCATCTTGCTTCCACACATAGGTGATGCCCGTGGGGAGTTCTCCTTGCTCAAGCGTCCAACCTTCCGCGTTGTCGGTGAGCGCCTTAGAGTAAATGGGAGCGTTGGGCGTCGGTGTAGGTGTCGGCGTAGGAGTTACGTTTTCAGGAGCGCCTTTTTGGAAAAGCACGTTTTTCACCTCCCACGTAGAGCCGCTTACGTCATTGGTATTGTAGCGGAAAGCAATGCGCACTTTTTTGCCTAAGAACTGTGCAGGCACAGCCAAATCGGCGCGAGAGAAAGTCTTCCAATCTTGGCCTTCGGTCCAACTTTGCGAAACCACTGTCCAATTCTGGTCAGCTTTGGTTTCATCGAAACTGTCGGTGATGAGAAGCTGTTGATTTTGGTCGCCTTTGTTGTAGCGCAAAATGTAATCGAACGCGATGTGAGCCGCGTCTACCCCTTTGAGATCAACCTCCTTACTTACCAAATAGTAAGTGCCGGCCTTGGTCTTTTTCGTGGCGTTGTCATAACCCGCAGCTTTGGCCGTTTTGAAATCGATTTTCCAGCCTCCCTCACCTGAACTAGTAAAGTTGGTGAATACACCGAATTCCGTAGCAAAAGATTCTTCGATGAAGTTCGGACCGTCGGGAGTGGGCGTTTGGGGGTTTTCGGGAGTTTCCGTGGGAATTTGGTAGGGTGCGGGCACATCTTCGCAGGCCGTGAAGCCAAGCATCAAGGAGCAAGCGGCCAGAAGAGAAGCAAATTTGTTCATAATTTTATAGGTTGTTAGGCGTGGGTAACGCCCATAAGGTTAAGGTTATTTTGAAATTTTGGGAATGATGTCGTTAGCACTGCGTAATTGGAGCTGCCATCCGCTGTAATAGCTCATCACGCCGGTATAGTGGCGTGTGTCATCGGGAAGAGGCAGGAAGGACAAGACATTCTTCGTTGAGGTGCGCAGGGTAATGGTCGTCTTTTTGGGGGTGACGAGATTGCGATTGACCGCATAACCGGCATCGTAGAGCGCTTCGGGGGCAAAGATTTTGGGGAGAGGTTCCTTTTTACCCGAGAGAGCACCCTTGTCGGCCTTGTTGCGTGCTGTCCCCTGCATTTCGGCAAAAGTACCAATCACACTGGCCAAGATGGGCGAGTTGAGGTAGTTCTGATTGCTTTTGGTGGAAAGCCAATTTTCCCCTTGGGTAGTGGTCAAATCGAGGGGCGTGAGTTCGGGGAATGTGGTGTTGGGAGGACCGACCAGTTGCACATTGCTTGCCACGCGCGACATCAGCATCGGACCGAGGCGGAGGTTGCCCGAAGAGGTGTAGTAGGGTTCACCCACTTTCGGTGTGCGGCTGTAATTGCCGATATAAAGCCCGTGGAGATTGATGCGCACGCGCTGCCCGAGTGCAAAATAGGGATAAAGGATGGTGTGCTTGATACCAATTTGTATGCACTGGTCATCAATTGCCCCGGCGGTAGAACCGATGTGGCGCAACACGAGCGTTTGGTAGAGATTGCCCGAAACGTCGTTGGCCACTACTACGCCTTCAAAAATCAAGTCTTCTTTGACTTGCTCAAAGGTGTTGTTGCCCGTAATGGCATTCTTGAATTTATTTTTTACTTCAAGAATGGTTGTGTTGGGCGCTGCGATATTGGAGGCAGTGATGGTGAGATGGCTGGTGTCGGGTTCGTCGTGACTGTCCATGCAGGCGGTCAAGGAGAGCGCCATTGCACCGCCCATGAGAAGAGAATATATTTTGTTCATGAGTTGACGAGATTAAAACTTGAAACCGAGATTAAGGAAGAAATTGATTGGACTGGCATAGTAGTACTTCGAGTTTTTCGAGAACTTGTATGCCTTTCCTTCACTGCGGGTGTAGGTGCCGCCGCTCTCCTTGTAGTAGAAGTCAGAGCGATTTTGTTCATATCCTCCTGTACGAAGGTTGCCGTTGTTCGTCAAGTTTTGCACAGAAAGGTTGATGCTGAGGCTCTTGCCTTTGTTCATACGGATGTAGCGGCCGATTGAAACGTCGACCATCAAACCTCCCTTAAACTTCTCTTGCTGTGCGGCGTAGCTTTTGAGTTCGCGACCATCGGCCGAGAAGAGGACACCACCGTTGGCATTCAGTTCCGCTTCCTTGACATCATAGACGGGCAGACCCTGTGCATCTACCGAAGAAGGCAGGTAGAAGTGGCCGTCCGTGGCATAGGTGCTGTTCAAGCGGCGGTAGGGAGAGAAGCCTACATAAATGCGGTCGTAGTAGTTGGCCGAGGCTTCAAAGAACCACCCCTTGATGCTGTATTTCGCACCCAAAGAGAGTGCGGTGAGAGGGGTTGAATCTTCCTTCATGCCTTTGGCGATGACACGCATCGGCATCGGCGCTTTCGTCACAGGGTTGGTCACAGTGTTGAGTTTGGCCAACTCGTTAGCGTTCATACCCTCGTAGCTCACCTGTGCATACGGGTTGTTGTTGTACTCTGCATTGCCGATCGAAGCAATCGCGTTGAGCGAGAAGTTGGTTGTAACCTGCCAGTCGAAAGCGGCTTCAACGCCATAGTGCACCTTGTCAATACCGCTCATGGTGAGGTAGGTAAAGGTGGCTTGTTGGTCGTTGTAGAAAGCCGTTTGCTTCACTTGATTGAAGAAGGCCAAATAATAACCACCCACCTTGCCGACAACAGGACCTATGCGGAAAGCATAGGTCAAGTCGTAGGAGAGAATATCTTCGTTGGTGAGGTTGTTGACAAAATTATTTTGCGCACGTGCGGCTACAAAGGCGTTGCGCGCCAAAGGTGCTTGAGAGGTCAGGCCGAGGCTGAAGGCCAAGCGGTGATTGCGAGTGGGTGTAAAAGCAAATGTGGCCTTTCCGCCGCCGCCTAAGAACTTGGCAGCACCGCTTTTTCCATAACTATTGTTTTGGTAGCGGCCGTTTTCCATCAAACCGTTGCGTTCCATCGTGGTACCATCCACGTGACCGGCCAATATCACTTGGGCATAGACACCGGTGTATTGGTAGTTACTCCACACTTCGGCCTTGTTCACATCAATGTTGTAGTCGTAGCCGAAGCGATCGTCTTTTTTGATTTGACGGTTGGGATTGCGCAAGTCGTTTTGAGCCTCGGTGCTGTTGGGTCCGTAGTCGTTGGCGGCAAACTTGTCAATGTCGGTGTAGCGAGTGCCACCCAAAAGGTCGGCCATCGTCTTGTAGTGCATGCCATGAGTGTGGCTGGCATAAGCACCGAGAGCAATTTTATGATTTTGGTTGAACGAGTGGTTCCAAGTGGTGGAGAACATCCCTACCAACTGGTCGTTGTGTCGGCGTTCTTGGTAGTAGAGGGCATCGCCGCCGTTGGCTTCATTTTGGCGGTTGATGAAATACATCCGATCCCAATTCACTTGCCGATTGGCTTGGTCGGCCGTCCAATAGTTATAGAGGGCGTTCCATTGGTCGCGGAGGAAACCCTCTTTCCCAACATAGTGGTCGGATTGGGGATCCCACACATCGCCCACTCCCGACGGCAGATTTTTGTAATAGTCGGGACGAGGGTCATAGGCGTTGCCGTTCCAACCCAGCGCCGTGCTGCTGTAGCGGTTGTAGGCAAAGCCCAGATTGGTGGTCAGTTTGGAAGTGTGTTTGTCGTTCTCCCAATCCCAAGTCAAGATGGTCGTGGGTGAAAAGCTCTCCACGATGCGCGAATTGCGCTTCTTGCCGTTTTGGAAGCCCCAGTTGGGGTTGTAGTAGCGGTTGTTGGCCAACCAGTAAGCCTCTTCGGTCGATGCCCCTTGTTGCGCACGTTCGGTGGGTGAACCATAGGTCACCAACGAAAGAGCGTGGTTCATACCGAAGCGCTTTTCGGCCGCGAGAAAATAGGCCGCCGAATTGTAGAACGTACCTTCCACGACGCCCTCCGTAGCACCACGATAGCCCAAACTACCGGCAAATGCCCATCCGCTGGGTAGCAGTCCGGTGGCGAAGGTGTACATGCCGCGAAGATAATAGTTGCGGTTAGTGCCCGAGAGGGTCAGTTTGTTACCCATCGCAAATTGGGAAGCGCGGGTGTTCAAACTTTGGCCGCCGCTCATACCCACCAATCCGAAACGATTGTAGTCATAAGCGTCCACCCTTTCTTTATTACGCGTAGCATCGTTCAATCCACCCAGGGAAGAATAGTTAAACCGCCCCATCTCCATATCGTTGAGGCGTAACCCATTCATATAGGTTTGGTTGTACATGTTGTCTAATGCGCGCACACGAAAGCGCATCGAACTAAATCGAAATCCGACAGCATTGAGGAAAGGGTCGTTTTGGGCTACGACCGATGCCACAGCCTGTGAGGCATCAACGTCTTCGTCCAGTTGCGACTCGGTGAAAGTAAAATCGGCGTTGTCGTCTTGAAGTTTTAAGGTATCGGTCGTGTGAACTTGTGCCAAGGCGGTTGCGCCGGCCAAGCACCACATAGTGGCCAATACAGATACTCCTTTTTTCATAAGTATATATTAGAGATATTAAGATTGAAGCCTATGCCAATAGCGCGGGCCTACCGAGCAAGCGCGACGACTTATGAGCAGAGGCATCATATTGTTGCAACCGCAAAAGTAGGAAATAAAACAACATACCAACCCTCTTTCTCTTCTTTTTTCGTTTTTTTATCCCTTAATTTTAAGACTTTATTAGATTTTGGGAAAGATAAGCCCCTAAAAAGTCGGCTATTTCAATTTTCTTGAGTACTTTTGCCCGAAATTTATCACCTCAATTATCTTATGAAACGACACCTTACCCTCACCCTCCTCCTCTTTCTGACCATTTTCGGAGGTATGGGTGCACAGAAAAAAGTGCTCTACGGCATTGCCTTCTACAACGTGGAAAACCTCTTTGATACTACCCACGATTCCGGTCAAAACGATTATGAATTCCTTCCCACGGGTTCTTACAAGTGGACGGAACAGAAATATCAAGCCAAACTCCTCAATATCTCGCAGGTGCTTAGCGAACTCTGCACCGAAGTGGGAAAAACCAAAAATCCGGCCGGTGCTGCTGTTATCGGTCTGTCGGAGGTCGAAAACCGTCGCGTCCTCGAAGACCTTATGAAGCAACCTGCTCTCTCCCAGCGTGGCTATGAGATTGTACACATTGATGGTCCCGACCGCCGTGGTGTAGACTGCGCTTTGCTCTACAACCCCAAGGCTTTCAAACTGGAGCGCATCATCCTCGTTCCCTATATCTATCGAGATACCCAGCAGCCCAACGTAGATCTCGGCTTCTACACCGATGCGCAGGGACAGGTGCAGCCCTATCCTTATGAACGCGGCAAACTCATCGGCGATACGACCTACATCACCCGTGGTTTTCTCACCGTTTCAGGACGTTTGGGCGGTGAAAAGTTTCACTTCATCGTCAATCACTGGCCTTCACGTGGCGCACAAAGCCCCGTTCGTGAACGTGCCGGCTATCAGGTGCGCCGCCTCAAAGAGTCGCTCCAACGTCAAGACCCCGATGCGAAAATCATCGTGATGGGCGACCTTAACGACGACCCCGGCGATGCGTCCGTCACTTCTCCCGAAGCACTGGGTGCCAAGACGAAGGCCAAAGACTGCACGCCCACCGACTTCTTCAATCCCTGGTACGATATGCTCTACAACAAGGGCACGGGCACGCTCTATTATAACGGCAAGTGGAATCTTTTCGATCAAATCATCTTCACGGGCAATCTCTTCAATACCCCCAAAGATCGTTTGCACTACTACACCCACGCCGTTTTTACCCGCGACTATCTCTTCCAAACCGAAGGACGCTACAAGGGCGCACCTAAGCGCACCACTGCCGGTGGGACATGGCTCAACGGCTACTCCGACCACCTGCCCACGCAAATCTTCTTAATTAAAGAAGTAAAGGCAGATACGCAGAAATAAATAGTTTTGTCGGCTTTCTGTGCTCGTAAAGCCTGAAAGCCGACAAAACACTTCTATACAATCTCCTGCTGAAAATGTCGGCGGCCTTCTTCGGCCTCCGCTGTCCTCTGAAAGTCGATACAGCCGGCATCTGCCCACTGTTCTTCTCTTAACTCTTTCTATCTCTCTTCAACCCCATGGCACAAAAGCCCAGCATCCCCAAAGGCACACGCGATTTTGGTTCTCTCGAAATGGCGCGCCGCAACTATATTTTCGACACCATCCGAAGTGTCTACCGCCTCTATGGTTTCAGCCAGATTGAAACCCCTGCAATGGAAAACCTCTCCACCCTGATGGGAAAATATGGAGAGGAGGGCGACAAACTCCTTTTCAAAATCCTCAACAGCGGCGACTTCACCCGTTCCGTCAGCACGGCAGATTATGAAGAAGCCTCTGCGGCGGCTCTTGCGGCCAAGTTTTGCGAGAAAGGACTGCGCTACGACCTCACCGTTCCGTTTGCCCGCTATGTCGTGCAGCACCGCGAGGAATTGCAGATGCCTTTCAAACGCTATCAGATTCAGCCCGTTTGGCGTGCCGACCGCCCACAAAAAGGCCGCTATCGCGAGTTCTATCAATGTGATGCCGATGTCGTGGGTAGCGACTCGTTGCTCAACGAAGTGGAACTGATGCAGATTGTCGATGAGGTGTTCACCCGATTCGGCATCCGTGTGGCCATCAAAATCAACAACCGCAAAATTCTCACCGGGATAGCTGAGGTCATCGGTGCCGCCGACAAAATTGTCGACATCACCGTAGCCATTGACAAACTCGACAAAATCGGCCTTGACAAGGTGAATGAAGAATTGGCGGCCGGCGGACTCTCTCCCGAACAAATCCAAACGCTCGAACCCATCATCGCCCTCTCGGGCTCCAATGCCGACAAACTCAACACCATGCGCCAAGTGCTCGCTTCCAGCGAAGTGGGATTGAAAGGCTGCGAGGAAGTGGAGTTTGTGCTCAATCGCTTGGGCGACGACCTCACGAACGTCATCGAACTCGACCTTACGCTGGCGCGCGGTTTGAACTACTACACCGGTTGCATCTTTGAAGTCAAGGCGCTGGATGTCGAAATCGGCAGCATCACCGGCGGTGGCCGCTACGACAACCTCACCGGCATCTTCGGGCTGCCGGGACTTTCGGGCGTGGGTATCTCTTTCGGTGCCGACCGCATCTACGACGTGCTCAATCAACTCGAACTCTATCCTGCCGACACTGCTTCCGGCGTCGATCTGCTCTTCATCAACTTTGGCGAAGCTGAAGCCGCGTGCTGCCTCCGTATGGCGCGACAGACACGTGCCGCCGGTATCTCAACCGAAGTCTTCCCCGATGCCGCCAAGATGAAGAAGCAAATGAACTATGCCAACACCCGCAACATTCCCTTTGTCGCGCTCGTCGGCGAAAGCGAAATGGCGGCCGGCACCATTGCCTTGAAAAATATGACAACGGGCGAACAATCCACCTGCACCCTTGACGAAGTCATTGCACGTATCAAAGGTTAAGCAGAGATTATGCCTTCTTCCACCTCCTGAAATTCTCTATTTTTCTAACCGAGGGCTTTCCTCACTAAATCCTTTTGACCTATGAACTTTTCTATCGGCGATCTTCTGGACAATGCTTGGCAGTTGGCCAAACGTCACGGAATCCTCCTTGCAGTCTATCTGTTCGTAGCCTACATTGTCAGCAACCTGTTTGTACTTCCCTTCTACCCTTCGGGCTATTGGGAAGCTGCCATGAGCGGTCACTCTCAACCCCTCGGCTTAACCCCCACCTACTACTTCGGTTCTTCCTTGAACTTCCTTGTTATGTCTGTTTTCTCAGTAGGTCTGGTACACGCCCTGTTGCGTATGACCCGTGGCGCTAACGAAAACATCGCATTCTCCGATTTCAACCTGCCGCTTTCCGTCTATTTGAAATATATCGTTTGGCAAATCTTCTACAGCTTCATTATCGGTGCCGGCCTTGTGTTGTTCATCATTCCCGGCATCTTCCTCGGTGCACGCCTTTCTCAGGCGTCCACTTATATTGTCGACCACCCCGAATCCGGTCTTTCCGAAGCCATTAGTTTTTCTTGGCGTGTCACCAAGGGACAAGTGTTGTCTTTGTTTGGTCTCTTCATCGTGTTGGCGGTCATCGTATTGGCCGGTTTGCTGATTTGCTGCATCGGCGTCTGCTTTACGGCGATTATTGCCCAGTTTGCCACCACCAGCCTCTACATTTTCTTCCACGATCGGAACGAAGGTACTCCTTCTTCCTTCGACTATCAAAAGATGTACTAATGCGCAAACCTTCGTTGCGTTCTCTCCTATTTCCCGCTGCCCTTGTGGCGGCGGGAATTTTGTATTACGCCGTCGATCCCCGCTCAAAATTTTGGCTGATTCAATGCCCCTTCCATCGCCTCACGGGCTATGCCTGCCCGAGTTGTGGGGCGCAGCGTGGACTGCACGCCCTGTTCAACGGACACCTCGCAGAAGCGGTCGGATATAATCCTTTTCTGGCTGTCCTGCTCCCTTATGCTCTTTTCCTTGTTGTTGCAGCGCGTATTCCTGCCCTGCAACCGCTCTATCGGTGGCTCACCAACCGTTGGGCACTCGGCCTCTACTTTCTGCTCGCCTTGGTTTGGTGGTGGCTCCGCAATGTCTACGGCTGGTGATTGGGAGAATAGGGACTGCGGATTATTTCCATAACAATGGGTGCCGTCTTTTTATATATAGACATCTCGCCCTCGATTTTGACCACTTCCTCCTGACTTTAACACGAATTTAACACTTTGTCTTCCTTTTTCTTCTCGTGATGGGGAGAAAGGGCAGCTCGTGTTCAGTCTTTGTTGGTAAAAAAAACGAGAGTTGAGGTCGGGGTGGCAGAAGCAAAATCCCAATAGTGGAGAGATTGTTTTTCGAGAAAGTTGTCGATTTCCCACCGCGCAGAGATGAAAGCCTCGCGCGCGTATACCCTACATAGTTCGTGTATTCATCCTTCAATCCTTCACCAGTGTAGGTAACTTTTTCTTTTACAGGGAATTGATGGTGAAGGATTTTTCTTCGGAAATCCTTCACCTTGCTCACTCTTTTTGACTGAAAGACTCGGTGGGTGAAGGAGGTGAAGGTAAAAAACACGAATGTGATGTAATGCGCGCGTGAGGAGAGAGAAAAATCTATCTCTGATGTAGTGAAAACTACCTCAGAGAAAAATAAAACTACCTCAGACTTAAATCATATTTTTCCTTATCTGTGTGGTGTCGGAAGAAACTTTTATTTTTTGTATGTACTACTTGATTTTACAGGGAGTGATTTCAAAATGAAAAATTGGCCATTTGAAAAAAAAGTCGTATCTTTGCCCCATTATTGAACCCCATAAGAATGGAAGAAATACAGAACAAAACGGCTGGTTATTCCGCCTCCAATATCCAGGTACTTGAAGGCCTGGAAGCGGTGCGTAAGCGCCCGGCCATGTATATCGGCGATATCAGCGAGAAAGGACTTCATCACCTTGTTTATGAAACGGTAGACAACTCTATCGACGAAGCCTTGGCAGGATATTGCACCCATATTGAAGTCACGATTTGTCCCGACAACTCGATTGTCGTGCAGGACAACGGACGTGGTATCCCTGTTGACATTCACGAGAAAGAAGGTGTGAGCGCACTCCAAGTGGTCATGACCGTGCTCCATGCCGGCGGTAAGTTCGACAAAGGCTCTTATAAGGTGTCGGGCGGTCTGCACGGTGTGGGTGTTTCGTGTGTCAATGCCCTTTCTTCACGTATGAAATCGCAGGTGTTCCGTGATGGAAAAATCTATCAGCAGGAATACGAAACGGGTAAGCCTCTCTATGAAGTGAAGGTGGTCGGCGAAACCGATCGCCGTGGTACGCGTCAGCAGTTCTGGCCGGACGACGCTATCTTCACAACGACTGAATACAAGTACGACATTTTGGCCAATCGTATGCGCGAACTGGCCTTCCTCAATGCCGGACTGACCATTATCTTGACCGATGAGCGCGATTTGGACGAAGAAGGCAAACCCCGCACCGAAACCTTCTACAGCGAACAGGGTTTGCGCGAGTTTGTGCGCTACCAAGATTCGACTCGTGTGCCGCTGGTGCATGATGTGATTTACATCAACACGGAGAAAGAAGGTATTCCCGTGGAAGTGGCCATCGTTTATAATACGTCTTACAGCGAAAACCTCCACTCCTACGTCAACAACATCAACACTATCGAAGGAGGTACGCACTTGGCCGGTTTCCGCGCCGCGGTGACCCGTGTGTTGAAAAAATATGCTGAAGAGACGGCGGCCAAACAAATCGAAAAAGCCAAAATCGAAATCACGGGTGAAGACTTCCGCGAAGGTCTGACAGCGGTAATCAGTGTGAAGGTGAGCGAACCGCAGTTTGAAGGACAAACCAAAACCAAACTGGGCAACAGTGAGGTGATGGGTGCCGTCAATCAGGCCGTAGGTGAAGCCCTCACCAATTATCTCGAAGAGCATCCGAAGGAAGCTAAAATCATTGTGGACAAGGTGATTCTTGCGGCCACCGCCCGCATCGCTGCCCGCAAAGCACGCGAAACCGTGCAGCGCAAGAACCCCATGAGCGGAGGTGGACTGCCCGGCAAACTGGCAGACTGCTCAAGCAAAGTGCCCGAAGAATGCGAACTCTTCTTGGTGGAGGGTGACTCGGCCGGTGGTTCTGCCAAACAAGGACGCAGCCGTGCCACACAAGCCATTCTGCCTCTGCGTGGTAAAATCCTCAATGTAGAGAAAGCCATGTGGCACAAGGCTTTTGAGAGTGACGAGGTGAACAACATCATTCAAGCCCTCGGTATCCGTTTCGGTATTCAGAAAGAAGGAGAAACGGGAGAGGTGGACTCGAAAGAGGCCAATATCGACAAGCTCCGTTATCACAAAATCGTGATTATGGCCGATGCCGACGTCGATGGTCAGCACATTGCCACGCTCATCATGACACTCTTCTATCGCTACTTCCCCCAAATCATCCGTGAGGGGCACTTGTACATTGCCATGCCGCCGCTTTATCGCTGCAAAAAAGGTAAGGTGGAAGAGTATTGCTACAACGATCGCGAAAAGGACAAGTTTATTGAAACTTATGGTGATCCCACCAAGGGTGAAAACTCCATCACGTTGCAGCGCTACAAAGGTCTTGGTGAAATGAATCCCACTCAGTTGTGGGATACGACTATGAACCCCGAATCACGTATGCTCAAACTCGTGACAATTGAGAATGCAGCAGAGGCCGACCACATTTTCTCCATGCTTATGGGAGATGATGTTGAGCCACGCCGCGATTTCATCGAACGAAACGCAAAATATGCTACCATTGACGCATAAGGTTCTCGACTTGATTTTATCACTTTGTGCGCTCCTTCGGACAGCATCTCATTTTGCAACTGCTCTCTCCGGCCTCACATTGAGGAGGAGGGGGCAGTTGTCTTTTCTTTCCTTTTTACGCTTATTTTCGCTATGCCCTCACGCATTTTGTTTTTGCTATGCTTCCTCGTTCTTTCGCAGGGGCTGATGGCTGAAAAGACGGCACTCGAACGCTGCCTTGAACAGCAAGGCTTGGTGGATGTGCGTCAGGTGGACAGTTCTCTCTTTGTAAGTCTGATGTACACCCGTGCCGACAACTTCACGGGTCGGGTGCTTTACTCCGACCTCCATACTGCCTATTTGCTTCCGGAAGCAGCGGCTGCGCTCCATAAAGCACAAAAGGAGTTGCAACGCCTGCATCCCGATTTGAGTTTGATTGTCTACGATGCCACCCGCCCGATGTCGGTGCAACAACACATGTGGGACGTGGTCAAAGGAACTAATAAAAGTATCTATGTGAGTAATCCGGCGCGCGGCGGTGGCTTGCACAACTACGGACTGGCGGTGGACATCACTTTGTGCTGGCGGCGAAACATCTACGACCGCGCAGGACGTTTGCTGCATGCGGCGGGGGATACTACCGGTTTGTCGATGGGGACTCCGATTGACTATCTCGGCAAACTGGCACATGTGCGCGATGAAACCGCTCATTTTTGCAAAGGTCTCCTCACAAAACAGCACTTGGCGCATCGTCAAATCCTCCGCAAAGCCATGGCGGCAGGAGGCTTCAAAGTGTTGCCAACGGAATGGTGGCACTTCAATTTCAAAACCCGCGCTGAAGCCAAAGCGCATTATCGCCCCATTCGATAAATGGAAAGTTTAATCAAAAACCGCGATTTCATCGAGAAAAATCGACATCGCCACATCGAGGACGTGGCCTTTGAACTGGCCAACGCCCACCACCCTGAGGCGGCCTTCATTCTCCGACAGATAGAAGGGTGGCAACGTTTGCGCGAAAAAGTGCCGGTTTGGGCAGCCATCGATGATTTGCTTTATCCTGTGCGCCTTTCTTTGGAACAATGCAGCGGCGAACCCGCAGCGCATTATAAAGCTTCGGTGGTCGCTCGCTTGTTTGCCGAAGAAATTGCTGCTCACCAACCGCTCTCTATGGCCGATTTGACGGGCGGTTTGGGGGTTGATTTCTCCTTTCTTGCACCTCTCTTTACTACGGCAACTTATGTGGAGCAGCAAGCTGAGTTGGTGGAGTTGGCACGCCACAATTTTCCGTTGTTGGGTTTGCATCATGCAGAATGTATAGTCGCCGATGGAATCGATTATTTTCGCGATATGCTGGCCGTTGATTTGCTTTTTCTCGATCCTGCCCGCCGAGATGGTGCAGGGCGGAAGACGGTGCTGATTGAAGATTGCCGGCCGGATGTCAAAGTCCTCCTTCCTCAACTTTTGCAAAAATGTCGGGTGCTGATGTTCAAACTCTCTACGATGCTCGACCTGCGGCAAGCGATAGATGCACTGGGTTGTGTGGCGGAAGCCCATGTGTTTTCGGCGATGGGAGAATGCAAAGATTTGTTGCTTGTTTGTCGGAAAGATTATTCCGATAAAACCGCCGTTTTTTGTGCCAACGAACGCACTTCTTTCTCTTTTTACCTCTCCGATGAAACCAGTATTTCCGCTCCGTTGGCAGAGCAGATTGAAGGTTATCTCTACGAGCCCGATGCGGCTGTGATGAAAGCCGGAGCCTACAAGACCATCGCTGTTCGCTACAACTTGCGTAAACTCCATCCGAACACTCATCTTTATGTGAGCGATAAGTATTGCGGGGATTTTCCAGGGCGTGTTTTCAAAATAGATAGATGGATTGGATTTTCCAAAAAGGAGTTGCGCGAACTTTCCACCCTCAAACGTGCCAACCTCTCCGTACGAAACTTTCCAGCAACGGTGGCCGAATTGCGCAAACGCCTCAAACTACAAGAAGGGGGCGATACCTATTTATTTGCGTGTACGCTCCATAACCAAACAAAGGCGATTATCATCGGGCGAAAACCCTAAAACGGCAGCCGTTGCGCACCAAAGAAAAATCCGTTCTTCACTTTTTTCAAAAAAAACAGCGACAATCTGTAACTTTTCCGTGCTTTGTCCGTCTTACCATTAGAGGCATGAAAGAAATTGACTTCCAAAACGACCTGCTCCCCCTTAAAAATAAACTCTTTCGGGTGGCGCTCCGCATTACACTCGACCGCCTTGAGGCGGAAGATGTTGTGGAGGATACGCTTGTCAGAACGTGGGAACGAAGAGCCGCTTTGACGGAAATCAACAATCTTGAAATCTACTGCCTCACCGTCTGCCGCAATTTGGCATTGGACAGGGCGCAAAAGAAGGATGCGCAGCATCTTTCGCTGGATGATGAAAGCGTAGAAACTCCTGACCATACCCCGCTGCCCGATGAGCAGATGGAACGCGAAGAACGATTGGCCATAGTGCATCAACTCTTCAACCAGTTGCCCGAAAAGCAACGTACCGCCCTGCAACTCCGCGACATTGACGGACGCTCTTACACCCAAGTGGCCGAGGTAATGAACATTTCCGAAGCCGATGTAAAAGTGACCCTCTACCGCGCACGACAATCCTTAAAGGCACAGTTGGAATCGCATCGCCACCAGATTTAAGTTTTTCAGTAAACGCACCCTCATGAACTACCAATATATCGAACAACTCATTGAACGCTACTTCTTGGCGGAGACCTCAGTGGCGGAGGAAAATATCCTCCACACATTCTTCAGCCAGAGCGAGGTGCCTGCGCATTTGCAGCAGTATGCCGATATTTTCGGCTACGCCGTACAGCAGCAGGAAGTCGAAGCCCTCGGCAACGACTTTGATCAGCGTGTGTTGGCTCGTCTTGCAGCTCAGGGCGATGCTCCAGAAGTGCGTGTCAAGGTGAAGCGCATGACTTTCGGCGAGCGTCTCCGTCCTTTGTGGCGTGCCACTGCCGCCGTGGCCATTGTCATTGTACTGGTAGGTGGTGCGGGTCAGTCGGTTGTCAACTCTCCGACTTCTATCATTCTCAATAGTGGCGATGCTGCGGCCAAGTCCTTGCATCCCGATGAAGCGCTACCCGGCACCACTCCTTACCGCCAAGTAGAAGAGGGAATGAAAATGGCCGTGACGGGCGACAGCCTCGCTCCAACTAAGGGACAATAATCCCTCCGCCCCGACAGGGCACTCCACAGAAGAAAGTACAACACTTTGCTCTATATTAAAACACCCCTGCTGAACCTCTTGGTTTCAGTTCTCTCTCCCCAGTAGTCGTCCAACGGGACGTACCGACGCACCAGAAAGCAGCTTGCCGCTTTCTGGTGTGTCGTTTTTTAGTGGGGTAGGGCAAACAGTAGAGGCGTTTTTTGAAATGCCTTTCCTTACTGCGGCCGTGTTCAATATCTAATCATTTTCCGCAGCACCATCACCTTGTAATGAGGACGGAGGGCGTATTTCTCAGAGCGAAACGCGCAAAAATCCCTAAAACGCCTCCTATCTCAAAGAAAATCACTACTTTTGCACCAAATACGCAATAAAAGAATAATAATGGCACAAGAAGACGTTTTCAAGAAAATCGTATCCCATTGCAAAGAATACGGTTTTGTGTTCCCCTCAAGTGAAATCTACGATGGTCTCGGCGCAGTGTACGACTACGGACAACTCGGCGTCGAACTGAAAAACAATATCAAGCAATACTGGTGGCAATCGATGACACGCCTGCACGAAAACATTGTGGGCATCGACTCCGCCATCTTCATGCACCCTACGATTTGGAAGGCTTCCGGTCACGTGGATGCGTTCAACGATCCGCTCATCGACAACCGCGATTCTAAAAAGCGTTATCGTGCCGATGTGTTGATTGAAGACCAAATCGCGAAGTACGAAGAAAAGATAGAAAAAGAAGTGGCCAAAGGCCGCAAGCGCTTCAAGGAAGGTTTCGACGAAGAACAATTCCGCACCACCAACGGTCGCGTTTTGGAAATTGCCGCCAAGCGCAACGCCCTTCACGAACGTTTTGCCGAAGCGATGAACGCCAACGACCTCGAAGGCTTGAAACAAATCATCCTCGATGAAGAAATCGTATGCCCCATCAGCGGCACGCGCAACTGGACAGACGTGCGTCAGTTTAACTTGATGTTCAAAACCGAAATGGGTTCAACATCGGAAGGGGCCAGCACCATCTATCTCCGTCCCGAAACGGCACAAGGTATTTTTGTAAACTACCTGAACGTGCAGAAGACGGGCCGCATGAAAATCCCCTTCGGTATCGCCCAAATCGGTAAGGCTTTCCGCAACGAAATCGTAGCTCGTCAGTTCGTGTTCCGCATGCGCGAATTTGAGCAGATGGAAATGCAGTTTTTCGTAAAGCCCGGCACCGAACTCGAATGGTTTACGAAATGGAAAGATACGCGTATGGCTTGGCACCAGGCTCTGGGCTTCGGTGCTGAAAACTATCGCTTCCACGACCACGAGAAGTTGGCACACTACGCCAATGCCGCCAGCGACGTTGAGTTCCGCATGCCGTTCGGGTTTAAGGAAGTCGAAGGCATTCACTCCCGCACCGATTTCGACCTTTCCCAGCACGCCAAGTTCTCGGGTAAGAAAATCGAATACTTCGATCCCGAAGCCAATGAAAGCTACACACCCTATGTGGTTGAAACGTCCATCGGTGTAGACCGCATGTTCCTCAGCGTCATGTGTCACGCCTACCAAGAAGAAGCCCTTGAGGGTGGCGACAGCCGTACCGTGTTGCGCCTTCCCGCAGCTTTGGCTCCCATCAAATTGGCCATCTTCCCTCTTGTTAAGAAAGACGGTCTGCCCGAAAAGGCACGTGAAATCATGCAAGAGTTGCAATACCACTTCAAGTGCGCCTATGAGGAGAAAGACTCCATCGGTAAGCGCTATCGTCGTCACGATGCCATCGGTACTCCTTATTGTATCACCATCGACCACGACACCCTCAACGATGGTTGCGTAACCATTCGCGAACGCGACACTATGGAGCAGCAACGCGTTAAGATTGAAGAACTGCGCGGCCTGATTGAAGACAAAGTTTCCATCACTTCACTCCTCAAAAAGTTGAAGTAACGACTCACCTCTATGCAGAAATTCCTCTTCCTCCTTTTGGCAGCAATGGGCTTACTAAGTGCCTGCTCCGAAGACAATAACACGATTTCGGAATATGAGAACTGGCCTGCTCGCAACATCACTGCTTTTCGCGACACCTTGGCACAGGCCAATGCCGCCATCGCCGTAGCACGCACAGCCTATGGCGATGCGTGGACCGACCACTGTGAGTGGCGCACGTTGGGCAGCTATGCCAGTTTGCCCACGGCCAAGACCTCTTGGCGCGACTCCATTGCGGTGCGTGTACTGAAATCCGGCACCGGTTCGGGCACCCCGCTCTACACCGACACCGTGCGCGTGGTTTATGTGGGTCGCCTGCTGCCCACCGCCCAAACCCCCAAAGGCTACGTTTTCGACCAGTCGGGATTGTCGGGCAATGTGGATGAGGCTTTCCTCCCCCAATATGCCAACACGGCTCGCTTTGCCGTGAGCAACTTGGTCGAAGGGTTTACCACAGCCTTGCAGCAAATGCACATCGGCGATCGTTGGCGTCTCTTCCTGCCGGCCGATATGGCCTATGGCAACGCCCCTCGAACCGGTATTCCGGCAGGGTCGATGCTGATTTTTGATGTAGAACTACACAACTATTGGCGACGCGGCACCACCGTTCGTTGAGTTTGAATACAACCTCCGACACAGTCCACCCACAGCGGTGGACTGTGTCGTTTTTTTATGAAAAACAACCACCCGAACCATACATTTTTCAATTTTCTGCAAAAAAACGCAGTTCTGTACCCCACATTACGCTTTTCGATTGTTTATAGAGTATGAACGCCACCCAATTCAGCCTCTTCACCCAGCAACACCGCGATGCATTTGCCCGTGTTGCGCTCAACTTCTTCCATGATGCGGAGGCGGCCGACGACATTGTACAAGAAACGCTGCTGCGCCTGTGGGTGGCACGACTGCGGCTGACAGAGGAATCCGACTTTTTAGCTTTCGGCATTCGTATTGCTAAAAATCTTTGTGTCAACGAGTGGAAGCGCCGACAACGACATGCTGTCGCGGGTGAACCAATGCCCGAAACTCCCTCCTCTACCGACACCGCGGCCCCGATTGAAGAGCAAGAAAATCAACACCGCCTGCACGCGGCTATCGCTTCCCTCAGTCCTACCGAACGCCGCATCTTCACCCTTTGGCGTGATGAACAACTGGAAGTCGCACAAATTGCCGAAATCATGAGCTGTCTGCCCACTACGGTGAGCAACACCCTTTACCGAACGAAACGCAAACTATTCACGCTCATACAATCCACTTTATGAACACCCAACTTCTCATCACTTCCTACCTTGATGGAAAACTCTCCCATCGCGAAGAGCAACAACTGCGCACAATGCTCGAGGAAAAGAGTGTGCTCAGCCTCGAGGAGCAAACGGTGCTCGCAATGCTCACCCCTAATCCCATGCAACCGGACGAAGCGTGGTGGAGCGAAGAAGGTTGCGCCGCCTACGATGCTTACGTCGCCCACTCCTCCCCTACGACAGAAGTGGAACCGACTGCACCAAAACCTGCACGCCTCCGGCGTCCGCGTCCCCTCTGGTGGGGCATTGCTGCCGCCTGCGTGGGTATGCTCATAGCACAATGGTGGGCAAGGGTAGAAAAAGGCATCCATGAAACGGAAATGCACCCGATGGCACAACTTTCATCGTCTGCCCCCGTGGCATCCCCTGCATCTCCTTTGGTTTCGGCCACGATGGCCAATCAGCCAACTCCTCTGCCACAACGTAATCGCTCAGTAGTTCCTTCCTCTACGGCACCCGACTCTGCCACAACATTGTGGGCATCTGCCGAAACAATGCTCACCGATTCGCTCAGCAACATTGCGGCGTTGGCAGATTCTTCACCCCAACTGTTTCAACAATGTTGGGATGCGTGGGTAGAACCGGCTATGGCCGCCATGCAAGTCAATCTTGACTACCAAATGTTTCTCTTTTCACACCCCGATACAATCGTCAAACCATTATACGTAGACCTCTAAAAAACTTTCCATTATGAAATCCCTGTTCACTTCTCTCCTACTCCTTATCTTCACACTTCCGCTCTCGGCACAGTACGCCCTGCGCACAGCCGTTGAGGATTTTGCCAACGCCGGAAAATACGTAAAAGGCGTGCGCTCCATTTCACAAACCGTTGACACTCCCAACGAGCCCTACTTCTCCCTCTATTCCTACCACTTTGAAATGCCTCGCAAAGCCGCTCGCAAGCAGATAGAAACCTTCCTTCGCGCCTACAATGCCGATGCCCATTCACCTGAAGTAACCATGAGCATCCTCCACGTAGGCGACAGCGACGACAACCGCCCCTGCCGCATCGACTATGCTTACGGGCAAGCCCCTATTCAGGTGGGAGGCGATGAGTACGACAATCTCGCCCTTATCCGTATTCCTTCTCCTCGCGGAGGCGACTACCGCATCGTTGTGTGTGTCGAGTGGGAAGACTTGGACGATAGAAAAGTGGACGGACGTGTCCACATCATCGAAGGACAACATCAAACAGCGCCTACTCAACAGCGCTCGACCCAAGGGCGTAAATATCGTTCTCAACGGAATATCAACATTGATACGCCCGACTCGCACTTTCAATTTGAATTCACCCCTTCCCTGCGCGACAGCATCTTCAAAAAAGCCTTCAAGGACATCAACAGCAGCGACGTTTCCTCTATGGTAGTCAATAAGCGAGACGGCCAATCTATCACTATTCTCAAGAAAGATGGTTCGAAGATGACGCTCAAGATAGGCGACGACGGCAGTTATACCACCATCGACACCGACCCATCGGGACGCAACGATACCACCGTCGTGCGCCTGCCGCAGGTGCAGCATTCCGACGACAAGGCCGTGAGAGAATATGTTCGCGGACTCCAATTTTACGAGAAGAACCTCATCAACAAAAACAATGCCTATAACCGCCAACTACTCGAGAAAATGGTGGGTGAAGGCGAACTCCTGCTCGACAAAATGGCGATCGACGATCTCTGGCAGGTCATCCTCACCGGTCGCCGCCTGCTGTGGGGACGGTTCACCAACGAAGGCAGCGAGGAGATGCGCCAGCGCCTCGAGGGCTTCATCATGCGCTGCGAAGAGCGACTGAACACCCTCACTTTCGAAAGCCGCCTCACCGACTAACTTTTCTTTTTTCTACCTTTTTTATCGCATCCACCCTCGCAGAAGTGACTGTGAGGGTGGATTACTTGTTTCAGAGATTTTCTCACCTCTACACGTCTAAGGGCAGGCCTTCATCAGTCTTCACTCATCCCCCCCCCCAACATCTATAACCGCTGTCAAAGAGATATACTCTCCATGACAACGGTTATATTTTGTTTGTGATTATGAATTGGGAGGAACCTCCCCATTTCTAAAGTAAAGAACGACTATGGCTGTCCGGTAAACTTCAAAACCATAAAAAACACCTACCTGCTTCCCTTTAGACATTGTAGCTCAAAAAACCTTCCTCACGAGTGGTTGTTTTTCTACCAACCAGGCTCGCGAGGAAGGCTTTTTAGAGGAACACTACTTGCGCAGAATCTTCTGCGTAGTGCCGTTGCTCATACGGACGATGTTCAGCCCGCGCTGCAGCTCGTTGAGTCTGCGCCCGTCAGTAGAGTAAATCGTCTGGATGCTCGCATTGGCTTCAGTGGTAGCCGTAGCAACGCCCGTAATTCCTTTCTTTGTGAAATATCCTGTTTCGGGATTCGCCATAGAAGCATCTGTCTTACTTGAATCGTAGTCCACTGCTCCTTGGAGGCTCGTACAACCAGAGAACATTTCCCCAGATTGTGAACAAGTCCAAGTATTATTGCAATAGATGTTTTGTAGAGAATTGCAGCCATAAAACATAGAACTCATGTTTTGCACGTTCTCCGTATTGAAGTTGGAGAGATTGAGGGACGTTAAACTTGAGCAGAACCTAAACATTCCACTCATGTATTTCACGTTCTCCGTATTGAAGTTGGAGAGATTGAGGGACGTTAAACTTGAGCAGCCCTCAAACATTTCACTCATGTTTTGCACGTTCTCCGTCTTGAAGCTGGAGAGATTGAGGGAAGTTAAACTCTTGCAGCCATAAAACATAGAACTCATGTTTTGCACGTTCTCCGTCTTGAAGTTGGAGAGATTGAGG
>CAUUGL010000035.1:0-22233 GCA_963544845.1 uncultured Alloprevotella sp.
GAGTCCTCAAAGGGGGACTCTTTTTTATGTATTGCCGGTATCGCTCTTCGGGGCTGCGCGCCCCGGCCGCGAGGCAACCCCGCGGTGTTTTTCATAGATTAGAACCTATGAAAAAACGAACGATTTGTTGCACTTCGATTTTGAAAGTACGCTTTGCTGTGTGTGGGTTGTAAATCAAGTGCCATTTTTTTGTTTGCAGCGATGTTGGAAAGGGAGGGCTCTGTGGTGCAAAGCATTGCCGGCGGTGTGGCCTTTTGCAGTCGTTGCATGATTTTTTTGAAGAAAAAGTAGCGGTTTCGGAAATATAGTGTAACTTTGCTCGTGAATTAAGAATCGCTGTTCAATGCTGGTTGGACTGACGATGTGCAGTAAGTGTTCGGCATCGACAAAGGGCTTGCGGCAGTTCTGTCGCCTCGTACAATTGTTCATTTTGACGAGCCTGCCCTTCCTGCTTTTTTTACTTTCGGAAGAGGGTGGGGCGTTTTTTCTGTGGAGCACGGACTGAATGTTGAAAACCACCTTGACAGAACTACAAAAACACCATTTTTCATGTACGGCAAATTTCAGCAACATTTACAGGCCGAGCTTGCGGGCATTCGCGAAGCCGGGCTTTACAAGAACGAGCGCCTCATCGAAAGCGCTCAGCAAGCAGAAATCACGGTAGGCCATCAGAAAGTACTCAACTTCTGTGCCAACAACTATTTGGGTTTGTCCAACCATCCGCGCCTCATCCAAGCGGCCAAAGATGCGATGGATGCCCGCGGCTATGGTATGTCGTCGGTGCGGTTCATCTGCGGCACACAGGATTTGCACAAGCAGCTTGAAGCATCTATCGCCTCCTATTTCAAGACGGAAGACACCATCCTCTATGCCGCATGCTTCGATGCCAACGGCGGTGTGTTTGAGCCGCTCTTCACGGCCGAAGACGCCATTATCAGCGATGCGCTCAATCATGCTTCCATCATTGACGGTGTGCGCTTGTGCAAAGCCAAACGCTATCGTTACGCCAATGCCGACATGGCCGACCTGGAAGCGCAATTGAAAGCCGCCCAAGAACAGCGCTTCCGCATCATCGTGACGGATGGGGTGTTCTCTATGGACGGCAATGTGGCGCCTATCGACAAAATTTGCGATTTGGCCGAAAAGTACGATGCGCTGGTGATGGTCGATGAAAGCCACTCGGCCGGTGTGGTCGGGAAGACCGGCCGTGGTGTGTCGGAATTTTTCAATACCTACGACCGCGTAGACCTTTATACCGGTACGCTCGGCAAGGCCTTCGGTGGTGCGGTGGGCGGATTTACCACCGGTCGCAAAGAAATCATAGATATGCTGCGCCAACGCAGTCGGCCTTATCTTTTCTCCAACTCCATTCCTCCTTCGGTGGTGGGTGCGGCGATTGAAACCTTCAAGATGCTGGGTGAAAGCAACGAAATTCACGACCGTTTGGTGGCCAATGTAGAGTATTTCCGCAGTCGGATGCTGGAAGCCGGATTTGACATCAAACCCACCCAAAGCGCCATTTGCGCCGTGATGCTCTATGATGCCAAACTCTCTCAGGTTTACGCTGCCAAGCTCCAAGAGGAGGGTATCTACGTGACGGGATTTTACTACCCTGTCGTGCCGAAGGATCAGGCGCGTATCCGCGTGCAAATCTCTGCCGGACACGAACGTGAGCACCTGGATCGCTGCATCGAAGCGTTCATCAAAGTGGGTCGCGAACTGGGCGTGCTGAAATAAACTTCCTTTCTCTGCCGGTGTTGCGCTCAAAGCGATGAGGTCTGGGGTGCGCAGCGGTAAGGAGAACGTTTTCGTTCAGCCAGACAAGCATTGCCAAAACGAAGTATGAGTTTTGAGCACTGCTGTGGCGAGAAAACGTCTGTGAAACGAACTCTTCTTATCACCACAAAATGCGTTGGAAAGCACTCGGCTTTTCCAACGCATTGTTTTTTTCTTTTTTAGGGAGCCTCCCTCATCGGTCGCGCCCTTGCGGTCTACAGAAATTGTTCGCCCAGTTTCACCTGAACCTCTGTGGTGAGGTGTCGCGGACGTGAAGCATCGTCGTTGGGCGTGATGAGCAACATATTGCCTTCGAGTGCTATCAGATAGTCGTTCAATCCACGCACCACGGCGCCCATTCCTTCGGGAAGACAAATGAGCGTGTTTTTTGTGGATTGAAACATGACCCCCGCTCCGCCAATCCGCACATTGCCATCGACATCGCCTTCTAAGGCTTCTTTCATCACCGGCCACGAGCCTACATCGCGCCACCCGAATGTGCACTCCTGCACGACGGCGGGCGTTTCGTTTTCCAGTATGACGGCGTCTAAGGTGCGGAACTCTGCTGCGGGGTAGAAACGTGCTATCAGCGCTTGTTCTTCGGCACGAGTCGATACCATCACGTCGGCATGTACCAAACCGGGAATCAGCCGTTCAAACTCTCGGCACATGGTGCCTACCGCCCAAAGGAAGATACCCGTGTTCCACAGAAACTCACCACTCTCCACGAAGGTGCGGGCAAACTCAAGCGGGGGCTTTTCGGTGAAAGACTTCACTTGATAGCGGTGGCCGGAGAGGATTTCTCCTTTCTGAATGTAGCCGTAGGCCGTCATAGGTGTGGAAGCTTTGACGCTGATGGCTAGAAATTGGCAGCTTTCGCGTACAAAGTCGAGCCCTTCGGCAATCTCTCTCGCAAAGGTGGTTTCGCCGGTGATGAGTTGGTCGGCCGGTGTGGTCACGATGCAAGCCTCCTTGTTGCGCTGGGCAATGTGCCAAGAAGCCCACGCTGCCGCCGGCCCCGTGGAGAGCTGAACGGGCTCGATGAGGATTTGTTCGTCGGTGAGCATCGGGAGTTGCTGTCGCACCAAATCTTCGTAGTCTGCAAAGGTGGAAACGTAGATATTTTGAGGTGGGAGAATGTCGGCAAAGCGATCGTAGGTGAGTTGCAACAGGGTGCGCCCCACTCCGAAGAAGTCGATGAATTGTTTGGGGCGTTGCTCGCGGCTCGCAGGCCACAACCGTCGTCCGACGCCACCGGCCAAGATGATGCAATAGTCGTGCGTTCTCATAGTATTTTTTTCTTTATCCAATAAACATTGTCGCCTTCCAGCAGATTTCACCGCCTTAGTCAATCCCCACTCTCTATTCTGCTGTTTATGGACAGGCTTTGTTTTTCATCGATAGAGGTGTTGGCGGTAGGTGGGCGTTTTGCTATGCGAATATACGGAAAGAACGACAATCCTGCAATAGTATTGCACAAAAAGCACAGAAAATGACAACTTTTCCTCATTGTGGTGCGATTTGGCGGGAGAAGATTTGGTCGGTTTCAAAAATAAGTGTATCTTTGCACCCACAAACCGAAACCAACTGCTCCGATGGCGGAATCGGTAGACGCGTCGGTCTCAAACACCGATAGGGAAACCTGTGCCGGTTCGACCCCGGCTCGGAGTACAGCGACAGGCTGACAATCATCACGATTGTCAGCCTGTCTTCTTTTTTATTGACTGGGCAACGCCTGCTCGAATGGGATGGGGTTGAGTGTGGGCGGTTGAGACATGTGCTGATGCCTCAACGACTGACAACTGCGTTCGGTCTTGTCTGCCACCTCTGCCATTTTGACGCGTCAAACGGAGAAAGAGGGCTTTGGCAGAGTGTTTGCATGAGGAGAAGGTAAATTCATTACAACAAACTTCTACAACAATGAAAATCCAACCTCTTGCAGACCGCGTGCTCATCAAGCCCGCCCCTGCCGAAGAAAAGACTATCGGCGGCATCATCATTCCTGACACCGCAAAAGAGAAGCCCCTCCAAGGTGAAGTGCTCGCTGCCGGAAAAGGCACGAAAGATGAAGAAATGGTGCTCAAAGCCGGCGACCAAGTGCTTTATGGCAAATATGCCGGTACGGAAGTCGAATTTGAGGGCGAGAAGTATCTCATCATGCGTCAAAGCGACGTATTGGCCGTTCTCGGATAAACTCAGGGGGAGCGAACAGCCCTTTTTCTTTTTCTCAACAGCCCCTTCAAAAAAGGCGGCGCTCGAAGCAACAATCTTTCAATAAAACAATCCTATACATCAGCTATCATGGCAAAAGAAATTAAATATGACGTTGATGCCCGCGAACAGCTCCGCCAAGGTGCTGACGCTTTGGCCAATGCAGTAAAAGTTACCCTCGGCCCTAAGGGTCGCAATGTTGTCATCGACAAGAAATTCGGCGCTCCCCGCATCACCAAAGATGGTGTAAGCGTGGCACGTGAAATCGAACTTGACGATGCTTTCCAAAACGCCGGTGCACAACTCGTGAAGAGTGTGGCTTCCAAGACCGGTGACGATGCCGGCGATGGTACCACCACGGCTACCGTGTTGGCACAGGCCATTCTGACGGAAGGCATGAAAAACGTGGCTGCTGGTGCCAACCCCCTCGATCTCAAGCGCGGTATCGACAAGGCCGTCAAGACGGTAGTGGAAAGCATCAAGGCACAGGCCGAACAAGTGGGCGGCAACTACGATAAGATTGAACAAGTGGCTACCATCTCGGCCAACAACGACAACGAAATCGGTAAACTCATTGCCGATGGTATGCGTGCGGTGTCGGTGGACGGCGTGATCACGATTGAAGATGCCAAAGGCCGCGACACGGTGCTGAAGACCGTAGAAGGTATGCAATTCGACCGCGGTTATCTTTCGGCCTACTTCGTGACCGACCCCAAGAAGATGGTTTGCGATATGGAGAACCCCTATATCCTCATCTACGACAAGAAAATTTCGAGCATGAAGGAATTCCTGCCTATCCTCGAACCTGCGGTACAGAGTGGTCGTCCCCTTCTCATCATTGCCGAAGACGTGGATAGCGAAGCGTTGACTACTCTTGTGGTGAACCGTCTCCGCACACAGCTCAAGATTTGCGCTGTCAAAGCTCCTGGTTTCGGCGACCGCCGCAAAGCGATGCTCGAAGACATTGCTATTCTCACGGGCGGTGTGGTCATCAGCGAGGAAAAGGGCTTGAAACTCGAACAAGCCACCCTAGAAATGCTCGGTACGGCCGAAAAGATTTCGGTATCGAAGGACAACACGACCATCGTCAACGGTGCCGGTGCGAAAGAGAACATCGCTGAGCGCATCGAACTCATCAAGAGCGAAATCGCCAACACGACGAGCGACTACGACAAGGAAAAACTCCAAGAACGCCTTGGCAAACTCTCCGGCGGCGTGTGCGTGCTCGAAGTGGGTGCTGCCAGCGAAACCGAACAGAAGGAGAAAAAAGACCGCTGCGACGACGCTCTCTGCGCTACACGTGCTGCGGTGGAAGAAGGCATCGTGACCGGTGGTGGTGTGGCCTATATCCGCGCGCAAGAAGCCCTCGAAGGCCTCACGGGCGAGAACAACGACGAAACCACGGGTATCCAAATCATCCGTCGCGCCATCGAAGAACCGCTCCGCCAAATCTGCCGCAATGCCGGTGTAGAAGGCGCTGTTATCGTGAACAAGGTGCGCGAAGGTAAGGGTAACTTCGGTTACAATGCCAAGAACGACACCTTTGGCGACCTCCGCGAAGTGGGTGTCGTAGACCCTGCAAAGGTGACGCGCGTAGCTCTTGAGAACGCGGCTTCCGTGGCCGGTATGTTCCTCACCACGGAGTGTGTCATCTGCGACAAGAAGGAAGATACGCCCGAAATGCCTATGGGTGCGCCCGGCATGGGAGGCATGGGCGGCATGATGTAAGCCGACCAGCTCCTTAGAAAACCAAGGTGGGCTTTTGCCACCCTTTATAAACGAACCGCCCGAATGCTCAGCCGAGCATTCGGGCGTTTTTTTGCGTGCCCATCTTCGGAAAAGGGGTTATGCAGGTGTCAGGGTCAGCGTGAGTATCTCGCCGGTAGCGGGTGTTACCGCAGCACGATGGGCGATGGTTTCGCCAACGAGCCAAAGGATGCCGACCTCATCACACACCACGAGCGCACGGAGTTTGTCGATGCGCGAACGATGGCGGTCGGTCAAGTAATCGCTCACAAGTTTGCTGCCGCTTCGCATTCCGTAGGGTGTAAAGCGGTCGGCCGGGAGAATGTGTCGCAAAGTTAGTTCACCGACAACGGCATGGGCGTCAATCGTGGCGATGTGGGGTGCGCGGGAGGGGTGAAACGGCGTCGGGCGAGAAGCACGGCTTTGCAGTAAAACCGGGAGTGGTGCCAAATCGACCGAAAAGGGAAGTTGTGGGGCTGCATAGAGGGTACTGAAAACCGCTACTTCCAAACTGTCACGGCTCACGGCAGCGAGATGGGTGCGCGAGTAGGCCGTTGCTCCTTCGCGGGCAGTGAGGAGGGCATCTACCGCCTCGGCTGAAAAGCCCAAGGGAGCGAGTTGCTCATACAGCCAGAGCCGTCCCACCTCCCCTTGTTCGCGGAGTGGCAGAAGGGGGTAGCGGGTTGTGCCCCCCTCGGTTCGGGGAGAAAAGAGGGACGTGAGTTGTTGCAGTCCGAGGGTGTAGACGGCTTCCGCGGCTTGCAGGTGTTGTTGCGTTTGAAGTAAACCTTTCCGAACAGATGGATTGAGTTCCTGCAACAGCGGCAGCAGACGATGGCGCACAAAATTTCGGCGAAAGGTCGTGTCGGCATTGGTGGAGTCGTCCACGAAAGATTGCTCTTGTTGTGCGAGATAGTGCAGGATGTCGGAGCGGTTTACTGCGAGCAGAGGACGCAGGATGTTGACGCCATTGTCAAAACGCATCCCCGTAAGGCCACGAATACCGGTGCCGCGAATGAGATTGAGCAAAAGGGTTTCGATATTGTCGTCGGCATGATGCGCCACGGCCGTCGGTCGGGCGTGTTGAGCAAACCAAGTATAGCGCAATCGACGGGCGGCCATTTCAACGCTTTCCCCAGTGCGGCGGGCTTCGGCGAGGGTGTCGAAATGCTCCACCTCAAGCGGCACATCCCGCTCTTGACAGAGGCGGCGCACAAAGGCTTCGTCGCGATGGCTCTCCTCCCCTCGGAGGTGGAAGTTGCAATGCAGAGCGGTGACAGGGACGCGCAGTTCCTGCAACACCAGGAGCAGCGCCACCGAGTCGGTACCACCGCTCAGCGCACAAAAAAGCCCCTGCGTTTGTGCCGCTTTAAGATGAGGGGCAAACGTAAGGGCGATATTTTCTGCAAAAGGGGACATAAGCGCAAAAAGAGGTTAGTAAGACACCGAACAAGGCATGCCGAGGGCGCGCACTCGTTCGGCAATGGCATCGAGCGTGGCGGGCGGTGTTTTGCTGAGATGTTTTGCCGGTGTTTCGCGGTCGATGGTGTAGACATAGACCTGTTCGGGCTGAATGCGGCGAAGGGTTTCGAGCCACGGCAGGAGGTAGCGTTCGGTGGAGTTGTCAAAAGTTTTCCCTTCAAATTCGCCCGTCAGAAAGATGGTTTGTATCTGCACCTTTTCGTTGAAAGTGCACAGCGTCTCAACGAGTTGTTCCACATCGTACGCGCCGACAGGTCGATCGACGAGCCGGATAAATTCGGCATCGACGGTGTCGAGTTTGAGAATGTTGTTGTCCACACGCATCAGAGCTGCCCGCACAGCAGGACGATGGCTGAAAGTGGCATTGCTCAACACACTCACTTTGGCCAAAGGAAAATAGCGGTCACGCAGGGCGAGGGTATCGTCGATGATGGCTGCAAAATCGGGATGCAGCGTAGGTTCACCATTGCCGGCAAAAGTGATGACGTCAAGCGGTTTTCCTGCGCTGTGCATCTCTCGGAGGGTTTCGGCCAAAGCATCGGCCACCTTCTGCCGCGTAGGGATGGGCGATTGCGGGCGTCCGTCGGCGTTGAAACCGCATTCGCAGTAGATGCAATCGAAAGTGCAGAGTTTCCCATCGGCAGGAAGGAGATTGACGCCCAACGAAATCCCCAACCGCCGACTGTGAACCGGTCCGAAGATGGGAGCAGGGAAGAGAATGGTGGACATGATGCTATTGTGGGAAATAGATGAAAAGTTTGGAGAGCGAGGCCGGATCTTTCCAACTCCACCAACGATCGTTCATCAAGTTCTTGAAGGCTTCTTTCATTTCAGGGAGCACTTCTTTCTTGATGCGGCGTTCGCGGGCTTCGACCACGCGCCCTTTGAGCATAAAGTAATACTCTTGTTTGAGGGGATAACCATGGTTGTCGAGCTGTTCAGCACCGGACAAGTCCATCAGTTGGTTGAGTCCAAAGCCGGCCATGTCGATTTCAAAGAAAGGCAAATCACTGCCACCTCCGGTTTGTGCTTTGTAGCGCTGCATGTCGATGGTGGTAACGCAGAGGAGGAGGTTTTGCCCTTGTTGAGCAATCACCCGTCCCATCGCCACCTCGTTTACTTTCATGTAGCGAATGCTGTCGAACTCAACGCCCACGATGCTTTTATTGACGGCTTGATAGACCTTGTTGTCTTTTTCGTCGAGATAGCAAAGCGCCGCGTTTTTGTAAAGGATGTTGGCTTTGGCCTTCACCCGCCGATTGAAAGTTTGCAATACCTTGGCGTTGCGAAATTCGGGGAAGAGCAGTTGGCTGTGGGCACGTAGCTCTTCTTGTTGCTGTTGTGCGGCAAGGGGGAGGAGGGAACAGCAGGCGAAAAGGAGGGTGAAGAGGGCTTTCATGATGTTTGCGTTTTATTGTAGCAATGCCGACAAAGGGGTTCATACTCCTGCAATTCGCCCAACATCACCTGCTTATCGCCGGCCACAATGCGGTGGCTGACATGGGCAAGATTGCCGCAGTGGACACAGATGGCGTGTACCTTTGTTACATCTTCTGCAATGGAACACAAAGCGGGCATCGGCCCGAAAGGAACGCCTTTGAAGTCCATATCGAGACCGGCAATGATGATGCGTTTGCCGCGATTGGCGAGAGTGTTACACACTTCAATCAGCCCTTCATCGAAAAACTGTGCTTCGTCTATCCCTACAACATCGGCTTCAGTGGCCATTAACAGAATGCTCTGACTGGATTCGACGGGTGTTGAAGCCACGGAATTACTGTCGTGCGAAACGACATTTTCTTCACTATATCGCGTGTCAATCATCGGTTTATAGATTTCCACTTTTTGCTGAGCAATACGGGCGCGGTTGAGACGGCGGATGAGCTCTTCTGTTTTCCCGGAGAACATACTGCCGCAGATTACTTCGATGCGGCCCTGTCGTGGGAAATGTTCGTTGTAAGGCATAGGATGGGGATTTGTTTCAAGAGCAAAAGTAGTACTTTTTTTTGGTTGTGCCAAATGAAATACCTATCTTCGCCTTATGAACAATGTACAACCAAACTCTTTGCAGGCATGGTGGTTAGCGGCGCGTCCGAAAACACTTTCGGGGGCTTTGGTGCCGGTTGTGGCCGCCGCTGCGTTGGCTTATCACACCACACCGCTCTCTGCCTATGCTTGGCTGCCGGGGTTGCTTTGCGCCCTTTTTGCCGGACTAATGCAGGTGGCTTCTAATTTTATCAATGACTTGATCGATTTTGAGCGTGGTACCGACCGTACGGATCGTTTGGGGCCTGAGCGTGCTTGTCAACAAGGATGGATTTCCCCCGATGCCATGCGCCGAGGCATTGTGGCCGTTATCGGTTTGTCCGGTGTGGTGGGACTGTGCTTGTTGGCGCTGTTGCTGTTCCATACCCAATCTCCCAAAATCAGCGTACTGATAGCTTTGGGAGGAATGGGCATTGCCTGTGTGGCAGGGGCATTTCTCTACACCACTTTCTTCAGCCAGCGCGGACTGGGCGATGCGATGGTGCTGCTGTTTTTCGGCCTTGTGCCGGTGTGTGGCACGTTTTTCGCGCTGACCGATACGGTTTCGGCAGCCGCGGTAGGACTGGGGGTGAGCATAGGCTGTGTGGTCGACACCCTGCTGGCGGTAAACAACTTTCGTGACCGTGATACAGACCGTGCCGTGGGAAAGCGCACCTTGGTTGTACTGCTGGGAGAACGTGGCGGACGCCGGCTCTATCTCATCGTAGGCATGATGGGAGCGGTGTTGATGGCCGGTGTCGATTGGCAACTACATGGGCACTTTACCCTTTTAACGCTTTGTACGAGTTTCTATCTGCCGTTTCACTGGCATACTTGGCGCACGATGTGTCGTATCGATCGTGGGCGTGCACTCAATCAAATTTTAGGCGCGACCTCTCGTAATATGATGCTTTTCGCACTCCTCATCCTCCTCGGGCTGTGGTGGAGTAAATGACTCGCTCCCTTGGGTCATTGCTAAGACTCGCCCCTTAAATTTCCATTTATCATCTGATATTCAGTATATTAATCAATATACTCCTTTGGTAAATCTGCAAGTTTTCTTATCTTTGTATTCAGAAACTTGCAGATTTTTTATGATTAAAAAGCCCTATACCGGCCCTTCATTATTCAGCAGTTTATCGGATATGCCGGCCCCCTCTCACCCTCTCTACAAACTCTCCGACAAAATAAATTGGGAGAAATTCGATGCTGCTTTCCGGCCTTTGTATTGTCAGCACAATGGTCGCCCAAGTAAGCCGATACGTTTGATGTGTGGGTTGTTGATACTCAAGCACCTTCGCAATCTCTCAGATGAATCCGTGGTGGAGCAATGGAGTGAAAACGCTTATTATCAATACTTTTGTGGTATGCAGGAGTTTATACCCGGTGCTCCTTGTGCCTCTTCCGAATTGGTTCACTTTCGCCATCGCATTGGGGAGGAGGGTATTGAACTCATCTTTCAGGAAAGCATTCGTGTCAATAACGAAGATGATGATGAACATCACCATGATACCGCTTTTATCGATTCAACCGTTCAGGAAAAGAATATCACTTTTCCTACGGATGCCAAGTTGCATAAAAAGATAGTGGGCAAGGTTCTGCATCTCGTCGATAAACTGCATCTTCCTCTTGGCCAAAGCTATACCTTTGTGTTGAAAGGCATTTATCGCGACCAACGTTTTCGCAATCACCCCAAGAACCGCAAGAAGGCACTGAAAGCAGACCGGAAATTGCGGACAATAGCCGGGCGGTTGGTTCGAGAGCTTAAGCGCAATCTTGGAGAGAATTCTCTCTACACTGAACTCATTGATAGATTTCAAACCATTCTTTCACAAAGACGTAACAGTCGCAAAAAGCTTTATTCCATTCACGAAGCCCGGGTGCAATGTATCAGTAAGGGAAAAGAACACAAGAAGTACGAATTCGGCAACAAGGTCTCCATCATACGTTCGGCTACGGGTATCATTCTTGGTGCGATGTCTTTTCGTAATGAATATGACGGCCACACGATAGAAGCTGCGTTAGGACAAGTTGAACGTCTCACACAAAGAAAGATTAAAATACTTGCAGGAGACAGAGGTTATCGCGGTAGGAAAGAGGTGAATGGCACTCAGATTTTAATACCGGACAGCCCCAAGCCATCAGAGAGCAGATATCAAAGGCGCAAGAAACACAAACTATTCTGCAAGCGGTCAGGTATAGAACCTACCATTGGACACTTGAAGGCAGACCATCGTTTAGGCCGCAACTTTTACAAAGGTGTGGCAGGAGACGCTGTAAACATACTGATGGCAGCAGCTGCTTACAACTTCAAAAGAGCCATGAGAGTTCTTTTGTCGCTGCTCAAAATAATAAGCGAGAGGCAGGAAAGGAATGACTTTTTACTTATCAAAGCTTTTTAAGGGATGACTATATAGTGTATACGCGCGCGAGCAGTCCGTGGAGTGTGAGCCTCAGTGGGCAGTGCGGATGCTGAACTCCTGCATGGCCAAAGGATGGACGGCGGCATCGGACACCAAGATGGAGAAACCAACCACGCGGTCTTTCAGGCGGCGCTGTGCCACGACGGCAGCCTTGTAGCACATGCCCTGACAATCCAAATATACAATTTGTACAGCGGTTTTCTTCTTTTTTAGAACCGCATCACTCCAAATGTCGGATGAATCTTTCTTTTGTCCTCAACCGGTGTCAGAGGGAGCAACTATTGTCCTGTTGCAGGCCGACCATTCGGGCGAACTCGCCATTCAGCGCCATCAGTTCGTCCGGTGTACCTTGCTCAACGATGGTGCCGCCATCGAGCACCACGATGTGGTCGGCATTGCGCACGGTGCGCATGCGGTGGGCAATGATGATGACGGTCTTGTCGCGCACCAGTTCGGAGAGCCCGGCTTGTATCTTTGTTTCGTTTTCTGCATCGAGGCTGGCGGTGGCTTCGTCCAAGAGGATGACGGAGGCATCCTTCAGCAGAGCACGGGCGATAGAGATGCGCTGGCGCTCGCCGCCTGAAAGCGTTTCGCCGTTTTCGCCGATGATGGTGTCGTAGCCTTGCGGCATGCGGCTGATGAAGTCGTCGCATCGGGCCAACTGTGCTGCACGGTGCACTTCCTCGTCGGTGGCATCGCGTCGGCCGATGCGAATGTTGTCGGCAATGGAGGCATTGAAGAGCAGCACGTCTTGGAAGACGATGGCATAGTGCTTCAGTAAGGCTTCGGGTTCTATATCGGCAATGTCGCAGCCGCCGAGCAATATCTGCCCGCTGTCGATGTCCCAGAAGCGTGCTGCCAGTTTGGCCGTAGTGCTTTTGCCTCCGCCCGATGGGCCAACGAGAGCGGTCACCTCCCCCTGACGGGCGATGAAAGAGACGTTGTTCAGCACCTGCTTCCGACTTTCGTAGGCGAAGCTGACGTTGCGAAACTCGATGTCGTAGTGCTCCATCTCGGCCGGCTTGTTCCCTTCCTGCGCCGGCATGGCTTCAATCTCTTTCATGCGGTTGATGCGCACGTCGAGGAAGGTGAGGATGGCCAGATAGTTGCACACCTCTTGAACGGGATTGTAGACCATGGCCGAAACGATGAGGAAAGCCATGTAGACGAACACCGAAATGTCGCCGCGCTGCAGCAACCACGCTCCCAAGAGGATGACCGTGGGCAGACTCAGTTTCAGCAACATAATTGAGAGGTTGAGCAAAACGCCTACCACCAGTTCGCCGCGGATGAGCCCTTTTTCGTAAAGGTGGAGACGGTGGTCGAAGCTCCGGCAGTAAGCTGCTTCGCCGTTGTACGACTTGATTTCCTGCACGCACTCCAATCCCTCTTGTATCTGTTCGGTGACTCCACGCTTCACGTGATAGTGTCGGTCGAAGAGAATGTCGAGCCTATGCTTCGAGAGCAGGAGGATGGCAAGGGCAAGCGGAACGACCCAGAAGAGCGCTGCCGCCAGTCGCCAGTCGTAGCAGAAGAGGCTGACGGCAATGACGAGCATACTCAAAGCAGAGGCAAACAGTTGGGGGACGGCATGGGAAAAGGTCTGTTCGAGTTGTGTGCAGTCTTCCATCACGGTCGAGGTGAGGTCGGAGAGGTTGCGCTCACCGAAGAAGGCCAGCGGCAGACGCCGTAGTTTTTCGGCCACGCTGATGCGTCGCTGTGCACTTTCGGTGTAGACGGTGGTATAGGTGCTGTCGTACTGCCATCGTGCTACCAGAAACATCACCACGGCCAGCACTGCCGCCAGGAGCAGGTAGAACCAGAGGGTGTGTCGTTGCAGCGCGGGCTGTGTGCCGACGTACTCCATGAGGAAGAAAAACAAATAGGTGGGTGGCAGCATCAAGGCCAGGTTGAGCAGAGTGGAGAAGAAGATGCCTCGCTGCAAGTCTTTTGCCCCTTTTTCCGACAAGGCAAAACGCTTTTGGAAGTATTTCTGAAAAAATTTAGTCATGGTCGTAAATCTTATTGAGTAGGTGTTCGAAATGAATTGATAATAGATCTACTTATAGTTTCCAAGCCACCGCTTTCCGGTATTCGTTCCACATGTGGTAGTAGAGTGCCTCCCTCGCCATCAGTTGGTCGTGTGTGCCTTGTTCGGCAATGCGGCCGCCGTCTACGACGACGATGTTGTCGGCATCCCGAACCGTGGTGAGCCGGTGGGCAATCATCAGCACGGTCTTGCCCCGGGTGAGGTGTGAGAGGGCTTGGCGGATGAGATGCTCGTTTTCGGGGTCGGCAAAGGCCGTGGCTTCGTCGAGCACCACGATGGGAGCGTCTTTGAGTATGGCGCGAGCCAAGACGATGCGCTGCTGTTCGCCGCCCGAGAGATAGGTGCCCTCGGCCCCGATGACGGTGTTCAGCCCTTCCGGTAGGCGGTCGATGATTTCACGACTTTGCGAGAGGTCTATGGCGCGATTTACCTCTTCGATTGTCGCTTCGGGATGGCCGTAGCGAAGGTTTTCCAAGAGCGTGGTTTTGAAGAGATGGGTGTTTTGAAAGACAAACGAAACGTTGCGCATCAGTTCGCCCTTGTCCATCTGCCGCACATCCGTGCCGCCGATGCTCACACTGCCTTTCCGCACATCCCAAAATCGGGGGATGAGCCGGGCTATGGTGGTCTTTCCGCTGCCCGAAGCACCGACGAGAGCCACGGTTTTCCCCTCAGGAATGACGAGGTCGATATGGCTCACGGCATCCTTTTCTGCCCCTTCGTAGCGGAACGATACGTCACGAAGTCGGATGTCAAATGTCTTGGGCGCGGCCGGCGATGCACTTTCGGGAAGCGGCAGTGTGGAGGTGAGCGTTTCCAAACGCTCGACGGCTTCGTTGGCCATGAAGAGATTCTGACTGAGGTGCATCACCTTCATGATGTTGCCCGAAATCATTGGTGCAATGACGACGTAGAGAAACAAGTCGGCAATGACGAGCGTAGGCCGACTGCCGTGCCCCATGAGGAGGATGCCCGTCGGCACGAGAAAGAAGGCAAAGGCATTGACGGCAACGAGATAGGCCGACATGGGGGTGCGCCACAAGAGCGTGTACTTGATGACGAGGTCGCGGTAGTTGATGATGCTGTCGTAGAAACGTTTGAAGGAGAAAACCGTCTGCTGAAAAACTTTCACCACCGGAATGCCGCGCACATATTCCACCGCCTCGGCACTCATCTTCTCCTGCGCATCGAGATACATCCGCTGGAAATCGTTGTTGTTGGGGTTCATCATATAGCCCATGATGCCGAAGGCGCAGACCATCGGCATCATGGTAGCCAGTCCCAACTGCCAGTCTACCACGAAGAGGAGAAGGATGACGCCGAGCGGAGCAACGATGCTTCCTGCCACATCGGGCAGAATGTGGGCCACGAAAGTGTGTGTCTGTGCGGAATCTTCGTCGATGATTTTGCGCATGCGTCCGGTGTTTTGCGTGTCGAAAAATCCCAACGGCGCACGCATGAGCCGCTCCATGGCCCGGCGGCGCATGTTGGTCTCCACACGAAAGGCGGCAAGGTGGGAGAGCATGAGCACAGCAAAGTAGAGCAGCACATTGACGATAGATATGGCGAGCGCTGCAAGGGCGTAGTCCCACAGAGGCGTGTCGGAGAGGTTCCCCTCGCTCGTGAGGAGGGTGCGCACCACAAGCCACAAGAAAATGAAGGGGACGAGCGACAGCAGTCCATGGAGTGCCGACAGCCCGATGGAGCAAGGCAACAGCAGACTGCGCCCTCCCATGTATGCTCCTAAGCGTTTTAGTGTCTTTATCATGACTATTTTATGTATTGAAAGTGTTATGGATTCATGAGTGCTTTCCAACCGGCCGTACTGTAAGCCGCATATTGCCGGAGGGCACAATCTATTTCCTGTTCGCTGTACTCATCGTGTTCCACCAGTTCGGAGAAGAGGTTCATCCAGGTGGAGCACGCGATGTGGAGCAGGAAGGGGGAGATGTTGGTGTTGATGTGAGGATAACGCGCTTTCATCAGCAGCAGATATTCCTGAGCAATTTCAGCCTGATGTTGGATGATTTTCGCCTTATAGCCGGCAAGGGATGTGCCTTCTGCCTGAAAAAGGAGCAATCGTAGTTCGGCGCGGAATTTTTGAACGAGTGTCTTGATGGACATGATGTGTCCTTCTTGAATTTCCTGCTCGGTAAAGATGTTGATGCTCAGGTTTCGCTCATCGTTGTGCGACTGTATATACCGATTGAGTGCATGGAGGAGTGGGCGCAGCACTTCGCAGAACAATTCGTCCTTGCTGCTGAAATAGGTGTAAATGTTGCCTACGGCGATACCCGCCTTTCCGGCTACCTGACGAATGGAAGTGCCCCTTACGCCGTGTGCAATGAATGCTTCACGTGCTATGGCGAGAATGCGCTGCCGTATGTCGTCTTTGAGTGTCTGCATAGGGATGAGTTGGGAGAGAAGTTGAAGTCTGAAATGAAAGGCGTTGCCACAATGAAAAAGATCCTACCTACGACAAAAAGTTATTTTCCTCAAGGATAATCTATAGACCAAACTTTGAATTATATAAACCAAGGTTTGGTTTATAGATTGCTCCTTAGCTTTTCAACTTTTCTTGCTGAAGCAATCAACTTTTTCGTTGAGCCGGATGAGCAGTGCCAAAATGAAGGGGGAATTTTGGACATTGCCGTGGCGAGAAAACGACTGTAAAATGAACGTTGTTTCGTTTTGTTCAAAAGAAAACGCACCATTCAGAGAAAGAATGGTGCGCTGAGTGGAAGGGGAAACCCCGTTTCTTCTTATAAATTGGAGTCGGTCGCTTTGCATAACGTGGAGTTTGTTGGGTGCAAAGGTAGCAAGGCTGTAGAAAAGTCGCAATACCTAAAAATAGGTATTTTGTGATGAGAGATGGAAGAACATGACCTCATCCCATTTCTTTTAGGGGAAAGAGATATCCTAATTGTCGCGCCAGAAGGCGGGGACAAAGGGGAGCATGAGGGTGAAGATTTCGAGACGGCCGGCGAGCATCAGGAAAGAGTTGACCCAAAGGGCGGCGTCGGGAATGATGCCCCAAGAATCGAGCGGCCCGACGAAGTGACCGATGGTAGGGCCGATGTTGGAGAAGGCCGAAATGCTCAACCCAACGGCGTCGAGGATGGGGAGGTGCATCATGGTCATGGCGGCAGTGCCGAGAGCGATGAGCACGATGTAGAAGAAGGTGTAGGCAAAGATAGATTGCGTCACATCATGCCCCACATAATTGTGGTTGAGGCGTACGGGCAGAACGGCGCGCGGGTGGAGAATGTGCTTAAACTCGTTGCGTACAATTTTGATTGAGGTGAGTACGCGCACCACCTTGATGCCCCCGCTGGTGCTGCCTTGACACGAACCGATGACGCTGATAGCGGTGAGGATAATCCACGCGAGATGCGGCCAAAGCATGAAGTTATCGGTGGTGAACCCTGTGGTACTCATCAACGAAACGGAGTTGAAGAGGGCGTTACGGAAAGAATGTTCGCTGATGCTGTCGGCTTCCACCCATTTGGTGATGGTGATGATGACGACCGCCAGACCGATGATGGTGAAAAAAAGGCGCAGTTCCTCGTCTTTGATCACCTGCCGGAAGCGTCGTTTGATGATGAAAAGATAGAGGAGGGTGAAATTGACCGATGCCAAAAACATAAAGAACGTTGTGGCGTACTCAATGGCGGGTGAACAGAAATAGGCGATGGAGTCGGTGTGGGTGGAGAAACCTCCCGTGGCGATGGTGGAGAGACCGTGGTTGACGGCATCGAAGAGCGACATCCCGCAGAGGTAGTAAGTCAGGATGCAGCTGCCTGTGGTCAGGAAGTAGAGCGACCAAAGCCAATGAGCCGTGGTGGAGATGCGCGGATGGAGTTTTCCCATTTTCAACCCCGTGGCTTCGGCAGAGAAGAGTTTTTGTTCGCCGATGCCCATAGCCGGCAGTACGGCGAGGGTGAAGAATATGATACCCATTCCCCCAATCCAGTGGGTGAGGCTGCGCCAAAAGAGGATGGAGTGGGGGAGGGCGTCGACATCGGAAAAGGCAGTGGCACCGGTGGTGGTAAATCCCGATAAGGTTTCAAAAAAGGCCACGGCTACGCGGTCGGTGTGTCCATCGATGAGAAAAGGAATCATTCCGATGAGGGTGTAGATAATCCAAACAGCGGACACAATCATATAGCCATCGCGGCGCCCGAAATTGTTGTGGGCGTGCCGACCTGCCAGCAACCCCAGCAATCCGAGAACGAGGCAGATGGCGATGGGAATGAGCCAAACGGAAGTGTCGGTTTCGCCATACCACTGCCCCACGAACAGGCACATACCGAACAGGAGCGCCTCCAACCAAAGCAGACCGCCAAGGGCTTTGGCGATGATTCGATAGTTGAGCATAGATGCGGATTATTTGAAAAACTTCTCCAGTTTTTTACATTCGCCTTTCAGGCTGAAGGCCACAACGATGTCGCCCTCTTGAAAGGTGGTGTTACCATTGGCCAAGTGGCCGCGATTGTCGCGGACGTAGCCGCCGATGTTCACGCTGGAGGGGAGGTGGAGGTCTTTAATGGGTTTTTGGGTAATGCGAGAGTCTTTCTTGACATTGTACTCAATCACTTCGGCTTCGGCGATGTTCAGATATTTGAGCGATTCGACGTCGGCACGTAGCAGGAGGCGGTAGATGTGGCCGGCGGCAAAGGCTTTCTTGTTGAGCACCGAGCCGATGTCGAGCTGTTCGGCCATGGCAATATACTCTGTGTTTTCGACCATGGCAATGGTCTTGGGCACGCCGAGACGGCGGGCGGCCAGGCAGGCGAGGATGTTGGATTCGGAACTCAGCGTGGCGGCCACAAACACTTGGGCGTGGTCGATGTTTTCATCGCGCAACAGGTCGATGTCGCGACCGTCGCCATTGAGCATCAAAACATTAGGATTGTTGATGGCCGAGGAAAGATCAAGATGGCGTTCCGGGTCGCGCTCAAAGAGTTTGACGTGGATTTTGGGATTGAGGGTGTTGATGCTTTGCACCACCGTGTCGGCACCGCCCATGTAGAAGACGGTGTGGGCTTCGGGAGTGTCGGCTTTGCCGAAAAGCCGGCGTACAAAATCGACATGTTCGGGCGTGGTCATCACAAACACAAGGTCGTCTTCCTCGATGCAGTCGGAGCCGTGGGGGATGAGGGTTTCGCCTCGGCGCTTGATGGCGCTGATGTGATAGGGGTCGTCGGGGCCGGAAAATTCGGCCAAAGGACGGTTGAGAATGGACACGCCTCGGCGAACTTTCACACCGAAGAGCATGAGTTGTCCGCCCTGCACCTCCCACCATTGGCGCACCCAAGGGCGGCGGATGAGGTGGTTGATTTCTTGTGCGGCCAGTTGTTCGGGATAGATGACGGAGTCGACGCCGAGGGTTTGGAAGAAACTCAGATTGTCGGGCTGCGTGTATTCGAGTTCGTCGACACGCGCCACGGTCTTTTTTGCCCCGAGTTTTTTGGCGAGCATGCAGCAGGTCATGTTGCGGCTCTCGTCGGGGGTGACGCCGATGAAAAGTCCCGCACGTCCTACGGCGGCTTCTTGCAGCACACTGATGGACGTGGGCGAACCACAGATGGGCAGAATGTCGAGATGGGAAGAGATGGCGCTGAGGCGCGACTCTTTTTCGTCGATGAGGGTGATGTCGTGGTGTTCGCCCACGAGCATTTTGGCTAAGTGGGTTCCCACTTCGCCGGCACCGGCAATGACAACTTTCATAGGGCGGTTGGGATTTCTAACAACGAGTGTCTAACAAGGCCTCTTTGAGGGCGGCTGTGTCCATGCCGCAGAGGCGATAGAGTTCGGCTGGGGCACCGTGCTCCACGAAGTGGTCGGGCAGCCCGATGCGCTGCACAGGGCAGGACAGATGGTGATCGGCCAAAAGTTCGAGGACGGCAGTGCCGATGCCGCCTTTTCGCGCACCATCTTCGAGTGTGATGAGGCGGCGGTGTGTGCGCGCTATGTCGAGGATGAGGGTTTCGTCCAGCGGTTTGGCAAAGCGGAGATCGACGTGGGAAATGCGCAGGTCGGGTTGTTCTGTGCCCAGTTGGGCAATGACATCGGCGGCCATATTGCCAATGGGGCCGAAGGAGAGCAGGGCAACATCGCCTTGTCCGTCTTGGCGGCCGTCTTTGAGCAGGCGTCCGCGTCCCACTTCGATACTCTCGAAAGGACACCGCCAGTCGACCAGTCGGCCACCGCCGCGAGGGTAGCGGATGAAGAAAGGTCCTGTGGCGTCTTTTTGCGCCGTGAACATCAAGCGGCGGAGTTCGTGTTCATCGTAGGGAGAGGCGATGGTGATGTTGGGAATGGGGCGCAGGTAGGCGATGTCGAAACAACCATGGTGGGTGGGGCCGTCCTCGCCCACCAATCCGGCGCGATCAAGGCAGAACACCACCGGCAGCGAGAGAATGGCACAGTCGTGGATGATGTTGTCGTAGGCGCGTTGGGCGAAGGAGGAATAGATGTTGCAGAAGGGGATGAGCCCGTCTTTGGCCATACCGGCAGAGAAGGTGGCGGCGTGGCCTTCGGCAATGCCCACATCGAAAGTGCGTTCGGGCATCGCTTCGGCGAGCAGGTGCATGGAGCATCCGGTGAGCATAGCCGGCGTTACGCCCATAATGCGCGGATTGCTTTGAGCGAGTTCTACCAACGTGTGGCCGAATACATCTTGAAATTTCGGAGGCTGTCCGGCTTTTCCGGTGTCGAGGCGTTCTCCTTCCTGCCGGTCGAATTTGCCGGGGGCGTGCCACACAATGGGGTTTTCTTCGGCCAAGTCATAGCCTTTGCCTTTGGTGGTGTGGATATGCAGCAGGCGAGGGCCGGTCATGTCTTTGATGCGCCGCAGCGAGTGCACAAGTTCCACCACGTCGTGCCCATCGTAAGGGCCGAAGTAGCGGATGTTCATCCCTTCAAAAATGTTTTGTTGAGCGGTGATGAACGATTTGAAGGCATTGTTGAGGCGGATGAGCCGTTTGCGTCGAGGGGTGTTGAGCCAACCCCATTGCTCCAACTTGCGAGCGAAGCGGTTGCGCCAGCGGTTGTAGAACGAAGAGGTGTGGACGTGGTGGAGATACTGCTTCATACCTCCCACCGAGTGGGAGATGCTCATGTTGTTGTCGTTGAGGATGATGAGCAGGTTGTTGGGGGTGTCGGAGGCGTTGTTGAGTCCTTCAAACGCCAGACCGCCACTCATCGCCCCATCACCGATGACGGCCACGACCTTGCGGTCGGGATGTCCTTGCTGCAAGGCGGCAACACTCATGCCGAGGGCTGCCGAAATGGAGTTGGAGGCGTGTCCGCACACGAAAGTGTCGTAGTCGCTCTCTTGGGGCGAAGGGAAAGGGCGAATACCGCCCAACTTGCGGTTGGTGCAAAAGTTTTCGCGCCGTCCGGTGAGAATTTTGTGCCCATAGGCTTGGTGTCCGACATCCCAAACGATGCGGTCTTCGGGGGTGTCGAACACGTAGTGGAGCGCCACGGTGAGTTCCACCACCCCCATGCTCGAAGCCAAATGACCCGGATTTTGCGCCAATTCATCGAGGATGTCTTCACGCAACTCTTGACAAAGCAGCGGGAGTTGGTCGAGGCGCAAACGCCGCAAGTCGGCCGGCGAGTTGATACGGGTGAGGAGTTTATATTTCGACGGATTTGTCATGTCTATGTGGTTGGGTCTTAGAAAAGAAGAGGGCGTCTTATTGAATGTCGGCAGACGAAAAGGCTGCTCGCACCTCTTGTTCGCGAAAGACGGAGCGGATGTATTGCTGCATCATGGCAATGGCGCGGGTGTTGTCGCCGCCGTTGGGAATGATGATGTCGGCGTGTTGCTTTGAGGGGCCGATGAACTCGTCGTGCATCGGTTTCAAGACGTTGCGGTATTTGGCAATCAGCATTTCCAAGGGATGACCGCGTTCGGCAATGTCGCGTTCGATGACGCGCAACAGGCGTTCGTCGGGCTCGGCATCAACAAAGATTTTTAAGTCCATTTGTTCGCGCAGTTCCTTGTCGTAGAGCGCCATAATTCCCTCTACGATAATCACCTCGTGTGGCTCTACGTGGATGGTTTCCTCCTGGCGGGTACAGGTGAGGTAAGAGTAGGTGGGCTGCTCAATGGCTTTGCCGAATTTGAGTTGCTCGATTTGGTGAGCCAACAGCGGCCAATCGAAAGCGTTCGGGTGGTCGAAGTTGGTGAGTTTCCGCAATTCTTCAGGCACATCCCATTGGTGCTTATAGTAAGAGTCTTGAGGGATAACTGCGACCGAATTTTCGGGCAGACTTTCTACGATTTTGCGGACTACGGTGGTCTTTCCGGAACCTGTTCCGCCCGCTATACCTATGATTATCATGTGGTTGATGGCAATAAGACGATTATAATTGCAAACTTACACAGAAAAAACGAAATGCAGAAATTTTTTTACGCAAAAATGCTCCCTCATCAAATGGACATTATCGAGACGTACTTTCAAAATCGAAGTGCAACAAATCGTTCGTTTTTTCATAGGTTCTAAT
>CAUUGL010000036.1:0-22129 GCA_963544845.1 uncultured Alloprevotella sp.
CTTTCACCACAAAAATAAGAACTTTGGAGCTTACACACAAATATAGGACACTATCCACAATTTTAGGGACGCGGCCACCGAATGGAGAGTAATAGAGTTTTTGTCCCACCGTGGTGGGACAAATGTACCACCGCGGAGAGACAAACGTCCCACCGTGGAGAGACGAATGTCCCACCGCGGTGGGGCTATAGCCGGCTGTGGTGAAAAAGAAACGGAAAGGGGAGCAGAAGGCAGAACATCGCACGTAGAAAATGAGGAGGGATATCTGCCTTGGAAGCAGAGCCTTCTTTGGGACCGCCTATCACCGTTGCCCACAACGCACTACCGCCGTCGTTTGGAGGAACGGCGGCGGTAGTGCTGATTGAGGGAGGGGGGGAAGCGTGGGTTAAGGACAATGCCTTAATACTCCCAATTCTCTTCTTCTTCCTCTTCTTTCTTTGTGGATTTAGAGGTAGGAGCGGTTTTCAAAGCTTCGGGGCGGAGATTGCCCTGCTTGTCGAAAAGGCCGTAGGTGGTGCGAAGTACGCGAAACTCGGTGCGGCGGTTGAGCGCGTGGCAGGAGTCCTGCTGGGCAGACGATAGTCCGGCCATGAGCGAGTCGGTGAGCGTGTCGCCTTCATGTAGGAACGGATGTGTCTCGAGAAGTTTGCGGTTCACAACCTTAGGCTTTGTTTCGCCGTAGCCCTTCGGAGCGAGTCGGTCGGGGGCGATGCCGTGGGAGGTGAGATAGCGCACCACACTTTCAGCCCGCCGCTGAGAGAGCGCGAGGTTGTAGGCTTCGCTGCCGCGTGTGTCGGTGTGTGCGGCCAGTTCGATGGTGATGTGTGGGTTGTCGTTGAGCAGTCGCGTCAGTCGGTCGAGCGCTTCCGAGGAAGCCGGAGTGATGTCGGCCTTGTCGAACTCATAGAAGACATTGCGCACGAGGACAGGGATGCTCAGTGAGGGCAGCGGAAATTGCAATACGTGTTGCTCATTGGTGAGCGTATCGACACGTAGGTGGTTGGGGAAATTGAGGTGGCCGGGGCAGGTGGCCAAAAAAAGATAATCGACTTGGGGCGAGATGGCTTGTTCAAACGAACCGTCGCTTTTGACAGGCACTTTGAGGTTGGTGCCGTCGCTGCCGATGATGTGGACGAGGGAGGCGGGGAGTTCGTAGCCGTCTTGTTCGTAGACCCACCCTTTGACGCTGAGGAGTATTTCAGGATGCGAGAACTCGTAGAGTTTGTCCCATCCTCGGCCGCCGGTGGAGCGGTTGGACGTGAAAAAACCGCGCGGATGGTTGCCGTCGAAAGTCATACCGAAGTCGTCGCCGTTGGAGTTGAGCGGTGCGGGCAGATGGTCGACCTGCCATGTGCCGGTGAGGGTGTCGAGCACAGCACTGTAGAGGTCGAGTCCACCCAAGCCTTCACGGCCGTCGGACGAAAAGAAAAGGGTGCCGTCGGGGCGGAAGGTAGGAAACTCCTCATTGCCGGGGGTGTTGACGGAAGAGCCTAAGTTTTCAATGCTGCCCACACCTTTTTCTCCTTCGATGCGGGCGCGCCACAAGTCCAACCCACCTTCGCCGCCGGGCATGTCGGAAACGAAGTAGAGCCAGCGGCCGTCGGGCGAGGGAGCCGGATGGGCGTAATTGGACAGCGTGTCGGCACTGATTTTGAGCGTTTGAGGTTTTCCCCAAGCGGCATCGGTGCGGGCGGAAGTTCGGATTTCGGCCATGCGCGGATATTCGGGATGAGTGGTGCAGGCAGTGAGGTAGAGGGTTTTGCCATCTGGCGAAAAAGCCGGTGTGCCCTCATCGTCCTCCGAACTGAGCGCCTCGATGAGTTCAGGGGCTTTCCACCGCCCTTTTTCATCGCGCCGCACGACAAACAAATCGCCGGGCTTCTGCCCTGTAATGCCGGAGAGCGTGCTGCCGGCAGCGGCATTACGGTTGGAGGTGAAGTAGAGTTGTTGCTCTTTGTCGGTGCCCAAGAGAGCAGGAGAGTAGTCGGCGCGGTTGCTGTTGAAAGCCGTGGCGAGCCGGACGGTGTAGAGCGAACCGGCACTGCGTATGGCAGCGGCGTGCGCTGCGCTTTGCTGTCCGACGGCTGCCATTTTGTCCTCGGGTTGTTGGAGAAGGTATTGCTGAAACGCCTTTTCCGCCCCTTTATAGTCGCCTTTGAGCAGCGACATCTGGCCGATGCGCAGATAGGTGAGCGTATCGACAAACTTGTAGCGTTCTGCCGTTCGGTAGGCACCGAGGGCGCGGGAAGAGTAGCCGTAGCGGCGGTAGGCTTCGCCCATGAGAAAAGCCAGTCGTCCGCGCTTCTCCTTCTCCTTGATAGAGGTAAGGCGGTAGGCGCTTTGATAGAGTGCGGCCGCTTCGGCATATTCGCCGATGGCCATGGCGCGTTCGGCACGGCGGGCATTTCGTTCGGCGGTGGTGCAGGCGGTCAGTAGGAGGAGAAGCGTTAAGAGGAGGGTAAGGGGGAGTAATTGTGGTCTCATATGATAAGGGAGGAGTTTCTGACGAAGGGTCGTCGGAAATGGAGCTGTTTTGTGTCGTTCAGTCGATGGGACGATGGAAAAGGGCAGGCTTCACAAAGGATAGCCGGCAGTCGGATGCCGGTAAAGATTGGTAAAGATGAGAAGCCAAGTAGAATTGCCTAAGGAAAGAAGTCTGCTTAATTTTGAACATCTATCTTCATAAGCAACTCTTTTTTTTGCAAATTATTGTCTGTGGAAGGTGCAATTAGCAAAATAAGTAGTAAATTTGCTGCACTATTGCGTGCCCGAAGCAGGGTGGTGCAATGGTGTAGAATTTTCTATAAGATAAAGCTCTACGCCTTTTCTTCAACCGAACAAGAGCGCTTGAGCCGGTTTTTTTGTTTCACTTAAACTCAATCATAATCCATGCTTAAACAACTCACAAATGGTCGTATTCTCACGCCCGAAGGGTGGCTTGAAGGCGGTAGCGTGCTTGTCGAAGACGGCAAAATCGTAGAAGTTACCAACAGCGCACGTCACATCGTAGGGGCAGAAGTCATTGATGCCAAAGGTTGTGACATCGTGCCGGGCGGTATTGAACTGCACATCCATGGCGGCGGTGGTCGTGACTTTATGGAGGGTACGGAAGAAGCCTTCCGCACGGCCGTCGATGCCCACATGCAATATGGCACAACGGCCATTTATCCTACGCTCTCTTCCAGCACCTGCGAAATGATTGATGCGGCCATCAAGACGTGTGAGCGTCTGATGAAAGAGCCGGGCAGCCCCATTATGGGTTTGCACTTGGAAGGCCCTTATTTCAGTCTGAAAAAGGCCGGAGCACAGATGCCCGACATCATCCGCAATCCCGACCCCAAGGAGTATGAGGAAATTTTAGAAACCACGGACTGCGTGAAGCGTTGGGATGCTGCTCCCGAGCTGCCCGGTGCGAAGGAATTTTATGAATGCTGTGTGGCGCACGGCTGTAAGCCTTCGGTGGCACACACCGATGGCGGTTGGGACGATGTGCTCATGGCCTATAAAGCCGGTGCCGACCACGCCACTCACTTCACCAACGCGATGAGTAGCCTTACCAAAGCGCGCGAATTTAAGAAAGTCGGTGTGGTGGAAAGCGTCTTTGCCATTCCCGATTTCACGGTGGAGGTGATTTCCGACGGCATTCACGTGCCTCCCGTTTTGATGAAGCAAATCTATCACGCCAAGGGCGTAAAGAACATGTGCTTTGTGACGGACTCACTGGCTTGCAGCGCTTCAAAATCGACCTACAACTTCGACCCTCGCGTCATCATCGAAGACGGAGTTTGCAAACTGGCCGACCGCAGTGCTTTGGCCGGTTCTATCTCTACGATGGACCGCCTTGTGCGCACCGCTGTCAAAGAAGCCGACATTCCTATGGAAGATGCCTGCCGCATGATTGCAGAAGTACCGGCACGCATCATGAAAATCGACGATCGCAAAGGCTACATCAAGAAAGGACACGATGCCGACATCATCATGTTTGACCAAGATGTGGAAATCAAGTTTGTGATGCAAAATGGTAACGTCAAGCGCAACGATCTCTAAAGAAAAATCCCTTGTCCCTGCTCACCACCGCTTTACGGTGGGTGAGGAGGGACTTTATTGATGATATATAAATCTACTACGAATCACATGAGTTTGAAAATTGTTGTACTTGCCAAGCAAGTACCTGATACCCGCAATGTGGGTAAAGATGCGATGACGCCGCAAGGCACCGTAAATCGTGCGGCGCTTCCTGCCATCGTCAATCCCGACGATCTCAATGCGCTCGAACTGGCGCTCCGTCTGAAAGAAGCCCATCCCGGCTCGACCATCACGATGCTCACCATGGGCCTGCCCAAGGCGGCCGAAGTGCTCCGTGAGGGACTTTACCGCGGCACCGATGCCGGCGTGCTGCTCACCGACCGCGCCATGGGAGGTGCCGACTCGCTGGCCACGTCCTACGTGCTGTCGCAAGCCATTCGCAAGATAGGGGTGCCCGATGTCATTGTCTGCGGTCGTCAAGCCATTGACGGCGATACCGCACAAGTAGGGCCTCAGGTGGCAGAGAAGTTGGGCATCAACCAAATCACGTATGTGGAAGAAGTCAATGGACTCTGCGACAACAAAATTACCGTGACGCGTCGCATCGACGGCGGTATCGAAAAGGTGGAAGCCCCTCTTCCCCTCCTCCTCACGGTGACGGGGTCGGCCGCGTCCTGCCGCCCTCGCAACGCCAAACTGCTCATGAAGTACAAGCGTGCGCTTGCGCCTGCTGAAAAGCCCGCAGAAGGACTTCCGTATGCTGAAGAGTACGACAAAAAGCCCTATCTCAACCTGACCCAATGGGGCGTTGCCGACATCGAAGCCGACCTTGCACAGTGCGGCCTTTCCGGTTCGCCCACAAAGGTGAAAACGGTGCAAAATATCGTTTTCAAGGCCAAAGAAAGCCAACGACTGAGCAGCTCGGATGCCGAAGTAGAAAAATTGATTGTTGAACTCCTCGAAAGCCACACCATCGGATAAGCCATGAATAGTGTATATGTATATTGCGAAATCGAAGGAACGCAAATTGAAGAAGTGAGCTTTGAACTGCTCACCAAAGGCCGTAAGTTGGCCAATGAACTGGGTGTGAAACTCGAAGCCGTAGTGGCCGGCGAGGGCATTAAAGGTAAAGTAGAGAAAGATATCGTACAATATGGCGTCGATGTGCTCCACGTGTTCGATGCCGCGGGGCTCTCTCCCTACACCACCTGTCCGCACGCCTCCATTCTGATCAACCTTTTCAAGCGCGAACAGCCGCAAATCTGTTTGATGGGTGCCACCGTAATCGGGCGCGACCTCGGTCCGCGTGTCAGCTCTGCGCTCACCAGTGGCTTGACGGCCGACTGCACCGCTTTGGAAATCGGCGACTATGAAGACAAAAAAGCGGGGAAACACTACGACCACCTGCTTTATCAAATTCGTCCGGCCTTTGGTGGAAACATTGTGGCCACCATCATCAACCCTGACAACCGCCCACAGATGGCCACTGTTCGCTCCGGCGTGATGAAGGCGGAAATCGTGGACGAACATTACAAGGGTGAAGTCGTGTATGAAAACGTTGCCGACTTTGTTGCGCTCGAAGATTATGTGGTCAAGGTCATTGAACGCCAAGTGGAGAAGGCCAAGAACAATTTGAAAGGCGCTTCCATCGTAGTGGCCGGAGGGTATGGCGTAGGGTCGAAAGAAAACTTCGATCTGTTGCGCAAATTGGCCGAAGAACTGCACGGCGAGGTGGGTGCCAGCCGCGCTGCGGTCGATGCCGGTTTCTGCGAACACGAATTGCAAATCGGGCAAACGGGCGTGACCATCCGCCCCAAAGTCTACATCGCTTGTGGCATTTCGGGCGCTATTCAGCACGTGGCCGGAATGAAAGAAAGCGGCATTGTGATTTCCATCAATACCGATGCCGAAGCCCCCATCAATGCCTTGGCCGACTATGTCATTACGGGGTCGGTCGAAGAGGTAGTACCCAAAATGATTAAGTACTACAAGCAAAACAGCAAATAACCCTCCTCACACTACTCAAAATGGCAAATCATTATACAGAGCATCCCGAACTTCGTTTCGAGCTCAACCATCCCCTTATGCAACGCATCGTCGAACTGAAAGAACGCGGTTTTCGCGACAAAGACGAGTTCGACACCGCCCCTCTTGACCATGCTGATGCGATGGACAATTACGACCGCGTGCTGGACATCGTGGGCGAAATTGCCGGTACCACGATTGCTGAAAATGCTGAAGGCGTAGACCTCGAAGGGCCGCACCACGAAGGCGACCGCGTGCGTTATGCTTCCGGCACACAGCGTAACTTGGACGCTATGGTCAGCGCAGGTATGAACGGCATGACCATGCCTCGCCGCTACGAAGGCTTGAATTTTCCCATCATGCCCTACACCATGTGTGCCGAACTCGTGGCAGCGAGCGATGCGGGATTTGGCAATATTTGGTCGCTCCAAGACTGCATCGAAACTCTCTACGAATTTGGCAACGAAGACCAGCACGCTCGCTTCATTCCCCGGATTGCCCACGGCGAAACCATGTCGATGGACCTCACAGAACCCGATGCCGGTTCCGACCTTCAGAGCGTGATGCTCAAGGCTTCTTTTGACGAGGAAAACAATTGCTGGCGCTTGAACGGCGTGAAGCGCTTCATCACCAACGGCGATGCCGACATACACCTTGTGCTGGCACGTTCGGAAGAGGGAACGACCGATGGCCGCGGTCTGTCGATGTTTATCTATGACAAGCGCGATGGCGGCGTGAACGTGCGCCGTATTGAGCATAAACTCGGCATTCACGGCAGCCCTACCTGCGAACTCGTGTATAAGAATGCCAAAGCAGAATTGTGCGGCTCAACGCGGATGGGACTGATTAAATATGTCATGGCGTTGATGAACGGTGCTCGTCTCGGCATTGCTGCCCAATCGGTCGGGCTTTCGCAGGCTGCCTACAACGAAGGCTTGGCTTACGCTCGCGACCGTGAACAATTCGGTAAGGCCATCATTCACTTCCCCGCGGTCTACGACATGCTGGCCACGATGAAGGCCAAACTGGATGCCGGTCGTGCTTTGCTCTATCAGACGGCACGCTGCGTGGACATCTACAAGGCACTCGAAGACATTTCGCGCGAACGAAAACTCACCCCCGAAGAGCGCGCAGAGATGAAACTCTACAACAAATTGGCCGATTCGCTCACGCCCCTCGCTAAAGGTATGAACTCGGAATACTGCAACCAAAATGCTTATGATGCCTTGCAGATTCATGGCGGTTCGGGCTTCATGATGGACTATCCCATCCAGCGTATTGCCCGCGATGCCCGCATCACATCGATCTACGAAGGCACGACGCAGCTTCAAGTGGTGGCGGCCATTCGCTTCGTTACGAATGGTTCCTATCTCGCTCAGATGCGCGAATATGAACAGCAGGAAGTCAGCGCCTCTATGCGTCCGCTGCAAGAGTGTGCCAAGATCATCGCCGACCGTCTTGAAGCAGCCGTTGAGCGTGTGAAGGAAATGGGCAATCAGGAGTTCCAAGACCTCTGTGCCCGCCATCTCGTGGAAATCGCGGCCGATGGTATCATGCTCCATCTGCTCATCTACAACGCTTCGAAAGCCCCCGAACTTTTCGAGAATTCGGCGCAGGTTTACGCCCGCTTTGTAGATGCCGAAGTGGCGAAGCACCATCAGTATATTATGGACTTGCAATTGGAAGACCTCGACTTCTACCGCAAAGCCTAAACGACCCTCTCAAAGACACATTGCGGGTTATCTCTGTATGACCTGCAATGTGTTTTCTCTCCAACATCTGCTCACCTCACAAAAACTCAGTATATGAAACACCTTTTGCTCCTCCTCTTCTTCGCCCTTCCGCTGCTCACCACTACCGCACAGAAAAAAACGCTTGACGAAACGCCCTATTTGGCAGGGGCTGTGCCCGAGCAGAACGGAATGATTGTTTTTGCCGAACATTACGACCTCCCCGGCAAGAGTCGTGCAGAACTGGTGGCGCGGCTGGAACAATATGTGCGCAGCCTTGTAGAAGTGCCCGAAAAGCTTCCTACTTCGCGCTTGACGGAGGTGTCCCCCGACAGTGGTGTTGTGGCGGCATCGGTCGAGGAGTACCTTTGGTTCAAACGCAACTCCCTTGTTTGGGATCGCGCCACGGTGCGCTACCAGTTGGTGGTGTTGGCCAAAGAGGGGGCTTTCGACATCATGATGCGCAACATCCGCTACGCCTACGAACCCTTTGACCGCAACGGTGAAGAAACTTTCTTCCCTGCCGAAGAATGGATTACCGACCGCGAAGCGTTGAAGCGCAACGGCAAACTCACCAAGGTGGGCGGCCGCAAATTTCGCGTGAAGACCATCGACCGCAAAAACGAAATTTTTGCCGGCGCGCGCCGTTTGTTTCAAGATTAAGATGGCCGGAAAATCTTTTTTCCTACCAACAACAAAACAGGCTGAGTTCCACAAAAGGAACTCAGCCTGTTTTGTTCATTTATCGGGAAGAAGACCATAGACTAAAGGAGTGGCCGGCCATGACTTTCTTGCGTCGGGATGGTTTTCCAAAAAATGCCACATTGTTGGAAAATTATTTCCATGCTGTTGGAAATTTTTCTCCGACCTTTGTAGTTTCATTGCCCTCTTACGGCATTTTATGTTTCGTTGTCGCCCATTTAACGGGGGAAACCGAGGGCTTTACTTTCGTTCGGGCAGCGTGATGGGAAAGAGTTTGCTGTCGGTGTGTTCTTGCTAGATGATGTCAATGAGCCGACGCACCACTTCGGGCTGTTGTGCCACGATGTCGTGATCTTCGTGGAAATCGGTACTTAGGTTGTAAAGACAAGGATTGTCCTGATCAATGACCATTTTCCAATTATTGCTGTCCGGTAAACATTTTTCAAAAGTTCTACTATCCTCACGCTAAATTTTAGAAGATCTTTTTGTAGAAAGAATCGGCGCGTGACAAATGGAATCAGAGGCGGAAATCCTCTCGCGCGCATGCGCGCGCATTCCCTTGCAAAATGTGTTTTTATCCTTCACTTCCTTCACCGAATAAGCTATTCTATTGTTGGACAGGGGTTTATGGGTGAAGGTTTTTGTTTTTCTTAATCCTTCACCGAAAGGGAGGATTTTGAGAGGATGGCCGAGGAGGTGAAGGAAGTGAAGGAAAAAAACACGAAATTTGTGTGTATGATGCGCGCGTATGCGTGTGTGCCGAGTGTGAACATTTTCCTCAGAGGTAGATTGATTTAGATAGGAGCTGAGGAAAACTACCTCTGAGGTAGATTAACCCACTTCGTTCGGAAGGCATTGAAATGTTAAAGTCGTGTTAAAGTCAAGGCTTCGTGGTAAGAATCGAGGGTGAGATGTCTATATATAAACAGGAGGGTTGCTTTTTGAAAAAGATAGCCCGAAGTCCTATTTTAAGGGATTCGGGCTGATATTTTTTGTAGTTTTGAAGTTTACCGGACAGCAGTATTTTCCAATCGCCTTGACACACATCAATCATAAAATGCTTTCTGTGTGATGGCCGAGCGTGGGATACTCTTCTTAGGATGGCGGAGCGGATGGGCTGATAAAAGGTACGAAGGCTCGTGGAAGTCGGTGATTCCAAGAGCCTTCAGAGGGAGTGCTAATCGAGGCGATAGCCGTAGGCCTCAAGGCGCTTTTCGTTTTGCCGCCAATCTTTGTCGATCTTGACGTAGACTTCGAGATAGATGCTCTTTTGGAAGAATTTTTCGAGCGTCTTTCGCGCCTCGGTAGATACCTTCTTGAGGGCAATGCCTTTGTGGCCGATGATGATGCCTTTTTGACTGTCGCGTTCTACGTAGATAATGGTGCGGATGTGGATGCTCTTTTCGCTTTCCTTGAATTCCTCGACGGCTACTTCGACGGCGTAAGGGATTTCTTTGTCGTAGTAGAGGAGAATCTTTTCACGCATGATTTCGGTCACGAAGAAGCGGGCGGGCTTGTCCGTCCACTGGTCTTTGTCGAAATAGGGCGGAGAGTCTGGAAGCAGTTCTTTGATGCGGAGCAGTACGTTGTCTACATTGAACTTGGCCTGGGCGGAAATGGGGAAGATTTCGGCGGTGGGCAGCACCTCGTGCCATGCGGATACGAGTTGCTCAAGGTCGCTCTGATTGGAGAGGTCGATTTTGTTGATGAGCAGGAGGATGGGTACGTTGAGTTGCTGTACCTTTTGGATGAACTCGGCATTTTTGTCGGGCTTTTCCACCACATCGGTAACGTAAAGCAGCACATCGGCGTCTTGAAGTGCACCTTCGGAGAAGGCGAGCATAGACTCTTGGAGTTTGTAGTTGGGCTTGAGCACACCGGGGGTGTCGGAGAAGACGATTTGAGCATCGTCGGTGTTGATGATGCCCATGATGCGGTGGCGTGTGGTTTGCGCTTTGAAAGTGGCGATGGAGATGCGTTCGCCCACGAGAAGATTCATGAGCGTTGATTTACCGACGTTGGGATTGCCGACGATGTTGACGAAACCGGCTTTGTGCATAGAAATTACGGAAATTGTAAGGTGGGGGAATAAAAACAACGGCCTTCGATGCCGATAGGGGAGCGAAGGCCGCTGTGAAGAAAGAGGGGCGTTTATTTGTTGCCGTCGTAGCCCCATTTCATGTAGGCTGCGCCCCAGGTAAATCCTCCTCCAAAGGCGGTGAGGATGATGTTGTCGCCTTTGCGGAGCTGCTTTTCGTAGTCCCAAAGGGCGAGGGGAATAGTACCGGCAGAGGTATTGCCGTAGCGCTGGATGTTGAGCATCACTTTGTCCATCGGCATTTCGAGGCGGTTGGCAACGGCTTCGATGATGCGCACATTGGCTTGGTGGGGAAGTACCCACGTGATGTTGTCCTTGTTGAGGTTGTTGCGTTCGGCAATCAAGGCGCAAGAGTCGCTCATGGAGGTCACGGCATACTTGTAGACGGTGCGGCCTTCTTGGTGAATCTTGTGCATGTTGTGGTCGATGGTGAAGTAGGAAGGTGGGCAGGCAGAACCGCCGCCTTTGAGGCAGAGGTAGGGAAGACCCTTACCATCGGCACGGAGGTAGCTGTCCTTCCAACCGAGGTCTTCGGTGGTACCTTCTACCAAGACTGCGCCTACGCCGTCACCAAAGATGGGGCAGGTGGCACGGTCGTTGTAGTCCACGATGCTGGAGAGCTTGTCGCCGCCGCAAACGATGATTTTCTTGTAGCGACCGCTTTGTATCATTGAAGCGCCCATGTCCATGGCATAAAGGAAACCACAGCAGGCGGCGTTGAGGTCGACGCAAAACGCGTTTTTCAGTCCGGTACGTCCAACCACGATGCTCGCCGTGCTGGGAATGGGCATGTCGGGCGTGGTGGTGGCCATGATGAGGCATTCGATTTCTTCGGGATCAGTGCCGGTCTTTTCGAGCAACTGCTTGACGGCTTTGCGTGCCATATAGCTGGTGCCGAGACCTTCTTCGTTGAGAATGCGGCGTTCTTTGATGCCGATGCGCGTCATAATCCACTCGTCGTTGGTGTCTACCATGCGCGACAGTTCTTCGTTGTTGAGGACGTACTCAGGAACGTAACCACCCACTCCGGTGATTACTGCATTGATTTTCTCCATTGATAATGTCGGAAAAATGTGGTGTAACCCAGCGTTTTGTCTCTACATCACGAATAAGAGCTAATGCCCGAACTGCGAGAAAGTGCCAAGAGGCTTGTTCAGTTCGTTCAATCTTTCTGCCTGATGTAGTTGCGGGTACCTGGGATTGACCCTTATGGGAGATGTGGCAAGGAGAAAAACCTGCCGATAAAGATAATGCGACTTCCAACCATCACCGATGGCTCGAAATCGCAGTATCTTAAGGGTAAATCGAATTACTCGCCTACTTCTTCTTTTACGATAGCGAGTTTACCACGGTAGTTGCCACAAGTGGGGCATACGGTGTGGTAGATGTGGAAAGCACCGCAGTTGGAGCATTTGGCGAGCGTAGGAGCTACGGCCTTGTCATGGGTGCGACGCTTGAGGGTGCGAGTCTTTGATTGTCTTCTTTTAGGATGTGCCATTGTTTTATCTTATTTTTTGAGTTATTCTTGTAGGAGGTGGAACTATCGAACAGGTACGTGCACCAAATCAGGTGCCAACTATGCCCCAGAACTAACAAGTGGGCAGGTGCCGTAACTGTTCAAACGTCGAACTCACCGCTGTCGGAATCCTCCTCTATGGAGAAGCGGCTCAACATATCAGCATTGCATTCGCCTGAGGAATGGATGCGCTGTAGCGGGAGATTGAGCAAGAGCAGCTCGTAGATGTCCCACGCCATATCATAATTGAGCTGAGAGTAGGGAATGACGGTTAGGTCGGCATCAATAGCTTCGTCGTTATCGCGATAAGCCACTTTCAAACGGTCGTTCACTTCGACCGACAGCAGAACCGAATCGAGACAGCGGTCGCAAGGAACAGATACCTGTCCGGAAAGGGTGTAGGAGAAAGTGAAGGTATCGGCCGCGCCAAAGCGTACGACAACATCAACTTCTACTGAACCGCCGAGAATTTCATCTTGTTCCAACGCACTGAAAAAAGCATCGTTGAGATGAAAATGTAGGTGCGCGTCATCGCGCTCTACTTGGCGAAGATTGACAATGTGGCTGTCATTTGTGGACATATCGACTGCAAAGTTACACTATTTTTGTGAAATAGAAAATTCTTAATAGAGAAAAAGTACCTATCGCTCCGATTTTAGTACGCTTTTTGATAGATGAGCAGACTAAAACCCAAGAAGCGTTCGCCCCTTTCCTCTCAAAAAAAGGAGAGCAAGGGGCGAGCGACGACGTTAAAGGTCATCTCAAAAATCTGGTTGAATTTCGAGCGTACCTATTTGAATAGGAGAATTTATTCGCTATCCACCTTTAGAGTTTGGCTTCAAGAGCGGCAATTTTGGCCAAGGTGTCGGCTTCTTTTTTGCGCTCCATAGCGACCACGGCTTTCGGAGCACCACTGACAAAGCGCTCATTGGCGAGTTTGCCTTGAATGCCTTTGAGGAACTTGCGCAGGTGATCGAGTTCGGCACGTGCGGCTTCCTTTTCAGCTTCGAGGTCAACGACATCGCCTAAGTAAAGGGCGTATTGTGTCGTGCCTACCAAGAAAGTGGAGTAGCCGGCTCCGTTGGCTTCTGTGGCCGTCGCGATTTCGCTAATTGTGGCCATCTTCTTCACCAAGGTGTCGTAGGCTGAGAGTTCGTTTTCGCCTACGATGGTCAGAGGCAGGGCTTCGCGTGGAGAAATGTTCTTCTGTGCACGAGCCGCACGAACACCCGTTACAATCCCTTTCACTCGCTCAATGTCGGCGATGAGGGCGGCATCTTCGGAGCGAGGAGCAGCGATGTCTTGGGGCGACACCATGATGCTTTCGCCTTCTTTACGCTCTTCGATGTGCTGCCAAAGTTCTTCAGAAATAAAGGGCATGAAGGGGTGGAGCAGGTGGAGCAAATCGTTGAAGAAGCCAATCGTAGCGGTGTCGGTGGTGCGGTCGATGGGCTGCTGGTAGGCAGGTTTTACCATTTCGAGATACCACGATGAGAACTCATCCCAGAACAGACGATACACTTCCATCAGGGCTTCCGACAAACGATATTTGGAGAAGAGGTCGGCCATTTCGGCTGCACTCTTGCGAAGTTGTGCGCCAAACCACTCAATGGCGAGGCGCGAGGTCTCGGGTTGCGCAAGGGTGTCGCTCACCTCCCAACCTTGCACCAAGCGGAAAGCATTCCAAATCTTGTTGCAGAAGTTGCGACCTTGTTCGCACAGGCTTTCGTCAAAAAGGATGTCGTTGCCGGCAGGTGCAGAAAGCATCATACCCATACGCACGCCGTCGGCACCGAACTTGTCGATGAGGTCGAGAGGGTCGGGAGAGTTGCCGAGCGACTTTGACATCTTACGACCCAGTTTGTCACGCACAATTCCCGTGAAGTAGACGTTGCGGAAAGGCATCTTGCCGGTGTACTCGTAGCCGGCCATAATCATACGTGCCACCCAGAAGAAAATAATGTCGGGCCCCGTTACGAGGTCGGCCGTGGGATAGTAGTAAGCCAACTCTTCACTGTCGGGATGATTGATGCCGTCAAAAAGAGAAACCGGCCAGAGCCACGAAGAGAACCAAGTGTCGAGCGCGGCTTCGTCTTGTCGGAGGTCGGTAAGGGTCAAGTTGTCGTTGCCCGTCTTTTCTTTGGCTAAACGAAGGGCTTCTTCGGCAGTTTCAGCCACGACAAATTCTTCCACCTCGGCATTGGGGGCGCTGAGGTAGTAGGCCGGAATGCGATGCCCCCACCACAGTTGGCGGCTGATACACCAATCTTGGATGTTGGTGAGCCAGTTATTATAAGTGTTCTTATATTTTGTGGGGTAGAATTTGAGTTCATCGTTCATCACGGGCGGCAGCGCGATGTCGGCAAAGTGCTGCATGGAAAGATACCACTGCATGCAGAGGCGGGGCTCAACGGCGGTGTCGGCATTTCGTTCCGAGTAGCCCACCTTGTTGTCGTAGTCTTCAACTTTTTCGAGCAGACCGGCGGCTTCGAGGTCGATGACAATTTGTTTGCGTACCTCCATGCGGTCTTGTCCTACATACAGACCAGCCGCTTCTGAAAGTGTGCCATTGGCATTGAAGATATCGATGGTTTCGAGTTTGTGGGTTTTGCCCAAGTTGTAGTCATTGACATCGTGAGCCGGCGTTACTTTCAAGCAGCCTGTTCCAAACTCAATGTCTACGTATCGGTCTTCGATGACAGGAATGACGCGTCCTACGAGGGGCACAATCACTTTCTGTCCTTTCAACCAACCGTTTTTGAGGTCTTTGGGGTTGATGCACATCGCCGTGTCGCCCATAATCGTTTCCGGACGTGTTGTGGCCACAATGGCATAGCGCCCTTTGGCATCTTGATGGATGACTTCGCCTTCAACACCTGTCGTGGTGCCGTTGTCTTCAGCTACGTAGTACTTCAGATAGTAGAGTTTGCTTTTCTCCTCGCGATAAATCACCTCCTCATTGGAGAGTGCCGTTTGGGCTTTGGGGTCCCAATTGACCATACGCAGACCACGATAAATCAATCCTTTGTTGTAGAGGTCGACAAAGACTTTGAGCACACTTTCTGAGCGCTTTTCGTCCATCGTAAAGGCGGTGCGATCCCAGTCGCACGATGCGCCCAGTCGGCGAAGCTGTTTGAGGATAATGCCTCCGTGTTCTTCCGTCCATTCCCATGCGTGCTTCAGAAATTCTTCGCGAGTGAGATCCATCTTGCGAATGCCCTGCTGAGCAAGTTTGTTCACCACTTTGGCCTCAGTGGCAATCGAGGCGTGGTCGGTGCCGGGCACCCAGCACGCATTTTTACCCTCCATTCGTGCGCGACGCACAAGAATGTCTTGGATGGTGTTGTTGAGCATGTGTCCCATGTGCAACACGCCCGTCACGTTGGGGGGCGGGATGACGATGGTGTAAGGCTCGCGACCATCGGGTTTTGAACTGAAAAATTTGTGGTTCAACCAATAGTTGTACCATTTGCCCTCCACGGCTTCGGGGGCGTATTTAGTAGCTAATTCCATAATCGGGGAAAAAGGTGGCAATGTGTGTTGTCGGGATAAATGTGGAGATGCTATATTCCAAAAGATAAATTCATCCTCTAATAATAATGACTGCAAAGTTACTGATTTTCCGCTAAAAGACAACAATTAGGCTACAAAAAAACAGCCACGCTATGTTCAAAACATAACGTGGCTGTTGTTGAATAGGGCGGGCTGTCGAAAAATTAGCCGTTCACCTTCTTCATGTGAGCGATGAGGTCGAGCACCTTGTTAGAGTAGCCGATTTCGTTGTCGTACCAAGAAACCACCTTAACGAAGGTGTCGGTAAGAGCGATACCAGCCTTAGCGTCGAAGATAGAAGTGCGAGTGTCGCCGAGGAAGTCAGCAGAAACTACAGCATCTTCGGTGTAACCGAGAACGCCGGCGAGTTCACCTTCAGCAGCTTCCTTCATGGCAGCGCAAATCTCATCGTACTTAGCGGGCTTAGCGAGGTTTACAGTGAGGTCAACCACTGAAACGTCGAGAGTGGGAACGCGCATAGACATACCCGTGAGCTTGCCATTGAGTTCGGGGATTACCTTACCCACGGCCTTAGCAGCACCCGTAGAAGAGGGGATGATATTGCCGGAAGCAGCACGACCACCACGCCAGTCCTTGAGCGAAGGACCATCGACAGTCTTCTGAGTAGCAGTAGTAGAGTGAACGGTGGTCATGAGACCATCGGTGATACCCCATTTGTCGTTGAGCACCTTAGCGATAGGAGCGAGACAGTTAGTGGTGCAAGAAGCGTTAGAAACGAACTGAGTACCCTTTTCGTACTTGTCAAAGTTCACACCGCAAACGAACATGGGCGTGTCGTCCTTAGAAGGGGCAGACATTACCACGTATTTTGCGCCGGCTTCGAGGTGAGCCTGTGCCTTATCCTTAGAAAGGAAAAGACCCGTAGATTCAACTACGTATTCAGCTTCTACTTCGTTCCACTTGAGGTCGGCGGGGTTACGTTCAGCTGTTACGCGGATTTCCTGGCCATTGACAATGAGGAGGTTCTTTTCAGTGCAGAAATCGATGGTGCCATCGAACTGACCGTGCATCGTGTCATACTTGAGCATATAAGCCAAGTAGTCAACGGGGCAGAGGTCGTTGATACCTACAATCTGAATGTCATTGCGGCCCATGGCTGCACGGAAAACGAAACGGCCGATACGACCGAAACCGTTAATACCTACTTTGATCATAATAGAAGTTTGTTATTGAAATTATTGTGAGTAAAACACTTGTTGAATTGGCAAAAAGAGAAGAAAGAAATGAAATGATTTTCATTTTTCTCATTTTTGTGCAGCAAAAGTACGAAAAGTTTTTTATATTTGCAGCGTTTCCACACAAAAAATAAATTGAAAAATGGCTAAATCTACATTTCTACAAGAATTTAAAGACTTTGCCGTGAAAGGCAATGCCATCGATATGGCAGTCGGTGTAATTATCGGAGGGGCATTTGGAAAAATCGTCACTTCTATTGTTGAAGATTTAATTATGCCTCCTGTTGGCTGGCTCATCGGAGGAGTTGATTTCAAAGACCTTAAAATTGAACTTCCCGCGCTGTTGGAAGGGCAGGCAGCTGTGACTATCAACTACGGCAACTTTATCCAAACTGTGTTCAACTTCTTCATCATTGCTTTCTGTGTCTTTTTGCTGGTGCGTACCATCATAAAGTTGAAGCGGGAAAAGCCTGTTGAAGAGGCACCTGCCGCACCTGTCGGCCCCACTCAGGAAGAGCTGCTGGCTGAAATCCGTGATTTGCTGAAGAAACAGCAATAAACTACCATAAAGTTTTGTGACGCGAAGAAAATGTTTTATCTTCGCGTCACATTTTATTTTCAACTTACTTCTTTCTTCGATGCAACAGAAAATCATCATCCTCGATTTCGGTTCGCAAACCACACAGCTCATCGGCCGCCGTGTCCGTGAGCTGGACACCTTTTGCGAAATTCTGCCGTACAACAAGTTTCCGCACGACGACCCCTCTGTCATCGGGGTCATTCTCTCGGGATCGCCTTTCTCCGTTTACGACCCCGAGGCGTTCAAGGTGGAACTCGAAGGGATACGCCACCGCCTCCCTATCCTGGGCATCTGCTATGGCGCGCAATACATGTCGCACCTCTATGGGGGAAAGGTCGAGCCGGCAGCGTCTCGTGAATATGGACGTGCCAACCTCGAAACTATTGAGCTGGACAATCCGCTCTTCAAAGGTTTCCATGCCGGTTCACAAGTGTGGATGAGCCATGGCGATACTATCACCGCCATTCCCGATCATTTCCGTTGCATCGCTTCGACCGAAAAGGTGAAATATGCCGCCTACCAAGCCGAGGGTGAACCTCTTTGGGGCGTACAGTTCCATCCCGAAGTGTTCCACTCGCTTCAAGGGTCTCAATTGCTGCGCAACTTTGTGGTCGACATCTGCGGTAGTCGTCAAGATTGGAGCGCGGCCTCTTTTGTCGAAACCACTGTGGCCGAACTCAAAGCACAACTGGGCAACGACCGCGTCATTCTCGGCCTCTCGGGCGGCGTGGACTCCTCGGTAGCTGCTGTGCTGCTCAACAAAGCCATCGGCGACCGCCTGACCTGCATCTTTGTAGATCATGGTATGCTCCGTAAGAACGAGTTCCAAAGCGTCATGGACGATTACAAGTGCTTGGGATTGAACGTCATCGGCGTAGATGCCAGTGAAAAATTCTTCCGAGAATTGGCCGGTGTGGAAGAGCCTGAGCAGAAGCGCAAAATCATCGGTGCAGGCTTCATCGACGTTTTCAATGCCGAAGCTATGAAAATTACCGATGCCAAGTGGCTGGCGCAAGGTACCATCTATCCCGACCGCATTGAGAGCCTCAACATTACGGGCAAGGTCATCAAAAGCCACCACAACGTGGGGGGACTGCCTGAGAAGATGCACCTGAAAATCTGCGAGCCGCTTCAATGGCTTTTCAAAGACGAGGTGCGTCGCGTAGGCCGTCAGATGGGTATGCCTGAACACCTCATCAACCGCCACCCCTTCCCCGGCCCTGGTCTGGCTGTGCGCATCTTGGGCGACATCACCCCTGAGAAAGTGCGTGTGTTGCAGGAGGCCGACGATATTTTCATCCAAGGGCTTCGCGACTACAAGGTCAAGATGGACGTGGCTGAGGCGCGCCGTGTGCTTGCCGCCGGTGTGCCCAACGATGCACCGCAGGAGGGCGAAATCGAAGTGTCGCTCTACGACCGCATTTGGCAGGCCGGTGTAATGCTGCTTCCCGTGAAGAGTGTCGGTGTGATGGGCGATGAACGCACCTACGAAAAGGCGGTGGCGCTCCGTGCCGTCACTTCGACCGATGCCATGACTGCCGACTGGGCGCATCTGCCTTACGACTTCATGGCCAAGGTGAGCAACGACATCATCAACCACGTGCGGGGTGTCAATCGCGTTTGCTACGACATTTCCTCCAAGCCACCTTCGACCATTGAGTGGGAATAAGCTTACCGCTCCCTTTCCTTAAAAATCGACCGCCCGATTTCTGAACAGAAATCGGGCGGTCGATTTTTGTTTTCCCTCGCTTTTTGTTTTCATCTCTCTGACAGAGGTGCATTTCCGACTTTTGGAACAAAAGTTTCAAGTCTTGGGAATGATTTTCCCAAGGTTAGGGAACCCTATTTCCAACCTTTGGGAAATCTCTTTATGGACAGTTGTCGGAACGAGCATCCCTCATCTGATGCACCAGCTCCTCAGACAGCAGCGGCACCCACTGTAGAGAGGGTGCCGCTGATAGAAGAGCGCAAAAGCGCGGGATTAGTTGAATATGTCGTCCTTGTTGCGAGTCATTGGTTTTGCAGGCTTGGTCTTCGGTTTTTTCTCGCCGGAGGTTGTGGGAGCGGTTGGCATAGGTGCCGCAGTCGGAGCCGCAGGTGCAGGAGCAGGTTCGGCCGGTGCAGCGGGGGCTTCTCCCTCATCGGGAGTGGGTGCATCGGGGTCACCGATGAGGTCATCGACTCCCACCATCGTGCTGTCGGCATCAAGGGTGTCGGCGGGAAGTGCCGGCATACGGCCTTCAAGGTCAGCCGGGTTTACACCATCGGGAATGTTGAACTTGGCCAAATAGCGGTCGCGGAGTGCGGTATCACTCAATACCTTGTTGAGGAAGAGTCCAAAAATGGGAAGTGCCGTTTTTGAACCTTGTCCGAGAGCACCGGTGCGGAAGTGGATTTGGCGGTATTCGCCACCGACCCACGCACCACCCACGAGGTTGGGTGTGACACCGATAAACCAAGCGTCGGCATGGGAGTTGGAAGTACCGGTCTTGCCACCCATGTCCAGCGTGCGGTTCCAAAACCATTTGCCGGCATACTGCTGCGCACCGAGACTTTGGGAGGTGCCGCCGGCATCAGTCACGCCGGCTGAGAGAAGGGTCTGCATGTAGAAAGCCTCTTTGGTGGTCATCACGGTGTGGACTTCGCGCCGGCTTTCGTAGACCACTTTGCCATCGGCATCCACAATCTTAGTGATGAGGGTGGGCTTGACGTATTCACCGGAGTTGGCCACGGCAGCATAAGCACCCACCATTTCCATCACTGTGGCATCGCTGGCGCCGAGCACGAGGGAGGGTGCATTTTCGAGTTTCGATTGTACACCCATGTCTTGTGCAGTGCGAATGACGTTGTCAATGCCCACTTCCTGACCGAGTTTGATAGCGATGGTGTTGATACTCTGGGCAAAGGCGGCACGCAGGGGGATGTTGGCGCCCGAGAAGCGGCCGTTGGCGTTGTGGGGACGCCACAAAGAGGGTTTGCCGTTCTTGTCTACCACGTCCATTTGGATGTATTCGTCCTTCAAGCGGGCATCTGAAGGCAGCCATCCCTGCTTGATGGCAGTGGCGTAGGCAAAGAGTTTGAAGGTCGAGCCGGGTTGATGGGTGGCGCTCACGTTGTCATGTTGCCACGTATTGAAATCAATATCTCCCACGTAGGCACGAACGTAGCCGTTCTGCGGTTCGATGGCCACGAAGCCGGCGTGCATATAGCGGAGCATATAACGCAGGGAGTCGACGGAGGTCATTTCCTTTTCAATCGGGCCGTCATAGGTGAAGAGGCGCACCTTGTGAGGAGTGTTGAGGATGCGCCACACTTGTGCCGGATCGTCGGGATAGCGGGCGGAGAGCATCTTATAAGCGTCGGTTTGCCGCATCTTCTCCTGCACGAAATTGGGGAGCGGTTTGTTTCTCTCACCCACCCATGGATCTTGGCGTCCCCAGTGGCTGTCGAAATTGCGTTGCACCACGCGCATTTGTTGGCGCATGGCTTCCTCGGCATACTGCTGCATACGACTGTTGAGGGTGGTGTAAATCTTGAGTCCGTCGCGGTAGGGATCGAGTTCGGGTGTCACCGTCTTCATCTCTTCGGCCACGGCTTGGCGGAAATAGAGAGCTTGACCATCGTAGGCGCTTTCGATGCCGAATTTGAGTTCGATGGGCTTCTCTTTGAGGCGTTCGCACTCTTCGACCGAGAGTTTGCCGTGTTTGCGCATATTGTCCAGCACGGTGTTGCGGCGGCGGAGCGAGTTTTTCGGATTGAGCTTGGGGTTGTAGGCCGAGGTGGCTTTGAGCAATCCTACGAGTACAGCCGCCTCTTCGGTTTTAAGGGCGGCGGGCGTCGTCTTGAAGTAGGTTTTTGCCGCGGTCTTGATGCCGTAGGAGTTCGACCCGAAATCGACCGTATTGGCATACATCGTAAGAATTTCCTGCTTCGAGCAAAACAGCTCCAGTTCAGTGGCAATAATCATCTCCTTACTCTTCATAATAAGGATTTTCACGCCGGGAATGTAGCCGAGCAGACCGGTGGAGTATTCCGTGCGAACGCGAAACATATTCTTCACCAACTGCTGCGTGATGGTCGAAGCCCCGCGGGCATGCCCTTGAGCTGCATCCTTCATGGCGGCGAAGATACCGAAAAAGTCTACGCCGTGGTGGCTGTAGAAGCGTTCGTCTTCGGTCGAAATCAGTGCGTCGACAAAGGCGGGGGCAATGGAGTCGTAAGGTACGGGCGAGCGGTTCTCGTTGAAGAATTTGCCCATCAGTTTGCCGTCGTCGCTGTAAATCTCCGAAGCCGCTGCATTTTTAGGGTGCATAATGCTGTTGAGTGAGGGCGACTTGCCAAAAAGCCAAAACAGATTGACTTGTACGGCGAAGCAATAGAAGAGCAGGAAGCCGAGGAAGGAGACAGTGCCGATACCGGCTTTCTTCCACCAAGGGGCTTGGTGGTAGAGTCCTTTATACCATCGCCAAAAGCGCGATAGTTGCTGATAAATCCATGTAAAGGGGCGGAAAATCCTGCCCAAAAAGCTGCGGTTTTGCGTTTCCATCTGTGAATGTTTCAACTTTAAGATGGCGCAAAAGTACGGCAATCCCTCGAACCAGCAAAATAAAAAGGCTGATTTCCACTCAACAACCTTTGCAATCTGTTGAAACGTAGAGTCAACCGGCAAGTGCAAAATTAAGGTATTCTTTTGAAGAACTCAGC
>CAUUGL010000037.1:0-20520 GCA_963544845.1 uncultured Alloprevotella sp.
CTGCTGTTCATAACTGTACATTTGTTGCTGATAATTCAAATATACAATTTGTTCAGCGGTTTTCTTCTTTTTACCCTGCCATCACTCCAAATGTCGGATGAACCACTTTTATATACCTTTGTACCCAAGAAAAGAGAGCAGTTGTGCTTTCAGTAGGTAGTTAGAATGGTAGTCATTAGGCAGTCAGAATACTGCTACAAAAATGCTACACTGCTGACTTGTCAAAATTGATAGGATATTAAATTACAACGAATTAGCAGAGTTTGGTTCACAATCCCATCTCCGCTTAGAATATTACAAATCAACGTATTACGTGATTTACACCCTTTATTATGCTTCTAAATCTAAGCGAAAAACCGGTATTGTCCGAAACATTCACTCACAAAGCATCTATCAAGAGAAGACAAGGAGCAGGTTTATCCAAATTCAGCGCCCTTACCTCAAAGACAAAATCATTTCGTCTTGGGGTAAGGGCGCAAAGCCTTAGTAAGGAGAAAATAAATACAGGTTGGCAGCATTCGCTGCCCCTTTAATAGAATAGGTGCCTATTTTAATAGAAGACAGAAGCTACAGGATGAACACCCGTGGTAACGGTACGCAGGAATTTGCCGGTGCGGTCGTAGATATTCAGCATACCCTGATCGGTATAGTTACCCACTTTGGCATCAGAAGTCAAGTAGATTTCACCGGTGCGTGGGGCTATGTTGATGGCCGTTGGTGCAGGAGGCATGTGAGCGAGGTCTTTACCCCAAGAGTGGGAGGTATCGGCTGCGTGGTGGCGTGTGTTCCAAACGGCATAATTGATGACAGCTTTGGGTTTAGTGAAAATAGTGTAATCCATCACACTATTCACAACATAGAGGAGGTTACCGTGGGCAGCAGCCATCGAGCCTTTGCAGTATTCCGTGGCACGATCGGCGGTGTCGACACGCCAAATGGTGGCAGGAATGCTGCCGTAGTTGCCGTTGCACACCACGAAGAGGTTGCCATTGGCATCTTGCGTCATCTTTCCGGGATTCATACCCACCTTCACATCCTGCTTGGTATTGGTAAAGGTCTTCAAGTCGATTTTGGCCAAACGGAAACCATTGGGATAACCTTTTTCCCAGTTGTAACCATCGCTCACCGCAACGTAGAGGTAATTGCCGCGGGCTTCGAGGTCTACGGGGTTAGGACCGACCTCAATCTTACTCACGACCTTCAAAGCAGTAGTATCGATTTTGGTCACATAGCCGTCATTGTTGCTCACATAGATGAAGCCTCCGGCTGCAGTGATGCCTTCCGGCTCGGTAGTGGAGATTTGTCCCACAATTTTGCGCGTATTGGCATCAATAGCCCACACCAAGTTGCTGCCATACATCGCAATGTAGAGTTTGGAACCATAGATGACACCATCTTGAGGAGAATCGCCCAAACTTTGTCCGTTGGCTTTGACAAAAAGGCCATGAACAGGCTTGTAGTCCGCAAAGTCAAAGTAGGAAAGCGTACCATCGATATGACCTTGGCTACCTTGGTTGAGAACATAGACACCATTGATGCCCATTCCGGGTTGGAGAGGTTCAAAGTGATCCTCATCATCATTACAAGCTGCAAAGGTAAGCACAGCGAGGGCAAGGGGAAGAAGATGTTTGAAGAGTTTCATAAAAAAGTGAAGTTAAAATGAATAATTCAGGGAGAACTGGTAGGCGCGCCCCGGCATAGGGTAGCGGCGCACGACTTCATAAGACTGGTCGGTTAGGTTGCTCACGGCAAAAACACAGTCGAGGTGCTGATGGGCAGTGATGGGTTGGCGGCGACGGAGTGTAAGACCGAGTTCGGCATAGCCGGGCAGGCGGGTGGTCGCTGCGTGATTGTGGGTGCTCCAGCGTTCGGAAGCAAAGGTGGCAGTCATGCTGAGCGTTACCCAAGGGTGCTCCCAACCTAAGGCCGCCGTGCCGCTGTGAACGGGAGTATAGGCCAGTTGCTTTCGTGGCGCAGCACCGGACACCGCCTCTTCCACTCGCTGAAAAGAGTAGTTGAGCGCCACATTGAGGCGCTGTCGGGCATTGAGGCGCAGTGCGGCATCGAGCGTGGTATCACTGCCGCGCGCTTCCACGCTGCCCAAATTGGTCGTCTGCCAAATGTAAGGATTGCGAGGAGTGGCCACAATGCGGTCGGTCACCCGATTGGCATAGGCATCCAGTGTGAGGTTGAAGTGTGAGAAAAGGCCTTGACGAGGCAAGAGATGGAGAGTGCCGCCCACACCGATTTGACGCGTCAGTTCGGGACGAAGATGGGTGTTGCCGAATCGGAAATAATAACTTTCGGCAAACGAGGGCATCCGAAACAGTTGTTGTGCATAGAGGCGCAGGGTGAGGGCAGCCCGCGGACGGCGGAAAGCCCGATAAGCCAGCGAAAGGGAAGGGGTGAAGCGGCGGGCATTGCGCGCTGCATCGTTCCGCTCCCACGGCAAGCCGTTGGGCGCACGGTCGGTGCCGAGCAGTTCGTTCCAATGCCGATGGTGCAGCAAGCGTGCCGTGAGTAAGCAATGAGCAGCACTCCAACGCAGGGACACACTTTGTTGCAGCGAATGGCGATGGACGTGACGCCAAAGGGTGCTACCGAATTTCAACGCTTCATAGGTGTAGTCGGCAGCGTAGGCTGCCGAGAGGTGCGCATTCCAATGATAGGCCGCACCGGCCGTGGCATAGGCCGTTCCTTGGCGATATTGCTGTTCATCGCGCCCGTCGGGAAACTGAGCATCGAGATTGAGATAGTGGGTGGTGTGTCCTGCCGCTTTTCCAGCGCCCATCCACTCCCAACGCCCTTGGGTGCGACGATAACGCAGTTGCGCTGTCCAATCATGGTCGGCCGTTTGTTCGGTGCCGGCCTGCGTGTAAAGCATCACCGGGCCGGGGAGGTCGCGGTGGTCGGTAGCAGTGGTGAAATCGGCCGAAAGTTGTGTGGTGGTTGAGGTTTTCCGCCAGCGTAGCGCCGTGTGCAGGGTGTTGGTGGTGCTGTGCTGTCGGCGTTCTCGGGTGGTGAGGCGGCCATTCTTCAAGGTGAAAGGATAAGCGTTGTCCCCATGCGCCCAGTCGGCCACTGCTGCCAGAGAATGGCTGCCCCATCGTGTGCTCCATAAGAGCGAAGGGGCAACGGTGCCGAAACTCCCCACGCGCAACCCCACGGCACGCCCCTCGGTGTGACTTTCCAAGGCGATGGTGGCCGCAGAAAGCACCCGCACCGGCACGAGCAAACGTGCATCGTCGGCCACTTGGAGAGAAAGGCTGCTGAGCTGTGTGAAGTCGAATTGACCGAAATCGACCGCTCCGCTGCGGGCATCGAGCACGGGCAGACCATCGAGCGTCACCTGTGTGTGAGCCGCCCCCAATCCGCGCACACTCACCGTCTTCACACCGCCCGCACCGCCATAGTCGCGCAGGTTGATGCCGGGCAACTGGCGTAGCGCATCGGTGGTCGAGGTGATGCCGCGCCGGGCAAACTGACCGGCGTCGATTTTCCAACGAGGGGCTGTGCCCTGCCGACGAAGGGGCAGGCGGAGGGCTTCTACCTGAGCCTCGCGCAGCAAACTATCCGGTGATGAATCATCCATCGGGGCAGGCGGCAGGGTAGGCGGAAATGGAGCCGTAGCACCGGAAACAGCACCAAAACTCAATACAGCCGCCCAAAGGGGAAGCGAGCGAAATGAAATGTAGTACATGAAAAAAGGCTTCTTCGCCCCCTCTCCTCGGAAGGGACAAAAAACGAGAACAGCGGCAGGTCTTCTGACTTATCCTCGGTCGGCAATCGTCTTCCCATCATGGGTTCCCCACCGAAAGTGACTTTGTGATTGCTGCGCAAAGGAGGAAATACAGCAGCGGGACTGTGTCGGACTCGCACCGACTTCCCTTTTCACCGCGACCCAATGTCGGTTAAAACATCTCGCGACACCGCTATCTGAATTGAGAAAGCAAAAATAACACTTTTTCTCAACAGAAGCAACAACCCTATAAAAAAATGCAACAAAAACACTTAAAGTGGGCAAAGCCCCTTGCTCTTCTTTTCGTCAATTGCACCTTTACTTTGGCGGTTGTTCTTTACAAATAGTAGTAGATGGTTAGAAGTAAGGAGTTATGACACCCCCTCTTATTTTTACATCAAAAAAAACGTTTACCAGCCAGCAATCATTCCTAAGCTGCTGTTGCTTTCTTGCCAGATAATAAACTCTTTACACGTAAGGACATTTTTCCGTACATGTACGGACGATGAAGGGGTAATGAGGCGGCACAAACCGTACAAAGAAAATTATTGCTGTTCAGTAACCTTTAGAAGGTTGGAGGATTGGAGCAAAAATCTCTATCTCTCTAAATTTTACCGGACAGCAATAGTTCGCAAATTGTTATCCATAAGGCAATAAAAAAGAAGAAAAAACGGACTACCCACCCAAAACGTCATATAGAACCGAAAAAAATTACCTCAGAGCCGGAAAAATTTAGCTCTGAGGTAGATTTTTTTAGTCGGCTTCTAAAAACAAAGGTTACCGACACGCTCCCTCGCGCGCGTATTACACCGATTATCTTCATTTTTCCTTCACTTCCTTCACCACGCAAGCTATCTCATTAAAAATCAGACGCATATCAGTGAAGGATTTCAAACCCTCCTACATCGGTGAAGATTGGGTAGAAACACTGCCGGTGAACCTTGGTGAAGGATAAGAAAAAAGAAAATCCCTCACCCCTAAACCACTGTATGCCAACGAATTGAGGACACCGGTGAAGGAGTGAAGGATTTTTGCACGCACTATAAAGGAATACGCGCGCGAGGGAAGCCATCAGCGCTTATTCGAAAAATTTGCGCCAGTCGCTTTTGTCATACTTCTTTCCGCGAGAGGATTCCTGCGGAGTGTCGGCGGTTCGCTTTGTCTTTTTACCTTTTTTGCTACCACCGGCAAAAGCGTTCTTGTCCGTATCGTAACCTTTTCGGCCGTAACTGCGGTCGTTGTTGTTGCGACGAGGACGGCGTTCGTGGGGCGTGGAGGCGGCATTGCCTTCGGCACGGTCGGCCCAGTCTACCACCACGCGGCGTTCGCCCACTTTGGCTTTGGCCATCTTGTTGATGACAAACTGTGCGTCGTCTTCAGGCACTTCAAAGAAAGCGCAGTTGGTGAGCAAATCGATGCGGCCGATTTCGACCTTACCCTTGACGTAGCGATTGACAAGGTTGATGATTTCGCGGGCAAAGAAGTTGTCGCGCTTACCGAAGTTGAGGAAAAGACGCTTGTAGCCTTCTTCGGCCATGTGCTCACCCTTGGCGTTGCGGTCGCGGCGGGCTTCACGCTCAGCACTTTTGGCATCGTGGCGTTCGGGACGCTCGGCAGGTTGCTCGATTTCGGGCGCATTGGCGTAGTAGTTGAGGAATCGGCCGAACTCGCTTTGCACCAAACGCTTGATGAGGTCTTCCTTAGAGAGCCATTCGAGTTTGTGCATCACTTCGGGGAGGAAGGGAGCAATCTGCTCTTCGTCCACCTCCACGTGTTCGAGTTCATCAACGACTTTGTAGAGCTGCTTGGTGCAAATCTCCTTCGGGTCGGGAAGCGTGCCTTTTTCAAACTTCTTTCCAATCACCTTTTCGATGGTACGCACCTTGCCGCGTTCGCGCAGGTGGATGATGGAAATCGATGTACCGCGCTTTCCGGCGCGTCCCGTACGTCCGGAGCGGTGGGTGTAGTTTTCCACATCGTCGGGGAGTCCGTAGTTGATCACGTGGGTGAGTTCATCGACATCAAGCCCGCGTGCTGCCACGTCGGTAGCCACGAGGAGCTGTGTGCGGTGTTGGCGAAACTTCTGCATGGTTAGGTCGCGCTGTGCCTGTGCCAAATCGCCGTGGAGTGCTTCGGCGCTGTAGCCGTCACGGATGAGGTGGTCAGCCACCTCTTGGGTTTCCAGACGGGTGCGGCAGAAGATGATGGCGTAGATGCGCGGGTAGTAATCGACCATACGCTTGAGGGCGGCATACTTGTCCTGCGCCTTCACCATGTAGTAGATGTGGTTCACGTGCTCCGCACCTTCGTTGCGGCTGCCCACCACGATTTCTTGGTAGTCGTGGAGGTAACTTTTGGCGATGCGCTCAATCTCAGACCCCATGGTGGCGGAGAAGAGCAGTGTTTGGCGGTTGTCGGGGATGCCGGCCAGGATTTCGTCGATGCTGTCGGTGAAACCCATATTGAGCATTTCGTCCGCCTCGTCGAGCACGATGTTGCGCACGGTTTCAAGATGTGCCACCCCGCGATTCATCAAGTCGATGAGGCGGCCGGGCGTGGCCACGATGACTTGACATCCCTTGCGGAGTTGACGGATTTGGCCGTCGATGGAAGTTCCACCGTAGACGGCCACAATGTGGAGCCCGTCCATATAGCGGCTGTAATCCTTGAGATCGTCGGCAATTTGCAGACAGAGTTCGCGCGTGGGGCTGAGAATGACCAACTGCGTGTCGCGTGTCGTGGTGTCGATGTTTTGCAGCGTGGGCAGACCGTAGGCGGCTGTTTTTCCCGTTCCTGTCTGCGCTAAAGCAATGACATCGCGTTGGGGTTCGGTACTTTCGGGGTTATGGAGCAGGCAGGGGATGACCGCCTCCTGCACCGGAGTGGGGGCTTCGTAGCCCATTTCACTGATGGCGGAAAGGATTTCGTCCTTCACGCCCAGTTCGGCAAATGTTTTCAAGAAAAAATGATGTGTTAATGAGAGGCAAAAAGCGAACTCTCAGGGGTGTAGCGCAAACCCAAACAGCAGACTTTAGGGAGAATGCTCCTTAAAGGCAGGTTTGCAAAAAAAATGAACAGGGCGAACAATGAAACCTGAACCCGACCAGCCATAATGTCTTATTCGCCGTTCATTGTGCGCTTACCAGCGGCAAAGGTAGGCATTTTTTGGCGATGCTCCTTTACAAAAAGGAAATAAAAGTAATCGTGGAGTTGATTATTTCGTAAGAAAGATATAAAAAGCGCCAAAATTAGAGGTCTACATGGAAATAATCTGCTAACTTTGCATCTTAAACGATTTTCTTTCGACTATGCAACAATATGAAATAATGGCTCCCGTCGGCTCGCGCGAATCTCTCGCTGCGGCACTCCGTGCAGGAGCCGACTCTATTTACTTCGGTATTGAATCGCTCAACATGCGGGCGCATTCGGCCAGCCGCTTCTCCATCAACGATTTGCGAGAGATTGCCGCACTCTGTGAGGAACATGGCGTGAAGAGCTATCTGACAGTCAACACCATCATCTACGGCGAAGACCTCGACATGATGCGCACCATCTGTGATGCCGCCAAAGCCGCCCGTATTTCAGCCGTCATTGCGGCCGATGTGGCGGTGTTGAGTTATTGTCACAGCATCGGGCAGGAAATCCACCTTTCCACCCAACTCAATATCTCCAACGAAGAGGCATTGCGCTTTTATGCCAACTTTGCCGATGTGGTCGTGCTGGCGCGTGAACTCAACCTCGAACAGGTGCGAGACATTGCCGACTTTATCGACCGCGAAAACATTTGCGGTCCTTCGGGCGAGAAAATCCGTATCGAAATGTTCTGTCATGGTGCCCTCTGCATGGCTGTGAGTGGAAAGTGCTACCTCTCGCTCGACAACCAAGGTTCGTCGGCCAATCGTGGGGCCTGCATGCAGCAGTGCCGCCGCAAATATGTGGTGACGGATAAGGAAACCGGAACTGAACTTGAGGTGGACAACGAGTACATCATGAGTGCCAAAGACTTGAAGACCATCGGTTTTATCGACCAAATGATGAAAGCCGGTGTTTCGGTCTTTAAGATTGAAGGCCGTGCGCGCTCTGCTGAATATGTTTACACCGTGGTGCGGTGCTACAAGGAAGCGGTGCAGGCCGTGCAGGAAGGCACTTTTACGCCCGAGAAGGTGGAGGAGTGGAACCAACGCCTTGCCACCGTGTTCAACCGCGGATTTTGGGATGGCTACTATCAGGGACAGAAGATGGGAGAATGGTCGAAAAGCCACGGTTCCATCGCTACGGAGAAGAAAGTCTATGTCGGGAAAGGCATCAAGTATTTCTCCAAACTCGGCGTGGCGGAATTCCTCATCGAAGCCTCTACCCTCCATGTGGGCGATCGCTTGGTGATTATCGGGCCGACAACCGGTGCTATGTATCTTGACGCTACGGAAATCCACGGCGATAACGGCGCTGTGGAGGTGGGCGAAAAGGGCATGTACGTTTCTGTGCCTGTGCCCGACAAAGTGCGTCCCAGCGACAAACTCTACAAACTCGTGAAAAATGAAACTGCTCTTTGATTTTGGCGGAGTCATCGTCGATTTGAAGAAGGAAGCGTGCATTGCGGCTTTCGACCACCTCGGCTTTGACATTCGTCCCTATCTCGGCATCTACGTCCAAGGTGGTGTGTTTGCCTCGCTCGAGTGCGGACAGATTTCTCTTTCGGACTTTTGCCACGAGATTAGAAAGATAGCGCAACAACCCGCCCTTACCGATGCACAAATCGTAGCGGCTTGGGAAGCCTACTTGGTGGGTATTCCCGAAGAACGACTGCAACTGTTGCTCAACATTCATCAGCATTACTACACTTGTGTGCTCTCCAACACGAATGTGGTGCATTGGCAGCAAGGGCTGCGCGACCTCTTCTCGTGGAAAGGACACACCATCGGCGATTATTTCGACCAAACGTTTCTCTCTTACGAACTCCAACTGCTCAAACCGGAGCCTGCCATCTTTGAAGCGGTGGTAGAACGAATGGGCGGAAAAGCCGATGAAATCATATTTTTTGACGACTCGGAGGCCAACTGTGCCGCAGCGCGTGCTTGCGGTTTGCAGGCCGTATTAGCCCCTGAACACGGTGCTTGGATGCCGCTGTTTGAGGCCAACGGAAAATTACGCTATGACAGATTATGAGTTAATTCCACTCCATCGCCCCCCGCAACCCTGCCGCTACGCTGCCACCATCGGTTTTTTTGATGGTGTCCATTTGGGGCACCGCTATGTGCTGGAGCAACTCCGTTCTGAAGCCAATCGGCATGGATTAGGGACGATGGTCATCACTTTCGATGAACATCCGCGCCGCGTGTTGGGAAAGAGCGATGCTCCGGAATTGCTCACCGACAATACCGAGAAATTGCAGCTGCTCACCGACTGTCGTATCGACGCCTGTGCACTGCTGCATTTCTCTCCTAAGATGGCGCATCTTTCGGCGGCCGACTTTATGCGTGACTACCTCCGCGATGCACTCTCTGTTGAGGTGCTGCTCATTGGTTACGACCACCATTTTGGAAAGCCTGCACCAGGCGAAGGCTTTGCTCAGTATGCCGCTTATGGAGCGCAGTTAGGAATGGAGGTTTTGCAGGCTCAGGCTTTTTCTCCGATTTCGACACACTCTTCCCACCACCATTATTCTTCGTCGGCCGTGCGCAAATTATTGGAGCAAGGCGATGTGCGGGGCGCAGCAGCTTTGCTCGGCCGGCCTTATGCACTGTCAGGGATGGTCGTGGACGGCCGAAAAAACGGCCGCGACATGGGTTTTCCTACAGCCAACCTCGTCGTTTCTAACACCCAAAAACTCATCCCGCGCAGTGGAGTCTATGCCACTCGCGTTGTGATGGATGGGGCGACCTACCCTGCCATGACGAATATCGGTACGCGTCCCACTCTTGATAATGGTAGCGACGTTTCCATCGAAACGCATATACTTGATTTCAACGGAGATCTTTATGGGCAGTCGCTCGCGTTGCAGTTTATCTACCGACTGCGCGATGAAATGCGGTTTGAAAACCTTGATGCTCTCATTCGGCAGTTGCATACCGATGCCGAAAAGGCACACCAAATTCTTGTTGCCCGATAGGTAAAAGTACCTGTGGGCATCTCTATTTCATTTGAACCTTTCGTTTTTCCTCATGCGAAAATCTATTTTTACTTTCGTCCTCTTTCTGTTGGCGCAACTGTTGGCCGGCTTCATCACGCTGATGATTGTAAATTGGGATAACATTGCTACCGGTCGCAGCATCGACTGGCTGCGTGCAGGTTTCCCTTCTGTACCTCAAGCCCTCGTTATTGCGCTGTGGACGTCCTACCTTCTCCTTTTCGTCTTGTTGTGGCTGCTTCGGCTCACGAACTCACCGCTCATTGGCAACCTGCACCGTGGCAACCGCCTGCGTTCATTCGGTTTTATGGGTAGTTTCTTATTGATTTGTGTCGGGTTGTCTTTGCTCACCACTCCGCTGAAATTAGACGATGGGGGGATGATGGAGCAAGCCATGCAAATCAAAGCCTATTGGGGCGGTGTCTTATTGCTCTGCGTCGGAGGCCCCGCCATCGAAGAGGTGGTTTTTCGCGATGGTATTTTGCGACATCTGCGCAACAGCGGTGTCGGCACTTGGTTATCTGTGCTGATTAGTGCAGGCACTTTTGCTGTGGTTCACGCCAATCTATCACAAGTCGTTGCGGCGCTGCCTCTCGGCATCTTGCTCGGTTTTCTTTATCTACGCACCGGTGATTTGCGCCTTTGTCTGCCGGCTCACATTCTCAACAACTCGATAGCAGTTTTAGGATTAGCATTTCCTGAAACAAGCGATTTTATCGATAAAATCCCCTTATTTTTCACTCTTCCCTTAGGTGCTCTTTTGACGGCAGGAGGGCTTTGGAAATTTGTAAAACTCTATCGCTCATGAAGCTCCGTAATATAGATTTAGGAACGCGTCCCATCCTTTTGGCGCCGATGGAGGACGTTACGGATATTGGTTTTCGCCTGCTTTGTCGGCGATTGGGTGCCTCTATGGTCTACTCCGAGTTTGTGGCAGCCGATGCGCTTGTGCGTATGGTGAATAAAAGTATCGCCAAACTGACCGTCTGCGAAGATGAGCGCCCTGTGGTCATTCAAATCTACGGTCGCGATCCAGGAGCCGTGGCAGAAGCTGCCGAAATCGTCGTTGAAACCGCTCACCCCGATGTGTTAGACCTCAATTTTGGCTGTCCCGTCAAAAAGGTGGCCGGCAAGGGTGCCGGTTCGGGAATGCTGCAAACTCCCGAACTCCTTTTGGAAATTGTGCGCCATGTCGTAGACCGCGTTTCCAATCGGGTGCCGGTAACCGTCAAAACGCGATTGGGTTGGGACTTGGAGCACCTCATTATTACCGAACTTGCCGAACGCATTCAAGATGCCGGCGCAGAAGCACTCACCATTCACGGACGCACCCGCAGCCAAATGTATACCGGTACGGCCGATTGGACACTGATTGGCGAAGTGAAACGCAATCCTCGCATTCACATCCCCATCATCGGCAACGGCGACATTACTTCTGGTGCCGAGGCACGGCGTGCCTTTGAAGACTACGGTGTTGATGCCGTTATGGTTGGTCGCGCCACCTTTGGTCAGCCTTGGATTTTCAAAGAAATGCGCGATTCCATCGACGAAACGCCTTTTGCCGTGCCCGATGTTATTCCTTCTCAATATACGCCGATGACGCCCGACTGGATGCTGGATGTTCTCAAAGAACAAGTACGTCAAAGTGTGGAGCGTATCGACGAGTATCGTGGCATTTTGCATGTGCGCCGCCACCTCGCCGCCACCCCGCTCTTCAAAGGGCTGCCCAATTTCCGCCAAACCCGTATCGACATGCTGCGTGCTGAAACGGTGGAACAACTCTATGTCATTATGGAATCCACACGTCCGCTCATCAATGCTCATTTCAACAGCAACTAACTCCTACGCCACGTTCCGCCGACTCCTCAAAGCGGAGCGTGGCTTTGTCTTCTTATTCTCCACAACTTTTTCCTTTCTATGAGCTCACCAACTTTTCCCATTCACGACCGCGTTGCGGCTTTGCGCCAATGGATGCGCACTCACCAGCTCCATGCTTTTATCATTCCCTCCGGCGACCCTCACAACAGCGAGTATCCTGCTGCCCACTGGAAGTGCCGCGAATGGGTGACCGGCTTTGACGGAAGTGCAGGAACGGCGGTGGTCACGCTCCACCACGCTGCACTTTGGACGGACAGCCGTTATTTTCTCCAAGCCGAACAGCAATTGGTCGAAACGCCTTTTACCCTAATGCGCGATGGAGAATCGGATACTCCCGATCTCACCGAATGGATTCGGAACATCTTGGCTTCGGAAATCGCCACCTCCATCGAAAAAGTGGGAAAGATAGGTTTTTGCGCTGAAACTTGTGGTTTGGATTTCTACCAAAGTCTGACCGAAACTTTTGAACCCGACCACCTCGTTTCTACTGCTGACCCATTCTGTGAAATTTGGCGCGAACGCCCTGCTCTCCCCCATTCGCAGCTTTATCGTCAGCCTGAAAAATATGTATCGCAATCGGCACGCGAAAAACTTGATGCTTTTTGTAGTGCGCAGGAAGAGAATGAAAAGGAAACTTACCTTGTTGTGAGCGAACTCGCAGAAATTGCGTGGCTGCTCAACCTCCGTGCGAGCGATATCGATTACAACCCTGTCTTCATGGCTTATTTGGTGGTCAATCGTCACCGCACGCTCCTCTTCACCAATACCGACCGTGTAGATGCCGACATCCGAAACTACCTCGCCGAACAAGGGGTCGAACTGCACGAATACGCGGCGGTTTTCCATTTTGTGGAGCACCTCCCGCAAACTCCCTGCCGCTTCCTCGTAGCCCCGAGCATCAATCTTGCTATCTATCACCCGCTGAAAACTGCGGCCGAAGAAACCTCATCTCTTACGCTCGACTTTCAAACTCAAACTGTCACGGCGACCAAAGCCATCAAAGACGCCGCCGAAATTGAAGGCTTTCGGGAGGCGATGGTAGCCGATGGTGTCGCTTTGGTGCGTTTCCGTTGTTGGCTCGATGAATTGGTGAAAAACGGAAAAATTGTGGAAGAAACCGAGCTGACCATAGAGCATAAGCTCACCGCCTTACGCGCCGAGCATCCCGACTTCCGCGGACTCTCTTTTGCCACCATTGCCGGCTATGCCGCCCATGGAGCGATTGTTCACTACGAAGCCACTCCCGAAACGGCCGCACGCCTCGAAAATAAAGGGCTGCTGTTGCTCGACAGCGGTGCACAATATCTTTCGGGAACGACCGACATCACCCGCACGATTGCGCTCGGCGACCTCACCGATGAAGAGCGTCGCATCTACACCCTTGTGTTGAAAGGACATATTGCTCTGTCGCGAATGCGTTTCCCAACCGGCACCACCGGACTCCAACTCGACACTGCTGCCCGCGCTGCGCTGTGGCAGGAAGGTCTCGATTTCGGACACGGCACAGGACACGGCGTGGGAGCGCACCTCTGTGTACACGAAGGGCCTCATCAGATTCGCAAAAACCTCCGCGATTGCACCCTGCAACCTTTTTGCGCCGGTATGACGATTACCAACGAACCCGGCCTTTATCTCGCAGGAAAATTTGGGGTACGCATTGAAAATATCCTCCTCGTTTCTTCCGGTGAAACCACGCCTTTCGGTACATTCCATCAGTTTGAAACGCTTACCCTCTGCCCCATCGATACTGCGCCGATAGTACCTGAAATACTCGATGAAAACGATAAAAAATGGTTGAACAGTTATCATCTTTTAGTGCGTGAGCGTCTGCTCCCTCTCCTCACCAAGGCGGCAGAAATACAATGGTTGTTGGAAGCAACCGAACCGATGGGGTAAACAGGCCACCCACTATCGGTGCAGACTTTTCAGAACTGGATTCTCAAATGTTTTCTTTCCTACAATTGAGAGTAGATAGCAAGCACAAAAATCGTTTAATCACGCGATATGTCAGAAAAAAAACGTATTTTAGCCTGCTGAACTCCATTCCTGCCCTTAGCAGAAATAAAGTAGAGTCTCCTTCTCGATAACAAAAAAACAAAATATACAATGATTTACAAGTGGAACTACGAACCTCTCCCTCCGGAAGAGGCGGCAGAAGCCACGCATTTGGCAGAAGAACTGGGTATCCACCCCGTGTTCGGCCAAATGTTGCGCGAACGCTGCATCTCCTCAGCCGTGGAGGCCCGACGTTTCTTCCGCCCGCAACTCACAGAGCTGCTCGATCCCTTCCTCATGAACGACATGCAGGAAGCCGTTGAGCGACTCAATCGCGCCCTTCTCCGCAAAGAGCGCATCATGGTCTATGGCGACTACGACGTGGATGGTGTGACATCGGTGGCCTTGGTCTACAAGTTCATCAGTCAATACTACCCTAACATCGACTATTATATCCCGGATCGCTACGAAGAGGGATATGGTGTTTCCAAAAAAGGAGTGGACTTTGCCGCCGAAAGCGGGGTGCGCCTCATCATTGTGCTTGACTGCGGCATCAAAGCCATTGAGGAAATCGCCTATGCCAAAGAACTGGGCATCGATTTCATCATCTGCGACCACCACGTTCCCGACGAAGAACTTCCTCCTGCGGCGGCCATTCTCAATTCTAAACGCCGCGATAACCATTATCCCTACACCCACCTCTCCGGCTGCGGTGTGGGTTTCAAGTTTATGCAGGCTTTTGCTGCCAGCAACGGCATCGAGTTCAACCGCCTGCACGAACTGCTCGACCTCTGCGCCATCTCCATCGCTTCCGACATCGTGCCGATTATGGGCGAAAATCGCATTTTGGCCTATCATGGTTTGCGCCGTCTCAACACCAATCCCTCCATCGGTCTGCAAGCCATCATTGAGGTGTGCGGACTGTCCGACCGCGAACTTTCCATGAACGACATCATCTTCAAAATCGGCCCACGCATCAACGCTTCGGGACGTATGCAGAGCGGCAAGGAAGCCGTGCAACTGCTCGTGGAGAAAGACTATGCCACCGCCTGCGAAATCGCCTCGCACATCAATCTGCACAACGAAGCCCGCAAAGACCTCGACAAGCAAATGACCGAACAGGCCACCGAGCAGGTGAAAAACCTGCCGGGATTGGAAGACCGCCGCGGCATCGTGATTTACAACGAAGAGTGGCACAAAGGCGTCATCGGCATCGTGGCATCGCGTGTGACGGAGCAATACTATCGTCCGGCGGTGGTGCTCACCCGTTCCGACGATATGGCAACGGGTTCGGCACGTTCGGTGACGGGGTTCGATGTGTACAAAGCCATTCAAAGTTGTGCCGATTTGCTCGAAAACTTCGGCGGGCACACCTACGCGGCAGGATTGACGCTCAAGGTGGAGAACGTACCCGAATTTACGCGACGTTTTGAAGCCTATGTGGCGGAACACATTCTCGACGAACAAACCCGCCCCACGCTCGACATTACGGCTATGTTGGACTTCAGCGACATCAATTTTGAGTTTTACCAACAACTCAAACGCTTCGCTCCCTTCGGCCCCGGTAACGACCGACCGAGTTTTTGTACGCATCGCGTCTACGACTACGGCACGTCCAAAGTGGTGGGACGCGGACAAGAGCACATCAAACTCGAACTCGTCGACAACAAGTCGAATACCATCATCAACGGCATCGCCTTCGGACAGAGCAGCCAAGCCCGCTACATCAAAACGCGACGAGCGTTCGACATCTGCTACGCCATTGAAGAGAACACCCACAAACGAGGTGAGGTGCAGCTCCAAATCGAAGACATCCGCCCACAGGAGTAACCCTCTTCCTCCCGATCACTGCTATGTTTCCTCCCGATTCCGATATCACTCCCTACCCAGAAGACGCCGCGTTGCAATCGCTCATCGGCGCCCCTTCGACCATCCCGACCGACTATGTGCCGCAGAGGGAAGGATGGCCGCTCTGTGAGTCTGAACATCCGGAGGAGAAGACCGACCCGCGTGCCGTGTTACGCAGACATTGGGGACACCCCGACTTTCGCGGCATTCAGCGCAACATTATCGAGAACATTCTACAAGGAAAGGACACCGTGGGACTTATGCCTACGGGAGGAGGAAAAAGCATCGCCTTTCAAGTTCCCGCCTTGATGATGGAGGGCATCTGCCTCGTCATCACCCCTCTCATCGCCTTGATGAAGGACCAAGTGGCCAACTTGCGCCGGCGGGGCATCCTCGCCACGGCCATCCATTCGGGTATGTCGCGCAGTGACATTCTTCGCGAACTCGACAATGCTATCTTGGGCAATTACAAGTTTCTCTACCTCTCACCCGAACGTATCCACACGGAGATGTTTCGCGTCAAACTGCAACAGATGCAGGTGAGTTTCATCACGGTAGACGAAGCGCACTGCATTTCGCAGTGGGGCTTCGACTTCCGCCCCTCCTACCTTCAAGTGGGGGTGCTCCGCGCCACCCTTCCCCACACTCCCATCCTCGCGCTCACCGCTACCGCCACCCCCACTGTGCTCAACGACATACAAGAGCAACTGGGCTTTCGCGAAAAGTGCGTGTTCCGCATGAGTTTTGAGCGGCCGAATATCAGTTACATTGTGCGCCAAAGCAGCGATAAAATCGGTGATTTAGTGCAGTTGCTCCAATCTTCCGAAGGTTCGGCCATCGTCTACACCCGTTCGCGCAGCGGCACCCGCGACACCGCGCTGACCCTCCAATCCGTGGGCATCTCCGCCCTCTATTACCACGCCGGACTGTCGGCCGCCGACAAAGATACGCGCCAAGAGGCATGGCAAACCGGCCACACCCGTGTGATGGTAGCAACCAACGCCTTCGGAATGGGCATCGACAAGGCCGATGTGCGCCTCGTTGTCCACCTCGATTTGCCGGATTCCATCGAGGCTTATTTTCAAGAAGCCGGCCGTGCGGGTCGCGACGGCCAACCGGCACACGCCATCTTGCTCTACAACGCTCACGACCACCGACTACTCGCGCAGCGCATCCCGCAGACCTTCCCCGAAAAGGAGCGCATTTACACCATCTACGATGATGTGGCGTGCTACTATCAACTGGCGGCCGGCGATGGCGAGGGAGCAGTACTGGAGTTTGATTTAGAAAAATTCTGCCGCACTTTTCGTCATTTTCCGGTCGTTGTGGTCAATGCCTTCACCATCCTGCAACGTGCCGGCTACCTCGAATATACCGATGCCGAAGACACCCGTTCGCGCCTGATGATGATCACGCAGCGCGATGCCCTCTACGACTACGAGAGCCAAAACGACCGCATCGAAGCCGTGCTGACCGAACTGCTGCGCCACTATTCGGGCTTGTTTTCCGATTATATCTTCATCGACGAAAGCCTTTTGGGTAAGGCTTGCGGGCTTTCTGAAGATGACGTGTATCAATCGCTCGTTGAGCTCAACCGCGCCCGCATCCTCCACTACATTCCACGCAAATCGGTGGCACACATCACCTATCTCTGCCGCCGTATCGAACCCGGGCGGTTACACCTCACCTCGGAAGTCTATGAAGAGCGTCGGGAGCAGTTTGAACACCGCATCAACAGTATGCTTCGCTATTGCACCGACAGCACCACTTGCCGCAGCCGCCAACTCCTCGAATACTTCGACGACCATTCGGCACAGCCGTGCGGACATTGTGATGTGTGCGACGAAACCCAAACCACCCACCACACCTCTGCCGACATTGAGCGCATCATTCTGCACACCCTTGCCGATGGTGCGCCGCATCCCGCTACCGACTTTGCCCTGCCGCACAACGATGCCGAAACGGCCGGAAAGGTGATAGAGCATCTGCTCGACAGCCGGCAGATTGTTTTCCGCAACGGGCAGTTCTCTCTGCCCTAAGTTCCCCACCCCCTGAACGACTCATTCCCTTCCCCCTATGGTTCTCAACTACATTTGGATAGCCTTTTTTCTCATCGCCTTCGCTATTGCGGTGGTGCGCCTCGTCTTCTTCGGCGATTTCGACGTGTTCCCCACCATCATGAGTTCCACTTTCGACACCGCTAAGACCGCCTTTGAAATCTCCTTGGGGCTGACAGGGGTGCTCTCTCTTTGGATGGGCATCATGAAAATCGGAGAAAAAGGCGGTGTGGTCAATGTGTTGGCACGCCGGCTCTCCCCCGTGTTCAGCCGGCTCTTTCCCGACATTCCCAACGGCCACCCCGTGGTGGGCAATATCTTTATGAACATCGCGGCCAATATGCTTGGGCTCGACAACGCAGCCACGCCGCTTGGCCTCAAAGCTATGGAGGGCTTGCAGCAGCTCAATCCCCAAAAAGAGACGGCCAGCAACGCTATGATTATGTTTCTCGTGCTCAACACGAGCGGACTGACCATCATTCCCGTTTCGATTATGGTCTACCGCGCCCAGCAGGGCGCCGCCAACCCCACCGACGTGTTCATTCCCATCCTACTGGCCACTTTCTTCTCTACGCTCGCCGGAATCATCGTTACCGCCTTGTTTCAGCGCATCAACCTCCTCAACCGCACCCTCCTTCTCGGATTGGGTGGGGTTTCGCTTGCAGTAGCAGGCATCATTTGGGGTTTTGCCTCGCTCGACAGCATGATGATGAACCGCGTAGGCACCACCTCGGCCAATGTGCTCCTGTTCGCCATCATCATTGCTTTCATTCTCGCCGGACTTCGGAAGAAAATCAATGTCTACGAAGCCTTCATCGAAGGTGCAAAAATCGGTTTTGAAACGGCGGTGCGCATCATCCCCTATCTCGTGGCCATTCTCGTAGCCATCGGGGTGTTTCGCGCCAGTGGAGCGATGGATGCTCTGATCGACGGCACGACATGGCTGGTGGCGCGCACCGGCTACGATGCCCAATGGGTGGGTGCACTGCCCACGGCACTGATGAAACCGCTCTCCGGTTCGGGCGCACGCGGTCTGATGGTCGATGCCATGACCACCTACGGCGCCGACTCCTTCGTAGGTCGCCTCTCCTGCATCTTCCAAGGCTCCACCGACACCACGTTCTACATCCTTGCCGTCTACTTCGGCAGCGTGGGCATTCGCTACACGCGCCACGCCGTGGCGGCAGGGCTGCTGGCCGACTTGGCAGGCGTGATTTCCGCCATCGGCATCTGCTATTTGTTCTTCGGATAAATCATCTACTTTTTCAATACATCGTTATGAAAACTCCCATCTCTACCGAAAAGGCACCTGCTGCCATCGGTCCCTACTCGCAAGCCATCGAAGCCGGCGGCATGCTTTTCATCAGTGGCCAACTTCCTGTCGATCCCGCTACGGGCGAATTTGCCCAAGGCGGCATTCGCGAACTCACCACCCAGTCGCTCACCAATATGCAACACATTTTGGCCGAGGCCGGACTGACGCTCGACAATGTAGTAAAGACCACCGTTTTCTTGGCTGACATGGCCGACTTCGCGGCTATGAACGAGGTGTACGCCCCTTTCTTCAAAGCGCCCTTCCCTGCTCGTTCGGCTGTGGCCGTCAAGACACTGCCCAAAGGGGCTTTGGTCGAAATCGAGTGCATTGCCGCCCGCTAAATGCTATCCTACGAAGGCGTTTCTCTCCTCTGCGTGAGAAACGCCTTCTTCTTTTCTCACCTCGGACAACAGGCCACAAGAAGCAACACGCTTCCCACCGGCCAATACCGGAAGCCGACACCTCGTCCCTCGCGCGCGTATACACACTATAGTACGTGTTTTTATCCTTCAAACCTTCACCAGCCGTTCAACATATTGATTTTCTTGTGTTTACGGGTGAAGGAATTTTCCACCTAAATCCTTCACCCTTTCCCGCGGGGGACAAAATGGTCTCAAAAAATCCTTCACCGCAACTCTCTCATTTCAAGTAGTTTATGAAATTGGTGAAGGAAGTGAAGGAAAAAACAAGATATAAGGGTAGTATAATACGCGCGTACGCGCGTAAATAAAAAAGATGAGGGTACATACAAAGTAGGGGAGTTTGTTCACCGGAATAGGAGGTAGATAAAACCAGCTCAGAGATAAAAATATTTTTCTCTGAGATAATTTTATTTATCTCTGAGATATATACTTGAGACAGGGAGAGAAAATCAAGAAAATAAGGAAACAAAAAATAATCAATAAAAAATTTATAGAAATAGAACGAGGATATATCAAAGTAAATAACTATATTTGCAACTGTTTGCTGGACAGCATAATTACATATTTAAGGATATGCTTCTTCAAGTTACTTGTATCTACTGCCAAAACAAAACGTGAAGAGCGGTGTATACCAAAATCTCCCACTTCAGGATTTTTCAGAATCTTGGGCGGATGAAAATACTCTACACGAAGTACGAGATTACACCAAATGAACAAGCATATATAGAATCACTCATAAAACCTATGGTATAATTAATTTGTAGCAATATGAACAAATATGATTTAACTACACAATCTGGACTTCAATTAGCTAAGGGTGCAATTATGAATGGATTTATGAACTATAATCCATTGATAGGTCTTGCATACAAGGCTATTATCAAACTGATAGATTCTGGCAAGGATAGCATTGAAGTACAAAGAAAGACTGCTGAAGCTTTAATAAAGCAAGGTAAGGATAGTGGTGCTGATGAAATAGAAATTAAATTGAAGACAACTAACGGCTTCAAACTTAAAGTTCCTCTGGAAGAGTGCAATATTGATACTACGCTTGGAAATGACAATGAAATGACCTATTCTGCGAGGCAGGGATATTAAGAGATATGGGTATGAGTGGGCTGAACTATGGCTTATTGCCA
>CAUUGL010000038.1:0-20424 GCA_963544845.1 uncultured Alloprevotella sp.
ACTCACAACTGATGATTGCCACTTAACGATTGAGCGTAGGTTGTTACTGATAGTACAAAGGTACTCAAATTTAAGCAAATCACAACTCCAACTATAGATATAAGCGATGCGCAGGGTTGTTACTGATAGTACAAAGGTACTCAAATTTAAGCAAATCACAACATGTCATAGTTAAGTTCGTGAAGTTTTACTGTTGTTACTGATAGTACAAAGGTACTCAAATTTAAGCAAATCACAACATTTCAAAACTGTTTAGTAAATTTGCAGCGGTTGTTACTGATAGTACAAAGGTACTCAAATTTAAGCAAATCACAACAGTATTTCAAATTTCGGCCGCCTCGCTTGGGTTGTTACTGATAGTACAAAGGTACTCAAATTTAAGCAAATCACAACGATGGCGGGCTTAACGCATTCAAATGTTCGTTGTTGCTGATAGTACAAAGGTACTCAAATTTAAGCAAATCACAACTATTGTTGTCATGATGATTAATTATAGTTGGTTGTTGCTGATAGTACAAAGGTACTCAAATTATCTTTGCTACTCCGAATAGGAGAAGCGTATCGGGATGGCAAGTTGCTTATTGGGAAAAGAGATTAACTTTGCTTGGGGCAAAGTAATCTACCTGAAGCTTGGTAAATGGCTTTGTTTGAAATGTAGAAATGGAGAGGTAAGTGAGAAAACTAAGATAAAACGTGATTTTTTCTGATTTCTATTTTCTGTTTGTATGATTATTTCGTTGCATATCTTATAGAAAAGTTTATTTATAATTGGATTTTTGTCTTTATTTGTAGTTGTATTTCTACAAAATTGAATTGCTTATAGCTGCCATTTTGATTTTTCGTAGAAAGATACGTTTACTGTGACCTTCTCAGAGTGTTATTTACAACTTTAAAAACTTCTCTTCTTTCTATTTGTTGATTAGTATTTTTTGCTTAATTCTATTTTAGGCACTTGAGAGCCGGGTTGTAGATTGACTTTGTCGGAATGATTTCTTTTGGATTTTGTCAACAGAGGACTTCATTTTACCTGTAAAAAGAGTAACGGTCTTTTCAAAAAGGCACTGCCATTTCTTATTTCGTGTAAATAAAACTTGCATAAATGTGTAATTGGGTATTGTGTGATTTTGATTATCAAAGGCGGCTTTTTCTGCACATTTTGCTCTAATTGCAAGGTCTGCTTTTGAAAACTATTCTTTTGGGTGGTATTTTGTTGCATTCTTCTTGCGTTATAATGGTGTTTTTTATCTTTTTATTTGCAGTTTCTTTTCCCTAATCTGTCGTATGATAACTTTTTTAGAAGAGAGTTAAAAAAAACGTTGATTTTTGTTTGCGGACATCGGAATTTGCATTAAATTTGCGGTGTCGTATTCTGTGGATAGGGTACGAAAAAAAACTTTGCAACTTAGCAATAAAAAGAAAATAAATAACATTCAATTAAAAGATGCGTATGAATAACCGCTTTTGCAGAATGGGTAAAGCTGTCCTTGGGGCTTGCCTTATGCTCTCGATGAGTGGTCTGGCGTACTCTTGCTCCGATGATTATGATTTGGACGACAAGAAGCCTAACTTCTTGGGTGGTAGTATTTACGACGAACTGAAATCGTTGGGGAATTTTAAGACGACCATTCGCTTAATCGACGACTTGAACTACACGGAGGTGATGTCCAAGACGGGTAGTAAAACACTTTTTGTCGCGAATGATGAGGCTTACGATGCTTTCTTTAAGAATAATCCTTGGAGAGTGAAAAGCTACGAAGGACTCACGATGGCGCAAAAGCGCATCCTTTTTAATGGTGCTCAGTTGAACAATGCCTATGTGGTTGAAATGATGTCCAACTGCGAAAACGGTGAGAAAAACTTGTGTCTACGACAAGTTTCTTCGGCTGCCGCTACCGACTCTGTGCCTTTCTGGCGCTGGGACCAGTTGCCGGTCAATTATAATAAAGATCAAAAGGAGGCAAAGTATTGGAAGCGCCATGCCAATCCTAATAAGGGGGGCATATATATGGCCAATGATGCCACCATGCCTATGCTTACGCACTTCTTGGAAGGGCAAATGAATGAAAAAGGTATCAAGCATAGTGACGTTTCGTTCATTCTCTTCGGTAATAATACGTGGCCGGAGGATGAAAACCGTTCTTATATCTACAATGCGCGTGTTGCAAAGCAAGACGTAGTCTGCTTGAATGGTTATTTTCATGTGTTAGATAAGGTGATGGTGCCTCCCGGTAATATGGCCGAAGTGATTCGTACCAATGAAGATACACAGATTTTCAGCCATATTCTTGATCGCTTCAGCGCACCTTATTATAATGCTACCCTCACGGAAAACTTTAAGGCGCTCTACAATGTAAATGTCGACTCTGTTTTTGAAAAGCGTTACTTTGCTGTCAATACGCGTAGCGGACGTTTCAATGTAGATCCAGAGAATTTGGTCAACAACGATATGCCGTTGCTCAATTTCGATCCCGGTTGGAACGCTTATCGTTCTTCTGATACAGAGCAGAAAGAAAAAGATATGGGGGCGATGTTCGTTCCCAATGATGAGGCTTTGGCTAAATACTTCCTCCCCGGAGGAGGTGGTCGCGTGTTGATTGAACGCTATGCTACAAAGCCCAATACGCGTGAAAATCTGATTTATAACCTCGATCAAATTCCTCTCGATGTAATTCAAGCGTTGGTTAACAACTTGATGAAGAGTTCGTTTAATGAGTCTGTGCCTTCTAAGTATTTGACCATCATGAACGACGCTCGCGACCAGATGTTTACCGCGAAAGATTATCCTACAGAAGAATCTTATAAGAGCAACTTTACCAAGAGCCTGCTTGCTAATAACGGTGTGGTCTATGTGATGAACAAGGTGATTACACCAGCCGACTATGCTTCTGTCATCGCTCCTGCGCTTTATAATGAAGATGCCGAAGTGATGCGCACCGTTGTGCGTGCCGACGACTCCTTTATTCAGGGTAATAGTTATAACAACGCTCCCTTGAAGCAGTATTTCTCTACTTACCTCAAGGCTATGCAGAGTAACTTCTCGTTCTTCATTCCTTCCGACAAAGGTTTTGCAGAATACGGTTATGTAGACCCTGCTTCGTTGGCAACAGGTAACGCCAATCGCTATTTGGTATATAAGTGGATTCCTGCTTCTGTCGGTTCCGGCAAGGGAGGTAAGCGTATCGGTGTCTTTGCACAAGCCTATAAGTACGACCTTGCTACGGGTAAGGCGGTAGGTAATATTGACAACCAAAAGAGCTCAAAAGCAGAGCAACTCTTAGACTTACCCGCAGGTCGAGTGAAGCAACAATTGCTTGTGGAAATGGTGAACCAGCATATCATTGTTCATAATGATAATGAGGCCAATGGAGTGAAGAGCAACCAAAAATACTTCCTCTCTCGTGTCGGTGCTCCTGTTGTTATCAAGAGCAGCAATCGTGGTGTCGGTATGGAACTGAATGGTGGTTTCCAAGAACAATTCAGCTCAGCTCCTTCCAAGGTACTGGAAGAATTTGACCAAACCGCAGCAACTAATGGTTATGGTAATGGTATGGTATACTTACTGGATCGTCCTCTTCAGTCTACCACAAACAGTACTTATCACACCATCGCCGGCAATACGAATTATTCGAAATTCCTCTCCCTCTGTGAAGGCGTTTCTGACGCCCTGCTTGAAAAGGCCGGTTTCAAGGATTCCATCTTGGCCGCAGGAGGTGACGCTAAAACCATTGCCGCAGAATGGGACAAGGTAGCCGCAAAATACTATGTGTTCCTGCGTGGCGAAAAGGCGGCAATCAAGTATAATGCTGCGAAAAACGACAAGTTGGTGCGTTTCTTTAATAACTACCGCTACACCGTCTATGTACCCACCAACACTGCTGTTGATGCAGAATTAGCTAAGGGGTTGAAAACCTGGGATGAAATTGATGCCTATCTCACTGCTAACTTACAGACTGTGCCTGCATTGGCTGCAGATAAGAGCAATCAAGCTGCTGTTGATGCCGCTAAGGCTGCCAATAGTGCAGTTAAACTCAAAGCACAGGCCATGATTGTAACGCTTGTCAACTTCTTGAAATATCACTTCCAAGACGAAACGCTCTTTGTGGACGATATTCCTACCCGTACGGCAGAATACATGACATCTTGCGTAGATGAAGTGAAAAAAGTCTATTTGGGACTGAAAGTGAAGCAGTCGAGCAATAGTTTGAAAATCACAGACCTTGCCGGCAATGAAGTAGAAGTGGACAACAGTCATTGCAACATGTTGGTGCGTGATGCCAACCATAACTCTTTGGATGCCCCTACCTATATTCAAAGCAGTTCTTATGCTGTTGTGCATCAAATCAACAAAGCCTTGGTTTTCGACAAATCACTCGCCGGAAGTTATACGAAAGCTTGGGCCTCACCCAAGAAAGCGAAAGCTTTTGTAGCCAAATTCAGAATCAAAGAATAATTTCTAAGCCATTATGAATAACTTAAAATACATTTTGACGCTTCTGCTCGTATTTTGCAGCTCTGTTGTTTTGGCTCAACAAAAGCGTATTTCGGGACATGTATTCAGTAAAATAGATGGTCCGGTGGCTATGGCCAATGTGGTAGAGAAGGATAAATCCAATCGTGTTATTTCTGCAACTCAGACCGACATGAGTGGTAACTTCTCCATGACCATCAAGAATCCCGCTAACCGATTGGAAGTATCTTACATCGGTTATGGCACTCAGTCGATGTCGATTGGCGCACAGTCTTCTTTCCGAGTGGAAATGAAGGAAAAAAGCATGAATGAAGCCGTTGTTAAAACAACACGTAAGGTGCGCTCTAATGGTTTGGTCATTCCTGAACGTGAAATCTCAACTGCAACGCAGACCCTCAATATGGACAACATGGAAGGTCTTTCTTTTGAAACGGCTGGTGAAGCATTGCAGGGACAGATTGCCGGTTTGGACATTGTTGCCAATTCCGGTAACCTCGGTTCCGGTACATCCATGCGTCTGCGTGGTGTCAGCTCCATCAATGGTTCTCAAGAACCCTTGATTGTACGTGATGGTTATATCCTTGAGAACTTTGACAAGTCGGATCTTGATTATAGCAATACTGAAAATACAGAGCAGTTTGCAACGCTCCTCCAAATCAGTCCCGAAGACATCGCGAGCATTAAGGTGCTCAAAGATGCTGCTGCAACAGCGATTTGGGGTGCTCGTGGTGCCAATGGTGTGATTGAAATTACAACACGCCGTGGTAAGCGTGGTAAGACGCGTGTCAACTTCAGCTATCGTTTCTCGGGCTCTTGGCAGCCTGAGGGTATGCGTATGCTCAATGGTAATCAGTACTCTATGATGCTGAAAGAAGCCTACTTCAATCCCAAACAGAGCGATAACGCTTCCAGCATTGTGGAGTTGATGTACCTTCCCAACTATCCCGCTTACTACTACAACTATAATAAGAATACCGATTGGGTCAAAGAAGTAAGACAGTTTGGTCAGACTCACAACTATGGTGTGAACCTCTCGGGTGGTGGTGAAAAAGCCTCTTTCCGCGTTTCGGGTAACTATGACCATGAAGTGGGAACCATCATCAAGCAGAGCTTGGATCGTTTTACCTCCTCATTGGCATTGGACTACTACGTGTCAGACCGCATTAAGTTTACTTCCAACTTCTCGCTCACTTACACGAAGAACAATAAGAATTACGGTAATAACATTTTGGGTAAAGCCTATCGTGCAATGCCTAATATGTCGGTAAATCGTTGGGAGTACGACCAAGCCACCGGGCAATACTATGACACCGGCGAATACTACCTTATGCCTCCTGCTGCTTCTGATGCTTATAAGAATGTGCTGATTGCGAATAACTCAAATCTTACTTCTTATTACTTGAAGGATATGGTGGAAAACGGAAACCCCGTGGCCATCGCCAATCGTGCTTGGGAACGTGAGAGCACCTATACGATTAACCCTCAGTTTAGCGTGGAATACAAGTTCTTAGGTAAGGAAGAGGCTGAAACACAGTTGAACTATAAGGGAGATGTAAACCTCTATGCCTTCACACGTACGAACGCTTCTTATTTCCCTCATGAGTTGACCTCTAACTCTTGGAACCAAGGTGTGGATCAGACGAAAACGGATGATTTTAAGAACTTCTCCTTTACGACCCGCCACGAACTTGTTTTCCGCCCGCATTTTGAAAATGAGAATCACTCTCTTCAAATGTTGGGACGCTTTGAAACCAGAGTCACCAACTCAACTTCACAAGGTCTGTCCTCCAGCGGTATTTCCGGAGGTATCACCGACCCCACTGTGCCGGGTTATCTCTCAGGAACTTATACCTCTACTTCGAGAGGTCGTAGTTTGAGCGGAACAGGTAGTCTTCACTACAGTTATGGCTCGAAGTATAGTTTTGACTTCACTTTCCGTGCCGATGGTATGACCAAGTTTGGCTCGGGTAATAAGTGGGGCTTCTTCCCTGGTGTTTCTGCACGTTGGAATATCTCTGACGAGAATTTCTTCAAGCCGCTGACCAAGTACATCAATATGTTGTCTGTACGACCGGGTTGGGGTGTGAATGGTAATGCTTCGTTTGGCGAAGGCTTGATTTACAACCAGTATAAATCTTATGGATACTATGCCGGTGTTCAAGGTATTGCTCCCAGCAACTTGCGTTTGACAAAAATCCGTTGGGAAAAGACCAAATCTTGGAACGTAGGTTTTGACCTTCACCTTTTGGAGGAACTCTTCCAGTTTGACTTTAATGTCTATAAGAAGTACACTACCGACCTGATGATGTCTGGTGTGAGAGTGCCTTCTTCAACTGGTTTCTCGAGCATTGGTAATGCCAATGTCGGTGCCATGGAAAACCAAGGTTGGGAACTCTTCTTCCACACCAAGCCCATCTTCCGTATTGGAAAGTTCAGCACGGTGCTTAGTGCCAACTTGTCGCAAACTCTGAACACCATCACCGAAATGGATGCCAGTGTATTGGCTTCTATCAATAAGGAGTTTGGCTATGAAAATGAAAAATATCTAAGTCGTGTTCAAATCGGACATGCACTGGGCGGCATCTATGGATTCCGCTATAAGGGAGTGTATGCCTACGACTACGACCACTCAGGCTATTTCCAAAACCCTGAAAAGAATAAGTATTATATGGCTGAGAAGGATGCCAACGGCAACCGCTTGGTCAACACCGCTGCTGCTACCGGAAAGACGGCACCGATTGTGAGAGACGCACAAGGCAATGTGGTCTATGACAAAGCCGGCAATCCTCTTCCGATGATGTTTAACTACGGCGGTAAGAACTACCAGTTCCAAGGTGGTGACGTCATCTATGAAGATATCAACCACGATGGTCAGATTGACGAATTGGACATTGTCTATTTGGGTTCTTCCAATCCGAAATTCTATGGTGGTTTTGGAGTTGATTTGACTTATGGTCGCTGGACGTTGAAGACAAACTTCAACTTCCGTGTCGGCAGCAAGGTGATTAACATCGCAAAGATGCAGGCAGAAAGTATGCGTAACAACAGTAACCAAATGGCGTCGGTAGACTGGCGCTGGAGAAAGAATGGTGATGTGACGCAGATTCCCCGTGCCAAAAATGCGGCTGCCGGCGACTCCTTTAATGAGTTGAGTTCTGACCGGTATGTGGAAGATGCAGATTTCGTACGTTTCAACTATCTGCAACTCCGCTACTCTGTCAATCCCAAGGTTCTTAAACGTTACGGACTGAGCACGCTCAGTATCGGTATGTCAGGTAATAACTTGATTTTCTGGTCGAAATACTCGGGTGTAGATCCCGAACATAGCGCCGGCGGATTTGAACCTGCTTTCGACAGATCGCAGACACCTCGCTCACGGTCGTTTACGTTTAGTTTGAATTTTGGTTTCTAAGTCTTTATTATAAAAGGATTTTAGCCATCCATATGAAAATTCCTTCATGCTTACAATTCTCGAAACCATGAAAAGAAAATCGATCAATAAGTTTCTTGTAGCAGCTGTTGCATTGGCCACAGGTGTACTCACCTCGTGTGAGGATTACTTGACGCTCTATCCAACAGACTCCATTACTAAGGAATACTTTTGGACCACCAGCAATGACGTCAATAACGTACGTGCTGCTGCCTACTATCAGCTGAGCAAAAACACCAATAAGATTGTAGAGTGGGGAGAAATCCGCTCCGACAATCTCGTGGTGAATGATATGAAGCAGGCGCAATACCGCTACATGCAGGAAGCGGTGCTTCGACCCACTGACGGTATGTTTAGCTGGGCGGATATGTACACGGGTATCAACTATTGCCATGAAGTCTTGGAAAATGGGCAGCGCATGATTGATCAGAATATCGATCCCTCGTTTACCCAAAGCGATTGGTTGCCCATCAAAGCAGAAATGATCTCGCTACGTGCGCTTTACTACTTCTATTTGGTGCGTGCTTTCCGGAGTGTTCCTTATGTGGAGCATTCAGTGAGCACGGATGCCGAAGCCATTGCAGCGCGCGATTCTGCCACTGCGGGTGTCGTCATTTTGGATTCTCTCATCAATAGTGTAGAGGCTGTGCTTCCTTATGCCGCAACGAACTACGGTAACTCCATTGAAAATAAAGGACGTTGGACCAATCAGTCCATCCATGCCCTTTTGGCGGATATGTATTTGTGGCGTGCAGGCTTGGTGAGTCATGCTAAAGCCAAAGGATTTCCTGTGAGAAAATCAGACGGAACTATCCTCACAGAGGCTGAAGAAAACACATTGGCCGGTCAACTTTTGGTGAAGTCGGTGGAACATGCAGATGTCGTTCTTAATAAGATGATGAAAGATTATCAAGAACGCTTAGACTTGGCTTCCGTACCTCAACAAGATAAACGCCGTGAAGTGTATTACCCATTGATTCCAAATGAAGATTTGGGTTTGACTATGATTGATATACCTTATAGCCTTGTTCTTGGAGCAAGAAACTCTATTGAGAGTATCTTTGAACTTCAATATGATGGCGTGAATACGCACAATGGAACTTTCCCTGATTTATTCTACGGTAATGCTGACGGTGGTTTCAAGGCCGGAAAGTTGACGGCAAATCCTGCCCTATTTAATGCCGCTCAGAAGGTTGACCCCGTGAAAGGCTATGGCCGAACCGATTTCCGCTTTTTGTCCTATGGCTTGTATGAGCCCGACGCTAAAAGTTCAATTACACCGATTATCAAGTCGGTAAACACACGCACCTTCATCTTCGACCCAACTAACGTGTTGAAAGGAGGAACTGTTAGCTTCGTCAATAGTAAGTCGAGTAATTCAAGTTGGCAGGTTTATCGTTTGGCCGACATTATGATGATTAAGGCCGAAGCTATCGCACGTCTGAAGGCAAAGCCCTTTGATAATCCCAATTATGAAGTGCGTGTCGCTTTCCGAGCCGCTGACGAACTCTTCCATCGCAATAACCCTAAATGCGACACCATCAACAGCACCAACGAAGATCTCTATTGCGTACGTGTCCGTCAAAGCAAGATTGACAAAGATTATGCCGATAAAAGCCAAATAATTAAGGAACGATATGGTGCTTACGGCCAAAATGCCCTCTACTTAGTCTATTGTGAGCGTCAACGCGAATTCATTGGAGAGGGTAAGCGTTGGTTTGACCTTGTTCGTGAATGCGAATTTAAGGGGAGCACCAAAGAAACGCTGTCTGACTGGATGGGGGCTTCTACAAGCGTTCGCAATCGTCTTCGTCACATCATCTCTCTCTATAATCCCATCCATGTCGATGAGTTGAAGGCCAATGGTAAAGGCTATGGCAATGGCGATGGGAAGTTGGTACAGAATCCCACTTGGGAACGATATATGCCTAAAATGTAATAACGACTGCAATGAACAGAATTCGTATCTCCATAAAGACACTGCTCGCGAGCAGTTTAGCACTGACTTTCACTTGCGGCTTGCTTCTTGGAACGCAAAGCTGTAGTGAAACCATCAATGAAGGCAACTTTGCCATTGCAAAGGAACAGACCATTCTTGACTTCCTGAGTGCTGACACGGCTCAATATTCGAAGATTAAGTATATCTTCGACAACGTGCGTTTAGGAAGCAAGAAAGAGGCTTCTGTCCTATCTTCGGTGCTGTCTGCCCGTGGTAACTACACTGTGTTTATTCCCACCAATGCAGCGGTAAACAATTATGTGACCTCGCTTTTGGGAGCAGGAAAAGATGTGCAAGACCTCGATGAGGAACAAAAGAAGCTCATTGCCTATAGTTGTATTATCGACAATGGTAACGAGTCGGCTTTTGAAAGCCCCGATTTTCCCACTGCTGGTGGTGCATTCTCTAAAAGTGACTTGAGCGACCGTTCGATTACGTGTGAGGAAAAAACAGATAGTTCCTCTACCGGCGGCACCTACTTCCTCATCAATGGAAAGAACAAAGTGCTGAAAACGGATGTGAAGTTGAGCAATGGGCTGCTTCATGTCATGGAATCTGTGATTGCTCCTTCCAATCAGCAGGGACCCGACTTGATTAAAGAAGCTGAAAATATGCGGATTATGGGTGCTCTGTTGGATGCCACCGGTTGGTCCAATAAACTTTCAGGCATGCACTATGATCTCCAATATGAAAATGAGGAGAGAGAGCAGGTTTGGAATTTGGCACAGGTTTCTCCTTTCAACATTGCCCAACACCGCTATTTGTGCTATACGGGTTTTGTAGAAACAGACGATGTGTTTCAAGCTGCCGGTATTCCTGCTCCTGTGTATGATGCTGCGACCAAAACCGTCACCAACACCGCTGCCATTGTTTCTGCCTTGACAGCGATGTGTGAAGCCGCTTATGGCACAAAAGCACAAGGCGATTTGAAGAATGAAGATAATGCAATCAACCGCTTCGTTGCTTATCACTTCATCAAAGGAAAGTTGGCGCACAACCAGTTTGTACAGCACTTTAACGAATGGGGCTACAAATATGGTGATATGAAAAATCCCCAACACACAACCTATAGTATTGATGTTTGGGACTATTTCGTAACCGTGGGTAGCGACAAGACGCGTAGTTTGATTAAGGTTACCCAAGATGCTGCTGATCGCGGTCTTTACCTCAACCGAGTCTGCACTTACAATGTCGCAGATAATTATAAGCAGACAGGTGTTGTGCAACGCGGTGTCAAGGTACTCCCCACCAATGTGTTTAATGGAAAGACCTATGACAATAATGCGAAGAACGGATATTTCTATCCTATCGATAAAATTCTCATCTTAGACGAGACTACCAAGAACGCTTTGGGTAACGAACGTATCCGTTTCGACTTGTCTACGATGCTTCCTGAATTGCTCTCTTACGGCTGTCGCACCGAGCGCAAGTACACCTATTTCCCGAAGCTCAACTCACCTCGTGCCGATGGTACTACCGGATATTTTGAAAATATCCTCAACGAGAGCGAAGACACTCGTTTGCTCTATCTCCATGCCGCACACTATGGCGGTACCGGATGGCGCGATTATCAAGGCGATGAATTTATGGTGGCCGGTGTCTATGACTTTGTGCTTCGCCTCCCACCGGTTCCCCGTGCAGATGTTTATGAAATCCGAATGGGAATGAGTAACAACTCGCTGCGTGGTATGTGTCAGATTTATTTCGGTGAAAATCCACGTAACCTTCTTCCCGAAGGTCTTCCCTTGGATATGCGCCAACCTCAGTCCGACAATGATAACATCGGTTGGTTTGCAGATGGAAAAGACGCTTCCATCAATGCTGAGAATGATAAGAATATGCGTAACCACGGCTATATGAAGTGTCCTCGCATTTTTACAGCTTGTGATGGCAAGGGCGATACCGATTGCCGCAACTATCTTATCGGTCCCTACGCTTGTATTCGCCGCCTTGTTACAACCAAGTATATGGAGCCTGGAAAGACTTATTATATGCGCTTTAAGTCGGCTCTGGACAAGAGCGACTCGCAGTTCTTCTCAGACTACTTTGAATATGTTCCAAAGAGTGTCTTCAACGGTACAGAACCCGAAGACCAATGGTAAAGCTCTAATTCTCGCTACTTCTCAATGCTGAAAAGTAGCGAGAATAGAGAGAACTTTTCAATTCTCGATAATTCCTTATTATGAAGACAACTTTCAATAAATGGATGCAACGTGGCGCTTGGGCCATTGGTGCTCTTGTACTCTTCAGTGCTTGTGCTGACGACCATTTCGATGTAAAGAGTTGGGGTGCCGGTGACAAGACGATTTGGGAGAGTGTAGAAAGCAATCCGCAACTCACAGATTTTGCTGCTTTGCTGAAACGCACAAAAGTGATGAAATCCAAGGACGATCGTACGGCCACATTGACGGCCGCTGAACTCTTGGCTCAAAATCAGAGTTTCACGATGTGGGCACCGCTGAATGGCACCTTTAATCCTAAGGCTTGGAACGATACGCTCGATGCCGCAGCAACTTATTTGTCCTCTACCTCAGAAGCCGATCGGAAGAAAGGCCGTGAGATTCAATACTATGTTTGGCAGCAGCTCGTTGCCAATCACATTGCACGTTTCAACCACGAAGGGGCAGCCGGCGAACAAGTTGTACGTTTGCTTAACAATAAGCGTGCTACTGCAACGGCAAAGACTTTCAATGGTGTAGCGATGAAGGGCGACGATATGGCGTCCAGCAATGGACAGTTGCACATTCTCAATGGTGTTTCTCCTTTCTCCTACAATATCTACGACTACTTGTCGGCCAACAAGGACATTTCTTTGCTCAATGCGTACATCAAAGATCCATCTGTTGATCACGTCAAGTTTTCCGATGAAAGATCGGTTCCGGGTGCCATGAATGAGCACGGAAAGATGGTTTACATCGATTCGGTCTACACCTACACCAATGATTTGCTCGACCATACTGGTGCTCAAATCGCCAATGAAGACTCTACTTACATAGCCCTCATTCCCAACAATACTGCTTGGAAAGAAGGGCTGGAAAAGGTCGGAGAACTCTATAAGTATGGCGCAGCCTACAGCTACGATTGGAACGGCACTTCGTTCAATAACAATAAGGGTAATGCACGTCAGTATCGTTTGGACAAGAAGTCAAGCCAAGATCCCTCACGCACTTTGGCCGACTCCCTCGCCGATCGTAATGTGCGCGAAAATATCGTCTTCAATTTGTTCTTTGCACCCCGCCACTTCCAAAATGTAGACTTGAATGATTCCGCTGCTCTTATCCATTACGCCATCCATGCCGACTCCCTCATCTCTACAACGGGAACAATCTTCTACAATGCCGGAGTAGCCCCTGGTGCTGCCTTGAATACTACTCCCAATCCAGCTCTGAAAGACTTGAAGCCTTATCGCGCCTCTAATGGTTATATCTTCAATCTGGAGCACTTCACGTTCGACCCCGCTTACAGCTTTGTGGGCAGTTTCCGTTTCCAACCCTCCACAAGCCCTACCTATTATGCCGCCAGCCCCACTTCCAACAATGCCGTTGTGCGTGTGGGTTCGACCATCAATCTGACCGAGGACAACTACAACCGTTATCGTCCGAAGTTGGCCGAAGACGGTACCCCCGTCCTTGATCCACTCACGCAAAAGCCGGTGTATGTCGGTGTAGAAGGAGAGGTTGAAGGAAAAGTTTTCCAACGCTACGAGATGGCTTCGGAAAAGTCTGATATGGTGCTTGATTTCCGTTTGAATCCGGTGTACAGTACGGGTTATACCATCAAGGCGGTTATGGTACCCACGAAAATTAGCTTGGACCACTTTACCGAAGGAGATCCTGAAGAAGTGGTGAAGTTTACCGCACAAATTGTGGACGACAATGATGTGGTCGACAAAGCCCATACGGTGACCATCGACCAAGACGCCGGTCAGTTCTCACAAGACAAAGTGAATGAAATCGTGCTTTGGAAAAACTATGTCTTCCCCAAATGCTATGTAGGTTTGGGCAGAGAAAAGGTGAGCTTCCCGCGTTTGCGTCTTACCCTTCCTAAAAAAGGACGCGGAGCCATCAAGTGCAAGGCACTCAATGTCGTTAAAATCATCGTAGAGCCCTATCGTGGCGAATAACTCCCCCAATCAAAAATAGTCTTAGATTATGAATATCGACAATCATAACAATATGATGTCTGCTGCCCTCCGATGTGGTGTGAGTCTGCTTATGCTCTCCGGCACTTGTGCGCTGGGAGCGTATGCCCAAGAGCCGACCGACGCTGCCGGTGTCGAAACATCAAGAAAGGCTGCAACTACAAAGGCTAAACGTCCCGTTTACCAAATGAAAGAGGTGACGGGAGTGGTCTATGATGCTGCAACACGAAAACCCCTCTCGGGTGTTCGTGTGCAAGCACTCAACAACCGCTACTATACGGCCATGACCGATGAACAAGGAGCCTATAAAATTTCTGTGCCCGAACATGTGACCGCCCTCTATTTCTCAACGGAGGACTATAATGGTCTTCAGCTGGGTATTCGTGAAGGCAAAGCGAACGACGCTTTCATTTACAGCGTTAAGTTCAAGCCGCTCTATACCGATGGAACAGAAGTGTTGCAGAAAGGCTTGTTGATGCCCAAAACCTCAAGTGCCGTTTCCATCGAAGGCGATCTTGAAAATACGTTGAACGCATCTTTGCGCACCATCAATCGTGGCGGCCAACTCGGCCAAGGAGCGATGATGCTCGTCAATGGTATCAACTCGCTCAATGCCAATGCCCAACCCTTGGTGGTTGTCGATGGTGTGATGTGGGACATGCAGTACGATCGTACCACCATTCACGATGGTTTTGTCAACAATGTACTCAATTTAATCGACACCGAAGATATTGAAACTGTTGAGGTGCTTCGCAATGGTACTGCCCTCTATGGTTCTGAAGGTGCCAATGGCGTTTTGCGCATCACGACCAAGCGAGGCAAGTCGATGGCAACGCGCATCAATATCCGTGCTTATAGTGGGGTAGAGCAGCTGCCTTCGACGCTCTCGATGATGAATGCCAAGCAATACCGCACTTATCTCACTGAGTTCTTAGGCACAACGAAGGATGCCGACTTGTTGGCCTCTTCGATGACCATTCCTTTCCTCAACGAGGACAAAAACTACCTTTTCTACAAGCAGTACCACAACGATACCGATTGGCAGAAAAACCTTTACCGTACTGCCTTCTCGCAAAACTATCGCGTGGGCGTGCAAGGAGGTGATGAGGTGGCAATGTACAACCTTTCTTTGGGTTACACCCAAGGTGAAGCGACCGCCAAAAACAATGACTTCAACCGCCTTAATATCCGCTTTAATGCCGATGTGAAACTTTTTGAAGGATTCACCACCGGTTTGGATATGGGTTACGTGCGCAACGCCTACAACCTTCGCGACAATGGCTGGGCTGAAAGCTATGCCTCTAAGAACATCTCCTCCCCCAATGTTCTCGGTCTGATTCAATCTCCTTTTGTAGACCCCTATGCCTACTACGTTCGCTATATGGGCAACAACCGTCTCGGACTGGAGCATACCGACAAAATTTTGGCGGGTCTGAACTATACCGCAGCCAACAACCCTTTCCTTTTTGCACAGCAATTCGGATTTGAAGGTTTGGCCAATCCCTATTGGATTTTGGCCAATGGCGAAGGCGAGAACAAGAACTTCCAAGAGCAGACGCAATTCCTGCTCAATGTTAATCCCCGCTATCAAATCAATCCCTACTGGACCGTTAGCAACCGCTTTGCCTACGTACTCAATCGTAGCAATGAGAAGTACTTTATGCCCAAGAGCGGTACACCTTTGAAAGAAGTGCAGGGGCTGGGTTTGGTGCAAAGCGTCATCAGTTCGCAGTTTGGCAAGGAAACCACCTTGTTCAATGATTTCCGCATCGACTGGTCGCGCAACTACGGCAAGCATCAGTGGGATGTGTTTGGCGGTTTCCGCATGTCGTCCTATACGTATAGTGACAGCCATGTGTCGGGTTACAACAACGACAACGACAAGATGCCCAATGTGAAGTACTCCTTGCAGTACATCAACTACGGGGGTATCAATGACCGTTGGATTAACCTCAGTTACTATGCCAATGCCGACTACAATTTCAAGAACCGCTATTTCCTCAAACTCATCGCTTCGGCCGAATCTTCTTCTCGCTTCGGTAAGAAAGCCGAAGAAGGCGTCAAGATTGCCGGTGTAAAGTGGGGATTGTTCCCCTCCTTGCAGGCCGCTTGGGTGATGAGCAATGAGCGTTGGTTCAATGTTTCATGGATTGACTATGCCAAACTCTCCGCAGGTTATGAAATGAGCGGTAACGACAATGTCGATTACTATGCCGTGCGCACTTATTTCCGCAACGTGAAGTTCATGGACCGTGCCACCTCGCTTGTGTTGAGCAACATCCAAAACCCCAAAATTCAGTGGGAGACCACCCATCGTTTCAATGTGGGTATGGAACTCAACCTGCTCCGCAATCGTTTGGCACTCGGCATCGAATACTTTAACGCACGTACCACCAATCTGCTGACACGTCGCACGGTGAGTGACATCACAGGCTTGTCGCAGATGTGGTCGAACGAAGGCGAACTCACCAACAACGGTGTGAATGTCAGCCTTAATGCCATCCTCCTCAATACCAAGAATTGGAAATGGCAGGTAGGGGCTTCGATGGCGCACTACAAGAACAAGATTACCGCCCTGCCCAATACCGCCAACAATCAGCTTGAAAGCTGGGCTTTGGATGCTGCCGGACGTAAGGTGGAATCGAGCAAACAAGTGGTTTATGGCCACACCAACTCGATTTATGGTAAGGACAATATCCTCACCGCTGTCGGACATGCTGCTGGTGTCTTCTATGGCTACAAGAGCAAAGGAGTGTTCGCCACTACCGAAGAAGCAAAGGCCGCAGGTCTGAAGTATCCCACAGGATTGGCCTCCAAGCCTTCACGCGACTTCCGCGCAGGTGATGTTCACTTTGTCGACCAAAATGGAGATGGCTGGATTAACGAAGCCGACCGTGTGGTGATTGGCGATCCCAACCCCGACCTCTACGGCAACTTCTACACCTCTCTTTCTTGGAAGCGCCTCATCCTCGACCTCAACTTCAAGTATTCGCTGGGCAACGATGTCTTCAACTATCAGCGTATGCAGTTGGAGAGCGCCAACAACATTTGGAATCAAACCACGGCTGTGGTCAATCGTTGGCGTTACGAAGGTCAGCAAACCAGTGTGCCGCGTGCCATGTCGGCTGATTCCGACCATTGGGTCAACAACGAGCGTTTCTCCGATCGTTGGATTGAAGACGGTTCGTTCCTTAAGCTCAAGAAGGTGCGTCTCACCTATGAGTTGCCTATCACCCTCTCCTGGTTGCAAGGACTTGCTGTTTGGGGAGAAGCCAACAACGTGTTTACCGTTACGAAGTATCTTGGCAGTGACCCCGAAGTATCGGCCGGCAATGGCGTGCTTTATCAAGGTATCGATGCCGGACTTCTTCCCCAAAGTCGTAGCTTCAATCTGGGTGTGACGATCAATCTCTAAACCGCTTTTCACGATAGTATGGTTTTGTGATGCTAAGGGGCATGAGACTATTGCTTGAGAACTGACGCTTGTCATAGGGATCGGCCACTCAGCATCACACCACCACATCATATTATCCAATCTTTCCAACCATGAAGAAATCTATTTTTTCTTTGCTCTTTGCCCTTGTGGGCGTCGGCACCCTCACCACCTCTTGTGAGGACATGCTTACTCCCGATTTGGATCGTTATACCACCAACTTTTCGGGTAAAGATACGGTGAACTTCTACCTCGGTATCATGTCTAATCTGCAAGACATGGTGGAGCAGAATGTTCTTTTGGGCGAACTCCGTGGCGACTTGGTTCGCCCCACAGAGTATGCCTCCGACTCTATCAACGACATTATCAACTTCCGTAATCTCGCTGATGGTGAAAACCTGCTGCTCAACCGAGCGGCTTACTACAAGGTCATCAACCAGTGTAACTTCTACCTTTCCAAAGCCGACTCCATGGCTGCGAAGAACAACAACTACTACATGCGCCGTGAGTTGGCACAAGTACAGTTGGTGCGCGCTTGGACCTATATGCAGCTCGTGCAAAACTATGGTAAGGTGCCTTTCATCATTCTTCCGGTAGACAACTCCAACACCGGTTGGGAAACCAACCCTGAGGACTGGGCAACGCCCGACAATTTGCTCAACCTGCTCGAAAGCAAGGGCGGTTTGAAACAAGCCTACCAGTATAGCGAACAATTGGGCTATCCCGATTATGGAAAGTTCAACAATGGTAGTGGTGAGTTCCACCATAAATTCATGACCTTCAATGCCAATCTGATTTATGGCGATCTCTACCTCCTGCGCGGAGCTAATCCCGACGACTATGCACAGGCGGCCACCTACTACCACAAGTATCTGGATGAAGATTGTGACAGTTATGTAAAAGAGATGGAAGTTATCGTTTTCAACATGAAACGTAATGGAGTGGACAATTATTCTGCGAATGCTAACGCATGGAAGTTCGCGCTGATGAGTACGAACTTTGTTCGTCCGGATGAAAACCGCATGGCACTCCCCTCTGCTTCCAACACTTTCTTTGGAAAGATGCTCACCCGTGTGCCGCAGGTCTATGGCTTTGATGCCACTTCGACCAACTCCACCACCTCCAGCACCTCGAAGGGGTCTGATGGTAAGGAGAAGGAAGATGTCAAGACTGCCGGTTCCGTCAGCCTCGAAGGTAACTATCGCAATCGTCAGGTAGAGCCCTCCGAAGCCATTGAGCGTCTGAGCAAAGCCCAAGTCTTTGTTTACAACGAAGTGGAGAACGGTAAGCAAACGGATGTGAAGTACTTACCTTTGGGCGACCAACGTATTTACTCTGCTGCTCCTTATGTGGCTACCGACAAAGGCCGTCTACGTTTCATTCAGAAATTCTCACCCAGCGCCAAAACCTCCTTCAGTGCTTTGTCGCCCAGAGATTTCTCTTTCCGTTACGGTATTCCCCTCTACCGCACACGTCAGATTTATTTGCGCTATGCCGAAGCCATCAATCGTGCCGGCTTCCCACGCCATGCTTTCTCCGTATTGCGTGATGGACTTTCGCCCGAAACGCTTCCCACAGCCACCACTCGAATCGTTGGCGATACGACCTATACCGATGCTACCAAAATGCACATCGCCAAAATTGAGTTCGACGTTTATGGAGCCGTTGATTCTATCGCCAATGGCGCCAACAGCATTGACCTCAATGAAATCGTACGTTCTAAAGCCTACAAATGGCTTGATTTCTCCAAGTTTGCCAATAAGCACAATGAAGGTACGCGCTTAGCAGGTGCCGCAAGCACTCAAGGTTTTGGAGGCGGCATTAGTGGCTTTACCGATGCCGATACGATTTGGACGTACGAAAAGGTCGTAGCGCAGCGTATTGCTGCTGAGGATGCTCGTCGTGGTGGCAAGCTTTCTCCTACGGCGGCTCGTGGTCTGCTCAAAGCTCCTGCTGCCGATGATGTGGTGACCACTGAAAAGGAAGTGACCGACCCCAATACGGGCGATACGTATAAAGTGATTACTCGTTCTCACAAATTCAAGCCTGCAGATCCTTCTCGTGAGGAAGTGGCCGCTGTTGAAACCCTCATTGCCGATGAACTTGCATTGGAAACGGCTTTTGAAGGCTATCGCTACTATGACTTGATGCGTTTGGCTCGCCACCGTAATGCTGCCGGCGAAGATGGAAGTGCTTGGATGGCTTGGCTCATTTCACGTCGCGACGAAATGCTCGCTCCTTATGAGCAACCCACTAAGACAGGAAGCCTCTATAACTTCTTGCTCCAGCCTGAAAACTGGTATCTTCCTGCCCCCAAGAATAATTAAGAGGTAAAGTGTTGCCCCCCTTTCTGCAACATCAATTACATACTTATTTTTCTTCTGTAAGATAAGAGAGTGTGCCTGTGGGTACACTCTCTTTTTGTGAATGAATACCTGCCGGAGAAGATGATCAAAAGTCGTCGTTTTTGCCCAATGGAAGAATTGTCCTCGTCAATGTTAGTCCACTGCGTTACTCCACCGCCCCTACTTATATATAGACATCTCACCTTCGATTTTTACCACTCCGCCTTGAGTTTAACACGAATTTAACATTTGTCATCTGTCGACATTGGAAATAACGCCACTTGGATTTTGATTTTTCTCAGAGGTAGTTGAAAAGAAGGTTCATCCGACATTTGGAGTGATACGGCAATCATGTAGAGCATATAATCTCAGCTCAAAGTACCTTTCGTCCCTAAACCCATAAGCCACTCTCTTCATGACCTTTATCTTGTTGTTTATCCCCTCTACTTTTCCTGTCGATATGGGGCAGTTGTACCATGCTAGAATACCGGTTCTATAAGCCATGATTGTGTCGGCCATTTTCATCAGCTGTGGCACTTTGCTCTCCCGCGCTTGTTTTACCCAATCGAGCATGACCGTTTCGGCTGCTTGCTTATCGGGCTGTGTCC
>CAUUGL010000039.1:0-20201 GCA_963544845.1 uncultured Alloprevotella sp.
CAAGACAAGAATGGTGATCATTTCTGCATCACTCATTCTTCCCTTTCTATTGCGGCGTTTAGGGGTGTTTGAAGAGGGATTTGAAAGCGATAGTGCTTTTTTGTTCAATTCCAACTCATATTCTTTGCAGAAATCGTCAGCAATACAATAAATTTCCGTAACTTTACTGACAAGTTTCATAGAGGATTATTTTTTGTTATCTGTTTGGTTTTTAGTAATAAATATACAGAAAAACGAACCTCTTTTTGGGCTTTTATTAAAACTATTTTAAAGCAAAAAACAAGCCTTTCTTATCCCGAATTGGGGTTTATAGACTCTCAGAGTTCCAGTATTCACGTTTGACCATATTTTGTGTCACCAATTCTCTCAGTTTAGCGTATAGTTAATGGAATATAGTCAGAAAGGGGCTGATATTGCACATTAGAAACACAAAACATCTATTATGGGGTTTACCGATAGAGAAATCCTAACAATTAGTAGTTTAGCGGACAGCAATAAATCAGAATAAAGCCCCCTACAAGTTAGGAAGAAGCAGTATAAGGAGGGAAGAGGAAGAAAAACGAGCATTGGCGAAGAAAAAGATTTTCTATATTTGTTGTCTAGTTGTAGATTAGTGCGTAAATTTGCATAAGATAAAGCTTATATTACAGATGAACAAGCAAATAAGAAAAGTTATTATGGAATTAAAACAAGGTAGACACGGTGTATTCGCCTTGAAATGCTTTGTGTTGGTGTTCATCTACTTTATCACTTGCGGAGCTTATGCTCAGACATCGTCGAATAGTCCAAAGCAATTGGAGGATATTGAGCGCACCTTTGCTGATTTGGCTAGGCGCAATGCCTATGTGGAGGACTTAAGCTTGAATGAAGAGTCACCGATTCACTTACCTTTAGGAATGAAACGAACGATTGGCGGTATGGAAGTCACCATAGCCGTCAATCGTTTTGCTTTGGGTGCTTCCTCTACGGAGTTGAGTGTCTATGCAAAAGCTGTGCTTCCCCAAGGAGAACAAGGCAAACGCAGGGTGCTCTTCTTTGGTGCAGAAGGTGTCCGAGGTACACATGCCGGTGGCTTGATGGGAAAGCTCAAGCTCTCTCTGCTTCATGACGTGGAGATTCCTTTTAACGGAGGTAATACAAGCATTGTCCTTAAGGGAAAAGCTCTAAGCAAGACTCGTGGCGTGTCGGAGAGTGACACTTATATGTCGGTGACTTGTGCTGGATTCCAGAGTTTGTCCTTGGATGCAGAAGTTCGTTTCCCCAAGTCTCTCTTGGTTAGTGCAGATGGAGAGGGGCAAGTATCAGGACACTTCCGTACGGAACTAAGCGACTGGGATGACCTTATCGCCTCTATTCACCTTCCCAACTTCCAGATTAAGGGCTTCAAGGATTATGTCTTCTCTCTGGAAGGCGTTACTTTAGACTTTAGCAGCAAGCGCAACGACAGCAAGACCAGCATTCCTGAAGAATATCAGCGACAATACCTACCCGAGGAATCTGTCCTTTGGCGAGGTGTCTATGCAGACAAGGTCTCCATCACGTTACCTAAGTCTTTTTCTCGGGCAAGTTTCTCGGCCAAAGGACTACTCATAGATAGGAATGGGATTACAGGGACGTTTGCTGCCGATAGTATCCTTCCACTTAAAGCAGGAAATGCTAGTGGTTGGCATTTTTCTGTTGATCACTTTGGTTTGAATCTGCTGGCTAGTGAACTTGTCTCGGCAGACTTTCAAGGGCGTTTGCAACTGCCTTTCAAGGGGAAGAATACACAGCTCAGTTATGAGGGGCAATTACTCCCGAATAATGAATATGCCATGCGCGTCAAGACCGAGGAGGCTCTTGACTTTTCGCTTTTTAATGCTAAAGCCTATCTAGATAAAAACTCCTATGTGAGTCTGCGACTGATTGGAGAAGAGTTTATCCCCGAGGCAACGCTACACGGCTATATGGCCTTGGCAGGAGACAGCACTTCTTCTCCTAAACTAGAGCGTCTCCATTTTCGCAATCTAAAGCTCCGCACAAGAAGTCCCTACTTGACCGCAGATTACTTTGGCTACGAAGGCGAAGCTAAGTTGGGGAACTTTCCGCTGTCTATTCATAAGCTAGCCCTTGAGGGGAGATCGGGAGACCGAGTTCGCCTCTCTATTGGTGCAGGCATCAACTTGGGCGAGAAGCTCTTTTCGGGTGAGACTGAGATAGGACTCCTTGCTCGCTATGAAGACCGAACTTGGGTTTTCGATAAACTAGAAGTCGGAACGATAAAGCTCGATGCAAACATTGCCAAGGTCATCGCTCTGAAAGGTGAACTCAATTGGCATCGAGATGATGTGCGCTATGGTTATGGCTTTGCTGGAGATGTGGAGATGGGTTTCACCTTTGATGCCGCGAAAGCAATCGCAGCCAAGGTAAAAGCACGAGCCGCTTTTGGCCGCAAAGAAAACCATCGCTATTGGTATGTTGATGGTATGGCAAGTTTCAGACCTGGCGTGCCAGTCCTTGGTGTAATGACCTTGAATGGGCTTGGTGGAGCATTGACTTCGGGTGTTCGCGCTGAGGAAACAAACGCAGAAGGAGGAAGATTCTCCACAGCACACTATATTCCCGATGCCGCGATGGGCATGGGCTTTAAAGCTTCCACCATCTTTGAGCTGAGTAAAGCCGCCTATGGAGAGGCTGCACTGGAGATGCTCTTTACAAAATCTGGAGGACTTGGCTCTGTTGGTTTCTATGGTTATGGCGAATTTCCCAATAGTGGCGGAGGAAAGCAAGGTTCTATAGAGGAAAAGCTCAAAAAACAAGAACAAACATTCCCCTCTTCTCTCTCCGAGCAGTTCAAGCAGAATGATTGGAAGGCTTTGGGCGAATCTCTGACTCTGCAACCTAATGCCATCAAAGAAAGTGGTCTGTCCGGTACGCTCTGTATGCAAATGGATATTCAGAACCGCACGCTCCATGCTAGTTCCAATGTCTACCTCAATACTCCTGGAGGACTAATCCAAGGATTAGGGAAACGAGGGCAAGCAGGATGGGGTGTCTTACATATAGACCCCAAGGAGTGGTATCTCCATTTAGGTACTCCCAGCAATCGCTTAGGAGTACAGTTGGCGATTGGCAATATCCTTGCGATCAAGACTGGTTCCTATTTCATGGCAGGCTCACGTATTCCCGAGATGCCAGCACCACCTCAAGTCGTAGCTGATATTTTAGGGCAGGATTTGAGCCGATTGCGTCTAGGTCGCAACCTTGAAGCACTGAGCAGTGGGCGTGGTCTTGCCTTTGGTTCTGAACTTGCCGTTCGCACGGGAGATTTGCAGTTCATGATAATGTATGCCAACTTTAATGCAGGCTTAGGTTTCGATGTGATGCTTAAAGATTATGGTACAATACAATGCCGAGGTCGATCAGGAATGATTGGTCTTAATGGCTGGTATGCGCAAGGACAGACTTATGCCTACTTGCAGGGAGAGCTAGGTGTAAAGGTTAAGCTCTGGTTCCTGCGTACACGTATTCCCGTCATCAAGGGAGCAGCCGCTGCACTACTTCAAGCAGGATTGCCAGACCCGGCTTATTTTAAAGGATATCTAGGAGTAAATCTCAATGTTCTGGGACTTATTAAGGGAAAAGCTCGCTTCAAACTCATCATTGGTGAGGAGTGTGACCTTGTGCAGCCAGGAAGTTCTCCTGTAGATGAACCAATGATTAACGACCTCGCTCCATCCGTAGGAGAAGAGGCAGTCAGTGTCTTCACTTCCCCCGAGGCGACCTTTAATGTTGCCATGGGCAAGAGCTTTGAAGCCTCGAATGATGCTGGCGAGCAGAAGATGTATCGCATCCAGCTTCAAGAATTCCTTGTAAAGGATGAAGCAGGAACTACCATCCAAGGTAAACTCATTTGGAATAAGGAGAGAACAAGCGTACGCTTTCAGCCCAAAGAAGTCCTGCCACCTAATAGTAAGCTGAGTGCAGCGGTGCGTGTGGCTTTCGAAGAGTTAGTAAATGGAGCCTGGAAGCAAGTATACAGCTCAGGCAAACCTACCGTAGAGGAGAAGCTCGTAAGCTTTACCACAGGTGGTGCTCCCGAGAATATCCCTGTGGAGAATATCGTCTACGCTTATCCAGTCTTAGCACAACGCTACCTTCTCCCCAAAGAATCAGCTAAGGGCTATGTACAGCTCCAGATCGGACAGAAGTATCTCTTTGAACAAGACTTCGACTATAAGCTTCGTTTCCTTGCAGAGGGAGAAGTGCCTATGACAAGTGACTTTACTTACAAGGAAGCAGAGCAACGTCTAGAGTTTACACTTCCTGCCCTTAAGCAAGCGACCGCCTATCGTCTAGAATTATCCTATCGAGCAAAAGAACAAGCACCTCTCAACTCTGAGACAACTCAGCAAGTAAGTCGCCAAACTGAATCAGACGAATCCTTACAAATCGGCGGAAGCAAAGCAAAAGCTCAGCTCAATACGGAGCTGGAGCAGGCAATACTGAGCTATAGTTTTGGCACCAGTCGCTTTGCCACCTTTACAGAGAAGATTAAACATCTCAAGACCAAGGAAGAGCTTGCTCTTGATGCTGGTGATGCCCTCACGCTTGGGGTAGACGTTCAGGGGAAAGAAGCCTTTGACGAGGCAGAAGTCTTGGGCATAGCCAGCACGCAAGAACGACCACTTGTTCGCGTGCAGTCAGAGTTGCAGGAAAACTACTTCTCAGAAACCGTTCTTCCACTCGTCTACGCAGGCTATCCTTATGGTGATATTCGCTTGCTCAATCAAGAAGAGGCGCCTATTGGTGTACCTCCCTATGGTGCTTTCAGCCCTAGCCAAACTTATCTCTCGAAATTAAGCGGTGGAAGTCTAAATGCAAACTCCTTCCGCTTTCCCTTCACTTTTGATGCTGCCCTTGTCTCCTGCAGAGACTATCGCGATTTGCAGAGTAGCGTGGTGAACCGCCTGGCGGAAGTAAGTCCAGAAGTATATAGACGATTTATTCTCGGCAGTCTTCCCGTGCTGAAGTACGGGAAGTACAAGACTTGGATACAATATGTACTCCCTGATGGAAGCGTAAGTAGCCGAGTAGAATTCTTCTATCGCAATCCACTAAAACTTAACAAGTAACCCATATGTCAGCTTATAGATACGTCTTACTGCTTTTTGTCTTCTGCCTCTCCGCCTTCTTAGGATGGGGACAGCAATCTGTGCAGTCGCGTATCTATGTGCGTACAGAGGTGCATTCAGACAAAGTACTCCTACGCTGGATAGCTAGCGATGCCAAAAGCTGGCAATTGCTCAATAAATATGGATTCAAACTAGAGCGTCTAACCGTTGCACGTAGCGGAGTTGTGCTGGATAAGCCCGAAGTTCTGCTTCTTGCTGGAGAATTAAAGCCAGCAGAGTCTGATAAGCTCAAGGCTCTTGTCCGCGAATACCCGATGGGAGCTGTCGTAGCTCAAGCTGTCTTTGGGGATAATTTTGAGGTGAGCTTAGGAGATAATCCCATTTCTAAGGCAATAGCTTTAGACGAGGAGCGTCAGCAGCGCTATCTCTTTGCACTGTATGCTGCAGATTTATGCTTCCCTGTTGCTAAGGAAGTTGGCTGGGGCTTTGAGGATAGCTGTATAAAAGAAGGAGAACGCTACCTTTACCGAGTGAGTTCGCTTGTGCCGAAGAAAGAACTAAGGATAGCAGAAGGAGCAAGCTTCGTTGTTGTAGGAGACACCATTCGACTTCCTCAGCCCTTAGACCTGTCTGCACAGTTCAGTCCTGCTGGCGCTTATCTCAGTTGGGACTACAATCGTCTTTCCAGTCTTTATTCAGCCTATTGGATAGAGCGGAGCGAGAATGGGAAGACCTTCAGTCGCATCTCAGACCTTCCCTTTACCCGAATGAGCGATACCGAGAAAAACCCTCACGCTCCAATTACCTACCTAGATAGTATCGCCTATCGCAAGACCTATTACTATCGCGTAGCAGGTGTAACTCCGTTTGGTTCTCAAGGGACTTATAGTGCTGTTGTCTCTGGAATGGCTTATCCTCCCTTGACTGACATTCCACAGATAGAAGACTATCGTTTCGACACACAAGGTGGAGCTAATCTTTCCTGGAACTTTAAGCAAGAAGAGGAAGACTTAATCGAGGGGTTCCGCATTCTACGCTCCAAAGATGATAAGACTTACCTCCCCTTAGATAGTATCTCTCCGAAAGAACGCACTTACCACATCAGAACGCTTGCTCGTTATCCTTATTATAAAGTGGAAGCCAAAGCCAAGCAAGGCGTATCTACAAGTTCCTTTCCGACGCTTATCCAAGCCATCGACAGCATCCCACCAGCTGTTCCCACTGGGCTAAAGGCAGAAGTGGATAGTTTGGGAGCAGTTCATCTCTCTTGGCAAGCCGGCAAGGACGAAGATCTCTATGGCTACCGCCTTTATCGAGGAGAAACTAAGGACGAAGAGTTAATTCCAATTACCAACGAAGCAATCTTGAGTACAAGTTATATTGATAGTGTGCGCTTGGATAACCTCAATGCTGAGGTTTATTATGCGCTCACAGCACTGGATGAACGCTATAATCAGTCAGAGTTGAGTGAAACGATTGTAGTGCGCAAACCGACACGCATCGCTCCCGCGATGCCACTCATCGTAGAAGCTAAGGCTACTGAGAAAGGAAACGTCATCCGCTGGGAAGCGAGTGAGGATAGTTTCCTCGCAGGCTTTGTCCTCACACGAACAGCGCAAGATAGTACGCAACAAAGACGGTCTTGGCAGATAGAGGATGCCAAGCAAAGAAGCTATGTGGACAAAGAAATTGAAGCAGGAAAGACTTATACCTACCAGCTAACAGCCTACACAGACAATAAACTCTATTCACCCATATCGCCAGAAGTAAGAGTGGTATCAAAGAATACAGAAGCTAAAACCACTGACGTAAACTTCACGACAGAGGTGCTCACAGAGGGCATAGCTCTAAAGTGGAGAGTATCTAAGCAAGTGTTTATCTCTGCGACCTTATATAAGGTAGACGAATCAGGTAAGCTAGGACTCTATCGCGAAAATCTACCTCAAGCAGGCGAACTTATGGATGAGGATGTTCGTCAAGGCAAAAAGAATGCGTATATGCTTGTAGTTTATCTGAAAGGCAGTTGTCCCATCAGCATAAGAAAGGAGGCGCAACTATGAGGAGAATTATACCCATACTCTTGTTCCTCTTTGTAGGACTGTGCCAACTCTATGCACAAGTTGATGGACGTTACAAGCTGACCCTTACATTTAGTAGCATCTTCAATACTGGAAATGATATGAAACATACTGAGTATAGAGTTTCTGGTCTATCAGATGCTGGACGAGAAGTCATTTATACATGGAATGGAGGTAGTGTAAAGAAAAGACGCCATCAAAATCCACCAGCACCCATAGTGAAGTTCTTTGATACATCAAATCGGAGTTTACCCCATAAATTGTTCTTTTGGGGTCTCCGCCGATGGGGAGGTGGCGATTCTTATCGTGAAGGAGAAACAGAGCTTCAACTAGACAGAAATCTACCTTATATATAGAATTGTTCCTCATGCCGATAATGGAGATTCATTTTTCCCTTCATTATCGACAACTCTAACCCTGGAACTTATCCCAGTCTCCATTAAGCTCCACTACTACACAAATGAGGGTAAAGGTTCTGAATCTTCCAGTCGTCTTCTTCCAGACAATGATGTCATCACGCTAAAAGCAACCAAAGGCTTTGTTCCTGCAACCTACCGCTGGCAATACCAGATAGCAGGAGAAACTGCTTGGCGCGATGTACCTGCTAGCGCGAAATACTCAGAGGGAAATGCTGTAGTCACTTTCAAAGGCACAGACCTTTTCAGTCAAGAAGCTTTTAATCGCCTGGTACAAGAGCGCAAGAACGTCTTGTTTCGCATCAATGCCATCACAGATGAACGCCGCAACGAAGCCGATTATGAGAAGATTGTGCTCACGCCCACTTACTCTGTACCACGCATCTTGTCCCACACTGTAGAACAAGAACGTTGTCATCAGTCGGGTGATGCCACAATTCGCGTGACGCTTGATAGAAGTCTGCACTCAGGCGAAGCTTTAGCAGTCTTCCAACAAGGAGGAGCAGGACGCAACATTGAGACACTCGATGCTTCCAATAGCTTCCTTATCCCTAATTTGTCTGCTGGTTCCTATAGTTTCTACATAAAAGGTACACACAGCAATGGTCTGCCCAGCTATAGCAATCAGACCAGCCATCAGTCGTAGAACGCCCAGCCATCAACTACAGTCTGGCACATCGTGATGTCAGTTGCTTGGCGGGACAAGATGGTACGGTAACGGTGACGGCTTCAGGCGGTACGGGCAACTATTCTGCCTCTCTATATCAGGTTGATGGTACGCTTCTTGAAACCAAGAATTTCTCCGGAGGGGCTACAACCTTTGGGCGTCTTCCTGCCGGCTCCTATTCCGTACGCATCAAGGACAGTAATGATTGCCTTGCCCGTACGACATCAGGAGATGAACAAATTCAGCGTGTCACACTCTCAGAACCCAGCGACGCTGTTGCGATAGAGCTGCTCAAGACGATAAGTCCACTCGCTCATAACTCCGCTGATGGCACCATTGAGATTGCCGTTTCAGGAGGTACACCCTCAGCATCGGGCTATAACGTTCGCTTTGTCCGCAAGGAGGATAGCCAAACTTTCTCACCTACTTCCTCACGACAAGATGGAAACAAGCATATTTATATGCTTTCTGGCATTGGTCGAGGAGAATATACTGCCCTCGCTGAAGACCTCCGTTATAGTTCTCTTCAAGAGAATGATAAGAAGACGACTTGCGGTTGCAAGGCAGAGCTAGACCTACAGCTTACTGCACCACCTCCACTCGTTGTGGCGCTTCAAGAAACCCATTATGTTTCGTGTCACGGAGACAGTGATGGAGAACTGACCGCACATGCTTCAGGGGGAAAACCGAGTACGTCTTCTCAATTACCTTATGCTTATAGTTGGTATCGCCTGCAAGGAGGAGTGAAGACCTTACTTCCTCTACATGTAGATAGCATAGCCGGAGGACTGGAAGCGGGACACTATTTGGTCAAGATAACAGATGCTAATGGTATCTCCTTGGAATCACCCTCCTTTGAACTCATTCAACCCGAAGCTCTGAGCCTCTCTTTCCAAACGACTGCACCCTCTTGTAGTGATGCTGAAGGGCAGGTAGTAGCAGTTGTGCGTGGAGGAACACCGCCTTATAGCTATGAGTGGAATAAAGAAGGTGGAAACGATGCGACTCTTACCATCCAAGAATCGGGAAGCTATTTCGTTCGAGTCAAAGATAGTCGAGGCTGCAGCATCACGGGCAATACCGAAGTGACCGCTCCTAATGCCCTAACCATTAAGCCTACTATAACACATCCCACATGTCACGGTGCAAATAATGGGACTATATCCCTTAGTTTGTCAGGAGGAACTGCTCCTTACAGTATTACTTGGGAAGACGGTGCAAACACTTCATTCACAAGAGAAGGGCTAAAAGCAGGTGTTTACATTGCGCGCATCCAAGACCTATCGGGCTGTACCCAGCACTATCGTGTAGTCCTTAATGAGCCGGAGCCAATAATCCTGACGCTTGACGAAGGTTTTACACTCTGTAAAGACCAGTCTCGCCAGCTTAGCGTGCGAGCCAGTGTCACTAATCTCAGCTATCAATGGAGACGAAATGGGCAGGTGCTGGGAGAGACTCGTGCCAGTCTTCTTGTAGATGCGCCGGGACAATATGAAGTAATTGCAACTTCCTCTGAGGGCTGCAGTGCAAAAGCCTCTGTAGAAATTAAAGCTAGTAACTTGGATCTGCCCTTAGACATTACTGCACCATCCACGGTCTCTGCCGGTGAACCTATCCATGTGGTCAACATCAGCCGAGTTAAGGCAGACCGTTTGGAGTGGCAGCTTCCGAAAGAAGCACAAGTCCAACAAAGCTCTGACGAAAGAGTAGTCTTTACGCTTCCTCGAGTAGGCGTCTATGAAGTCACACTCTTAGGCTACCTCGGCGACTGCACCACATTGGTTAGTCAGCGTGTAGAAGTTCTTGCTGAAGGAAATCTCCTTCCTAAAGATGAGAGTCCCATCAGCCAATTTCTCATCACGCCTAATCCCACCACAGGGGCATTCCAAGTGCTTGTGGAGTTGAAGGCGGCAAGTGATTTCACCCTACGCTTACTCTCGCCCACGGCAGTGGAGATGGATAAAAAGGAACTGAAGCAGACCCAGCGACAGACCTTCGATTATGAACTGCGTGGAGACACAGAAGGAGTCTTCGGCGTAGAACTCACCGTAGGTAAGGTCAAATCCCTCCTTAAGGTAACGAAGAAAAGGAAATAAGAACCCAATAATAGATAGCTAAATATATGGCATATCGTCGCATGAAGACATTTTGGTGGAGCTGCAAGCTCATTTTGCTCTCTCTGATTCTTAGTCTTGGAGTCAGTGAGCGCGCGCTTGCGCAATACTTCCCCATCCATGCGACGGTGCAATGGCCTGCTCCGCAGAGTCCCTACTTGGCCGACTACAGTACAGCCGGACGAGACCGATTCATCGTCACGCTGCTCAATCGCGACCAACAGCAACCGCTGCTCTTTGCCAAACTTCGTTTGCAACTGAAGTCCGGAGGTTTCACGGCCAAGAATCGCGAGGAGGTGGCTTATCCGATGCTGGAACTCAACACAGGCGTTCCCATTCGCCTGACCAGTATCGACCTGAGTCCTTATCTCCAACCACAAAATCTTCAGGCAAATGGCAATTTACGCAATGGACAATTGCCCACGGGCTATGCCGAAATCTCGGTGCAAGTCGTCGATTACTATACGGGGCGTCCACTCTCGGATTGGCATACCGCACGCGCCTACCTCGACATAAAGAAGCCACCTTTTCTCAATCTTCCTGAGCAAGATGCACAAGTCGCCTTGCGCGATCCGCTTTTCATCCGTTTCCAATGGACACCTCGCCACCAAGGACTCAGTGGTACGGAATATGAATTTGTGCTTAAGGAGCTGCCCGACAACGGAGTTGCTCCTCAGTCTGCCTTTGCCTATGGACAAGAAATCTATCGCACCCATACGCGAAGCACGAGCCTGAGCTACACCCATCTCGATCCCCTCCTACTTCCCAATCGCAGATATGCTTGGCAAGTGCGTGCTTTGGCGCGTGAGGGGGTGAACGAAGTAGGGATGTTTGAGCATGGTGGATATAGCGAAATCAGTTGGTTCACCCTCAACGACCGGTGCGATGCCCCACGAGGTCTGAAAGCACAACCTCGTTTTGCCAAGGTCGACCTCTCTTGGTCGAAAGTTATCGGCACGACAGGCTATATCGTCGAATGCCGACCCAAGACCAAACTCAATGTCTATGAATGGGCACAGACAGAAGTTGCTGGAGAGCAGCTCACCCTTGCCCGGCTCAAGCCGGGGTGGACCTATGAATGGCGAGTCGGCACGCGCTGCACCGGTGATCGCCCCGTTTTCTCCGAGGTGCGCGAGTTCACCCTCAGCAAGTACAATGAGAACTTGTTGGCAGATTGTGGCAAAGAACCCGTACGCTCCGACCTTGCGCAAGAACCACACCTCGGCATTCGAGCAGGAGATATCGTGACCATTGGCGGCGACTATCCGATGACCATCACCGAAGTCACCCCACTAGGTGATGGCTGGTATGCAGGTAAGGGAAAGACACGCCTCAAAACCATCATCGATGCGCCCATAGCCTTGCGCTTTGACCGCTTGCGCATCAACGTCGACAAGTACCAAATAGACGGCACTGTCGAAGCTTCCTATGATGAAGGCAAAGGGAAAATCGCCAACACGGACTATGTCGATGACGGGGGTAAAGACTTGCACCCTGCCACACTCCGCATTCGCGAACAAAAACTCGGCTTTTCTTTGCCAGAATCTCCGAGTTTTTTCTTAAAACCTCCCACAAATTCTTCAGAAAGTGGGAGATTTCAGCTCGAAACTCAGGATGCCGATGGCAATCCTCAGACGATTCAGATAGAACTGCAGGAAGGTGCAGACTATAAGAGCGTCTTCCCCATGACGGTGACCGACGCTGAAGGGAATAGCTACCGGATTCAGCCCGAAGAATCAAGCTCGCAAGACGACACTGCTACCTCACAGGGGCAAATAGCCCTCAAGGCGGAGCGTGTGGCGCAAGTCGGCGACTTCAATGCCGATGTGCTCTCAAAGAAATATGGTCAGGTTCGCTTTGAATGTGGCCGGGGGAAGTATGCCTTTGACGATGGCAAAGAAAAGTGGTATCAGAAAGCAGTCAAGCTGGACCGCTTTTATAAGCCCTTTGGTAAGGACTATATTGCTCCTTGGAAGCTGATTCCCGAAGGAGAAACGGATGTTGTCACCGCACATTATGAGGGTAAGCAGCGCATTGATGCGAAGAAGTTAGCCTTCACTTCCGATGCGAAGAGCCCAGCTCTGCCGGCGAGCTATGATGAAACGAGCCAAACGTGGGGCATCAAGTTACCGTCTGTCGCCTCGGGAGCCAGTTATGACGTCTTCGCCGTCTATGAAGGTGAAGTGTTGGGCAAGCTTCATGTGGTGAGCTATGCGAAGCAAAACCATAAACTCACCCTCGTTCCCATCAACAATGCCAAGCTCGATAAGACAGAAATCGAGCGCGAACTCAACGCCGTCTACACTCCCGTGGGCATTCACTTCTATGTTGAGGTGGATGAGCGCATGCGAGGAGACTACAGCTGGGAAGTGCCCAGCGAGAAGGACAAACTTCTGAGTCTTGTTGGCAAGTCCTTCTGGGGGTATGACAAGGAACTCAAAGAAAGCACTGAGATGCTTCAGCTTCAGCAAGTGTACCAAGCCAAAGCAGGTATGCTCGATGGGGCATATCTCTTCGTGCTGGACGGTGCTAAGGGGCTTTCTTCGGGTACTGCGTTTTTGCAGGGAGAAATGCCGCGCAAGAACCGTTTCGGCTATCTCTTCTCCAAAGACGGTGAGCAACTCTCCAAGACCATCGCCCACGAACTCGGCCATGGTCTCTTCACCCTCCGGCACACCTTCGACAGCGAATACGCAGGCAAGAAGCCCCAAGGCCCTTCTTCCAACCTGATGGACTATGCCGAAGGTACATCCCTCGCTGCCTTCCAGTGGAACATCATGGCCAATCCCGCCCTCTTCACAGCGACGGATAAGGCGGAGGAAGTCGCTTTTGCTGGAGGTGTAGCTATTTCTCCTGATTTGAAGTTTATCCGTATTCCAAATGCACACATCATCACTCTTTTCAACGATGATGAGACTTGGAGAAATAGTCTTGTAGTAGGCACTTTACCGTCATTTGAATTAAATGAGTCGGTTTATCGTTGGAATGGTATGGGGTATGCCAATGTGTCCTTTTCTGACTCCATATTCCATTATAAAGTTTCCAATATAGAGAATGACCCGATTTGCCTATACTATAATCTAGACAAAGGGTGTGGATATAGTTCGATGATAATTGTACCGAAGGAATACGTAGGTGAACTGAAAGCCATTATTCTCTCCAGTTCCAAGAGTACTTCTGTCAAAGAGAAAGAACTATTCAAATTCGTCTATAAACTAGCTCCAAAATACTCTCGACATATTCCATGCAAGACAAATAAGCAGCAATCAGCGGAAGAAAAAGATCCTTTAGATTGTAGTAGTACAGGCAATCTCACAAGATTACTACAACTTTCCATTGATGAAGTAAATAAAATCACATCATCTCTTGATGCTGGTGAGACTAATAGAATACTGAAGGACAATTATTCCCCTTGTCTATTTGAACATATAAATCTTGAGAAACGAATAACAATACTCAATAATCTGTTCTCTGGTGATGACCGACACTGGGAATTTAGTAATAGCATTACTTTAGGGGATCGTTTCTTCTTAGATGAATTAATACTCTCTACTCCCGAAAAGGATAGAATTGCCCTGCTGAAGAAAGGGTTTATGGCCAATCAGTACCGTTGGCTATCTCGTTTGTGGGATAAATCTAAAGGATTCTGGAACAATGATGTAACGATTTCCGACATCCTTCCTTTGGTGAATGAGCTAGGGCATTGGATACAACTATACTACAAAGACTTGTCCATTCCAATAACAACAGCGACAGTGAGCGGTATAGGAATCCCTGGCTTCGAAGAAATGAAGTATCCCGTCGCTTCTGCTACTCCAGTTTGTATAGGAGTTAAAGGAGATAGTGATGGTTTCTTCTATATCCAAGAAGGTGAAAATGGTTTCCAGTATCGACTGTATTTGAATCCACAGGCTTCTAACGATGTTGTTTTTCAAGATGGGAAAATAACGTTCAAGCAGCACTTCCTAGGAAAACTGTATGGTGAATACCTAACTGCTCCAGGAACTAATGTCCCTAGTAATCAGAACTTCACTACCCAATTGCAGGTTTCTCCTTTTGAACCTGTAGTCCTACTTGCTTCAAGAAATTACAAGCCGTTAGGCATCGTGAAGGGACACGAGTATGTCATTCCGGCTTTTCTCGCAGCGGTTTATCAGCAGTCTCTTGTTGATAATGCTTCGTGGGATAAAGTTCGGAGTGCGGGCAACTATGTCGCCATTGGTGTAGCAGTGATAGCAGTTCCTTTCACAGAGGGTGGCTCTTTGGCAGCCTACACAGCTGTTGCAGCAGGAATAGTAGCTGCTGCAGATGAAGCAGTTAAGTCAGGTCGATTGAAACTTGGGAGCAGTGATGCTTATGATGCGAAGTATAAGGACTTCTACCAAGCCTGGGACGTCCTCTATACGGCAACCATGGTGGCTGACGGCCTTGCAAATGCTCCTCAATTGGTTCGTTCTCTCAGCTCCATACGCATTGCATTGTCTGCAAAGAAGCTCTTTAGCGCAGCTAAAAGTTGTGGTAAGGAAGCCACTGTCGCCGCACTGTGGGAGAAAGGAGCTGATAAAGCCGTACAATTAGGCAAATACAGTCTTGCTAGTATTAGTAAGGAACGTGGTTTCATTGATTTGCTGCCTAGTTTACTTGAAAAAGAAAACTTGACAATGGACGCCTTCCGCTATATAATATTAAAGAATGTGAAGACCTTGACTGAATCAGAAAAGGCAAAACTGGCTAGGATTCGAAATGCTATACCTAAACCTGATGCCAACACGGTGATGCAGAAGGTGATACCAAAAGATGCAATAAACATCTATTTAAGAGAAGTAAACCCCTATACAACCATTGGTGGTTTTGTAACACGGGCATCTGATGCTAAACATTTGAAAACTTATGACGACCTTTATTGGGGCTTGCGTTTGGATTATGTAAATGATGGAGGGAAGTTAATGAATTATATCGAAGATGGTAGTTGTGGTGTGATTAGGTTTAAGACTAAATCAACTTCAGAATTATCTATACCAAGAGAAGAATTGCTTGATAACAACAATTACCCTTACACGGGACATGGATTTACATCAGGAAAACAAGGACGAATTGGAGTGCCTGAATTCAAATTTAGAAATCAATTCTATGCCGAACTAAATGATGGAGCAGAGTTGTATGAAGTTTTTAGCGATGGCAGAGAAGTGCTAAAGGCAATATTTAGTAATAAAGAAAATAAATTCATACCAGTAAAGTGACTTTATGAGAATGTACAGACGAGGAAATTTTGCTATCTATCTATCACAAGAGTATTGTTTTTATGAAACGGATAGTCCTGAAATATTTGAATTGATTGATAGAAGGTATCAGTATGAAAGGTTGAGGAAGATGGGCTTTTTGCAATACGATAAAATGATAAGCTATAAATATGTTTTGAAAAAAGAGGTTTCAAGCGCCTATAGTGTAACAACCCTTGTTAGATTTATGGGATTTAGTTTCTTTGTGGAAAATTCTTCAGAAGGCAGATTTTTACTTCGTCCATTAGAAGAAGCGGCGGTATATTTAAAAGATTTTCCAAGGCAGGGGTATGACCCTGTATATGAGGCGACTGAAGAGGAAGTTTCTGACATTTGGGAAGAGCGCAAATCAATAGAGGGTTTTAAATTTGATGTGGAACCAATTGTTTATCTAAAAAAAGATGGCGTATGGTTGGTAGAGCATTAAAAATAACTTTATGGAATTGCTTGATGTAACATGAATAGGAATAATATCCACATTTACGGCTTTACATAGTGAGGCAAAAAAGAGGCTGCTGGCTCAATTAAATATTTAGATGAGGTCGCAGAAGACATGGAGTCGCTACTTACCAATAACCTCGCCACCTTCCGTGCTCAAGGTAGAGAAGGACAAAACCTCTCCTGTGGTTGTTCAGCTGAAGAATGAGAGCTACGGAGCGGATGAATACGAGTGGACCTTTGAGGGCGGAGAGCTTAGTTCTAGGCTTACTGGAGCAACTCGCCCTAGAGATGACCAAGGGGCTGCTCTAACGGAATATGGAGCTTCCGATATGCTCTTCGAAGAAGCTGCAGAAGGTTTTTGTTCGTGGTTTATCTTGCAATACATGAGAGGGTATAAACCCTTTGTGACAATGATGTCGAAAGAAATTATAATACAAGGTCAATTAAACTGATATATATACAATGCGACACAAGAAGTTTTTTATTGGACTGGCACTTCTCTGCTTCATAGTGCTCGGAATATTCTTTCACTTTAGAAGAGATCTTGTTGTTCCATCAATAAGGTGTGATGTTTTGGAGTCTGATACAACTTTCTCGGATTCAGGAATAAAATCAGTATACCACATAATGTTGGTGGATAATGCTCCGTATCTTAAGAAAAACATAAAGCAATGCTTAGAGATGTATTTTTGGAAGAATGTGTGTCTGGATTCTTTGGAGCGATATGAAAAGTATAAGATCTATTTTTATAGAAAAACCAAGTATTTGACTCTGAACTTTAAAGAGGGTGGGCAATATAATCCTGTATATAGCCATTGGGATAATACAATGGATTGGGGAAATCACTATGAAGATAAATTAGGCGAAGTAAGCTACTACAGACGTAAAGATGGAAGCGTCTGTTATATTGTCTTTACCAGTGATTCTGGTTGGGGTATTCGTACGCTTGTAGACCTTACAAAATATGAATGGTATAGTAAAGATTGTAAGAATGCGAAAAGTCTTTATAGATTAAAGATGAGAGAGCTTAAAATCGTTGATAATGAAATATAGACATGTTGTTGCCCCTTAAACTTCTATACAACAGACCGAGACATAACTCAGTTTTGCAAAACTGAAATCAGAGTTCTATCAAATAAAAGTGTAATTTTGCATTTGCTGGTTGACTCTACGCTTTCGAAGAGTACATGTGAATAACAATAAAATAATAATGCACGAAAGAATATGGATTCAAAAACATCGAGTAAGCTTATTCAAGAGGCCTTATGTCTTCTATTAGAAGTACAAGAGACGCTATATATAAAACTAAGATTGCATCCATTAGAAGAACTAAGAAAGAGCATTCAAGTAGTCGAATATAAAAACAAAAGGCAGTTCCATTTGGTTGATCGCTGGCTATTTGAATTGGTAAGAATGTTCTATGATGCTGGATATTTACGGGGTGTTTCAGAAGAAGCCTGTGATTTTCTCCTTTGCAAGATAGAGAGGATACAAAGCCTATTAAAAAGGCTTCTGAGTAATAAATCTCTGTAGCAAGGAAAAAGATAGAACTGAATTGGGATTTTTGAATAGCGATGATTATGGCAGTATCAAACACGTAGTAAGGATAATGCTTCGTGGGATAAAGTTAGGAGTGTAGGAAACTATGTCGCCATTGGTGTAGCAGTGATAGCAGTTCCTTTCACAGAGGGTGGCTCTTTGGCAGCCTACACAGCTGTTGCAGCAGGAATAGTAGCTGCTGCAGATGAAGCAGTTAAGTCAGGTCGATTGAAACTTGGGAGCAGTGATGCTTATGATGCGAAGTATAAGGACTTCTACCAAGCCTGGGACGTCCTCTATACGGCAACCATGGTGGCTGACGGCCTTGCAAATGCTCCTCAATTGGTTCGTTCTCTCAGCTCCATGCGCATTGCATTGTCTGCAAAGAAGCTCTTTAGCGCAGCTAAAAGTTATGGTAAGGAAGCGGATGTTCTTGCATTGTGGGGGAAAGGAGCCGATAAAGCCGTACAATTAGGCAAATATAGCCTTGGCAGTATCAGTAAGGAACGTGGCTTTGTAGACATGTTACCTGAATTATTGAAAAAGGAAGGGATCACGGAGGAGCAGTTTGTCAACTATACCAATTACGTAAGAAAAGAATTACCCTATACTCCTCGTGCACAAATTGCAAGACTGAGAAATGCAGTTCCTTCACCAACCGCTGAAACCGTTATGCAGAAAGTTATACCTGCATCAGATTTGGAAATGTATATATCAGGTCAATATAACGAAATCAAGGGTTTTATAACTAAGACTGCTGATACAAAGCATTTTAATAGTTTCGATGACTTATATTATGGTCTTCGATTAGACTATGATGGAACGAAGTTCTTTTTAGATGAAGGAAGTTGCTATGCTATTAGGTTTACGAGCAAGGAAGTACCTTTAAAGGTTGACATTCCACGTGGGAGAAAGTTTAAAATTCCATATCCATTTACATCACATGGTTTTACTGCTGGAACTAATAGAAGAATAGGGATACCTGAGTTCTGTACAACATCTCCCATCAAGATTGAAGTTGGTTCTGAGATCTGGAAAATATCACGCGATGGAAAACAAACCTTATATGCAATAATGGGTAAAAATGGATTCAAAATTGTAGAAAAATGAAGATAAAGATGATAAAAACTACTCGAGTTTTATTTGAAGGGAAAGATTTGGCTTTAGCCAGCTATTATGATTACAATACAAAAAAGTGGTACTGGATTATCTTTTCTGAAAATTCCATTTCTATAGAATATGGAAAACAAACAAATAATGATTTCGAGCTATGGTTAGAACAAGGTAAGAGTTATCCATATTCTGCTTATGAAAGTAATATGTATTGCATTTACTTGGGGTACAAGTATGATGTTGAGAATATATGGCATGGATTATTCATACTATCCCCCAACGAACGTAAAACGAGAAGACACTTAAAGTTAAATGATCGTGATGATAGTCGAATAGAAGTTCCTTATGAGGAATTCATCGCTTCTTCCCCAATTATTTGGGAAGAGCGAAAGCCTATCTCTGATTTCGTTTTTGATGTAGAACCGCTGGTCTATCTGTTCAAAGACGATTCATATATTGAAGAGAATCTGCATGGTGCATGGCATAACAAAATATCAAATAAGGAAAATGAATAACGGTAGTATTCGATATTACTCAATAGCAATATTGCTTTTTACTGTTTTGCTATCGTCCTGCCTCCACGAACAGTCAGCTCCGACAGCCTCTTCCTTCTCTATTGAGGTGGCGGAGGACAAAACCTCTCCTGTGATTGTTCAGCTGAAGAATGAGAGCTACGGAGCGGATGAGTATGAGTGGACCTTTGAGGGCGGTTTGCCTAGTTCTTCACGAGAGAAGCAGCCTGGTTCGGTAACTTTTACAGAGCCTGGTGAGCATAAGATACGTCTTCGTGTGAAGAATGCCGTTGAGGAGAAGGTGAGCGAGCAGACCATTCGAGTAGATTCTGCGCTTTCATTGAACTTCGACTATGAGATAGCGATTAACGACATAGCCCCGGCTGTGGTGTCGCTCCGTAACTTAAGCAAAGGAGGCAGTCACTATGAATGGACTTTTGAAGGTGGCGCCCCCAGTTCATCCACAAGCGCATACCCTTCGGCCGTAACCTTCAAAGATGGAGGTGAGCATAAGATTCACCTTCGGGTCTTCAACGGTAGTCGATATGAAGAGATAAGCAAGACTTTTACCCTGCAAGCACCGATGCATGCAGACTTCAGCTATACCCCAAGTGCTGTAGACCAAGATTGGGAAGCTCCCTTGACACTCATCACAAAGAACCTCACGACCAGCGGACTCACCTACGAGTGGCAGTGTGCAGGGGCGACAGTGCATCAAGCAGAGGCAAAAAATACGACCATCCGCTTTGAACGCGCAGGTAACTACAAGCTCACTCTCCTTGCTCGCAATGGAAAGGAAGAGCAGCGCATAGAGAAGACACTGACCATCAAGCCCAATAGTGGTATTATAGAGCAAAGCGATTTGAAGTTAGGGGTATTGTCCGCAAAAGTGTGTAAGTTTCTCTTTTCCCCCTCCCTTTTGTTAGGC
>CAUUGL010000040.1:0-19647 GCA_963544845.1 uncultured Alloprevotella sp.
TTTTTGAAAAAGAAAGCCCGAAGTCCTATTCTAAAGGGCTTCGGGAAGCTTTCTTGGGCCATTTTGAAGTTTACCGGACAGCAATAATTTTCTTTGTACGGCTTCTGCCGCCTTGTTATCCCCTCATCGTCCATACATGTAGGGAAAAACGTCCGTACGTGTAAGGAAGGATTTCCGTACATGTACGGAAAGATGTCCTTACATGTAAAGACGTTTATTATCTCACAAGAAAACAACAGTTGCTTAAGAACAAAGAAGTTGGGGACACGACGTAGTGGCAATGAGTAGACGTTCTAATGAGAGTTTAGGAGCGTCTTAACTTCGGGCGGGGCAGATATCATAAATCTTGAGTTTGTTCTTTATAATACTATAACAATGTAAAGGTCGGAATCAAAGAGAGCTTATACACTTTGGGGGATAGTATCAAAAGAGTTTGTGAAAGATAAAGAGGGCTTACTTTTGATGAGGTAAAACTAACGTTCATAATTTTATCAGACAGCAATAACTAATAATTTTCAAAGTGTTTATATTTGTTATATGGAGATGACGATATGGCCTATCTTGCGGATGAAGGTAGATTTTTTAGTTATTCTTATACGGATAAATTACACGAATCGTTCTTGTGTAAATAATTTGTATTAATTTAGCCCACCACAATTAAAAACACAACGTAAATATGAAAAAACACCTTTTAGTTGAAGAGTGTACCTCCAAGGCACATCAATGGTTGACCTCTCCCATTTATGATGCCGAAACTCAAGAAGCTGTGGCTGCGATGTTAGGCGATGGCGACTCAACGGAACTGGTTAATGCTTTTTATCAAAATCTCAAATTCGGCACAAGTGGGCTGCGTGGGTTGATGGGAGTAGGTACAAACAGAATGAACACTTATGTCGTGGGAATTGCAACACAAGGATTGGCAAACTATCTGTTACGTAGCTTTACGCATCAATCGGAAATATCAGTAGTGGTCTGTCACGATTGCCGTCATCATAGTCGCGAGTTTGCCGAAACGGCGGCTAATGTCTTTTCTGCCAATGGGATTCGAGTCTATTTGTTCGATGATATGCGTCCTACCCCCGAAGTGTCGTTTGCCATTCGTCACTTGGGCTGTCAGTCGGGAGTGAACATCACCGCCAGCCATAACCCCAAAGAATACAACGGTTATAAGGCTTATTGGGCTGATGGAGCACAGGTTACTTCGCCTCACGACAAAGCAATTGTCGAAGAAGCCGCGAAAGTGAGTATCGAAGAGGTAAAGTTTGTAGGTAACCCTTCGTTGATTCAACTTATAGGTGAAGAGATAGATCGTCTTTATCTGGACGAGGTACGCAAGGTGAGTATCGAACCGGAAGTAATACGTCGTCAGCATGATTTGAAGATAGTATATAGCCCTCTGCATGGAACGGGAATGAAACTCATTCCACGATGTCTACGAGAGTGGGGCTTCGACGAAGTGTATTGTGTACCGGAGCAGATGGTGAAGGATGGTAGTTTTCCTACTGTGAAATATCCCAATCCTGAATATCCCGAGGCACTCGACTTGTCTATTCGTTTTGCTGAAGAAAAAGGAGCAGACTTTGTGATGGCCTCAGACCCCGATGCCGATCGAGTGGGGATGGCCTGCAAAGATCACCATGGGAATTGGACTTATATCGATGGACATCAGACGAGCCTGATTTTCTTCTATTATATTATCAAAAATCGCATTGCTCGTAAAAAAATGACGGGAACGGAATATGCGGTGAAAACCATTGTGACGAGCGACCTGATTAAGGTTATTGCAGAGCGCAACGAGGTGCAACTATACGATACTTACACGGGTGACAAATGGATGTCGTGGATTATTGCGCAAAACTATGGACAACGAGTGTTCTTAGGTGGTGGTGAAGAAAGCTATGGTTTTATGGCTACGGATGAAGTAAGAGACAAGGATGCTGTATCGGCATGTGCTTTATTGGCTGAGATTTGTGCTTGGGCTCGTGAACAAGGAAAAACGCTCTATGATGTGCTAATGGATATCTATGTCGAATATGGCTGTGTGCATCATTATACAACAAGCCTTACGAAACCCGGAAAGAGTGGGGCAGAGGAAATATCTCGTTTGATGGAACATTATCGTACACAATGTCCTACGACTTTGGGTGGCTCGCCTGTGATATGTACCCGCGACTTCTTAACGTTGAATAGTACTGATGCGCAAGGTCGCACACAGCGCCTTGATATGCCTGAAACGAGCAATGTGTTGCAATGGTATACTGCTGATGGCAGTAAAGTGAGTGTGCGCCCCTCTGGTACAGAACCCAAGATAAAATTCTATATAGAAGCTACAGTTGCTATGTCTACTGTTGAAGATTATCTCGCAGCACTGACACAAGCCAAGGCCAAAGTTGAAATCATCAAAGCAGAACTCGGTTTGGGGTAGACTGAAAGTAGGAAGCCGATTGACCATCCTATATCTGCAGAATATCAGCATTATTTCACATTATATCAGTACTAACCTTTGTTTGCTCGCTCAGAAAAATGTAAATTTGCAGTGAACAAACATCAATTCTTAATAACGTAACGATACATTTGATATGGAAAACCAAGCATTAGTTGCTCAATGCCTTGAAGTGGCACAGCAATGGTTGGACTCTTCGATTTACGATCAAGAGACCAAAAAAGAAGTGAAAAACATGATGGAAGCTGAGGATAAGACTCCGCTTGTTGAAGCATTCTACCGCACGCTCGAATTTGGAACGGGCGGATTGCGCGGCATCATGGGACCTGGTATCAACCGTATGAACATTTACATTGTGGGAGCTGCAACCCAGGGTTTGGCTAACTATCTCCACAAGAATTTTGCCGACCGCAAAGAAATTTCTGTTGTTGTTGGGCACGACTGCCGCAATAATAGTCGTCTCTTTGCAGAAACGGTGGCCAATGTTTTCTCGGCTAATGGTATCAAGGTCTATCTTTTTGAAGACTTGCGTCCCACGCCTGAAGTTTCCTTTGCTATTCGCCATTTCGGGTGTCAGTCGGGTGTGAACATTACCGCTAGCCACAATCCCAAAGAGTATAATGGCTACAAAGCTTATTGGGATGATGGTGCACAGGTGTTGGCTCCCCATGACCAAGGCATTATTGATGAGGTAAACAAGGTGTGTATTGAAGACGTTAAATTTGAAGGTAACCCTGCTCTGATTGAAATCATTGGGCAAGAAATCGACGACCTCTATTTGGAGGGTGTACATGCTTTGAGCATCGATCCCGATGTGATTGTCCGCCAGAAAGATTTGAATATTGTCTACACACCTATTCATGGTGCCGGTCGTGTACTCATTCCCGCCTCCTTGAAAAAGTGGGGTTTTGAGAATGTCAACTGTGTACCTGAACAGATGGTAAAAGATGGTAATTTCCCCACGGTCGTTTCACCGAACCCTGAAAATGCCGAAGCCCTTACATTGGCCCTCAACTTGGCAAAGAAAATCGATGCTGATATCGTGATGGCTTCCGATCCTGATGCGGACCGTGTGGGTATGGCCTGCAAGAACAGCAAGGGAGAATGGGTGTTGGTAGATGGTAACCAAACTTGTATGATTTTCCTTTATTATATCATCAAAAACCGCATCGCGTTGGGTAAGATGAAGGGAGATGAATATATCGTGAAGACCATCGTAACTACCGAACTCATCAAGGCTATTGCCGACAAGAACCATGTCAAGATGTACGATGAGTACACCGGCTTCAAGTGGATTGCTCGTGTCATTCGTATGCTTGAAGGCAAAGAAACCTACATCGGTGGTGGTGAAGAATCTTACGGCTTCATGGGGCAGGATATTGTGCGCGACAAAGATTCAGTGTCGGCTTGTTCGCTGCTGGCAGAAATCTGTGCTTGGGCGAAAGACCAAGGGAAGACGCTCTACGATGTACTGATGGATATTTACTTGGAATATGGGTTCTCTCTTAACCATACCATCAATGTCGTGAAGCCTGGTAAGAGTGGTGCTGATGAAATAAAAGCCATGATGGAGCGTTTCCGCAATAATCCTCCTCAAGAGATTGCCGGTTCAAAAGTGATACTGACCAAAGACTATCAACTGCTCAAATCCGTTGATGCCGAAGGTCATGTATCGCAACTTGATTTCCCGGCCACGAGCAACGTGTTGCAATGGTTTACTGCCGATGGCAATAAAATCAGTGTACGTCCTTCCGGAACAGAACCCAAAATCAAGTTCTATTTTGAAGTGATGGGTAAGATGGCCACTGCAGCTGACCATGATGCCGCTAAAGCAGCTGCTGAAGTCAAAGTTCAAGAGATCAGCAAGAGCCTTGGTCTCTAATTGAACAACCACTCTCAAACTACTACTGCACCGCTTCTTTACTTGAAGCGGTGCAGTCTTTGTACGAAGTCACCTAGCAACTTATCCAATGATGCAAACGACCAAATGGTTTCTCTTTTATAAAGGCAATCTCTTACTGACAACAGACAATAGATTGCCTATGTCGACCGAACTTCCCGTATTGTTGGAGTCTGGATATATTCTGCAACCGCTTCCACCTCTTGAGGGAATTCCTTGTATGGCTGTTCAGCTTTCGGAATCAATTCCTTCTAATATCGAATTGCATCCAATCCCGCTACGTCAATCGTTTGATTACCTTTCGACAGCCGATTTTCGTATGGCAGGTAAAGCACAGGAATTACTTCATTGGTATGCCGAAACGCAATACTGTGGGGCGTGTGGTGCTGCTACGCGCCGCAATACAGAAATCTCCAAAGTTTGTACTGAATGCGGCAAGGAATTTTGGCCAAACCCCACCACAGCGATTATTGTGCTTATTGAGCGCCCCTCATCTACAGGACAGCGTGAAGATGACGAAGTATTACTTGTGCAGTCACACAATTTTAGAGGTGATTACTATGGATTGGTGGCCGGTTTTGTAGAGACAGGCGAAACCCTCGAAGAAGCCGCTCGTCGTGAAATCTTTGAAGAGACGGGGTTACGCGTGCGAAATCTCCGCTATTTTGCTTCCCAACCTTGGCCTTTTCCTTCGGTACTGATGGTGGGCTTTTTGGCACAATATGACGAAGGAGAAGTGCATTTGCAATCTTCCGAACTTCGAAAAGGAGGATGGTTTAAGCGATCGGCACTTCCCGATATTCCTGGTGCTGTAAGTTTGGCTCGACGTATGATAGATGCTTGGCAAAAAGAGTAAAAGTTATAATGCTCTTCTCTTTAGTGTCTTTCCTAATATAACAAATAGGCTGAAACTCTGCAAGAGAGTTTCAGCCTTATTTTTTACAGCAAAAAAACTTTTACCGGACAGCAGTATTTCTCATCCTAAAAATCCCCCTCTCTTGTTAGACCGACCTAACAAAAGAAAAGGAAATGCCTACACACTTTGCTGGGCAATACCCAAATTTAGGACACTATCGTTTTTTGGGGGGTAGAAAAACGTGCTCACTCCATAGAGGAATGAGCACGAATTAAGGTAAGCTTATATAGGCCTATTTATTTTGTGCTTCTGCTTGATTGATGAGTTGTTGTGAAGCAACGAGGAAGATTTCCACACGGCGATTTTGTGCCTTTCCGGCAGCAGTAGTATTATCTGCTACGGGATATTCTTCACCCAAACCTTTCACTTCCTTGATTTGGGTGGTACGAGCACCACTTTGCACAAGGTAATTGAAGACACTGTTGGCGCGATCAAGAGAGAGTGCTTGGTTTTTAGCAACAGATTGTTCGGCTGAAACACCACGCCAAGGTGCGTTGTCTGTGTAGCCCATAATGGCTACATCCATATCGGTGTTCGTAGCGAGTACTTGGCTGGCAAACTTGTTAAGCGAAGCCTTTGCGGTGGGGGTGAGGGTGGCATTACCCGTAGCGAAGAGGATACCGCTGTCAAAAGTTACTTTGACATATTTCATACCATTAGGACCTTCGAGAAGTTCGGCTTTGGCATTTTCTACAGCAGCAGCTGCTTTCTTGGCCTTGTCCATACGATTGCCAATGTAGAGGCCTGCGCCTGTACCTACTGCAGCGCCAACAGCAGCACCGATAGCTGTACCTTTACCATTCTTGCTAAGGAGATAACCAACGAGCGAACCGAGAGCTGCACCACTGCCACCGCCAATTGTTCCGCCTTTGGCAGCATTGCTCCACTCGCCACAAGCGGTGAGCATCAAGGAAGCGCAAAGCGCAACCACGAGAGTTTTGATACCTTTCATGTGATAAAAATGAATTTGATGTTAGTTTTTAGATAAATCTAAGTGCAAAAATAGTCAATTCATGATGAGTTGCCAAGTATTTCAGAAAAAACTTTGTATCTTTGCACGCAAAAGGGAAAAGTGTGTAATTCTTGCCCCTCTTTGAATAATGCTTCATCAACTTTATCTTCGATTATGAACCAACAACAGTTTGAGAACATGGAGCCACAAGTTGCTCCTCAAACGCCCGAACCAAATCTGGGAAATCCTCAGGGAATGCCCTCACAGAAAAGCAATAAGAAAACCATTTGGATGATTGTGCTGGCTGCTGTGTTGATTATCGGTGCCGGTTTCGCTACTTACTTCTACTATCAGCGTAACAATGAGGTTGTGGCTTATAGTGTGCTGATGGATAATGAGAAAATAGAAGACTATGAGGACTTCCTACGTAGATTTCCCGACAGTCCTCGTGCAGGGGAAGTACGCGAGCGCTTGGCGAAACTTCGGACAATGTATGATGAATGGGCGCGTCTCTCTAATAGTGCTTATGTGAGTGACTTCGAACGCTTCAAAAGTAATTATCCAACGAGTTCGCTGGCTAAACAGTGTGATTTAAAGATTGATTCACTTGACTGGCAGGAGGCACTTAAAATCAATACTCCCGAAGCTATCGCGGCTTACATTAGTCGCCACCCAGACGGTCGATATCTCTCTGAGGCATCACAAGCGCAGAATACCATTGTTAATACGAAAGTAGACGAAACGGAAGAGGAGAACATTGCCTCTACGCTCGCTGTCTTCTATGATGCTTTCGGTAGTAATGATGAGGCGGGCATCGTCACCTGCATTACTCCCGTGATGAGTCGTTTTCTCTCAAAAACTAATGCTACGAAGGCCGATGTGGTCAATCTTATTGCGGCAACTTATAATGAGCACATTCTGAATTGCTCCTTTATTCTCAACAATGACTATGTTTGCACGAAGACTACTAATGATCAAGGAGAGAAAACTTATACCGTGAAATTTACCGTTGATCAGCGAATTACGCGAGACAATCGCGGTAAGACTTTCGGCTCTTATACTGCTACTGCTACGCTCAATGGACAATTCAAAATTTCCTCACTTACCATGAATGAAGTTTCGCGCCGTGAGAGCGATAGCAATATCGATGAGGAGTAGCGCTTCTACATCTTAAACGAATTCTTTACTTATAGCACCTTGCTTTGCAGGGTCTACACAATCTCATTAAAGACATAATACTTATGCTCGTAATCAGTAACTACGAAGAGTTTGCTTCGCATAAAGGCGAAGTGCTTGGCATTTCCGATTGGCTTGAAGTGCCCCAAGAACGCATCAACCTTTTTGCCGATGCCACGCTTGACCACCAGTGGATTCATGTCGATGCAGAAAAAGCGAAAGAAGGTCCCTTTGGTCAAACCATTGTACATGGTTATCTCACGCTTTCCCTTTTGCCTTACTTGTGGAGCCAAATCATTGATGTGCGCAACATCAAAATGATGGTTAACTATGGTATGGATAAAATGAAGTTCGGTCAAGCTGTTCTTTCCGGTCAGAGCATTCGTTTGAAGGCAGAGTTGGCCGATATCGCCAATTTGCGTGGTGTTTGCAAGGCTGATATCAAATTTTCCATCGACATAAAGGACCAAAAGAAACCTGCCCTCACAGGTATGGCCACTTTCCTCTATCATTTCAATCAAGACTAAATGACCGACTCTTTTCTCACGCTGCAGACCACAGGTGAAGCGATTTACACCGAAAAGCGCAGTAAGTTCTATGCTTTTGCCTATCATGTGGAGTGTGAGGAGGAAGTTAAGCAGTACGTGGCAGCATTGCAGAAAAAATTCTACGATGCGCGCCACGTTTGTTATGCTTACGCCCTTGGCGTTGATGGCGGGCAAACTCGCTGCAATGATGGTGGAGAACCATCGGGGTCGGCTGGTAAACCGATTCTTGGCCAAATCCGCTCGTTCGGATTGACCCAGGTGCTGGTAGGTGTAGTGCGTTATTTCGGAGGCGTGAAACTGGGTACAGGTGGTTTAGCCGTGGCTTACAAAACGGCTGCTGCCGATGCGCTGACTGCTGCCACTCAGGTGGAGCGACTGGTCATGGCACAGTTTGTGGTTGAAGTTCCCTATACTGATGCTGACGTGGCGATGCGTTTTGTGCGTGAGGGCGAAGGCGAAATCATTACGAGAGAGTACACAGCCATTTCAACATTACTTATCATTCAAGTGCGTCAATCTCTACTCATACCCCTTCGTGAGCGCCTACGAAAAATCCTTTCTCTCCGCTTTGTCGAAGAAGGTTGAGCAAATAGATTTACAAATATTGCTGTCCGGTAAACTTCAAAGTCGCAAAAAATACCAGCCCGAAGCCCTTAAAATAGGACTTTGGGCTTTCTTTTTGATAAAGAAAGCCCCCTGTTTATATATAGACATCTCACCGGCCAAACTTACCACCAAACCTCGACTTTAACACAACTTTAACATTTCATCCTCCTCCGAACGATACGGGTCAATCTACCTCAGAGGTAGTTTTTTTCAGCTCCTATCTAAATCAAACTACCTCTGAGGAAAATGCTTACACTCGGCACACATGCATGCGCGCGCGTCATACACACAAATTCTGTGTTTTTTCCTTCACTTCCTTCACCTCCTCGGCCTTCCTCTCAAAATCATCCCTCTTGTGAACGTTCTCGTTCAGCTGGACGAGCTATGGCAAAACAAAGAATGAGTTTTGGACAATGCCGTGGCGAGAAAACGTCTGTGAAACGAAGTGTTTATTTTTCTTAATCCTTCACCCGTAACCCTCTATCTAACAAGAGAATATCCTCTCTGGTGAAGGAAGTGAAGGATAAAAACACATTTTGCAAGAGAATGCGCGCGTACGCGCGAGGATTTTCGTTCCTTGATTCCATTTGTCGCGCGCTGCTCCTTTCTACAAAAAGTCTTCCCAAATTTAGAGTGAGGATATGATATCTTTTGAAAAAACTTTTACCGAACAAAAATAATTTACAAGAGAAATCCCACTTTCTGCCTTTGATTAGAAAGTGGAAATTTGTTTGAGCTAATTTTACTTGGAGATGAGGGGAAAACTTAATGCTTCCACTCTCGGGGTCAGCTTCTTTGTGCGAATTTGAAGAGTGTGCCCGTTGGGCATACAAAGCGACAATAGGGGCGTGGTATAGCGATGCTGAGCAGGATGAAAGCCGTTGCCATTGCGATAACGATGGGAGAAGAAGATTGGAAGATAAAAGCCGAAAACACTTCGTAGTCTATCCAAGTGAACCATAATCCCGTCCACATACATAGCATCAGCGCCACCCAAAGCAGTTTGCGGAAGTGGTTGAGAACTTTCAGCGTGCGAGGATGGATGGTCTTTTTTCGCCTCGTGAGTTGTCCTGCCAAGTCTTGTGCTGCACCAAATGGACAGATATGGGTACAGTAATGCGATTTTCGACCGAAGAGCGGATAGATAAAAGCAGTTACGAGCATGATTGTGGGGACAAGTAGGGAGAAGGAGGTGATGCCGTTGGCTGTGCAGTTGAGAAAGAACGTGTAGTTGAGAAATGTGCCTGTCCATACTCCCAACACGCCGACATTGAGCAACTGCTGTAGGTTGCGATAGATACGGTTGTGCACCCATAGTGGGAGAATGCCGGCCTGCAATACTACGAGGAGTGAGAACCAAAACTTTGGTGATTTATCTACCTGTGCCCACCAGCTATGTGCCTCTTTGTAGTCGCGCAGGAAATGAACACCTTTGCGCACATTGTCAATAACAGCATGCGATGAGTAGGTGGCACCGCTTACAACATCGACTTGCAGTGTTTCTGCTTCGGCAAGGGAACGTCCTTCCCAGATTTTAAGAAGAGGTTTGACTTCTACAAAAAAATCTGGGGTTTCATTATTTTCAAGTGCTGTGATGGAACGCAAAGTGTCATTTGTAATAGTGAGGGTGAGTGGCACGGGGCCTCCGTATCCAATGATATTCTTGCCTAACTCGGTGGTGTTGACTACATAACTTCCATCGGACAGCGTGGTGAGCGTGTCGGGTGTAACCAGCTGTCGTTTAGGATGCAACTCCTTTCCCCATACTTTATCATCTCGTTGCACCGTTGCTACAGCCAGCATAAAAATAGTGGCTAAAAGTGCTAAAACAACGTGACAACTGCGTTGAAAGCGTGTCTTGAATTTGTGAAAACCAGTGCGAGGCTGGTGAGGCTTGAATCTTTTTCTATAAAACATGATAAGGGGGCAGTGAACGTGCGTAGCGAAGAAAAGAAATTGATCGAAATTTTAGAAACCAGTTCTTTCCTGTAAAATAAATAGCCGGCTTGACTCTTTTTCTATAAACGAATAAAGGAAGACCTTGAAACGATTGTGAGCAAAAATACAAAGGTTTTTTCAGTGGACAAAGCAAATAAGATATTTCATAATTTTTCTGTATTGTTTTTTTGACAGAATCTTATCTATTCCTTTGTTTTTCTGTAATTTTGCTGATGATTTATAACCTTTTTATTAGCGTCCGGAGTTTGATGCATAAAGATGGTTATGTAAAGGATAAAACACAAGATAAAATGGTAAAACAATGTACTTTCCTTTTTGGCTGTATGGCCTTGGGAGAACTAATTGTCTGGTTTACGGGAGTGAGCCTGCCGGGTAGCATTGTAGGTATGCTGTTGCTCACGGCCTTTTTACAGCTCGGTTGGGTAAAGTTGGAATGGGTGAAAGGCATTTCTGACTTTCTACTAAGTAATCTCGGCTTTTTCTTCGTGCCGCCGGGTGTGGCACTTATGCTTTATTTTGATATTATCGCCAAAGAGTTTTGGCCCATAGTCGTTGCCACGTTGGTGAGCACAGTGGTTGTCTTGTTAGTCACAGGGTGGACGCATCAAATTGTAAGAAAATATGTCCGTTTTAGAAAATAATTTTATCCTTATAGCCCTCACTTTTTCCACATTTTTGGCCGCCAAGTGGGTGCAACGCCGCACGGGATGGGTATTGTTCAATCCTATTCTCATTACGATAGCCATCCTCATTCTTTTTTTGAAAATGACAGGCATCTCTTATGAAACCTACGCTCAAGCAGGGGCGCAAATTGATTTTTGGCTCAAGCCAGCAATTGTTGCACTGGGAGTACCTCTTTATTTACAACTTAAAGTAATCCGAAAGCAACTTGTTCCTATCTTGTTATCTCAAATGGTGGGCTGTATTATCGGGATAGTGGTCGTGGTGCTTGTGGCCAAACTGATGGGAGCAAGCGAGGCGGTGGTGATTTCGTTGGCTCCTAAAAGTGTTACGACTCCCATTGCTATGGAGGTGTGTCGCACGCAAGGAGGTATCCCCTCGCTGACAGCGGCCATTGTCGTGCTGGTTGGATTGTTTGGTGCTGTGGCTGGCTTCAAAGTTTTGCAAATAGGGCGTGTGAAAAGCCCTATTGCACAAGGATTGAGTATGGGAACGGCGTCTCATGCAGTAGGTACATCACGTGCTATGGAAAATGGATCCAAATACGGTGCATTTGCCAGTCTCGGCCTTATAGCTAATGGGGTGCTTACTGCTATTTTGACACCTGTTGTCTTGAAAATGATGGGATGGATTTGGTAATCTACTTTCTGAAGGGGTAAAACAAACTATAAAACTAAAGTTTTTAAGTAAAAGCTTTGTGGATAGGAACAAAATGTGTACTTTTGCACGCAAAATAAATGTAGCTCTTCGATTAACAAACCTAAAACTTATCGACATTTGAGACCTAATAAGAATGATAAAATCAAACAGCAATACCGTGTCAATGAGCAAATTCGTACTCGTGAGGTACGTATTGTAGGTGATGAAACGGAAAGCAGCGTAATGTCAACGCGCGATGCTCTACGTTTAGCACAACAGCAAGGCGTAGACCTTGTAGAGATTAGTCCCAATGCCGAACCTCCAGTTTGTCGACTGATTGACTACTCGAAATTCCTTTACCAACAGAAGAAACGTCAGAAAGAGCTGAAAGCTAAGCAAGTAAAAGTTGAGGTGAAAGAAATACGTTTCGGCCCTCAAACCGACGATCACGACTACAACTTTAAGCTGAAGCATGCCAAAGGTTTTTTGACAGAGGGCGATAAAGTGAAAGCTTATGTCTTCTTCCGTGGACGAAGCATCTTATTCAAAGAACAAGGAGAGGTGCTGTTGCTCCGCTTTGCCAATGACCTTGAAGAGTATGGTAAGGTAGAGTCAATGCCTGTTTTGGAAGGTAAACGGATGATTATGTTTATTGCCCCAAAGAAAGTTCCTCTCAAAAAGGAGGAAGTCGTGCCTGATGAAGCGACTGAGGAAACAAAAGAAACGCCTGTAAAGAAAGCACCTCAAGTCAAAGAACGTCGCGAGTATGCAGGACCGAAAGTTGAGGGAGAAGACTTCTAAGAGTAGAGTGACGACGTTGCGCTATTCTGTATTCTGTATTTTGAAAACCAAGCAAACAACGAGTGATTCTTGGCGGAACTACCCCAGTTTCCATACATCACTAAAAAGCATCCGTCAAGGCGCTTACCTCGAAGTTTGATAAACGTCGCGCGTTGTGCCAGGTATGCGCAACCGCACATATTTTTTAATTTTTTAATTTACAAACAAATGCCTAAAGTAAAGACTAATTCCGGCGCAAAGAAGCGTTTTACGCTCACCGGAACCGGTAAAATTAAGAGAAAGCACGCTTTTCATAGTCACATTCTGACGAAGAAAACAAAGAAGCAAAAGCGTAACCTTTGCCACTTTGGCTTAATTGCCAATGTTGACGAAAACCAAGTGCGCGAACTGCTTTGCTTGCGTTAAATCTTCACCATTTTTACCAACAGTCATTTATTCATCGAATGTCCGGCTCATCAAGCGTAAGCGATTAGCGAACCGCCGGCAATCAAAAACAAAACTACTATGCCAAGATCAGTAAATCATGTAGCATCTCGCGCTAAGCGCAAGAGAATTCTCAAGTTGACCCGCGGTTACTATGGTGCCCGCAAAAACGTATGGACCGTTGCCAAAAATACTTGGGAAAAAGGTCTTACTTACGCTTTCCGCGATCGTCGTAACAAGAAGCGCAACTTCCGTGCTCTCTGGATTCAGCGTATCAATGCTGCAGCTCGCCTTGAAGGCATGAGCTACTCTCAACTTATGGGCGGTCTTCACAAGGCAGGTATCGAGATTAACCGCAAGGTGCTCGCTGACCTCGCTGTGAATAACCCTCAGGCTTTCAAAGCCATTGTTGAGAAGGCTAAGTAATCTTATCGGCTTAGTCAAACAATAAAAATATTCCCAATCCAATCGAAAGGCGTTCTTCTTTACCGAAGACGCCTTTTTATTTTTGCTTATGTTTCGCTTTAAACAATTTTCTATTCAAGATGAGGCCTGCGCTATGAAAGTCGGTACAGATGGAGTGCTTTTAGGGGCATGGGCAGAGTTGCCGGAATCGGGATGTTGCTTAGATGTGGGCACAGGTTCCGGGTTGATAGCTCTCATGTTAGCGCAGCGCTTTGAAAAGGCACAGGTTACCGCGATTGAGATAGAGAGGGAGGCAGCAGATCAAGCTAAAAAAAATGTGCTAAATTCCCCTTTTTCAAACAGGGTAGTAGTGATGAATGCAGATTTTCTTACTTTACCCATCTCTCCTCATTCTGTGGGTGCAATTGTGAGTAATCCTCCGTTTTTTGAAGAAACATTACAGTCGCCCAACTTGCAGCGAGCACAAGCGCGACACAATGCTGCAGGCCTTCCATTTTCATCTTTTGTGCAACGGGCAGGTGAGTTGTTGGCAGAAAATGGAACGCTTCAAGTCATTCTTCCCAAGAGTGGACAGTCTTATTTTCATGAGTTATGTAATCGGGTTGGATTCTCCCTATTGCGGCAAACTGATGTGCGAACTGTGGCTCACAAAATGCCTAAACGTGTGTTGTTGCACTTTGTAAAGGGTAGGGTAGAGGATTTACCTAAAAGAAACGAACTTATCTTGATGCAAGAAGGACAACGCAGCCCCGCTTATCAGCAGCTTTGTGAGGAGTTTTATCTCTAAAAACTCGTTTATTTACTTTGTGGTTCTCTGATTATTCCGTAATTTTGTAGGCAGAAATTTAATCTTACTACAATAATAAAATTTATGGAAAAAAGCGCATTGCAAATTGCTCGTGCTGCCTATCAGCCTAAACTTCCCGCAGGTCTTCGTGGTAACGTGAAAATCGTGGAAGGTGCACCCACTCAAAGTGTAGACAACCAAGAAGAAATCAAAGCTCTCTTCCCCAACACTTATGGCATGCCCCTCGTAAATTTTGAACCTACGGACGAGAAGAAGGAATATGCTCCCATCAACATCGGTATTATCCTTTCTGGTGGCCAAGCTCCTGGCGGTCACAATGTGATTTGCGGCCTCTACGATGGCTTGAAGAAGCAAAATCCCAACTCTAAACTCTACGGATTCCTCATGGGGCCTGGAGGTTTGGTTGATCACAACTATCTCGAGATGACTGACGAACTCATCGACGAATACCGCAACACGGGTGGTTTCGACATGATTGGTTCTGGTCGTACGAAACTCGAAGAAGAGGCTCAGTTCGAAAAGGGAATGGAGGTGATTCGTCAACTCGGTCTCAACGCTATCGTTATCATCGGTGGTGACGACTCCAACACCAACGCTTGCGTGCTCGCAGAATACTACGCTGCTCAAAAATATGGTGTGCAAGTGATTGGATGCCCCAAAACCATTGACGGTGACCTGAAGAACGACCAAATCGAAACTTCCTTCGGCTTTGACACCGCCTGTAAGACTTATGCGGAAGTGATTGGTAACATCCAACGCGACGCCAACTCTGCTCGTAAGTACTGGCACTTTATCAAGCTCATGGGGCGTTCTGCCTCTCACATCGCCCTCGAGTGCGCACTCCAAGTGCAACCCAACGTGTGCTTGATTTCTGAAGAAGTAGAAGCTAAGGAACAAAGCCTCGACGACGTAGTGACCTACATCGCAGAAGTAGTGGTTAAGCGCGCTGCTGCTGGTAACAACTTCGGTACTGTCCTCATCCCCGAAGGTCTCATCGAGTTCATTCCTTCTTTGAAGAAGCTCATTGCTGAACTCAACGACCTGCTTTCTACTCCGGAGGCAGCACAAGTAGAGGCCGCAGAACAACGTGCTTGGGTACTTGGTAAACTCTCGGCTGCCAATGCTGCTATTTATGCTTCGCTGCCCGAAGGTGTAGCTAAGCAACTCACGGCAGAACGTGACCCTCATGGTAACGTACAGGTTTCGCTCATTGAAACTGAAAAGCTTCTCAGCGAAATGGTAGCCGAAAAGCTTGCAGTTTGGAAGAAGGAAGGCAAATACACCGGCAAGTTTGCACCCCTCCATCACTTCTTTGGTTATGAAGGTCGTTGTGCTGCTCCTTCCAACTTTGATGCAGACTACTGCTATGCTTTGGGAGCATCAGCTGCCCAACTCGTAGCAAATGGTAAAACAGGCTATATGGCCATCGTTAAGAATACGACCGCTCCCGCAGAACAATGGGTGGCAGGTGGTGTGCCCATCACGATGATGATGAATATGGAACGCCGTCATGGACATATGAAGCCTGTGATTCGCAAGGCTCTTGTAGAACTCGATGGTGCGCCCTTCAAGGCATTTGCCGCTCAACGCGAGGCTTGGGCAGAGCAAACAGCTTTCGTTTACCCTGGTCCTATTCAATATTGGGGTCCCACGGAAGTTTGCGATCAATGCACACGTACCCTTGCCCTCGAACAAGCTAAATAGTTTATAGCACACGAATATCCAAGGAGCACGAACGATTGGAATAGAGTTCCGATGGTTTGTGCTTCTTTCTTTTTATTCTTATACAATGCCCACTTCGAAACGAAAAACTGCTCGTAAGACTAGTTCCTCGCCACGAAAGAAAATTCGCCCATCCGTCTCTAAGCGTAAGAAAGGGAGTATGTCGTGGGCAGAACGCTCTTTTGGGCATGGTTATAAGCGTATAGTTTGGATAGGAGCCATTGTCGCGACTGTGATTTACGGCTTTGTCTTCTACAAATATACGGTCGCACCCTATGCCCTGCGTTGGCGGGCACTCTATGGTGAGGTCGATTATCCTGTAGGCTATAGTATCCATGGTTTAGATGTGAGCCATCATCAAGGACATATCGATTGGGAAAGTGTGGCACGTGCTAAAATTGCCGGCGAGCCAGTTGAGTTTGTAATTATCAAAGCTACTGAAGGCAAAAGTCTCTTTGATCAAAATTTCAACGAGAACTTTTATCAGGCCGGGCAATATGGGCTTATCCGTGGAGCTTACCACTTCTTTTCTCCTTCTGTTTCGGGCGATGTGCAAGCTAAGTATTATATGCAGCAGGTTCATCTTGAGGATGGCGACTTACCTCCTGTACTCGATATTGAACAGCAAGGACAACTCACCAGCGCTCAGCTACGTAAAGAGGCACTTGAGTGGTTACAACTTTTGGAAAAGAAATATGGAACTCCGCCCATTATTTACACAGGCTTGAACTTCAAAACTACTCATCTCAATACGAAGGAGTTCGACCGATATCCCTTTTGGATTGCCCATTATTACGCAAAAGAAGTTGGTTATAAGGGAAAATGGAAATTTTGGCAACACACTGATCTTGGTCGTGTAGAGGGAATTTCCACTGCAGTAGATTTGAATATCTACAATGGCTCTATGTATGATTTGCGCAAACTAACCATTGGGCATGAAGAACTCCCGCAAGAGCCTGAATAGCAGCAACAATATGGTGGTGAAGTGTAATACTATGTGTTAGATTTGGCTATTCGCTTCAAAACAACTAACTTTGCGGAGATAATTACGATAGTATTTATCGTGAAACAGACAAGAACTAAAAAACTTCATATCCATTATGATTAAAATTACGTTTCCCGATGGTAGTGTACGCGAATATGAAAGCGGCGTTACGGGTTTGCAGATTGCCGAAAGCATCTCGAGCCGATTGGCACAAGATGTGTTGGCTTGTGGAGTAAACGGAAAGACCATAGAGCTTAATCGTCCCATAACTGAAGATGCTGCTATTGCCCTTTATAAGTGGGACGACGAGGAAGGAAAACATACCTTTTGGCACACGTCGGCTCACCTTATGGCCGAAGCTATGCAAGAACTTTGGCCCGGCACTCAATTTGGTATAGGCCCTGCCATCGAAAATGGTTTCTACTACGATGTGATGCCTCCTGAAGGAGTAACTATCCGCGAGGAAGACTTTGTCAAAATCGAAAAGAAAATGACGGAGTTGCAGCAAAAGAAGGAAAGTGTGGTGCGTGCTTCCATTTCGAAGGACGACGCCCTTAAATTCTTCGGCGACAAGGGACAACACTATAAAAACGAGCTCATTTCCGATCTCGAAGACGGCAATATCTCCACCTACACACAAGGAACATTCACCGATCTTTGTCGTGGCCCTCACCTTCTCAATACCAGCCATATCAAGGCGGTCAAGGTGATGGCTGTCAGTTCAGCTTACTGGAGAGGCGATGAGAAGCGTCCTATGATGACGCGTGTTTACGGCATCACCTTCCCCAAGAAGAAGATGCTGGACGAATACCTCGCACTGCTTGAAGAGGCCAAGCGACGCGACCACCGTAAGATTGGTAAAGAAATGGAGCTTTTTATGTTCTCCGATCTTGTCGGTAAAGGTTTGCCTATGTGGTTGCCCAAAGGTACGGCGCTCCGTCTTCGTCTCGAAGATATTTTGAAAAAGATTCAGAAGCGCTTTGGTTATCAGCAGGTGATGACTCCACACATCGGCTCGAAAAATCTCTACGTTACTTCCGGACACTATGCCAAATATGGTAAAGACTCCTTTCAGCCCATTACCACTCCTGAAGAAGGTGAAGAGTACTTCCTCAAACCTATGAACTGTCCGCACCACTGTGCCATCTACGCTTGGAAACCTCGCTCTTACAAAGATTTACCTTTGCGTTTGGCGGAGTTTGGTACAGTGTATCGTTACGAGCAGAGTGGTGAGTTACATGGACTTACTCGCGTTCGTGGTTTCACCCAAGACGATGCTCATATCTTCTGTCGTCCCGATCAAGTGAAGCAGGAGTTCCTCAACGTGATGGACATCATCCTTATCATCTTCAAAGCTTTGAAGTTTGATAATTTTGAAGCTCAAATTTCCCTACGTCATCAGACAGATCGTGCTAAATACATCGGATCGGAGGATAACTGGGAGAAGGCGGAACAAGCCATTATTGAAGCTTGTGAGGAAAAGGGACTTAATGCTAAAATCGAGTATGGAGAAGCCGCTTTCTATGGTCCAAAACTCGACTTTATGGTCAAGGATGCCCTCGGTCGTCGTTGGCAGTTGGGTACAATTCAGGTAGATTACAATCTTCCCGAACGCTTCCAACTTGAATACACCGGCGAGGATAACAAAAAGCATCGTCCTGTTATGGTTCACCGCGCACCCTTCGGCTCAATGGAACGTTTTGTTGCAGTGCTTATTGAGCACACTGCCGGGCGTTTCCCTCTTTGGCTGACGCCAGATCAGGCTGTTGTGTTACCCATTTCCGATAAGTTCAACGATTACGCTCAGCAAGTACGCGAACAACTCGAAGCCGCAGATGTGCGTACCCTCGTTGACGACCGTAGTGAGAAAATAGGTCGTAAAATACGCGATAACGAGATGAAGCACATTCCTTTCCTTCTCGTAGTCGGTGAAAAGGAGGCTGCAGAAGGTACAGTGGCTGTACGTGTACAAGGTCAGCAGGGTGGTGCACCGGAAGTGATGAGTATTGCCGATTTCGCAACTCGTGTACGCACCGAGGTTGCCGAACAGATGGGAGAATTCTAACTCTTCTTCGCCATCCCCCTAAACTTTACTGAGGAGGTTGTAAAAGTAGAACTGAGTAAACCTTTTCTATAAAATGAAGCCGCCATCAAAGAGCAAAAACTCTTTGATGGCGGTTGTACTTTGTAGGTGATAGCAGATAGTGTTCTATATTTGTGTGTAAGCTCCAAAGTTCTTATTTTTGTGGTGAAAGAAAAAAACAAACAAGAACAATGGAGCTTACGAAGTCACAAATATCGGAATTATTCTCGACATTTCTCTCTTTCGGAGGTAATTTTAACACTCTGGTCGGAGCTATGCTGAATGCCTTGAGCCGTCACGAACGCTGTCTTTTTATTGAGACCTACGATGGCGAACAATGCAATGGCTTTCGCCCTCGTAAATGGCCCTCTCAAGGTCTTTGCTTTGAATTGCGCATTCCTCGCCCTTCGTTCCAGTGCTTTCCGCCCTATGATACTCGGTATCCTCAAAGAGCAGGAAGAAGAGCGTACTGCTCTCTTTCATGAACTCTACGTTGTAAGGATATCGGTAAAATCGGGTCAGTCCGTACTTTCAAAATCGAAGTGCAACAAATCGTTCGTTTTTTCATAGGTTCTAATC
>CAUUGL010000041.1:0-18657 GCA_963544845.1 uncultured Alloprevotella sp.
AGCGGTTTTCTTCTTTTTACCCTGCCATCACTCCAAATGTCGGATGAACCGAAAAGAGGACGTAAGAGGCAATCATGTATATCCTCTCGGTAAGTGTTGGAGAGGAGGCAGACTTACTATTCACTATACTGTTTTCGTAAATATGTTCACATATATTGAAATGAAAGTATGGAAAATATACCCCCTTCATCTGATTTATCCTACAAATAACTATGTAACAGAAGGTTATAAAGATGCTCCCATTTTTTGCTGGACAGCAATAGATTATGAGCATTGATGTTTTTTTATTTTTTCCTTTGGAGGAACAAAGATTAAATGGTATATTTGCAAATAATTTTGAAAGGTAGGTGTAGCACTAAGCATTTAACTACCTGATAAACATTGATTTCATTGAAAAAGTAATATTTAGCTAAGACTCCTATGGGAATTTTATCAAAGATATTGGGACGTACCGCTTCTAAAGAACAAGAACAAGGATGGCGCGTTGGTGGCACAGAAGACTTTATGACGTTGATTCGCGTTTATTTCCAGGCCGTAATGGCAGCCAACTTTGGATTGCGTGATATGAGAGCTTTACCTGACTTACGCATCTTTAAGCAAACCCTCAAAGTACCAACTGTCAATAATCGTATTGGATTGGGAGAAAAAAATCGCTGTAAGAAGATGCTGAGTGAAATTTATGGCATCTCTGATGATTTCTTCAAAGAAATTGATAGCAGCATTCGCCGCCGTTGCAGGAATATCAACGAGATGCAGACCTATCTATTTCAATTCCAAGGCTTCAGTCAAGAATTGATGATGTTGATGGGCAATGTGATGAGTTGGAAGTTTCGACTTCCAGGATTTCTCAAAGGTACCCTGCGTAATCTCATTCAGAAATCCATTGCCGACATCTTTCTTAAAAACTCTTGGAAAGATGAAGCTACGTATCGTGCCGTCAATAATATCCGTTCCTATCAAGCGCAATTAGGCTACTCTCAGCAATGGATGAGTGAATTTGTCTATAATGTAGTCATCCTTGCCAAAAAAGAGCCTAAAGGAAATGCTACTGACGAAAAGTAGTATTGTTATCGCTCCAACTTTATTATAACTATGACCCCCGAAGAAGAAAAGACACTCCATCAGTTTGAGGCACGAGTGCGTCAACTCTTGATGAAATATAAGAGCGTCGTTCAAGAAAACGGCGCGCTTAAAACAAAGTTGGAGGAGCAAAAAGTGCAAATAAAAGAGCAAGTACAACAGATTGAAGTTCTCGAACAACGGTATGCAACCCTTAAAATGGCCAAAATGTTTGAGGTGACCTCCGTTGATACAGAAACTGCTCAAAAGCGTATAACAAAACTGATACGAGAGATAGATAAGTGCATTGCCATGCTTAACGTATAATACCCTCCTAAAATGTCGGAAAATAGCGAAAAGCTCACAATTACACTGCTCATTGATCAGGATACACATCAATTTATAGTTCCGCGCAATGAGGAAGCAACTTATCGTGCAGCTGCTCAACGTATCAACGACAAGTTTGCCCGCTACCGTTACCACCTCAGAGAGTTATCTCTACAAAAGTATAATGCTTTAGTTCTTACCAGTTTGGCAGCAGATCTTTTGCAAGAAGAAAACAAAAAGGACTCTTTGCCTTTTCTTCTCTCAATGGAGCAACTCACTCGTGAAATAGAAGAAGCACTGGGGGAATCCCCTTCTAAATAAACCAATAGAAAATATCCAATGAATACCCTAACCCTTATCATCGCCCTCGCTGCCTTAGTAGTAGGCACAGCGATTGGTTTTGGCTTGTTCAAATATGTCCTTACCTCTATGTTCAAAAACAAGATGGAGGAAGCACAAAAAGAGGCCGAAGTCATTAAAGAAAAGAAACTACTTGAAGTTAAGGAAAAATTTCTCAACAAAAAGGCAGAACTTGAAAAAGAAGTACAACAGCGCAATCAGCGTATTGTACAAACAGAAAATAAACTGAAACAGCGCGAGCTAGGTATCAACCAACGTCAAGAAGAGCTTGGACGTAGGAAGCAAGAACTCGACTCTATTCAGGGGCGCCTCAAAACCCAAGAGCAACTTCTTGCTCGCAAAGAGGAAGAATTGGACAAAATGCAGCAACGAGAAATAGAAAAACTCGAAGAGCTTTCGGGACTTTCTGCAAGTGAGGCTAAAGAACGGTTGGTCGAAGGCTTGAAAGCTGAAGCCCAAACATATGCGCAAAGCTACATCAACGAAATAATGGATGAAGCGAAGTTGACAGCGAATAAAGAAGCCAAACGTATTGTTGTTCAGACTATTCAACGGGTTGCGACAGAAACAGCTATTGAAAACAGCGTTACCGTATTTCATATTGATAATGATGATGTGAAAGGACGTATTATAGGGCGAGAAGGTCGTAACATTCGTGCACTCGAAGCTGCAACAGGAGTAGAAATCGTGGTGGATGATACTCCTGAAGCTATCGTTATTAGTGCTTTTGACCCTGTGCGTCGGGAAATTTGCCGTTTGGCCTTGCACAATCTAATTTCGGATGGCCGTATTCATCCTGCACGTATTGAGGAAGTTGTAGCAAAAGTAACTAAACAGGTTGAGGAGGAAGTGATAGAAACGGGTAAGCGTACGGCTATTGATCTTGGAATTCACGGCCTTCATCCTGAACTTATTCGCATAGTCGGAAAAATGAAGTATCGCTCCTCTTATGGGCAAAACCTTCTACAGCATGCTCGTGAAACAGCCAACCTTTGTGGCATCATGGCGGCTGAACTTGGGTTGAATCCCAAGAAGGCTAAACGTGCAGGCTTGCTACACGATATTGGCAAGGTGCCCGATGAAGAAAGCGAACTTCCACACGCCCTCTATGGTGCAAAGTTAGCGGAAAAGTTCAAGGAAAAACCCGATGTCGTGAACGCCATTGGCGCCCACCACGATGAAATCGAGATGACTTCCCTTTTAGCACCTATTGTCCAAGTGTGTGATGCTATTTCGGGTGCCCGACCTGGAGCTCGTCGTGAAATTGTAGAAGCTTATATCAAGCGCCTTAACGACTTGGAAAATATCGCGATGAGCTACCCTGGCGTAGTGAAAACTTATGCCATCCAAGCCGGCCGAGAATTGCGTGTCATTGTTGGTGCAGACAAAATCGACGATAAAGAAATCGACAATCTCTCGAACAATATCGCCACTCGCATTCAAAACGAAATGACCTATCCTGGTCAAGTGAAAATCACCGTTATTCGTGAAACACGTTCGGTGAGTTATGCCAAATAATCACCTTGTCTACACATCGTCTCCACTCGTCAGAGGCGCAACTCATGTTGCGCCTCTGACCTTATAGACACAATAAATCACAGTAGACAGCGTTATTTTTGTAATTCAAAGACTCCCCCATAGGTGTACTTGCGTTTCTTCTGCAAATTTTCTTTTGTATTGAACACTCTTTCTTTTCATCCCCATGTCTATAAGTTACAATCTCCATCCCGCACAACTCTTTATTAAAAGAGTTTTTGATGTTATGGTGGCAGCAGTATCTTTGGGGATGCTCTTTCCTTTCTTGTTGGTTATTTATTTAGCACAAAAAATCACCACACGAGGATCTGCTTTCTTTTTACAGGAACGTATTGGGCGCTATGGCAAGCCTTTTCTTATTCTGAAATTTAGGACGATGAAAGAGAATGCAGAAGAAAATGGTCCTCAATTGTGCAGCGATTGTCACAATAGGCATCAATATACTCCGATAGGACGTTTTCTTCGTAGCCATCATCTTGATGAATTACCTCAACTCATCAATGTACTTAAGGGAGATATGTCCTTGGTAGGTTATCGTCCTGAACGTCAGCACTTCATAGATCTTATTCTTCAGCATGATAAACGTTATTCTCAACTTTATCAGATGCGTCCTGGAATTACTTCCGAAGCTGCGATTTATAATGGCTATACTGATACCATGGAGAAAATGCTCATTAGGTTAGAGATGGATTTGAAGTATCAGAAACATCCAACCCTACTGAAAGATCTCACGATTCTGCTACAAACGCTGCAATCTATCTTCTAAATCAAACTTGATTCATATTATTTTTCATTTTTTCTCAACATGAATATCCAAAGATTCTTTCTTCTGTTCTATATACTTGTTGCATTGCCGTGTTTGGTCGTAGCGCAAAGTACAATGACCGATGAGCAAATCATGACGTTCATTGCAAAAGAAAAAGCTAACAACACCTCGCGTTCACTAATTGTATCTAAACTTATTGAACGAGGTGTTGATATTCAACGTATTCGTAAGAAATACGAGAAGCAGAAGAAAAATGAATTGAATGTCATCAAAAACAGTTCCAAAATTGAAGGTACAGAGGGACGTTTACGCCATAATAATGTTCTTTACGAACCTCACCGAAAAAATAAGAACTTTACCCAGCGTGACAGCAAATCTATTGAGGATGATAGTCATGATAGACTTTATCTGAAGTACCTAAATAGCCGACAGCAAAATCTTACGACTGACAGAGAAGTATCCGATTCTCTTCAGCAAAAGAAAGATGATGAAAATGATTTCAGAGTAGAGATAAACCAACCCAAAACAAAAAAAGTATTTGGGCGCGACATCTTTATTAACAACAATCTTACTTTTGAACCAGAGCTTAACATTTCCACTCCCGCTGACTATCGTTTAGGGGCAGGAGATGCTGTTTTTGTCGATGTTTGGGGTGCTTCTCAAAAGCAGTATACATCAACTGTCTCCCCAGAAGGAGAACTCAATATCGAAGGATTTGGTCCTATCTATGTGAGTGGAATGACCGTAGCTCAAGCAAATACTGCGGTTCGCACAAAATTAGGGCAGCGTTTTGGAGGATCCAATATAAAACTCACCATTGGACAGACAAAGTCGATTACAGTCAATGTGATGGGCGAAGTAACTGCCCCAGGAACAATCACACTGCCGGCCTTTTCTACGGTTTTCCACGCCCTCTATACCGTTGGAGGTACCAATGAAATTGGAACCATGCGTGCCATCAAGGTCTATCGCAATAACCGTCTAATTTCCACCATCGACCTTTATGACTATATACTCAATGGCAATCTGCGCGGCAATGTCCGTTTGGCTTCAAATGATGTCATTATTGTAGAGCCTTACAAGTGTTTAGTAAATATCACAGGTAAGGTAAAGCGCCCCATGTTCTATGAAATGAGGAGCAATGAGAGTGTATCTACTTTGATAAAATTTGCTGGTGGATTCACTGGAGATGCTTATGAAGAGAATGTGCGTCTTATCCGCAAGAAAGGTGGGCAAATGAGTATCTATACCCTCAACGAATTTGAGCGTGGTACCTTTCAACTCGCCGATGCCGATTCTGTAACTGTTGACTCAGTATTGGATCGCTACAAGAATATGGTTGACCTACGTGGTGCGGTGATGCGTCCTGGAAAATATCAGATGGACGGTAATATTTCCACCCTTCGCCAACTGATAGCTGCGGCTGGTGGTTTGGCAGAAGAAGCCATTACCACACGAGGGCTGTTGCATCGTCGCAAAGAGGATCGCACACTAAAGGCCGAAAGTTTCAATACCGGAGCAATCCTCGGACATACAGAGGCCGACATCACTTTGCGGAATGAAGACATCATCTTTATCCCTTCTCGCAAAGATTTGAATGAAACACTTAGCCTCACAATTGAAGGAGAAGTACAATATCCTGGTACCTACGAATATGCTGAAAACCTCACCATTGAAGACTTTATTCTCAAAGCCGGAGGTTTGACAGATAAGTCTAGTATTGCCAAAGTTGATGTATCACGACGCCTAAGAGATCATACGGCATTGACCAGTGGCGAACAAATTGCTGAGGTTTATAGTTTCTCAATCAAAGATGGTTTTGTTTTAGACGGTAAGCCGGGCTTCCTTCTTTTACCTTTTGATGAAGTTTTTGTACGCACCTCTCCAGGATATGTAGAACAGCAACACGCTACAATTGAAGGTGAAGTAAACTTCTCTGGTAAGTACGCTTTAACCAAGAAGAATGCGCGCCTTTCAGATTTGGTAAAACAAGCCGGTGGTTGCACTCCGGAAGCCTATCTTTCGGGGGCTCGCCTTATTCGCCAACTCTTGCCTCATGAAATTCAAAAATATCAACAAATACACAAAATTGTAACGCTTGATGACTCCACTGAACTCCGAAAAATTCCAGTGGAAAAGGAGAGAACCATTGCGATCAATCTTGATAAAGCTTGTGCCTATCCTGGCAATGACAAGTGGGACATAATTCTGCGTGATGGTGACCAAGTATTTATCCCAAGGCTCAACAATACTGTAAGCATCAGTGGTGAAGTCATGTATCCTAACACCGTTGCCTACAAGCCTAATGCTGCGCTTTCGTATTATGTCAACCAAAGTGGGGGGTATCGTGAAAGAGCACGTAAAAGTCGTGCATTTGTTATCAACCCCAATGGTACTGTAACACGTGTTCGTTCGGCCAAAGATATCAAACCGGGATCAAGTATTGTCATACCCACTCGTCCCAAACGAAACTGGGGAGCTTTGGGACAACTCATTTCTTTAAGTATGAGCCTTGTCACACTTGCAGCGGTCTTGGCCAACACTTTCAAAAAGTAATTTGTTACTCTTCATCCATTTACCTCTTATGTAGAAAAATCTACCTCAGAGATAATTTTATTTACCTCAGAGATAGAAAAAAATATCTCTGAGGTATTTTTCCAACTTCTTTTCTTTCACTTCATACTCTCCTATCTTACCCATGGAACAAGAAATCAATATTTACACCTCTCTCCACACCCTTATCCTTCAGCGATGGAAGCGTATGTTACTTTTTACCATCATCTTGACTTCTCTCGTGGCTGGAATCCTATTCAGTTTACCACGCTACTATTCTGCTACTATTCAAGTCATTCCGGAGTCGTCGTCTGGAGTAATGGGTTTACCCAAGAATCTTTCTGAACTTTCCTCCTTAGCCGGTCTATCTATAGGCACTAACAATGGAAAAGATGCTATCAATCCAGACATCTATCCAGATATCTTTAATTCCAATAATTTTATTATTGACATACTCAAACTTAATGTTACAAGCAAAACTAAGGAAACAATAAGCTATTACAGTTACCTAACTTTCCACCAGCAGCTACCTTGGTGGAATAAAGTAGTTAAAACTGTCATCGGCAATAAAAAAAATCCGAGCCGCACACTCAACTTCACAGCGACGCATTTTAATCGTCATCAAGAAGAACTCATCAAGGAAACTAAAGACAACATTCGCTGTGAAATCGACAAGAAAACAGGAATGATAAGTCTAACGACACAGGCACAAGACCCCTATGTGGCAGCCTCACTGGCCAATGCTATTATGAAAAGACTGCAAGCCTATATTATAGATTATCGTACCTGTAAAGCTCGCATAGACTTACGCTATGCTGAACAGCTACAGAAAGAAGCGCGAGAAAAATACACCAAAATCCAAAAAAGTTATATCGCTTACTCGGATAGTCATATAGATCTTGTTCTTAATGAATATAAGACCAAAGAAACTGATTTGGAAAATGAGATGCAGCAGGCTTATAACAATCTCACACAATTAGGGACGCAAGTGGAAATAGCCAAGGCGAAGCTGCAAGAGCGCACTCCGGCTTTCACGGTCATTCAAGAAGCTCCCGTCCCTGTTCGTCCAGCGGGTCCAAAGCGCATGATTCCCATCTTTCTGACCTTCATTCTTGGCTTCGTTGGCAGTGGATGCTATTATGCTTTTAAGGGAATTTGATAAGCCCTACTTCCATCGAATAATTAAATTATGAAGACTCTTGCTTCACGTACTCTAAAAGGTTTTGGATGGAGTGTAACTGAAAACCTTTCGGGTACAGGCATCAATTTTTTAGTAGGTATTGTCTTAACTCGCAACCTGCTTCCTACTGATATTGGATTGTATAGTTTTACACTCATTTTTATCACATTCTCAACAGTGTTGATGGATGGAGGTTTTTCCAATGCCCTAATTCGTAAAACAGCTCCCTCTCCAACTGATTACAATACAGCATTTGTAATCAATGTTTTGATTGCTTTAGGACTTTATGGTGTGTTTTTTGTAACAGCTCCATTTGTGGCAGATTTTTTTCGTTTACCTGCCCTTACCTTGGCAATTCGCGTTGTCTGTTTATCAGTGATTATAGGGAGTTTTGCTATAATACCGAAGACTTATTTTACTAAACACCTCCAATTCAAAGAACAGGCATTAGTTTCGCTTACAGCTTCCCTCATTGCGGGTGGAGTTGGAATATGGATGGTCTATAACAATTTTAGCTATTGGTCACTCATCTGCTTACAACTATTACGACAGAGCATTATTACAATAGGATTATGGGTAGTGTCCACTTTCAAACCTCGCTTCCAATATGACCCAGTAGCTGCTAAATCTTTATTCGGATATGGCTCTAAAATTTTGATGTCTGGTTTGGTCGACAATCTCTATAACAATCTCTATACATTAGTTATTGGAAAGGTATATTCCCCTCATCAATTAGGTTTGTACTCACGGGCCGATCAATTTACTTCTATATTTTCGGTCAATTTAGCGATGGTACTACAACGCGTTTCCTTACCTGTCTTGACGGATTGTAAAACAGACGAAGAACATTTGACAAACCTTTACCGTAATTTCATCCGTTATGCAACACTTGTCTCAGCCTTATTGCTATTTACGTTTTGTGCGATGGCTGATACGCTTATAGAAGTCTTGCTTGGAACACGCTGGATGGCTACTGTACCGATTTTACGTATTCTTTGTTTATCGGCTCTATTTCAACCTTTGATTATGCTAAATCAAAATATCCTGCAAGTATTTGGAAAAGGAAAACTGTTTTTTCAAATCGAGGTTGGAAAGAAATTTTTTGCTGTGTGTGTGATAGCAGTGGCTTTGCTCCACTCTATGCCTCTGTTGCTATGGGGAATTGTTCTTATTTCAGTTGTATCCTACCTCTTGAATACTTATTTTTCTACACAACACCTCCCTAATTATCCGATGTTGCGACAATTCGTTGACTTTATCAAATGTTGTCTTGTTGTGGCACTCTATGCAATTGCGGTTTTCCTTGTAGGGCAGTATTTTTCTTCTACTATTTGGTTGAAACTCTTGATGCAAATGGTAACCGTCTTCATAGGACTCCTTTTACTGTTCAATACGCTTTTTCTCTCTGAATGGAAACAGATAAAGCTTATGTTGCTGCATTCTAAAAAACAACAATCACAATGACTACCCCTCTTCTAACCATCATCACTGTCGTGCGTAATGCTGTTCATGAGATAGAAGCGACATTTCAGAGTATAGAATCGCTCAAAGCACCTTGGATGGAGTATGTGGTCTTGGATGGAGGTAGTACAGATGGAACACAGCAAGTTATTAACAAGTATCAACACATTATTGACTATTGGCATAGTCAAGTGGATGCCGGGATTTATGATGCAATGAACCAAGCTTCCATTTTTGCACATGGTGATTATGTACTCAATATCAATGCCGGAGATGAATTAAGAAATCTTCCTTATGAAGCGCTGTGTCATGCACGAGATAATGGTATAGATTTGCTTGCAGGATGTGTAGTGACAGAAACACAGGATTATCTACGGCCACAATGGAACAGTAAGTTAAAAGTATACAACACTCTCCCTCATCAAGGATGTTTTTATCGGCGGGCTCTCCTCCTCAGTCATCCCTACAATCTCTCGTATCGTGTATTTGCTGACTATGATCTCAATCAGCAACTCTATAAAACTCAAATTAAGACCGCTATTATTGCTGATGTCATAGCTTTACATAGTATGCAAGGAATCTCCAATTCTTCTTCACATGCAGATGAACTCTTTCAGATTATTGAAAAGAATTTTGGGTCTTGCTATCGTTGGCGAGCTTGGCTTCATTTCAAATGGATGGGGCTTAAACACAAACTCTCATTATGAACCTTCTCATTCTTGTTGTCCTCTACCATATTTCACCTAAAGAGTCGGAAACACTATCTTCTCTGCAGAAATCAATAGATGTACTACGTTATGGCAATCATCGGATTCTACTAAGAGATAATAGTGAGCAACCTTATTCTGACGAAACTCTGGAGGAACTCAAAAAGAGTCTCTCCCCTTTAGATGTATCTTATTGGCACGACGGCAACAATAAATCACTATCTGAAGTCTATAATATTGCCATTCAGCAATACTTGTCTGATCAAGAGTATTTAGTCTTATTAGATCATGATAGTCACTTTGAAAGTGGCTTTTGGAAGGCTTTATTTGAAAGTTATCAACTCCATCCTCATTGTGCCTTATTCCTTCCGATTATCCAGCAAAATACCGATATTATCAGCCCAAGCCATGTACATGGGTTTAAGGGAAGCTATTGGAAAAATCCGCAATATGGTCTCGTTCCAACACGTAACAGCACGGCCATCAATAGCGGAATGGTGATAGCTGGACGCTATCTCAAGGGAGAGTTTAAGGGATATGATGAAAAGCTACGTTTCTACAATACTGACAACTACTTTATGTGGAGGTATGGACAGCACCATAGCCACTTCTGTGTCATTCACTATACTCTTCAGCATACGCTGAATTTCTATGATCCTGCTGAACCTTTTGAAAAGAAAGTTCAGCGTTATCGTGAGATGCGCACTTCAGCTATCTATTTAGCGAAGCTCAAATCAAGTTGGTTAGCTGGGCTGATGTACCTCTACTATGATATTTTTTCGGTCAAATGCGCAATACTTAACCGCGAACCTCGTTTTATATTTTTACGATAGATACCACTAACATGAGTGTTGATATTTTTCTTATCGTCCTTGCCTTACATTGGGAATGGTATATATTGGCATTATTTTTGTCAATCGTAACACTCGTGCCGGTTTTTAGAGCTTTTACATTGACGTGGTACGACCCCCTACGCTATAGTGTAGTTTTTGCGATGTTTGCCAACGCAGTCCCTTTGTTTCTCTACTTTACTCAGAACATGACAACAGAGCATTTTTGCTATTTCATATTGTCTGAAGGATTGTTTTGGTTAGGTATAGTGAGTTTAGGAAATAAACGGGCTACATTTTCTAACCGTTCCATTCGCTATTCTGAACGTTTGGGATTCTACGTATTTATCGTAGTTGCCACGCTCTACTTCCTATTTACATTGGTTACTTACGCAACCATTGGTATTCCAATCCTGATGGATAGCAGCCGTTTGTCAGTCTATGCGGGTACAGGTGGGTTAGGTATTTTGGCTCGGTTTAATACCGGCTTCAGTATTTATACGATGTTCTACTCGTTTTATCTGTTGCATAAGCGTCAATATCGCTTTTTAGCCTATGCTGTTTTAACCTGTTGCATCGTCTTTCTGATAGCGACAGCTTCTAAATCTGCCTTTCTCAACATCTTATTTGCTTATTGGGGGTTTAAGTTTTTCTATCTGCAAGAACTTCCTCATTCGAGAAAAACTTTAATTTACCTTATCGTTGGAGTTATTGCTGCAGTTTTTGTACTCCTAATACAGACGACAGAGTTAGGAGGAAACCTTCAGACGGCAATTATTGGATTGGGAGTGCGTTTTGCGGCTTTTGGAGACTGCTACTTCTATGCCTACCCTAACAATGTGTTAAGCACTGTTGAAGTACAGAATTCTTGGACACAAGTCTTTGCAGGATTACTCAAACCTTTGCGTTTAATTGCAGACGAAGATGTGATTTCTATTGGCAACCAACTGGCTTGGTTCGTGACGCCAACATCTGCTGGAGAAAACTTAGGTCCTAATGCCCGTATGCCCATTTTCAGCTATATCACGTTTGGATGGTGGGGCTTATTATTCTCTTATCTAAGTGGTTTGTTTTTGGCTTTCACTTTTTTTCGTTTACCACGCTTATTTCCTAAAGGTATCATCTCTGCGGCTTTTTTTACCTACCTCTACATTACCCTCAATTCCAGTATTACAGATTTTGGTTTAGGAATTAGTTACTGGTTTGATTTTATACTCAATTTTGGATTTATCCTTGGTTTGATGTATATCTTCTGTAGACAACTCACAATCAATCACCAACCTTACCTTCCTAATCTCTATTTCCCTATGAAAATAATCCTTGACAACCTCGCCTTTGCTTGGCAAAAGATGGGAGGAGTTTCCATATTCTGGGAGAATATCATTCAGATGGTATTGCAGCGCTTCAACTCGAAGCAGATTCATATTTACGAATTGCCTCGTGTTCACAACAATTATGTGCGTCGTAATCTGGTGATTCCTACCTCAATGCTGCATCTGCTCAATGAGCGCTTTTGGAAAGTGAAGCGCTATCTTAATTTAGATGTTGATGTACCACCATCAGATTCTTTCCTTTTTCACTCTTCCTACTATCGCGTTTGCACTCATCCTCGCGCAATCAATATTGTGACGATTCATGACTTCACCTATGAGAAATATGTGACAGGATTTAGGAGATGGTTACATCATTACACCAAACGTCGTGCACTCCTTAAAACAGATGCTTTGGTTTGTGTCTCTGAAAGTACACGAAAGGACTTGCTATCTTATATCCCGGAGATTAATCCCAGTAAAGTCAGTGTAATTCACAATGGTGTTTCTGACAGCTATCGCCTTCTTACTCAAGAGGAAACTGTTAACATGGAGCATCTACCACCTCATTTTCTACTTTTTGTGGGTAATCGTGCTCCTTACAAACAATTCTCTTTTGCTGTACAAGTGGCTGAATATACGAGACTGCCCCTGTTGGTGGTGGGTGCCCCTCTTACAAATGCTGAGCAGGAGTTTGTAAAAGCGATGTCAGTAGAAGTGATTCAACGCAAGTTTCCCAGTGACACGGAATTATGCTATTATTATAACTATGCAACCGCTTTGCTTTATCCATCTGAATATGAAGGATTTGGAATTCCAGTTATAGAAGCTCAACGTTGTGGATGTCCGGTCTTAGCTCAAGCAGTTTCCTCAATTCCAGAAGTAATAGGCGAAAACTACCCTTTACTGCTTCGCACGCTTCAGCTTGACACAGCTTGCCAGCTTATCCAACGTCTGATGGATGAACCCGATTTTAGAGACAATGTACGCCGCATAGGGCTTGACAATTGCCAGCGATTCTCTTGGAAAAAAATGCAAGAGGAGTACTTTCAACTTTACCAAAACTTGTGGAACACCCATTGCCCATGACCCTCTCCATCATCACAGCGACATACAATAGTGCTTCCACCCTTGCAGATACGCTCAAAAGCGTACTTGCACAAACTTTTACGGACTACGAACTGATTATCATTGATGGACAGTCAACTGATGACACATTAAACATCGTACAAAGCTATGCTCCTCAATTTAAGGGGCGGCTACGCTGGATAAGTGAACCTGATAGAGGATTGTATGATGCAATGAACAAGGGTATCCGTATGAGTCAGGGAACATTTGTGGGCATTCTTAATAGTGATGACTTCTACACCTCACCTCATGTGTTATCAACCCTTGTAAATGCGCTTGAGCAGCACGGCTCAGATGCAGTCTACGGCGATGTACATTATGTATCTGCTAAGAACTTAGAGCATCCCATTCGTTACTATTCCTCACGTCACTTCCGCCCTTGGATGATGCGAATGGGATTTATGCCGGCTCACCCTTCGTTTTATTGTCGTCGTGAAGTGTATTTACAATATGGTCTGTTTAATATTGACTATAAAGTTGCGGCAGACTTTGAACAACTGCTCCGGCTTATTTTCATCCACCGCATCACCACGACCTATGTCCCTCTCGATTGTGTCACAATGCGCATTGGTGGGGCGTCTAGTTCTGGGCTACAAAGCCATCGCCGCATCCTATCAGACCATTTGCAAGCTTTGCGACAACATCACATTTATACGAACCTTTTCCTTATAAGCTTACGCTACCTTTATAAAATTATGGAGTGCTTGCTCACGCGCACTATATCCGCCTTTCGTACCCGCCACCAGCAATAGATTTCTTCTCTATGCAACCTAACGATATTTTTTACCTACTGCTCACGTTTTTTGTCAGTCTTTGTATTACTCTCGTCGCCATGCCGTGGTTGCTACAACTCTGTAGAGTGCGTGGTCTCTATGATATGCCGAACGAAAGGAAAGTTCATCAAAACAAAATCCCTCGTTTGGGGGGACTTTTGTTTGCACCTGCTATGGTGTTGGGAATGGCTGCCGGCTATCTGCTCATGAGTTGGTTTGAGCCAATGACCGAACTCCCTGTATTTAGGCTATCCACGATGATACTGATGGCGGGACTATTTCTCATTTATCTAATAGGTATTCTTGATGACTTGTTAGGTTTGAAAGCATCCTTCAAATTTCTTGTTCAGTTTGCCGCTACCCTCTTTATGCCCATCTGCGGTCTTTATATCAATAACTTCTATGGCTTCTGTGGGCTTTATGAAATTCCTATTTGGGCAAGTTATCCGCTCACTGTTTTTATTTGTCTGCTCATCGTTAACTCCATCAACCTCATCGATGGGATAGATGGGCTTTCCTCATCGCTCTCTATGATTATGTTGAGCGTGTTTGCTTTTGTCTTTGCACAACTCGGTGTTTTATCTTACACCCTCTTGGCCATCAGCTTAATAGGGACAGTATTAGCCTTCTTTTATTTCAACATGTTTGGAAGTATTGAGCGTGGTACAAAAACCTTTATGGGCGATACTGGTAGTCTGGTTTTAGGTTACGCGATTGCCTATCTCGCAATAAAGTATGCTATGAACAATCCTGCCGTCTTGCCTTATCGTCCGCATGCTTTACTTTTATCTTTCTCTTTGCTACTCGTTCCATGTTTCGATTTGGTGCGTGTGGCGTTTGGTCGTTTGCTACGCGGTGTAGGTATTTTCCAGCCCGATAAAACTCATCTTCATCACCTTTGTTTAGGTGCGGGCTTTGGCATGCACCAGTCTTTACTACTTATTGTAGGATTACAGATAGAACTCTGCTTACTAAATTGGTACTCTTATGTCTACTTAAACCTACCAATACTTTTCATCGTGATTAGCGATATCCTCTTTTTTGCTCTCTTTATTTTCTGGCTCAAATGGAAAGCAAAGTTGTCATCTCCATCTGCATAAAATGTTACCTAAAGTGAAGTGTTTAACATTTAGCCAAACACACCTGCAAAATAATATGTTTCAAATTTTGAAACACCATAAGATAATCGTAATTTTGTAGGGCAATAGACGAAATGTTTTGTTTTCCTCTGAAAACCTATATGTCTTATGCACCCTGACTTCTGAAATAATCTCATCCTTAAACAAAACAAAGTTATGGTTAATTACAAAGACCTCGGCCTTGTGAACACTCGCGAGATGTTCAAACGTGCCGTAGATGGTGGCTATGCCATCCCCGCTTTCAACTTCAACAATATGGAGCAGCTCCAAGCCATCATCAAGGCTGCGGCTACTCAAAAGAGTCCTGTCATCCTGCAAGTTTCTAAGGGTGCACGTGACTATGCCAACCAAACTCTCCTCCGCTACATGGCTGAAGGCGCTGTGGAATATGCCAAGGAACTTGGTTGCGAACACCCCGAGATCGTTCTGCACCTTGACCATGGTGACACCTTCGAGACTTGCAAGAGCTGCATCGATATGGGCTTCAGCTCAGTGATGATTGACGCTTCTCATCTTCCCTTTGAAGAAAACATCGCTCTCACCAAGCAGGTCGTAGATTATGCTCACCAATTCGACGTAACGGTTGAAGCTGAGCTCGGTGTATTGGCTGGCGTAGAAGATGAAGTATCTCACGAAGTATCTCACTACACCAACCCCGATGAAGTTATCGAATTTGCAGAAAAGACCGGTTGTGACTCTCTCGCTATTTCTATTGGTACCAGCCACGGCGCTTACAAGTTCACTCCCGAGCAATGTACTCGCGACCCCAAGACTGGACGTCTCGTTCCTCCTCCTCTTGCTTTCGATGTACTTGATGAAATCATGAAGCGTCTCCCTGGTTTCCCCATCGTACTTCATGGCTCATCTTCAGTACCTCAAGACGAAGTGGATACCATCAACCAATACGGTGGCCAAATCCCCAATGCTGTAGGTATCCCTGAAGAACAACTTCGTAAGGCTGCTGCTTCCGCCGTTTGCAAGATTAATATCGACTCGGACTCTCGTCTTGCAATGACTGCTGCTGTGCGCAAGGTTTTCGCAGAAAAGCCTGCAGAATTCGATCCCCGCAAGTATCTCGGTCCCGCTCGCGATAACATGCAGAAGCAATACGAACATAAGATTGTTGAAGTGCTCGGTTCTAATAATAAGTTAGCTCAATCCTAATCGAGATTTACAATCGCATATATAGATAGAGAATTTTTATAATCTATACATTATTAGATTCTGGAAATCATTACAAAGTACATCCCCTATCAAAGAGAGAATAACTCAATGATAGAGGTTGTACTTTATTTGTATATTATTGACCCCAATTCGGTTTAAGATCCCCTCCTTTTTAGTCAGATTTGCTGTCCAGTAAAAGTTTTTTGCTGTAAAAAATAAGGCTGAAATCCTCTTGCAGGATTTCAGCCTATTTTGTTACTTTGCTTGTTGCAAAAAAAACGCTAGTAACATGAGCAAAAGTACACATTTTACCGGACAGCCGGTCTATAGTCAAGTCATTAAATTGCTGGATAAAGCCAAAATTCAACAAATTAGTCAAGAAACCTTGGGCAGCGAGCGCTATGTTAAGCGCTTGACAGGCTGGAAACACCTCATCATTATGCTCTTTGGTGTTCTCAAACACTTTGATTCTCTGCGTGAATTGGAGATTGGCATGAAAGCCGAGACTATGAAACTCTCCCACTTGGGACTTGACTACGTTGTTCGTCGCAGCACACTTGCAGAAGCCAACCGTCGGCGTCCACAAGAGTTCTTTGCCAAGGTTTATGCCTCCCTGCTGGAACGCTACACTCCATTTTTAGCGGACAGCCGCTCTGTGGGTCGTCAAAAAGCGTGGGAGAAGCAGCTTTATATGATGGATTCTACCACAATCACGCTCTTTGACAACATTCTCAAGGGAGTAGGCCGACATCCCAAAAGCGGAAAGAAGAAAGGCGGAATGAAGGTACACACCATCATGAAGTATCAAGTAGGTGTGCCTATGGTGGTCGAACTGACTTCTGCCGCCAAACACGATCATTATCTTCTCAAAAAGGAGCACCTGCCCCAAGATTCCACCTTGGCCATGGATAGAGCCTACATTGACTATGCTCAGTTTCAAAGGCTTACGGAAGAAGGTGTCTGCTATGTGACCAAGATAAAGAAGAAGCTCACCTACAAGGAGTTGTCGTCTACAGCCTATGTTTCTCGTGATGGTTTGGTCACTCACCTCGACAAACATATCCTTTTTGAGAAAGAGAAGGTAAAGCACGAAGCCCGATGCGTAGAGCTATGGAGTAATAACTCTCGCAAGTCGGTGACGTTGCTGACCAACAATTTTGAACTCTCGGTTGAGGAACTTGCTGAAATCTACAAGCGCAGATGGGCTATAGAAACCCTCTACAAACAGCTGAAACAGAATTTTCCCTTGCACTTTTTCTATGGCGAGAGCGTGAATGCCATCCAAATACAAACATGGGTGGTACTCATTGCCAATCTCTTGTGCACAGTGCTGTCTAGAATGATTAAAAGACACGTTTCTTTTTCTCAAATCGTGACTATGCTTAGATTGACGCTCATGTATTACAGCAATTTCATCGATTTCATGGAAAATCCTCAAAAAGATGAATGTGCAATTTGGGCGGAAAGAGCTAAAGCCCCACCGCCGGAACCATCATTATTTGATTAGGGGGCTTGCTTTTTGAAAAAGAAAGCCCGAAGTCCTATTCTAAAGGGCTTCGGGAAGCTTTCTTCTGCCGTTTGGAAGTTTACCAGACAGCAATATTTTAGGTTCATCCGACATTTGGAGTGATGTGGTTCAAAAAAGAAGAAAACCGCTGAACAAATTGTATATTTGATTTATCACCAACAAATGTACAGTTATGAACAGCAGTTTTCTATATCATGCTTGGGGATTGTATCACCACAAGTGCCTGCGTGAGGAATACAAAGGTAATAGAATCATCTTACATATCGAAAGTAAACGATCTCCGAAACGCTGTCCCAAATGCGGACATCCTCATTTGGTGAAGAATGGTTTTCGCATTCGTGACTTTGTTGGCCTTCCGATTGGCGGCAAAAAAGTAACTCTGCGTATGAAAGTCCGCCGTTACAAATGTAAGTGTGCGGATTGTGACTATGATTGCCAGGAACGCATCCCTTTTGCCCTCGGCAGTCACAGTTACACTCGTCGCTTTGCAAGATATGTGGTTGACCTCTTGAAGGGGATGACACTCAAAGATGCAGCCCATCTCTTGGGTGTGTCGTGGGACACAATCAAGGCGATTCACACTCATCATCTTGAATATCATTATGCTCCGCCCTGCCTTGAGGGAGTCGATAGCATAGGCATAGACGAGTTTGCCGTCCGAAAAGGACATGTGTACAAAACCATCGTGCTTGACCTCAAGAGCGGTCGGATTCTCTACGTAAGTCAGGGTAAGGCAGCCGATGCTTTGGCCGGATTTTGGAAAAGAATCAGAAGAAAAAAGATCGACATTAAGTATATTGCCACAGATCTCTCTGCCGCTTTCATCTCTTCGGTAC
>CAUUGL010000042.1:0-17057 GCA_963544845.1 uncultured Alloprevotella sp.
ATTACCTTTGTATTCCTCACGCAGGCACTTGTGATGATACAATCCCCAAGCATGATATAGAAAACTGCTGTTCATAACTGTACATTTGTTGCTGATAATTCAAATATACAATTTGTTCAGCGGTTTTCTTCTTTTTACCCTGCCATCACTCCAAATGTCGGATGAACCAACTATTTTAAGGCAAGAACAAGCCTTGCTTATCCCGAATTGGGGTTACTACATCGATTTTATCACATTTATGGAAAATTCCGACAAAACATGGGAGAACATCCTTGCCAAAGAACGACAAAAAGCACCACCGGAACCAACCCTTTTTGATTAGGGGGCTTACTTTTTGAAAATGAAACACCGAAGTCCGATAATAAAGGGCTTCGAGTAAGATGATTTTGTCTTTTTGAGTTTTACAGGACAGCAATAATTCTGGATAGGATTTTTGAAACTTCTCAACTTTTAGCGGACCACCATTTGAAAAAGAAAGCCTGAAGCCCCATTCTAAAGGGCTTCAGGCAGGCATTTTGTACGATTTTGAAGTTTACCGAATAACAATAATACTTTATGGGTGAGACGCTTCGGTCAAACTTACTGATTTTCGCGTTCTTCTTTCATATCGATTTCTTCCCCTTTGGTATCTACAAACTTGTATTCTAAAAAGGCCAAACTTTGGTCGGGAATAATACTAATACCCCACCCATAGTGGAACTGCCATCGACGACGGAGCGAAATGGCACCTTGGTTAATGTAAGCAGCTACAAAAGGATGAACGTGAAGTCGGAATTTTCGGATACCTAAGTCTTCGGTGACCATACGAATTTTTCCCTCTAAGGCATCAGTGAAAAGGAAGGAGGATTTAATTTTTCCAGTTCCTCCACACGAAGGACATTCCTCTTCAATTTTAACATCCATAGCAGGACGTACACGTTGACGGGTGATTTGCATCAATCCGAATTTGGAGAGGGGAAGTATATTATGACGAGCACGGTCTTTTTTCATGTTTTCCACCATACGCTCATAGAGCTTTTGGCGATTTTCGGGCTGTGCCATATCGATGAAATCCACCACGATAATGCCTCCCATATCGCGCAGGCGGAGCTGTCGTGCCAGTTCATCTGCGGCTCCGAGATTAACATCAAGGGCATTGACTTCTTGTCCTTCAGCGCTTCGAGAGCGATTGCCAGAGTTGATGTCTACCACATGCATTGCTTCGGTATGCTCAATGATGAGATAAGCACCGTGCTTGTAGGTAATGGTGCGTCCGAGGGAGGATTTAATTTGTCGGGTTACCGAAAAGTTGTCAAAGATAGGGACTTTACCATTGTAAAGTTTCACCACATCTTTACACTCGGGAGCAATAAGCGTTACATAGTCGCGTACTTCTTCATAGACTTCCTTGTCATTGATGTGAATGCTCTCGAAGGAGGGATTGAAGAGGTCGCGCAACAAGCCAACGGTACGGCTGGTTTCCTCGTAAACTAAGGTTGCCTTGTCTTGCGGGTTATGGTTTTGGATTTTAGCAACGACACTTTCCCAGCGCCCTAGCAGGATACGCAGTTCTTGGTCAAGTTCGGCCACACGGCGACCTTCTGCCACTGTGCGGATAATGACACCAAATCCTTTGGGTTTGACACTCAAGATAAGCTGTTTGAGTCGCGCCCGTTCGCTATCGCTTTTAATCTTTGTAGAAACACTGACCTTATCAGTGAAGGGAATCAATACCAAATATCGACCAGCAAATGAAATCTCGCACGTGATTCGTGGTCCTTTGGTAGAGATAGGCTCTTTAACTACTTGTACGAGAACTTCCTGCCCAATTTTGATGGTATTTTGTATTTGTCCTTCCTTTTCGGTATTAGGTTGACGTGGCACTTTGTTGAGGGCAAGCGGCTTGCGCTTCCCATCAGCAATGAGACTGAGGTAATGTTCGAACTGCTTATAACGTACTCCTAAATCAAGGTAGTGGAGAAACGCATCGCGTTCGTAACCGACATTCACGAAGCAGGCGTTAAGGCCCGGCATAATTTTTCGAACCTTTGCTAAATAGATGTTGCCCACAGAATACTGTTCCGACCGCCCTTCTTTCTGGAACTCAACTAGACGCTTGTCCTCGAGTAGAGCAATGGAAATGTCTTTCTTTTGGACATCTACGATTACTTCGCTTGTCATGTTCTTTTACTTTTAATATCGGCTCGTAAAAGCCGAGATATTGATACGGATAAAAGAAAAGTTAAAAGTCTAAGTGGAAGTACACAAGACTTTTAACTTTCCTACAGCCACGTTGGCTGCAAGTGCTTACTTGCTCTTGTGGCGGTTCTTGCGCAGACGCTTTTTGCGCTTGTGAGTAGACATCTTATGTCTCTTCTTTTTCTTTCCGTTAGGCATGATTGAAATGGTTTTAACTAGTTAATAAACGTGTGTCTATAAGCTTCCTCTTTCTACAAGCAATTTGCATCAACGAGAGAAGTCTAGGAGGCTGTGATTTAGTGCTTAATTTGAGCTACAAAAGTTTTGGCAGGCTTGAATGCCGGAATATGGTGCTCAGGAATAATCAAAGTCGTATTTTGAGAGATGTTGCGTGCTGTCTTTTGTGCGCGCTTTTTGAGAATGAAGCTTCCGAAGCCACGGAGATAAACATTCTCATTGCTTGCCAAGGAGTCTTTCACAGTCTCCATGAACGCTTCAACAGAAGCCAGAACAATGGCACTCTCAATACCCGTCTTTTTGGAGATTTCCTTTACGATTTCTGCTTTGGTCATCTTTTTATGGTAGTTTTGAGTATTTGGATGTCTTGTGTTCAATCGAAGTGCAAAGTTATAATTTTCAATCGATTGCCACAAGATTTTAGCTGTTTTTTTATGACCGAGAGAGAGGAAACACGTATTTCTTACCTCTGTATCGAGCATCGCCACTAAGAGAAGTCACCTTTTGAAAGGTTGGCTTTACAGCTTGTCAAGTATATCTCTGAGTTTGTGTAATCTTCTCTGTTCACACACCTCAGCAAGAAACTTACGACTTAGCTACTGGAATTTTAGCTATGCGATTGATATGACGCCCACCTTCAAAAGAAGTGTTGAGAAAAGCATCCATAATCTCATGTGCCGTATCCGAACTTATGTAGCGCCCCGGCATCACTAAGACGTTGGCATCATTATGAAGACGAGTCATCTTGGCTATTTCGGGCATCCAAACCAAAGCAGCCCGCACATGCTGATGCTTATTGAGGGTCATAGAAATACCTTCACCACTACCGCAAATGGCAATGCCAATTTGGCATTCGTTCTGCGCCAAGCCTTTTGCTAAGGCATGAGCATAATCGGGGTAGTCGCAAGAGACTTCACTTTCAGTGCCATAGTCGCGATAAGGAATACCTTTTTTGTCAAGATAGGTCTTGACTACTTGTTTGAGTGCAAAGCCCGCATGATCGGAGGCTAAACCTATTGTTTGCATAAACATTGTAGAGATTATTTTCCAAGAAAGCGTTTTACTTCTTGATAGATATTGGTCGAGGTGAAACCAAACTTTTCATCCAGGACTCCGAAAGGAGCACTTTTACCGAAGTGAGTAAGACCGAAAATATAACTATTATCATCAGCTAAACCTTCAAATACTGCAGGAAGACCTGCAGTGAGGAAGAATTTCTTCACGCCATGAGGGAGTAGGGCTTCCTGATAAGCTTCCTCCTGATGGCGGAACAACTGTTCGGAGGGACAACTTAGCACTCGAGTTTTGATACCATCGGAGTGTAACAAAGTGGCGGCTTCGACCAAAGTGGAAACTTCGGAACCACTGGCCACCAGCACCACCTCAGGTGTAGCCTCTGGCACTACAACATAGGCACCACGCGACGCCTCTTTATAGTTAGTCCCTTTAGGAAGATCTTTGATATTCTGACGGCTTAAAATCAGCGCAGTAGGTGTCTTTATATTCTCCATTGCCATACGCCAACATTCAGTTGTAGCGTGAACATCGGCCGGGCGGAACACACGCACGGAGTCGCGACCAGAATGATTCTTGAGCTTTTCCATAAGACGAATTTGCGCTTCTTGCTCCACAGGTTCGTGAGTGGGGCCATCTTCACCAACACGGAATGCATCGTGACTCCACACAAATTTAACAGGGAGTTCCATAAGTGCGGCCATACGGATAGCGGGCTTCATATAGTCGGAGAAGACAAAGAAGGTCCCCATTGCTGCCCACATACCGCCATGCAAGGCTATGCCAAGGCAGACGCAAGCCATTGTTAGTTCGCTTACTCCGGCTTGCAGGAATCCACCTGAGAAATCACCACGACGAATGATGTTCGTATGTTTAAGGAAGCCATCAGTCTTGTCAGAATTACAAAGGTCGGCTGAGGACACAATCATATTTTTGACTTCTTTAGAAAGCATTGACAAGCAAACAGCAGAAGCATTGCGTGTGGGACTGTTAGGTTTCTGTTCTATGCTTTCCCAAGGAAGTTGGGGTAGCTTTTGCATAAACCAGTCAGCTTGCTGTTGGGCTTCTGCAGGATGAGCTGCAGCCCATGCCTTTTCTTCTGCCTTTCGTTCTGACACAATCGCTTCAAGTTCTTCACGACGCTTAGCATAAAGTTCAGCAACTTCGGGACGGATAACAAAAGGCGAATCAGGGTCTCCCCCAAGGTTCAACACTGTATTGCGATAGGCATCTCCCCCCAATGGCGCACCATGTGTTCTGCAATCACCCTCATAACTACTATTATCTGCTTGTCGCGCACCTTTACCCATTATGGTGTGTCCTATGATGAGTGTTGGGCGATTGGATTCTGTATTAGCTTCGCGAAGAGCCTGGCGAATTTGTACCGGATCGTTACCATCAATTTCAATCACATTCCAATTCCAAGAGCGATACTTCATCGCAGTATCTTCCGAAATCACATCGGCCGTCATTGTTGAGAGCTGTACATCGTTGGCATCGAAGAACATAATTAAGTTATCCAATCCAAGATGTCCAGCCAAGCGACCTGCCCCTTGGCTGACCTCTTCCTGAATACCACCATCAGAGATGTAGGCATAAATCTTTTCCTTCTTAAAACCAGGATTTCCTGTACGTGCATAGAGTGCTTTAGCAGCAATAGCCGCTCCCACGGCATAAGTGTGCCCTTGTCCGAGGGGGCCGCTGGTGTTCTCAATACCACGCTCCACATTGACTTCCGGATGACCTGGAGTAGGAGAGTCCCATTGGCGGAACTCCTGTAACTCTTCAATGCTAAATCGACCTATCAAGGCGAGTTGGGAATAAAGCATAGGCGACATATGCCCAGGATCGAGGAAAAAGCGATCACGGCACTCCCATTCCGGATGTTGAGGGTCGTAAATAAGAAATTCGCTATATAAGACGTTGATAAAATCAGCGCCTCCCATTGCACCACCAGGGTGTCCTGATCTGGCACGTTCTACCATGCTTACCGCCAATATGCGCATATTGTCGGCTGCGAGAGTGAGAAGTTCTGAAGAATTTTCCATAAGTAAGACATATAAGACTCACCGAGAAGTGAGTAAGTAAATTAAGAAGTGAAAAGAACCGACCTATGTGCAAAACTAATCCAATATCGAATAGGTGATAGGGGTTTTCTGTGCAAAATTACAAAAAAAGCACCTCCTATCCAAGCCAAAGCTGAATTTTCTTGCAATAGAGAAAATTGCACATTACCAGCCTGAGTATATTGAAATTGATAGTATAAAGAAATACAAGCTCCCTAATCCAATTTGCTCTCCCAACAACTATGTTACAGAAGCTTGTGAAGGCGATTCAGTTTTTTACCGGACAGCAATAATTTTCTTTGTACGGCTTCTGCTGCCTCGTTATCCATTCATCGTCCTTACACGTAAGAACAAACGTCCGTACGTGTAAGGAAAGATTTCCGTACGTGTACGGACGAATTTCCTTACATGTAAAGACGTTTATCATCTCACAAGAAAACAACAGTAGTTTAGGAAGAAAGAAAATGAAAAACACAACGTAGTGGCAATGAACAAACGTTCTAACGACAGCTGAGGAATGTCCCTACTTCGTTCAGTTTAGGGAACTTTTCAGGACAAAACTCCATTATGGTACAATAAACACCTGGAATGCCATAAAATAGGACGCATTATCTCCCCTTTCAGGAGTACATTTACCATTAAACCAAATTTGATTTAACCTTCGGTTTCAACCTGGCGAATAATACCGCATTCGGCTGTGGCGATAAAGTCAGTAATATCACGAATTTCTGGAGAATTTTCAATTTGCTCATGAATTTTAATGACAGCATCTTCCAGAGAGAAATTACCCGCAGTGATGAGACGAAAAGCATTGGCTAAATGACGCAGCAAGCGTTCATCGGCATGAGGTAGAGTATGTTGGATAACCACAGTGTTCACTCCATGATAGGCAGGAGGGTTCCCTCCAAAAATGGCATACGGCAGGACATCTTTAGATACACGACACCCACTCTGTAAAAGCGAAAATTTTCCTACACGAACCTTGCGCTGCACCATGGCAGCAGAAGAGAGGATGGCATAATCGTGGATTTGGCATGCACCGGCCACACTGACGGAGATTCCGAGTACGCAGTGATTTCCAATGTGCACATCATGACAGATATGCACTTTGTTCATCAAGAAATTACCATCACCAATAAGAGTAGCATCTTTGTGATGATTACTACCCGCAATAAGAACGTTTTCACGAATGACATTATCGTTGCCAATAACAACACGAGGACGCTCAGATTTGTCGTAATGAAACGATTGGGGCTCTGCACAAATAACGGCATTTTGGTAGACTACATTACCTTCCCCCATAGTCGTGCCATTGAGAATGCTGGCATGCGACTTTATGACGCAATTGTCACCAATGGTGACATCTCCTTCGATATAGGCAAAAGGATGAATTTCCACATTCTTACCAATCTTGGCAGCAGGATCAACGAATGCGAGAGGACTAATCATAAGTATTACAAAGATTAAGGAAAGATTGAGAATAGGAAGTGCGATGTGTTCAGGAGGACACATCGCACTCCGTGGTTTATTGATATTATTGGCGTCCCCCTCCAAGTGCTTGATACAGTTTGATAACTGCTTGCACCTTATCGTAGCGTTGGTTGATAAGAGAGAGACGGCCGTTGAGCAAATTCATCTGAGCGGTAAGTGTTTCGAGATAGGAAGTTGTATTTCCGTTGCGAAAGAGAAACTCAGTGTCATCATTGGCCTTTTGGAGTTCTTCCACCCGACGCTGGACAATATCCGTAATTGTACAAGCCGTGTGGTAAGCCGCTAAAGCATTGCTCACCTCCTGTCCAGCAGTAAGGAGAGACTGCTCAAAACTGAGTTGAGCCGCCTCTTGCTGGAGTTTAGCGATCTCGTAGCCTGCTTTTATTTTTCCTTGTGCAAAGAGAGGTTGTGTGAGCGATGCAATCCCCGAAGCAAGAAATTTCCCCGGGTTCATCACCATTCCTCCCAGAGAGTTTGTAAACGCTCCCTGTGCACTAATCGTGAGTTGTGGAAAGAACTTTCCTCTCGCCCCCTGTACACCATAGAATGCAGTAGCAAGTTTAGCTTCGGCAATAGCTACATCGGGGCGATTGGCTAAAAGTGAAAGAGGTATTCCCGTGGAGAAACTGGAGGGAAATCCATCAGCGGTGAAAGGATTGCGGTCGATAGCATGAGGCGCTTCGTGGAGTAACACTGAGAGGGAATTTTCCAATTGGCGGATATTATTCTCCAATCTAGGGATGGTACTTTCAATTTGTAGTACCTGTGCTTTGGCACTGGATAAAGCTGCTGCATTAGTCATGCCTGCCTCTTTCATTGCTTCCATTGCCTTGATGTTTTTATGCCAAAGAACGAGTGTGGACCGCGTTGTACTTAGTTGCTCATCCAGCATCTGGAGGCTATAGTACAAGTTGGCTACACCCGTTACGATTGCAGTATGTGCAGCCTGACGTACCACCTTAGCTTGTACAAGAGTCAGTTCACCTTGTTTTTTAGCATTATAGAGTGTGCCGAAAGCATCAATTTGCCATGAAGCCTGCATAGGTAAATTGTACGTTTCTGTCATACTCTTACCCTCAATGAAGACCTTGGAAAGCGTTCCGGAAGGAGAGAATGCAATTTGGGGAAGATAGGCGAGTTTATTAACACGCAACCCGATTTCGGCCTGTTTTATGGTAAGGGCAGTTTGACGCAAATCGGTATTTTGTGCTAAAGCTTTACGTATAAGTACTTGAAGCTTCACATCGGTAAAGACTTCTTGCCAAGGCATATTGCCAAAAGAAACCGTGTCGGCAACCATCAGCGCTGCGTCAATTTGTGTAGGATCTCGGTAGAGCTTTCGGGTAAGACTATCAACACCTTTTACATCGCGCTCATAGTGACCAAAAAGACCACAGCTGGTAAGCAACATTGTACCGGCCAAAAGAGGAAGTATTTTGTGCATAGTGTATCGTTTTGAAAAAGTGAGAAGGAGAGCCGGCTCAATGACTCTACCCTACTCTCTTTATGAAAAATTACTTCGTATATTGTTCGAGATCCGCCGTAGCATCGGCATTGTGTATATCACTGAAATCGAGAGGCTTCACGCGCTCTTGTAAGGCTTGGAAGATACGGAAGAGCGCAGGTACTATATAAATTTGACAAATCATACCGATAAGCATTCCTCCAATAGCAGTCATACCCAACGAACGATTACCATTGGCACCTACACCAAAGGCAAACATCAACGGTAATAGACCGATAATCATTGCAAACGAAGTCATCAAAATAGGGCGTAGACGAGCAGCAGCGCCATGAAGTGCTGCAGCAGTAATACTCATTCCCATTTTACGACGATCCAGAGCAAACTCCACAATCAAAATAGCGTTTTTGGCCAATAGACCAATGAGCATGATTAGTGCTATCTGCACATAAATGTTATTTTGTGCTGTTCCAAAAATCGCATTAAAGATTTGCCCCACCACACCAGGAATACTGCTCAAGCTTCCAAAGGCCTGGATAAATAAAAACGAACCTAGTAAGCCAAAAGGAACCGAGAGTAATACAGCGAAAGGAAGGAGATAGCTTTCGTATTGGGCGGAAAGCAACAAATAAATGAAGACAAAGCAGAGAACAAACACGATACCAGTTGTACTACCGGCACTACTTTGTTCCTCACGAGTCAAACCAGAATACTCATAAGAATATCCCACAGGCAGCGTAGATTTAGCGACTTCTTCAATCGCTTGAATTGCTTGTCCGGAAGTATAACCATCTGCGGGGTTACCATTGATGGCAATTGAAGTGAACATATTAAAGCGCGTGATATTGGCTGGTCCCATTGTTGGAGTCAGAGTCATAAACTGCGTAATCGGAGCCATCTGTCCACGACTGTTACGCACCTTGATTTTATTGAGCGACTCATAGTTGGCACGTTGGCTGCGCTCGGCTTGCACCATTACACGATAAATCTTACCGAAGCGATTGAAGTTAGACGTGTAAAGTCCACCATAATAACCTTGAAGCGTAGTGAGCACATCGGACGGCGAAATACCAGCACGTTTACATTGTGCTGCATCAATATCGATGATATATTGTGGGAAACGTATATCGAAGTTTGTCTGTGCCGATTGTATTTCCGGACGCTTCTCAAGTTCGTTGATGAAGTCACCGGCCACTTCCTTAAATTTATTCAATTCTCCGCCCGTACGATCTTGGAGGTTCAGGGTAAAACCATTCGTCACACCATAACCCATAATCATCGGAGGCGTGAAGAAGAGTACTTGTGCATCCTTAAAGGCTTTTTGCGATTCCAAATAGAGATTGATAAAGACCATGGTTGAACTTTCTGTGATGGCGTTACGCTCTTCCCAGTTCTTTAATTTGACGATAAATGAACCATAAGAAGGACCTTGCCCACCAATGAAAGAGAAGCCGGAAATTACCATTGTGTTCTCTACTAAGGGAGAAGCCATTACCAACTTCTCGACACGCTTGAGCATAGCATCTGTCCGGTCTTGGGAAGTACCGGGAGGCATCGTTACAGCTCCCATAATAGTACCTGTGTCTTCAGAAGGTACAAGCGTGGTCGGCGTAATGTTCATAAAGAATAAGAGCAATGCTATACTGCCAGCCACCAGCCCCATAGAAAGATAAGGCCGCAAGATAAAGCGGTTGACTCCTTTCTTATACTTCTGAAGAAGGTTGTCGTAGAAGTGATTGAAAGCAGAGATGAATCGGTCGGAGAAAAGTCCTAATACCGCCATCACGGCAACACCCCAAACTATGAGAGAGGGGATAATGTGTTCAAAAGTAAACCATCCCAGAATCATCATAACAATCGTAGCAATGAGCAAGGTCATCGTTACCATAGGAGGGAGAGGAAGAGCAAATCCACGCTTCTTGATGCTGTACTTCTCCTTTATCAAATTAAGGGCTTCTTTTTGAGCTATCTTTACGCGTTCACCAAGACTTTTATCCTCACCATGGGCTTTGAGAATGATGGCACAAAGTGCAGGAGAAAGTGTCAAGGCATTAAGAGCCGAGAAAGCAATGGCTACCGCCATAGTGATACCGAATTGGCGATAGAACGTTCCGCTTGTACCTCCCATAAAGGATACAGGTACAAACACGGCCATCATCACCAGTGTAATCGAAACAATAGCTCCTCCCAACTCACTCATCGCATCAAGTGATGCTTTTCGTGCAGAAGAATAGCCCATATCCAACTTCGCATGCACTCCCTCAACCACAACGATTGCATCGTCGACCACAATGGCAATGGCCAGTACAAGTGCCGACAAGGTAAGCAGGTTGAGTGAGAAACCTATAAGGTTGAGAACAAAGAAAGTACCGATAAGCGCCACAGGAATCGCTATGGTAGGAATAATCGTGGAACGCATATCCTGCAAGAAGAGAAACACCACAAGGAACACCAAGACGAAAGCTTCAATAAGCGTCTTCACCACTTCGTGAATAGACGCAAAAAGGAAGTCGTTGGCATTCATAGAAATGCGCACTTCAAGACCAGAAGGCATATCGGCTTCGGCCGCTTTGAGGGCAACTTCAAGGTCTTTAATAATCTGTGTGGCGTTCGACCCCGCAATTTGGGAAATCATACACGACACTGCTTTATGTCCGTTCAGACGACTTCCGAAAGAATAGGTTTCACTCCCCAACTCTACACGTGCAACGTCTTTTATACGCAGCACCGTACCATCGTCAAGAGAAGTAATGACGATATTCTCAAACTCCGGAACTTCTTGCAGACGACCACGATAACGCAGCGTATATTCAAATGTGTTGTTTTCTCGCTCACCTATGCTACCTGGAGCTGCTTCTATATTCTGCTCTGCCAATACCCGGCTGATATCAGTAGGAACCAATCCGTACGAGCCCATCTTCTCGGGATCGAGCCAAATACGCATGGCATAGGCTCCAGAGAAAACCTGGGCTTCACCCACTCCATTCACACGTTGCACTTGTGGTACTACGTTGATTTTCGCATAGTTGGAAAGGAATTCATCCGTGTAGCGATCTTCGGTATCTACGATAGAGAAGACCATCAGCATCGAACTTTGACGCTTGGAGGTAATTACACCTACACGAGTTACTTCAGCAGGCAAAAATCCAGTGGCTTTAGCTACACGGTTTTGCACATTGACCGCGGCCATATCAGGGTCTGTACCTTGCTTAAAAACAATCTGAATAGAGGCTTGTCCAGTGTTAGTGGCCGTAGAAGCCATATAGTCCATACCTTCTACACCATTGATTTGTTCCTCGAGCGGAGTTATGACCGAGTTCAACACCGTCTGTGCACTGGCTCCTTGATAAGAGGTTTGTACCTCAATGGTAGGAGGTGCAATATCAGGGTATTGCGTGATGGGGAGAGAGATAAGTCCCAGCGTACCGAGCATGACGATGAAGATGGAAATCACCGTCGAAAGTACCGGTCTATTGATAAAGGTATCTAATTTCATTGTAGTGCTTCGTATTTCAAGAGTATGCTACCCATACTCTCGTGATCCTTTTTAATTTGGAAAGACACGCTTACTGGCCAGGCATCTTTTTCTCGGCCATGTGTTGCTCCGACTTCTTAAGTTGAGCATCACTTTGTGCTGAAGTAATAGGGGTTATCTTCATATCGTTTTTGAGTTTGTTTACCCCTTCCACAACAATACGTTCACCGATTCTTAAACCTTTCGTAACAACATAGTTAGCTGCATCTTTTTGTGAAAGTACTTCAATCTCTGTAGAGTGCACTTTATTTTCCTTATCCACTACATAAACAAACTTCTTATCCTGAAGGTCGTAAGTCGCCTTTTGAGGAACAAGAATCGCATGATCACGATGAACGGGGAAGCGTACGACTCCGCTAGCTCCGGAGCGAAGAATAAGGTTAGGATTCTCAAATGTGGCACGCATTTGCACGGAACCAGTCGCACTTTCAATAACACCAGACATGGTTGAAACTCGTCCTGTCTGCTCATAAGTAGAACCATCGGCCAACAACAAAGTAACGGCAGGCATTTTCTTAATAGCTGCATTTGTACCTCCATAGGTGCGTGTCATTTCAAGAAGTTGTTTCTCTGTCATTGAGAAATAAACATACATCTTAGACAGATTAGACACTACAGTGAGAGGGTTGGGAGAGGCGCTGCTTACGAGCGAACCTACGCGATAAGGAATAGACCCTATTACTCCAGCACTGGTTGCACGAATGGTGCAATAAGAAAGTTGATCTTTGGCATTGGACAACGCTGCCTGTGCTTGTGAGAGCTGCGCCTTCAACTGCGCCAACTGGTTTTGTGCAACTTCAAGATCATATTGAGAAATAATGTCCTTTTCACGTAGCATCTTCTTGTTCTGTACCGTGAGTTGTTGCGTGGCAATACCAGCCTTGGCCACATTGACCGCGGCTTGTGCTTGCTCAACCGCAGCCTGATACTGAGTGGGATCAATCACAAAGAGTACTTGGCCGGCTTTTACAAAGTCACCCTCGTCCATAAGTTGTTTTGTGATATGACCTGCCACCTTAGATCGGATTTCAACATCTTGAACCCCTTTAATGGTGGCTGGGTAAGACACACTGAGGTTGGCTTCGGAAGCTGCGATGGTTTCAACTGCAAAATGGGTATCTTGTGCTCCTCTTTGCTGCTTGTTCCCCGAGCAAGCGACCAATGCTAAACCAAGCACTAAATAAGCTATTTTTTTCATAAGAAAGATATTGATTGTTTAGTTTGTTTTGCCGATAAATAATCTAGAGAATGGACGCCACCCTACTTTGGTAGGTTCACAACATCATCATACACTGTATATACTGTGCTTATTGAGAAGAAGGTGTTCAAACAGAAACGTCCTATCGGGTAATCCTCCGACGTTAATTCTTGCCTTCTTCTGTTGATGAGTAGCTACATAGTAACAGCTTTACTTTCCATAATGGACAAGAGAAAAAGTCGAAATGCTTTTTCGTTCAAAGAATATAAAGCTAAGGTGATTCTATAACCGCAAAGTTACACTAAAAAACTCAATAACAGTCGCGGGGTTTTACAAATTCAGGCGCCCATCTATATTTTTACGCTTTATTAAATAAAGGATATTCACCTTACGTCCTATTTAACAAATTTATCTTCCTTTTACAACAACATCTCTTACAGAACACGAAAAGGGATAATCTAATGAAGCGTTATCAGTTAAAAAGAAAAAAGCGGACGATATGAAAGCTCAGAGGACGGAGGTTCAAGAAAAGCGTTCTACTTCAAAAAAGAAACGGAGAAACGAGCAGACACAAACAGAAAAAGAGAAAACAAGTTATCCGATAGTGCCATACCCCAATGGCAGAGCCTACACCCAAAACACTGCAAATCCCCCACTGCCACAATGAGCTTTCAAAATGCAAGAGTGTAGCAACAGTGGCTCCTAACAGCAACATCTGCAGCAGAATATCTTTCCACTCACGTGTATAAGTGTGCCACTTCCGAAGGGCAAAATGTACACTTGTTATCAATAATACAGGCCCAATCCCGAGAAAAACCTTATGTAGTGTTTCTCTCAATATCGGGATGAGGGCATACAACAGAAAGCACCCGCCTGTAAGCATAAGGATGCTTGCCACTTGTAAGCGAAGCGGATTGCTCGGAGAGGAAATAGACATAGAAACAATACGATAAATCGGGAGAACGGAAATTAATGCTTTCTACCAGTGTTCCTTCTGTTGAGAGAGGCAGTATTTGAAAGAGAAAGACGGTAGCTTGATAGTATTCGTGTGTAGACGAAAAAAGGGAGAAAAGAGAATATCGAGGGAATAAGGGGAAGACATTTATCTTCTCAACTCCATCGTCTAAATCCCGACTACAACGAAAGAAGAACATCCCATTGGGGAGAAAAGTAGGTTGATAAAGATATCTTTCACCGTACCGAAAAAGTTTTCGTACGGTGAAAGAAAATCTTTTCAACAGGTGTGATATTGTCGCAACCTATTGGTGCTGTTGACGATAAAGATCGTTGACGGTCTTGACGGGGTTGAACGTAGAGAGTGGAACTTCTACAAAAATCGTGTTCCAGTCGCTCATTGCTCCATTCCAGAGACCGGGCAACTCCAAGGCTTTCAATTCCTTTCCATCCTTCGACTTGTGAGAAATAAAACCTGTCGCAGGATCGACATACTCCCGTAGGTCGAAAAGTTCGCCTTCGTAGTTGCGTACAGCACAAACCAAGTCTACGGGGTTGAAATGGGTACCTTGTTCAAACATCGCTTTCTTCTTCGAATCCGACATATCGATTTGGCTGCTTTCGAGGATTTGGAGTGACACAGTACCGTCGGGGTTGTAGGCCAGGAAGGGGCCTCCGCCAGGTTCTCCCACGTTCCGCACCATACCGCATACGCGCATAGGGCGATTGAGTTTGCAGTACAAGTAGTCCATCAGCTCTAACCCCTCCATTGCATGCGCTGCGGTGCTCTTACAGTGGAGTTGCTCTTCAACAAACCGCAACATTTCCTGCAAACGCTCTTCATCTACGTTGCCTTCCTCGAGTTCTTCAAGATAGGCAAACGTCTGTGCCTGCAATCCGACCAAGATTCCAGCCAACAGCTTCTTATAAGTGACGGTATCTGCTTTTAAACGATCGGGAACAACATTGTCGATATTCTTGATAAACACCACATCGGCTTCGATGTCGTTGAGATTTTCAATCAGAGCCCCATGCCCTCCGGGACGGAAAAGCAGCGTGCCATCCTCATTGCGGAAGGGACTATTGTCGGCATTGGCCGCGATGGTATCGGTCGAAGGCTTCTGTTCGGAGAAGGAGATATTAAACTCTGCTTCCAGTTCCCGACCATAGCCATCTGTCTTTTCTTGTGCCAAGACTTCAAAAAGGCGACGATGTTCGGGCGATACAGTGAAGTGTACCCATACGCGGCCTTCGCCATTCTTGGCATAACGTGCACCTTCCACAAGGTGTTCTTCAAAGGGTGTGCGTGCTCCTCCTTCGTAACGATGGAACTTCAACAATCCTTTGGGCAGCTTTCCATAGTTGAGTCCTTCGCTGCCAAGCAATCCTTCAACCACTGCCTTATAGCATCCCTCTGACACAAGTGCTGCCGCATCTTTGGCATATCGGGCGGTCAGTACACGGTTAAGGTCGTCTAAGAAAGCAGCTTCATGAAGATGTTGGAAGAAGGTTTGCTCGAAATCAGTGGTAGGCACCTCATAGTCTGCTTCAAGAAAAGCAAACAAATCTTTGAACATTCGACTTGCGGCTCCCGATGCCGGCACAAATTTTACAATACGGTGTGTCGTGTCGGCAGTATAGGCTTCCCAATCGGACAAGTGTTGGGCTTCCGCTGCTGCGTCCGGTGCATAGATTCCCCCATTGGACAAGTCGGCTGCCGCTTCAAGCTGCAGGTAGGGAAAACCTGTTTGAAATGCTTTCAGCTGAGACTTCAGCTGTTCTTCACTGATACCCTTCTGAGTGAGAAGGGTGTAATCTTGTTCTGTCATCATAGCGAGTAGGTATTTGTCTGTTTTGGTCATATTTCCATAAGGTATGTTTACTTGTCCAGCCGTATCTTTCCCACCAATTTTCGCATTCTTCCCGTACCTATGACAGGGGCATGGGCATCGGTGGGAAACATGAGGTAAAATTCACCGGGGCGCACTGTGAAATAGGTTTCTGCCAGCTGTCGGTAAAGAGCAAAGTCACGTTCAATATCAAAAGGTGCTTCACTCTCCACCTTCAGAGCGGAAAAAGGCGACCAACCACATTCCTCTATTCCGTTTACGGGGATGTGAACATCCAAGTAACGACGATGCACCTCCAAGCACTGAGATTCACGCGACATAAGCTGTACATCGTCGACGTTAAGAAATAAGCGTTCTCCGTCTAATACAATCTTCCCCGGAGGTAATTCCATTAAGTTGTGGGAGTCTATGAAAGCAAAGAGTTCGGCCAGAGCAGGATGCAGTGGACAGTAGCATGTATAATCAGTGAGCAGAGCATGAACCATAATTGCGACTTTAATTAGGGCAAAGATACGGATTTTAATACAATTACAAAGTTAAAGGCGAAAGAAAATCTAAGGTTTAACCTAAGTTGGTTTTACTCGTAGAGACAAAAAGAAAGAGCAAAACTGGTATTAGCCAAAAACCATGGCATTGTTTCCTTATGTGTATCAACAAAAAGACTACGCTTATGACGCCTCCAAACAGCTGTTACAGTACCCAGGCTTACTCTCTGATGATAGATTAGAGAAACTTACACACTTTTTCGGAGGATATCTGCCCCACACGAAGTTGGGACGCTCCTAAGCTGTCGTTAGAACGTCTGCTCATTGCAACTACGTTGTGTTTCATCTTTTGATTCCTAAGCTGCTGTTGTTTTCTTGTGAGATAACAAACATCTTTACACGTAAGGAAATCTTTCCGTACATGTACGGAAATTCTTCCTTACACGTACGGACGTTTGTTCTTACATGTACGGACGATGAGGGAATAACGAGGCGGCAGAAGCCGTACAAAGAAAATTATTGGTATTGTCCACAAAAGTGTGTAAGTTTCTCTTTTCCCCCTCCCTTTTGTTAGGCTAGCCTAACAA
>CAUUGL010000043.1:0-14788 GCA_963544845.1 uncultured Alloprevotella sp.
TCACCACAAAAATAAGAACTTTGGAGCTTACACACAAATATAGGACACTATCGAAAAAATCTACCTCCTATGTGGATGAAACTATCTCAGAGATAGGAAAAACTTCCTCTGAGGTAGAAGCCCATCGGAGCATCGCGGTCGGCATTGTGGAAATCAGTGTCTCGCGCGCGTACGCGCGTGCGCGCTTTCTGTTGCATATAGGATTTTCCCTTCACTTCCTTCACCTTGTCTGATAATCAGTGAGTTGCGTTGAGAGTGAATTTCTCTCATTGGCAAGGTGGTGAAGGAATGGTGAAAGATAGAATACAAGAAAAACCTTCACCCGCAACTATTTGATAATCCGTAGATTAAATGGTCGGGTGAAGGAGGTGAAGGATTTTTGCACACCTATACAGGGAGTGCGTGCGTACGCGCGCGTGAGCGTAAAGAGGGAGAGAGAAAAGAGGGTGGGGTGCGGAAAGAAGGTGTAGAGGGGAAACAAAGAGAAGTCGGATGACAGTGTTCTTCAGAAACAGCGGTGGAGGCTTATCTCCTTTTGTTCCTCTCTTGGATTTCTTTCTACGATGAAATCTGCTCAAAACATCCGTCAAGCCGCTTTTACATCTCTATTTTGCTATTTCTTAGTTTTCAAAATATGCCGCATAGAATGTTAAAAGGGTGATTAAGGTGTTAAAATTATTGCCGCCAATAGCAGATAGTTGTACCTTTGCCGTCGCAAACATGACACGTCCGAGCAAATTGACTCTCTATCATGCAGCTCCTCTATCTTTAACCTGATAGAGTGTATGTGAAACACACTTCCCCTTTCTTCTCCGCGTTTTTCGCTGATGTGTCGCAAACAAAATCCAATGAATTTCAAAACCATTTTACTGACACTTTTCGCTATTCTCTCTTACGCAACTACTGCTATCGCACAAACCACACAAGGCTACGCCACCTACTATGGTAGCAAATGGCACGGCCGCCGCAGTGCCGATGGCTCTGTCTTCAGCAACGACTCCCTCACTTGCGCTCACAAGACCCTCCCCTTTGGTACTCTGCTCCATGTGCGCAATCCGAAGAATGGCAAAGAAGTGCTCGTAAAGGTTACCGACCGAGGCCCTTTCCGTGCCAATACCCTCATCGACCTTTCGCAGGCTGCTGCTAAGGAGATTGATATGATGAGAGCAGGGGTGGCTATGGTCGAAGTGACCAATTTGGGTACAGACGCCGACTTCAAACGCAATGTCGATAATGTACCGGAACTTCAACTGCTTGACCCCGTTACGGGTAAATTTTACACCATGGGTGAATGGCAACGCCGTGCTGACCGCCAAAAGTCTATCGCCAAAGTGCGTGCTGGACAGCAAAAGAAGCGCTTGACAGCAAAAAAGAATCGAAATTCGAGGTATCGTGTGAGCCGATCCAGAGTGACGGCACAAGCCAAACGTAAATAAGCGTGGTTTCATCTGAAAGTCTTTCTACAGCGGACGATGTCGAAAAAAACGACATCATCCGCTGCTTTTTTATCCCTAAAAGACGAAGGAGGCTGGAAGGCGTGCAGTTTGTCAAGTAAAACCTGCAAAAGTGTACTGAAAGACGCATATTTTCGCGGAAATGCGGTCAGTATGCTTAATGAAGTGTGAAAAATACAGTATTTAGAAAAATAATTGCCCCGAAATTGTCAAGTATAGATATTTTTCTCTATCTTTGCCTGCAGAATATAAACAATTTCTATCTTAATCTTTAACTTTAATTCAATCCATCGATGAAAAAGGTTTACAATCTGATTGCCGCCGCCGCGTTGTTCATGGCTGGTGTGGCAGGTGCTTCGGCACGTTATTGGACCTACAATGGAGCAAAGCCCATCAAGTCTGCGGAGGACGTTAAGAAAAACGTACTCTACGCATTCCAGCCGGGTTACTCTGCCGCAGACGGGTCCAATTGGTTCTTGGCCGGACAGGCATTTACGTCGTCGTCCAATTTGACCACAGGTAACCTCTTTAAGTTTGTGCCTGTGGAAGGTGGTCTTACAGACAAGATTGGTGACCCTGTCTATTATCTTCAACGCCATTCGGGTGAGTATCTCGCTATGCCCAGCAATGGCCAGTTCTTCACGGCAACCACCGACCGCGCTTGGAAGGTAGTAGTGAAAACGGCTGCTTACCGCGACAAAGAAGAGTCTTACTCAGTTACACTGAAAAACAAGAATGATGAAGACAGTGTAGTCACTTATAAGGGTATTGAAGCTGTTATTGAAAAGGCTAAGGCTGAAAATGAAGATATTCAGTTGAATACGATTTCTTTCCATGAGCAAGCCAACAATGGTGCGCTTACGATTTCGTCTTACCAGTCGAACGAACCTGAGAAGCCTTACACCGAATTTACGTTCTTCATCTCCAACAACAAGGGCGTAGCACAAGGTGTGGCCGATAAGAGCACTGAGTACACCCGCAACGCTTGGGTCCTTTACACAGCTTCCGAGCAATCAGCACTTGAAGCTTATAAAGCTGTGTTTACCGAAGTCTCCGGTGGTAGTGACTTGGCAGAAAAGCTCAAGAGCTACAGCCTCGGTACGGGTGCCGGTCAGTACTCCAAAGCGAAGTACGATGAATTGATGGCACTTTGGAATGAGTATAAAAAAGTTGACGCCGGTGAGCTCAAGCTTGCTGATGACGTTTTGGATGCCAGAGCCGACTCTTTCCCCAAGGCTTATGATGCGTTCACAAATTCCGGTGTGGGTTTGACGGAAGGCTACTACATCCTCACCAACTGGCGCAGCGAAAATGAAGTTGACAAAGGTTATGACGATGGTGCGCTCTACGATGGTTCGACTGTCAATTCCAGCGACAAACAACTTCGCTGGACTTACAAAGGTGGTAATAAGGTGACTTACAAGAAACCTGCCAATCCTGAAAATCCCGATCCTCTTAAGTACGAAGAAGCCAAGTATATCTGGAAAGTGACCGCAGACCCCAAGAATGAAGGTCTCTTCTTCTTCCAAAACCTGGTATCTGAAAAGTATATCGGTACGCAAAATAGGCTGTACCAGCCCATTCAGATGACGGATAACCCCGAAGTGGGCTACACCATTAAGGCTAACCCTAACGCACCCGGCTACTTCAGCTTCTATTCGCCCACGCTCGTGAAGAGTCCTGGTGCAGAAATGAGTGGGGTGCACGCTGCCGGTGACATAAACAACGTAGTGCCTTGGGATTGGAAAACTACTCCCTCTTCTTGGCACGTTCGCACGATTTCTCAGGCAGAAGTTGATCAACTTCTCGCTACGATGGCACAGCCCAAGCGCAACGATGCTTTGACTCAACTCGTTGAAAAGTCCGAAAACGCCATTGCTAATGGTTATGCTTATGCAGGTTATGATGAAGCCGGCAATAAGCTCGCTTCTTCTACTTCAAGTGACCTGAGCATTGTGGATGGTCTTGTGACGGAAGCCGACAAGTTTGCCTGCCCCATGGCTGACTCTGAAGAAGGTAAAAATACCAGTGATCTCGTAGACGGTAAGTCCGGCACTTACTACCACTCTTCTTGGCATGGTGGTGAAGGCTCTTGGACAGGCAGCCACTTCCTCCAAATGGAGTTGAGCAAAGCAGAGAGTGAACTTCTCATTAAGTGGGCAAAGCGCGTTCATGATGGTAAAGTTCTCAACAACAATGGTGCTCCTGCTAAGGTTGTCCTTTGGGGGACTAACGATCCTGCTAAGCTTGACCTCAATAAGTTGGAGGAAACCAATGAAAAAGGTGAGAAAGTAATGAACTTCAATGCTTGGAAGACAGGTTGGGATTCACTCACCGTTTCCAAGTTTACCTATCCCTATGAACTCGCAGTGACGGATAGCGAAAAGAAACTCGCCAATGGTGTGGGTACGGCTTACTTCAAGTTTGGCGCTCCTTATAAATATGTCCGCCTCGAAGTGGTTACCCGTGTGAGCGATGGTGACGTACCTAATGGCAATAAGTATTTCCACGCTTCCGAAGTTCGTGTCTACAAGGGTGGTTACGACCAATCTGCTTCACTTATCGCTTCAGTTCCCGAAGCTGTCGTGAAGAAGTTGAAAGACGAATTGGCTGCCGCTAAGGCTGAATTGGGCAATTCAGCTGCTACCGACGAACAAATTGCTAAGCTCACTGCAGCTTACGAAGAGTTCATGAAGAACTATCCCGATCCTTCTCGTGTGAAGACTGCTCTCACTGCTGCTCGTGAACTTGTGAAAGCAGCCGAAGAAGGTGAAGAAGTGGGCTACTATGCTACCGGTGCCAAAGCTGCTTTCGAGACGGTGGTCAACAAGGTAGAGAACGACCTCAATACCATCGTTGCTGTGAAGCCTCCCACGGTGGCTGAAATCAATACTCTCCTTGCCGACCTCAACTCTGGTCTCGCTGCTTTTGAAGCTGCCCTCAAGATGCCTGCAAACGGTTACTATATGATTCAGAGCAACTCTTCTAACGAAACCGTATATGGTCGCAAGTTCTTTGCCGGCAACTCTTCTCGCCAAGACTATGTCGCCATTGCCGGTCGCATCAAGAACAGCGAAAACAAGTACGAAGATGACAACAGCTTTAAGGATAAACTCGGTGCTTACTGGTATGTAGAAAAGGTAGATACTGGTTACACTTACAAGAACGTCTTCACAGGTCTCTACCTCGCTCCTCTCAAAGGTAAGTCAGTGATAACTCAAAGTGAAACGCCTTATGTCTTCAAGCTCCGCTTTGCTAAGACTGCCGGTTGCTTCAATCTGGTTCTCTCTAAGGATGATGCTGCCGGTAACAATATCTTTGCAAATGCACAGCCTGGTACCGGTCACCTCGTGACTTGGAGCGAAGCCAGTGGTAAAGACAACTCCGCTTTCCAATTTGTAGTGGCTGATCCCAGTGAGGTTGTTACTAATGGTTTCAACTATGACCTCCAGTCTACGACCCATGCACAGATTATGACCTTCCCGATCACTTTGGAACTTCAAGAAGGACAAGAAGGTTTCTACACTGTAATCGGTCAGGATACTGAAAATAATATCCAACTCAAGAAGCATGGAGGTGATCTTGAAGCCGGTCAGGCTTATGTGTACATTCCTAAGGAAGGCAATACTGAAAAGTTCATCCAACTCTTCACGAAGGAGCAAAATTTGGCTAATCTGAAGCCCATCCACAAGGAAGCAGAAGCAAAGAATGGTCTCGTTCCTACTTTCGAAACCATCAAGATTGCAGAAGGCAGTGGTAAGTTCAACAGCGACCACAGCAAGGTGCTCCTCTCTGAAAAGGACGAAAAGGTTGCTGCCAACACCGGTTACTTCTCTAAGATGCCCACTACCACGGAAACCGGCGATGCTAAAATCCTCGCCAACGGTACCATCACCGGCATCAATGCTCTTGTCTTCAACAACACTAAGGCTACGAAGGGTGTTTACACCATCTCCGGTATCCGCCTTAACAGCACGAAGAACCTCCCCGCAGGTGTTTACATCGTGAATGGTAAGAAGCAAGTGGTGAAATAACCCGACTTTCTACACGCCCATCGTGGCGAACCTATCAGGGTGCGTCCCCAACTCCAATGTGGAGAGGGACGCACCCTCTTTTTGTGTGCTGCTATCGCCATTCCGGATTTTCGTTTTTTCTCGGCAAAAGAAAAGGGGAACTCCGAAACGAAGTTCCCCCTGATAGGGTGCAGAAATAAAGAGCGGAGCTTAGAAACCGCCGATGGAGTTGCTGATGATAATACTCAACACCACCGAGGTGATAAGCGCGTAGAGCCAATCGCGTTCGGCCAAAAAATCAACGAGCGAAAGCAACACACGCATAATGGGCGTGAGGATGAGTACGAGCACTCCGAGTTGTATCCAGCTTTGTGCGTTGAGGCTGCGGAGACCGCCGAAGATGCCCGAAAGCGTGGTGTATTGCTGTTGCCGACAAGCCTCTTGGTAGTCGAAATGCGTGTAATCGGGCACGGGATCTGCGCCATGACTATAAAGGTAGAGGCCACCGCCGATAAGGGCGATGATACAGGCTGCCGATACCCCCCAGCGGAGGGTGTTGCCGATGAGTTGTTGGATGTCGTATTTCATAAAAGAGAAAGCAGATGGAGAGTTGAAGAAGTCAAGGAAAACCGTGGGCTTAATGTTCAAAGCCACCCGTGAAGCCCATGTAAATCATATTGACCGCCACGGCAAGGATGGCAAAGGCAAAGATTTTGCGCAGCAGCGACACGTCCAACCGTTTGAGTAGTTTGGCACCGGTGAGCGCTCCGAAAAGCACCCCGATGAGCACCGGAAAAGCGAGGCCGGGCACTATGTTGCCGCGCTGAATGTAGACCACCGCCGAAGCGCAGGCCGTCACGCCCATCATAAAGTTGGACGTGGTGGTGCTCACTTTGAACGGCACCTTCATAATGCCGTCCATCGCAATCACTTTCAAGACTCCCGAACCGATGCCTAAAATGCCGGAGAGCATACCGGCGAGCAACATCACCGAAAAACCTCCCCCCACGTGGGTGAGTTCGTAGTATTGTCGGCTGCCGTCCTTTTGCGGAAAAGTGCCGAAGAGTTTCAAGCGGCGCGCCAGCGGACTGCCCACCACATGCTCGTGCCGGTCGTGCTTGACTTGCTGCATTACGGCCGTAAGCACCAACACCCCGCCATAGATGATAGAGATGACGGAGTTGTTCAACCAAACGGCCACCACCGCCCCCGCCACGGCACCGAGGGTTGTGGCGATTTCGAGCACCATGCCGAGGCGGATGTTGGTGATACCCTCTTTCACATAGGCCGAACCCGAACCGCTCGAGGTGGCAATCGAAGAGACCAGTGCCGCTCCCACCGCATAGTGGAAATCAACACCGAAGCAGAGCGTGAGGAGCGGGATAATCACCACGCCGCCCCCAAGGCCGGTGAGCGAACCGAGCAATCCCGCGCAGTAGGCACCCAGCAAAAGAATCAGAGTAAAAGTGAGTACAGACATAAATAGAAGTACATTTGAAGTCTACAATCAAGATGAAATAAAGTATTGTGCCAAAAAAGAGCTTCACCAGGGGCAAAGCTCCATTACGGGGGCAAAGTTACAAAAAAAATCTTACTTTTCTTTTTGCTCTTCCTTTCACACTTCGTAACTTTGCCGGCAAATAGCTATTTTTCTTCTTTCCTGCTCTCGGCCTTCCGTGAGCGGAGTGTTTTCATCTTTCCCTTTAATGGAACATTCTTTTGAACTTATTGCCAAAACTTTCCAAGGACTGGAAGAGGTCTTGGCGCAAGAACTCATCGAACTGGGTGCCGACGAAGTGCAAATCGGTCGGCGCATGGTGTCATTTCGCGGCAACAAAGAAATGATGTATCGTGCCAACTTCTGCCTACGCACCGCAGTGCGCATCCTCAAACCTCTGAAGCACTTCCGTGCCAAAGACCCCGACGATGTCTATCGTGCAGTGAAAAGCGTAGATTGGAGTGAAATCCTCGACATCAACACCTCCTTTGTGGTAGACACAACGGTCTACAGCACCGAGTTCCGCAACTCAAAGTTTGTTGCCTACAAGGTCAAGGACGCCATTGTCGATTATTTCATGGAAACCCGTCAGCAGCGTCCCAACATCTCGATTTCCAATCCCGACCTCAGGCTCAATATCCACATTGCCGAGGACGACTGCACCCTCTCGCTCGACTCCAGCGGAGAAAGCCTGCACCTTCGCGGCTACCGCACCGCCACCGTCGAAGCCCCCATCAACGAGGTTTTGGCTGCAGCGCTGATCAAGATGAGCGGCTGGAAGTTTGATTGCGATTTCATCGATCCTTTCTGCGGCAGCGGCACGCTGCTCGTCGAAGCCGCTCTGATGGCGCGCAACATCTTCCCCGGTGTCTTCCGTAAAAAGTTTGGTTTTGAGAATTGGAAAGACTTCGACCCCGAACTCCTGCGCGCCATCTTCGACGACGACAGCCAAGAGCGCGAATTTGCCCACCACATTTACGGCTACGACCTCAACCTTCCCGCTGTTGAGGCAGCGCAAACCAACGCCAAAGCCGCCGGCGTGAGCGACCTCATCACGGTGGAGCAGCGCGACATTCGCAATTTTGTCAAGCCTGAACAGCCTGCCGTGATGGTCACTAACCCACCTTACGGCGAGCGTCTGCGCCCCGAAGACCTCAGTCAAATCTACCGCTTCCTCGGCGAAGCCCTTAAGAAGCAGTTTCAAGGCAACGATGCGTGGGTCATCTCCTCGCGTGAAGAATTGTTCGATGCCATGCGCCTGCGTCCCTCCTTCAAGATACCCCTCCACAATGGGGCTTTGGATTGCGAACTGCGCAAATACGTCACTTTTGAAGGCCGTTTGGAAAACTTCCGCGGCGAGGGCGGCATCGTGAAAACCGACGAAGAGAAGAGCCGTATGGGCGAAAAAGGACGCTTCCGCGATGGGCGTAAGCGCGATTTTTCTCGCAAACGGGGTGATTTCGAGCAGAACGACGACCGCCGCCAACGCGATGCTGACGACCGCGAAAGCTACGAACGTCCGGCTCCCGATTTTGCCGACGACCCCGAAATGGCAGCCATCTACCGCAACCTCCGTGCGCGCCACAAGTCCTTTGAAGGGGCGCGTGCCGCCCGCGAGCGCAAGGAGTGGAGCAAGGAACGCGGCAGCGATCGCCCACGTCGCAATGCCGACCGCCGCGATGAGCGCGGTGGCAGCGACCGCCGTGGCCGTGACGACTTCCGCGGCCATCGTGGCGACGACCGTGGCAACCGCCGTGGTTTCCGCGACCGCCGCGACGACTGACGCTTCTGTATCCACAGCGCGACCGACATTTGCCGCCGTTTCCCACAGGCCGGCAGGTATCGTTCGCGCTGTCGGCATTTTTCTGCCTCTTGTTGTTCCTTTCCCCCTTGATGTAGTTCCTCCTTCCTGCTTTCAAATCCTTCTTCTGATGAAAAAGATATTCACCCTTGCCCTCACCCTCTTTCTTTCCCTTGTGGCCATGGCACAAACCCTCAAAACGCCCACCCTCGACGACCTGATGTGGGGTGGCTCCAACTATTGGAACCTCGTTCCCCGCAACACCGCCACCGCCTGGTGGGGCGATGCCCTCGTCCGCACGGATGTGGAGGGCGCTTCCCTCCTTCGCAATGCCAAAGGTGCAGCCGTCAAAGCCCAAGCCCCCCTCTTCACGCTCGACGAGGTCAACGCCGCTATCGACACCGTGCAATACGGCCGTGTGCGCTCGCTCTACAACGTCACTTTCCCCGAAGCCGCAAAACCCTTGGCGCAAATCACCACCCCGAAGGCCATGTTCCTCTACGACTGGCAGGCTAAGCGCGTGGTGTGGATGCTCCCCCTGCCAAAAGCCATCGGCCACGAAGATTTCAACACCACTTCGCGCTCTTTGGCCTATACCGAAGCCTACAACCTCTATGTGCTCACCGCCGATGGACGCCGGCATGCCATATCGACCGACGGCAACCGCGAACTCCTCTACGGCACGAGCGTGCACCGCGATGAGTTCGGCATCCACAAAGGCACGTTCTGGAGCCCCGACGGTAAGCGCTTGGCTTTCTACCGTATGGATCAAACGATGGTGACCGACTTCCCCCTCGTGGATATTCAAGTGTCGGAAGCCGATCGTGTGGCTGTGCCTGCTCCCGACAAATACCCCATGGCAGGAATGACAAGCCACAAAGTCACGGTGGGCATCTTCGACCCCGCTACCGACCGCACCGTTTGGCTCGATGCCGGCGACCCCACCGACCGCTATTTTACCAACATCGCTTGGCGTCCCGACGGACAGCGCATTTATATGTTTGAAGTGCCCCGCTCGCAGGATCGTGCCGACCTCGTGGAATATGATGCCCACACCGGAGCGCGCCTCCGCATCCTCTACACCGAGCGCAACGACCGCTACGTCGAGCCTCAGCACCCCATCACTTTCCTCCCTTGGGATGCCTCGAAATTCATCATGCAGTCGCGTCGCGACGGCTTCAACCACCTCTACCTGTTCAATGCCGAAGGCAAAGAGCTGCGTCAGCTCACCAAAGGAGCGTTTGAGGTGCTGGAAGTACTCGGTTTCAACGCCAAAGCCCACAGCATCATTCTCAAAAGCAATGCTGCGGGACATCTCCGCGAGAATCTCTATGCCCTCGATGTCAAAAGCGGCCGAACTACCCTCTTCGACAACGGCGTGGGGGTGCACCGCGGCAGTCTTTCGGCCGGCGGCGCTTTCCTCCGCGACACTTGGTCGCAGCCCGACACTTACCGCGTGAGCGATATTCTCTCCACCACCCAACGCCAAACCTTGGCCACGCTCGACCGCTTCGACTCCCCGTGGAAAGACTATAAAATGCCGCAGGTCGAAGGTGGAACGGTCGTGGCGGCCGATGGCACAACGCCACTCTACTATCGCATTGTGAAGCCCGTAGACTTCGACCCTGCGAAGAAATATCCTGCCGTGGTCTACGTCTACGGTGGCCCGCACGCCACCAATCTCAAAGAAGCGTGGAACTATCAAGCGCGTCCGTGGGAATACTACATGGCCAACAAAGGTTATGTGATTTTCGTTCTCGACAATCGTGGTTCAGCCGACCGTGGTTTTGCCTTTGAAAGTGTCACCCACCGCCGTTTGGGCGAAGTGGAGATGGCCGACCAAATGAAAGGTGTCGACCTGCTCCGCTCCCTCCCCTATGTCGATGCCGACCGCATCGGGGTGCACGGCTGGAGTTTCGGCGGCTTCATGACAACCAACTTGATGCTCACCCATCCCGACGTATTCAAAGTGGGAGTGGCCGGTGGCCCTGTGCTCGACTGGAAATACTACGAAGTGATGTATGGTGAGCGCTATATGGACACGCCGCAGGAAAATCCCGAAGGCTATGCCGCGTCGTCGATGCTCAACAAGGCCGACCAGCTCAAAGGCCGCCTGCAAATCATCGTGGGCTACAATGACCCCACCTGCGTGTTGCAACATTCACTGGCCTTCCTCCGTGCCTGCGAAGATGCCGGCACACAGCCCGACTACTTTGTCTATCCCGGCCAAGGGCACAACATGATGGGCAAAGACATGGTGCACCTGCACGAACGCATCACACGCTATTTTGAAGACCATCTAAAATCCATTTCTCATCCATAATCATGAAATCCTAAAATCCGATGAAGAAAATTTTTCTCTGTGCTCTCCTCGCGTTGGGCATCGGTCTGCCCCTCGGTGCGCAAACCAAAGTCAAGGCTTCCGACCTCGTCGGCCTTTGGCAAATGACGATAAAAGACGAATTCGGTGGCGTGCACTACGTCCCCGTCTTCAAGCAGATGTTTGCCGATGGCAAGTACCACACTTTCCTCCAGCCGGGCAAAACACAGGCCAAGCCTTTTATTATCACCAACCAAGGCACTTACAAACTGCTCAACGATTCCACCATCCGCGAGCACATTGATGCCTCCATCACCGACGGCGCTGTCATCGGCAAAGACAACGACCTTACCTACTCGATGAGCGAGGACAAGAAGTATCTCTATGTTTCCTTCTTTATGCCCGGTGCATCGCGCAGAGGGCAGGAAGTGTGGGTACGCCTTGAAATGCCGAAAGTAGACCACGTGCCCGGCACATTGCCAGAACTCTAATTCGGCGGTCGCTTCCGCTCTTTTTCAAGGGTTGAACTTCTCATGCAGAGGTTCAACCCTTTTTCATTCTCGATGCCTACCAATTGTGCGGTGCCAATACCGATAGTTGAAAAATCAGTTGTTGTAACCTCTGCAACAACTGTTCTTGCTTCTTCTGTTCTTTGTCTTTTTCGTCTGCCATTACCAATAACTTTGTTAGGCGTCTTGCCTTAACTCGAAATGTTCACATTGAGGGTCTTTCAAGAACTTGCAAAACTTGCCGTTTGTGTAGTGTTTGCAACGGCACATAAAAGGAAGCCTTGTTGCAAGTGAAATTTCGTGCCAATCATACGAATGTCTGCAATCTCGACATCTGTACTTGATTGCTTCTTTTATCTTGACCATTCGTTTTGCCATTACAACCCAAATTTATCAACGATATGTTCTTTGAAAGCATCTATTCCTGTGTCGATTTGAGCTTTCAAATCATCTTCAAATCCATACGAACTACCTGTAAGCACATCAAGACCTTTGGCTTCAACGTAGCGTGCATACTCTGCTCCAGCAACAATTACGGCAACAAGAAAATGGTCGCCACTTTCTTCTGCCTTTCTTTTTGCAAAAGACAGCCCTTGTGCAACGCCTTGTTCTCCCATTGTTCCACCCTCGCTTTCAAAGTAATTGAACACCTCAATGCCCTTATGGTATAGCACGCAGCCGATAGATGAACGCAACTTGCTTGTTTGGTCTTTATAAGTGTTCGTTTGTTTTGCACGCTTTACCATTTCAATACAGGCTGTTTTGTAAGCCTGTATCATAATATCTTCCCATTCGTTGAGTTTGCTATAAGCGTATCTTCTTATAGCCTCCATATCAAAGTTTGCTTGTATTCCCATTTTTCTTTCGCTTATATTGTTGGTTCAAAAGAATTTACATAACTATTCGTTGCACTCTCTTCTTGTATCTGCTCAAAATCCTTTTCTGGGTCTTGTGTGAGATTTGCCCCTTTGACACTTGCTTTCTGTGATACAAGGGGCTTATTACCATTAGCGGCAAGCCACATATTGATTTCGTCAAGCTCGTTTGTAAGCATATAGGGCGTTATTTCGGGTTCTATTTCCAACAGTTCTGCTTCTTCCTCAAGTTCGGTGTTGAATTGTCCAATAAACGACTTTATCACGTTTACAAGGCGCTGCAAATAGTCGTCGAATACCTCTTTTTTGTCTTGCACTTTTAAGTGTGCGTCCATAAATAACAGCTTCAATGCAACACCGCTGATTGTACCAAGCCCCTTTACACTCTCAAAGCTGATGTCAGGGGTCTGCGTGATGGTGTAAATCATTTTCAAAAGTGTTTCAATTTCCAACTTCACACTTTCAGGTGCATTTTGCCAAGAGACATAATTCATTGTTGCACCCTCTTCACCCTCAATTACCGCTCCTGCTTCACCTTTCTTGCTCCATCCGTTGATTTGCCCGGTAACAAAGATCTTGGGACTTACGTGATAGTCGTTGGTGTCTGCAAAGTTTGATAACAGCTTCTCCAATCGGTCAATCAAGCTGTCCACATCTTGTGTTTCAAAGTACTCTTGATAGCCGTACACGATAGGGATTTTGCCAATGGCTACTTTTTGGGGGAAACCATCCACAATTTTATAGCCACTTCCCTCGTTCACCCAAAGCCAATGTTCTGTATCTGTGTAGGTTTCAAAGTAATCAAAACGCTTCTTGTCACTGTCAATTCGTGAATACGAACGGGAAAATGCAACAAGGTCGCCCGCTCCATCGAAGTAGGGGTAAAGTGTGTCTCCGAACATCGGCGAAAACAACGCACAACGCAACTTTGATTTCGTTAGAAATCCGTATGTATTGTGTGGCTTGCTTTTTTCTTGAACATACCACAATTCCGCACACTCCTTGAAGCCAAATATACTTCGTGCAATCTTGCGGTTCATTGAAGTAGTCTTGTTGTCATACAACACGCGGTTTAACGCTTTCAACACCGCTTCTTGCTTATCTGTTTCGGGCGTTGCATTGTAGGCAACAGGATTCCCAAATACAAACGAAACCGCACGGTTAATAATTAACTTTTGCAATGCAATTGCAACACGGGCAACTTTCTCAATTCGGAAGCTACCGTTATCTTCTCCGGTGCTAATTACCTTATTGGTATCATCAGCCCCATTGTCAATCTTTACGCGCTTATCAGGGCGAATTATAGGGTCGTTGATGTCGTGCAACTTTGGGTCAAGTGCTTTCTTTGCCTGCTGGGTGTCGGGCTGTGCCGTTGTACGCTTGCTTTTCAACTCTGCAATAATATCATTTGCAGACGCATTCTTGAATAGTTCTTCTAATGGAGGCATATCTTATTGTTTTATAGTGATATATATTACCGACCGAAAAGACTTGCAACATCTGATTTAGTGCGGTTCTTTCTTTTCTCAATCGTTCCCGTTAGGGCATCGGGGGCATCGTCGTGGGCATTCTTGCCGATCTTCATATAGCTGGTTATTGCAGATGCAAATTCGGGGAATAGCTTAACCCACCCGAAAGGCATAAAGGTTAGATTCTGCACGGCTGCCGAATTGATGTTGATTCTCACCTCCTTGTTTTCCTTTTGATGGAACCACCTAAATTTCGTTTTGGCATTTCCCATCAATCTGCATTGCTGCTCAACTGCTCTTTGAAACCCTCGACCGCCATTGTTGCTCTCAACAATACATTCTTGCACTTGATGCTTAGATAGCATCCGAGCAAGGGCGGTTTCGGTGTATTCCATAGGCTTCTGTGTGTAGAGTACATCAACAAGGTAGTTGCCGATTTCCGTTTCATCATACACGATAGCACACAAGTAGTCCGACCCGGTGTCTGCCGTGTCCACATAAGCCTTGCGGATGCAGTATTTCGTTGCAGGTCTTATCTGATACTCCGTAAACCCAACATCGTACATAAGCTCCTCGCTTGGCTTTGGGTCTTGCTGGTACAAGCTATCGAACACGTGTGGATTACGCTTTCTGATAGCCTCTAACTTCTCTATGTTGTGCCGTTCCTCCCATAGGGCTTCCCCCTCTTGTCTCGGGTCGTATTCTGTTGGCGCGCCCTGCTTACCCCAATTCGGTTTAAGGTCCCCTCCTTTTTACTCAGGTTATAGTCCACAACGATTCTTTCGACCTTATTTTAGGCCGAAGATTCATTGTTTCACGCAAGTAAATTTAGAAAAGTGTGAGCTGTTT
>CAUUGL010000044.1:0-14385 GCA_963544845.1 uncultured Alloprevotella sp.
ATGTCGGTTCCAAACGACAGATTCAGACTCTCGAGCAAATCATCAAGCTCCGTGAGCGATTTCCTACCGAAGTTGCGGAATTTGAGCAGGTCGTTCTTGTTGTATTGAACGAGGTCGCCCAGTGTTTCGACATCAGCAGCTTTCAAGCAGTTGAGGGCGCGAACCGAAAGGTTCATGTCGACCAACTTGGTCTTGAGGAGCTGACGCATGTGAAGCACTTCCTCATCAAACTCTTCGTTTTCGATGTCTGGTGCATCGTCCACGGTGATCTTCTCATCAGAGAAGAGCATGAAGTGATAGATGAGGATTTTTGCAGCCTCTTTCAAGGCATCCTTCGGGTGAATGGAACCGTCCGTTGAAACTTCAAGCACGAGTTTGTCATAGTCGGTCTTCTGCTCTACGCGGAAAGGTTCGACCGTGTACTTGACGTTACGGATGGGGGTGTAAATAGAATCGATGGGAATTACGTTGACATCGGTGCAGAACTCGCGATTTTCATCAGCGGGAACATATCCGCGGCCCTTGTTGATCGTAACTTCGATCGTCATCGTGGCTTTAGAATCCAAATGGCAAATGGTCAACTCGGGATTGAGGACTTCAAAACCCGAGAGTTGTTTGCCTATGTCACCTGCTTTGAACTCGGTGGAGTTCGAGATGGTGATACTTGCTTTCTCAGTCTCGAATTCTTCTACTAACTGTTTGAAGCGAACTTGCTTCAACTTGAGAATGATGTTGGTTACGTCCTCCTTCACTCCGGGCACCGAAGCAAATTCGTGTTCCACTCCATCAATTTTGATAGCGCAGATAGCGAACCCTTCGAGCGAGGAGAGCAGGATGCGACGTAAAGCATTGCCGACGGTGGTACCGAAACCGGTTTCCAAGGGACGGAATTCAAACTTTCCGTATTGGGAATCGTTTTCAAGCATAACCACTTTGTCGGGTTTTTGGAATGCTAATATCGCCATGAAAAATCGTATTATGTATTAGTTCTTAGAGTAGAGCTCGACAATCAGCTGTTCCTTGATATTCTCAGGGATGTCAGCACGTTCGGGCTTGTGGAGGAGCTTACCGGACTTGGTAGCTTCGTCCCACTCAATCCAAGGATACTTGGAGTGGTTGAAGCCGGCGAGTGCATCGGCAACGACCTCAAGAGATTTTGATTTCTCACGAACGGCGACGATTTGACCGGGCTTAACGCTGAAAGAAGCGATGTTCACCACGCGACCATCGACCGTAATGTGCTTGTGGTTCACAAGCTGACGAGCGGCAGCACGAGTGGGAGCAATACCGAGACGGTAAACCACGTTGTCAAGACGGCACTCAAGGCTCTGGAGAAGAATTTCACCGGTGATACCGCTGGCAGCAGCCGCTTTATCAAAGAGGTTACGGAATTGCTTTTCGAGGACGCCATAAGTGTACTTCGCCTTCTGCTTTTCGGCCAACATGATGCCGTATTCAGAGCTCTTGCGACGACGCACGTTTTGGTTGCGTCCCTGCATACGCTTGGTGGTGTTGCCAAAGATGTCTTCACCGAACTTGCGAGAAAGACGTACCTTAGGACCTGTATATCTTGCCATATTAAATGTTCTTGTTTATTTCGTTCAACAATAGGTCGAATTACACACGACGACGCTTGGGAGGACGGCAACCGTTGTGAGGAAGTGGCGTAACGTCGATAATCTCGGTTACTTCGATACCTGCACCATGGCAGGCACGGATTGCACTTTCGCGGCCGTTACCGGGACCTTTGACGTAGGCCTTCACCTTGCGGAGACCGAGGTCGAAAGCTACCTTGGCGCAGTCTTGAGCTGCCATTTGAGCAGCGTAGGGAGTGTTCTTCTTCGAACCACGGAAACCCATCTTACCTGCGCTCGACCAAGAGATAATTTGGCCTTCGCCGTTAGCGAGCGATACGATGATATTGTTGAAAGAGCTGTGCACGTGAAGCTGACCTTGTGCGTCAACCTTGACGTTACGTTTCTTTGCAGAGACAGTTTTCTTTGCCATAGTCTAATGATTATTTAGTAGCCTTCTTCTTGTTAGCAACAGTCTTCTTGCGACCCTTGCGCGTACGAGCGTTGTTCTTCGTGCTCTGACCACGGAGGGGAAGACCGATACGGTGACGAACACCACGATAGCAGCCGATGTCCATCAGGCGCTTGATGTTCAACTGAATTTCAGAACGAAGATCACCTTCTACTTTGAATTCAGCACCAATGATTTCACGGATTTTGGCGGCTTGGTCGTCCGTCCAATCCTTTACTTTGATGTCTCTGTCAATGCCGGCCTTATCCAGGATTTTAGCCGAACTACTGCGACCAATACCATAGATATAGGTCAAAGCGATTTCGCCTCGTTTGTTTTGAGGTAAATCAACACCAACAATTCTTATTGCCATATACTTATTTTGTTATTTTCAAGTTGAATTAACCCTGACGAGTTTTGAACTTAGGGTTCTTCTTGTTAATCAAATAGAGGCGGCCCTTGCGACGTACGATTTTGCAGTCGGCAGTGCGCTTCTTCAAGGATGCTCTTGTTTTCATATCTGATGTTTGTTTTATTTGTATCGGAAAACGATTCTGCCTTTCGACAAATCGTAAGGGCTCATTTCCACTTTCACTTTATCACCAGGCAAGATTTTGATGTAGTGCATACGCATCTTGCCGGAGATGTGAGCAGTGATGGGATGACCATTCTCTAACTCTACATGGAACATCGCGTTGCTCAAGGCTTCGATGATGGTTCCATCCTGTTCAATTGCAGTTTGTTTAGCCATATATGTTCTCTTTAATAGCGTTGTCCCTCAATTCGTTCAATATCTTCAAACGTGGAGAGAATTTCAGCTTTGCCGTTGTGAATTGCAATCGTATGCTCAAAGTGGGCAGCGGGAAGTCCGTCACGTGTGATGACGCCCCAAAGGTCGGGCAAAAGTGCCAACTTCGGACTACCCAAGGTGACCATAGGTTCGATGGCAATGCAAAGGCCGTTCTTCAATTGCTTTCCGGTGCCGCGTCGGCCGTAGTTGGGCACTGCGGGCTCTTCGTGCATTTCACGACCGATGCCGTGTCCCACAAAGTCTTCAACAATGCCGTAGCCTTGGGCTTCGCAGTGGCTCTGGACAGCATGACCAATATCTCCCAATCGGCGGCCTGGGATGGCAGTCTCAATAGCCTTATAAAGGCTTTCTTTGGTGGTGCGTAAGAGGGCTTTGGTCTCTTCTGCCACCTCACCGACACAAAATGTGTAGGCTGAGTCGCCACAAAATCCATTCAGGAAAGTGCCGCAATCTATCGAAACGATATCACCATCTTTCAAGGGCGTGTCATCGGGAATACCGTGAACGACCACTCCATTGACGGAGGCACAAATCGAAGCGGGAAAAGGTTGAGCACCCGGCATCCCTTGGGGAAACCCCTTGAAAGTGGGCACTGCGCCATGGTCTCTGATAAATTGTTCGGCCAAGGTGTCCATCTCTAAGGTGGACACACCGGGCTTTACAATTTTAGCTATCTCAGCAAGTGTTGCACTGACCAATCGGTTGGCTTCGCGCAAATAGCCGATTTCTTCTTCAGTCTTCAGATAAATCATCTGAGTAGAGGGTCTATATTAGGCTTATACGTTTGAACGGTGGCGAGTGTGTCCCGCATTCAACATCCTATCGTAGTTGCGCACCGACATGTGGCTGTCAATTTGCTGAATGGTATCCAGCACTACACCTACCAAAATCAGCAGGGAGGTTCCTCCGAAGAACTGTGCAAAGCCTTGCTTGATACCAATCAGACTTGCAAAGGTGGGAAGAATTGCAATCAGTGCGATGAACAGTGAGCCGGGAAGCGTCAGGTGCGACATGACATTGTCGATATAGTCGGCCGTTTCCTTACCAGGCTTGATACCGGGAATAAAGCCGTTGTTGCGCTTCATATCCTCGGCCATTTGCACGGGGTTCATCGTGATTGCGGTGTAGAAATAAGTGAAAGCTACGATGAGAAATACGAAAACTACGTTGTAGAGAACGCTGTGGTGATCGAGGAATTGATGCAGAATGGGGTTTTGACTATTTAAAGTCTGTACCAGCATCATAGGGATAAACATAATGGCCTGTGCAAAAATGATAGGCATTACGTTAGCGGCAAAAAGTTTGAGGGGGATGTACTGGCGTGCACCACCAACTTGATTTTTGCCTTTACCCTCGATACGCTTAGCGTACTGAACGGGAACTTTACGTACGGCGCGAACCAAAAGAATCGCTACCGCCATGACTCCAACCAATGCGAGGACTTCGACCAAGAACTTGACCAAACCACCTCCTTCTGCACCTGAAAGCGCCGAAACGGCTTCTTCAAAGAAAGCAGAAGGCATACGAGCAATAATACCAATCATAATGATGACCGATACACCATTGCCGATACCTTTATCGGTGATACGTTCTCCCAACCAAAGCACAAACATCGAACCAGCGGCAAGGATAATCGTCGAAGAGAGGATAAATCCGAGTCCGTCTCCCATCAGGAAGGCTGCTGCGCCGGTGGTTTGCTTGAGGTGGAAGAGATAGGTTGGAGCTTGGAAAGTAAGAATGGCCAAGGTCAAAAAGCGTGTGTACTGATTGATCTTTCGGCGGCCACTCTCGCCCTCCCGCTGCATTTTTTGGAAATAGGGAACTGCAACTGCCAAGAGCTGAATAACAATCGAAGCCGTGATGTAGGGCATGATACCCAAAGCAAAGATTGAAGCTTGTGAGAATGCACCACCAGAGAACATGTCAAGGAGCGACATCAGTCCGCCTTGCGTTTGTTTCTGCAGCTCTGCCAACGCGTTTGAATCAATACCAGGAAGTACCACGGTTGAGCCAAAACGATAGATGGCCACGAACAAGATGGTGATGAGGATGCGCATGCGCAGGTCTTCAATACGCCAAATGTTCTTGAGGTTTTCGATTATTTTTTTCATTCTACTCTTAGGATTGAGTTGGTTTAGAGTTTGGTTGCTGTACCCCCGGCTGCTACGATAGCAGCTTCGGCACTCTTAGAGAAAGCGTTGGCTTCCACTGCGAGCTTAGCTTTGAGCTCACCATTACCAAGAATCTTGTAAAGCGTCTTGGCGTTGCTGATAAAGCCGGCTTCAACCAGTTCTGCAACTCCAATCTTATCCAAGTTCTTAGCCTCGGCAAGAGTTTGGAGTGTGCTCAAGTTGATACCCTTATATTCTACGCGATTGATGTTCTTAAAGCCGAATTTGGGCAAACGACGTTGGAGCGGCATCTGACCACCTTCGAAACCAATCTTCTTGCTGTAGCCCGAACGTGCCTTGGCACCCTTGTGACCGCGGGTAGAGGTACCGCCGAGACCTGAACCAGGACCGCGACCGATACGCTTGCGCGTCTTGGTGGAGCCATTTGCAGGTTTGAGTGTATGTAATTTCATAATGATGTTACGTTTTGATTATTCTACTACAGTTACCAAGTGGTGAACCTTGCGAATCATACCGCGAGTGCAAGCATTGTCTTCGAGTTCTACAACTTGATTGGGCTTGTTGAGGCCGAGCGCTGCAAGCGTACGCTTTTGATCGATGGGAGCACCGATGCGGCTACGGGTTTGCTGAATCTTAATAGTTGCCATGATTAACCTCTGAAAACTTTATCCATTGATACTCCGCGATGCTGTGCAACTGTGCGTGCATCACGCATTTCACTAAGGGCTTCGATGGTAGCCTTTACCAAGTTGTGGGGGTTGGAAGAACCCTTCGACTTTGCCAAAACGTTGTGGATACCTACGCTTTCAAAAACGGGGCGCATAGCACCACCGGCAACCACTCCGGTACCTTCGGCAGCAGGAAGAATGAGCACTTCGGCACCGCCATATCGGGCAGCTTGTTCGTGGGGAACAGTACCTTTGATGATGGGCACCTTCACCAAATTCTTCTTGGCAGCTTCTACACCCTTAGCAATGGCAGCAGTAACTTCACCCGCCTTGCCGAGGCCGTAACCAATGACGCCTTGACCATCACCTACAACAACAATAGCTGCGAAAGTAAAGGTGCGTCCACCCTTGGTTACCTTGGTTACACGATTGATAGCAACGAGTCTATCTTTCAATTCTTCATTGTTTGCGTTTACTCTGTTTGCCATAATCTTTAGAATTTGAGACCAGCCTTACGAGCGCCTTCGGCAACTTCCTTTACGCGGCCATGATAGAGATAACCATTACGATCAAAAACGACAGTGGAAATGCCTGCTTCAAGGGCCTTCTTGGCCACAGCTTCACCCACCTTGAAAGCTTGTTCCTTCTTGGGGCAAGCTTCAAGACCCAATGAAGAAGCAGCCACGAGGGTGCTACCTACTTCGTCGTTGATGATTTGAACATAGATCTGCTTGTTACTGCGGAAAACGCTCATACGAGGACGCTCTGCCGTGCCTGAGATCTTATTGCGAACGCGATACTTAATTTTAACGCGTCTTGCATCTTTTTCTTTTGTCATAATCTTGAGTCGTGATTAGAGATTACTTAGCACCGGCTGACTTACCCGACTTACGACGGACTTGTTCGCCAACATAAAGCACACCCTTACCCTTGTAAGGCTCAGGCTTGCGGAAGGAGCGAATCTTAGCGCAAACGAGGCCAAGGAGTTGCTTATCGCAAGAGGTGAGGCAGATGTAAGGGTTCTTGTTGCGTTCCATCTTTGTTTCAACCGAAACTTCCTTGGGAAGCTCGATGATGATGGGGTGCGTAAAGCCCAAAGTAAAGGTGATACGGTTGCCGGCGTTTTCAACGCGATAACCGACACCCACCAATTCCAATTCGGCTTTGTACTGTTCCGTTACACCAACGACCATGTTGTTGACCAAGGAGCGGTAGAGACCGTGGAAAGCTTGCTTTTGCTTTTGTTCTACTTCGCTCTTTTCGTCAATGGCGAAAGTGATCTGGCCATCTTCGATTGTGACAATGATAGAGGGATCAACAGCCTGAGAGAGTTCACCCTTTGGACCCTTAACGGTCACTACATTATCCTGGAGCGTTACATTGACACCCGCAGGGATGTTAATCGGCAATTTACCAATTCTAGACATTTTGTTCCTCCTGTTTTTTAATATACATAGCAAAGGACTTCACCGCCAATCTTCAAGGCAGCTGCTTCTTTGTCGGTCATCACTCCCTTAGAAGTAGAGATAACGGCGATACCCAAACCATTGATTACGCGGGGCATATCACGGTAACCGGTGTACTTACGCATACCGGGGGTAGAAACGCGCTTGAGGCTCTTGATGGCACTCACCTTAGTGGCAGGATTGTACTTGAGAGCGATTTTGATGGTACCTTGAGGACCTTCTTCCTCAAACTTATAGTTGAGGATGTAGCCCTTTTCAAAAAGGATTTTAGTGATGCCCTTCTTCAAATTTGACGCGGGTACTTCTACAACGCGGTGCTTAGCTTGGATGGCGTTGCGAAGACGGGTCAAATAGTCTGCTATAGGATCTGTCATTATTGTGTGGTTTAATTTATCGGGACATTCCCGACAGTGTTAAATAAAAATGAGTTCTGTTGAAAGGTCGGTGCTTACCAAGAAGCCTTGCGCACACCGGGAATCAAGCCAGCCGAAGCCATTTCGCGGAATTGGATACGAGACAGACCGAAGAGGCGGATATAGCCTTTGGGACGTCCGGTAATCGCGCAGCGATTGTGCAAACGGATAGGGTTGGCATTGCGAGGAATAGACTGGAGCTTCTGAGCAGCTTCAAAAGCAGCCTGAGGGTCGTCACTGGTATTGACGATTTTCTTCAGAGCGGCACGCTTTGCAGCATACTTAGCCACCATTTTAGCACGCTTTACTTCGCGTGCTTTCATTGATTCTTTTGCCATATCGCGAATTAGTTTTTAGCGTTCTTAAAGGGAAGACCAAACTCCTTGAGCAGTGCATAGCCTTCTTCATCGGTGGGAGCAGAAGTCACGAAAGTGATGTTCATACCCAAGATGCTGTCGATAGCGTCGATGTTGATTTCAGGGAAGATGATTTGTTCCTGAATACCGAGGGTGTAGTTACCACGGCCGTCAAACTTGCTTTCGATACCCTTGAAGTCGCGGATACGAGGCAGAGCAACACGAACGAGCTTTTCGAGGAATTCGTACATGCGTTCACGACGGAGGGTTACCATCACGCCGATAGGCATTTTCTTACGAAGCTTAAAGTTGGCAACGTCCTTCTTAGAAACCGTAGCCACGGCCTTTTGACCGGTGATGGCTGTCAGTTCGTTGATGGCCACGTCAATAATCTTCTTATCGGCAACAGCCTTACCAAGACCTTGATTGATGACAATCTTCTTGAGGACGGGGATTTGCATAGAAGAAGAGTAGTTGAACTGCTTCATCAACGCAGGAGCAATACGCTCTTTGTATTCTTTCTTGAGTTGTGCGGTATTCATTACTTAATCTCCTCTCCTGATTTTTTAGCAATACGAACGAGTTTACCATCCTTGAGCTGGCGGCCGATACGAGTGGGCTTGCCGGTCTTGGGATCAACAACGTTCAAGTTGGAAATGTGAATGGGAGCTTCCGTTTTCACGAAACCACCCTGAGGATTCTGTGCGCTGGGCTTTTGGCTCTTCTGAACCATATTCACACCTTCTACGACGGCACGCTGCTTGTCTACAAGTACAAGAACGACCTTACCGGTCTTACCCTTATCCTTGCCAGCGAGCACGCATACGGTGTCACCCTTCTTGATATGTAACTTACTCATTTGAGATCGTATTCTTTATTCGTGTGGGATTAAAGTACTTCGGGTGCCAAAGAAACCACCTTCATGTTTACTGCACGAAGCTCACGAGCAACGGGGCCGAAGATACGGCTGCCTCTCAACTCACCTGCATTGTTCAAAAGAACGCAAGCATTGTCATCAAAGCGGATGTAAGAACCGTCAGCACGACGGATTTCTTTCTTCGTACGAACAATCAGGGCTTTAGATACAGCACCTTTTTTAATGTCACTTGACGGGATGACGCTCTTAACAGAGACGACGATGATATCGCCCACCGAAGCGTAGCGACGACGCGTACCGCCAAGCACGCGAATGCAGAGGGCTTCACGAGCACCGCTGTTGTCGCAAACAGTCAATCTTGATTCGGTTTGGATCATAATTACTTAGCTCTTTCTACGATGTTAACAACTCTCCAACGCTTAGTCTTGCTCAAAGGGCGAGTTTCCATGATGAGCACTGTATCACCGACGTTGCAGTCGTTCTTCTCGTCGTGTGCGTGATACTTTTTAGTCTTGGAGACGAATTTACCATAAATGGGGTGCTTTTCCTTAAATTTGGCGGCAACGACAATGGTTTTGTCCATCTTGTTGCTGACCACAACACCCTGTCGAGTCTTTCTTAAATTTCTTTCCATTCTGGATTGGTATTGATATTGGTTTCGATTGTTGCAAGGGCTCCGCCATGCGCACTGCCCATTCGAGCGATACATCCGCCTTCGAGTGTCAACAATTGCCGTCTCGTGGCAGGAGCGATGTCGGAGTGCTGCAACGCTCTAATCCCGTTTTTACTTCTCGTTCAACACAGTCTTCATCTGGGCGATGGTGCGACGGAGCGTCTTGATCTGTGCAGGATTTTCCAGGGGAGAGATGCTGTGGTTGAGAACCATCTTGTCGTAGGCTGCAACCTCAGCGGCAAGGCGTTCTGCGAGTTCGCCCTTGCTCTTGAGTTCACGAATTTCTGCAATTTTCATAATCAAGCTTTTTTGTCGTAGTCGTGTCTAACAATGAACTTCGTGGTTACAGGGAGCTTCTGAGCTGCGAGGCGGAGAGCTTCTTTAGCCACTTCGAAGGGAACGCCTTCGATTTCGAAAATGATGCGACCGGGCGTGATGGGGAAAACGTAACCTACGGGGTCACCCTTACCCTTACCCATGCGGACGTCAGCAGGTTTCTTAGTGACGGGTTTGTCGGGGAAAATACGAATCCAGCTCTGACCTTCACGCTGCATATAGCGCGTCATTGCGATACGAGCAGCTTCGATCTGACGGCCGGTAATCCAGTGCGTATCGAGGCTCTTGATACCAAAGCTACCGAAAGCAAGCTGGTTGCCGCGCTGTGCCGTGCCTTTGCTGCGGCCCTTATGCGGGCGGCGATATTTTGTTCTTTTAGGCTGTAACATAATGTTCTAAACGGATAGAATTAACGGTTAGAATTTCTTCTGTTGCGGTTGGGGCGACCACCTTCACGGCGTCCGCCTTCGCGGCGACCATTGTCCTTTTCAGGAGTGAAATTGGGGGCGAGGTCTTTCTTACCATACACTTCGCCGCGGCAAATCCAAACCTTAATACCAAGGATACCTACTTTCGTAAGGGCTTCAGTTTGGCAGTAGTCGATATCTGCACGGAAAGTATGGAGAGGCGTACGGCCTTCTTTGAACATTTCGCTGCGGGCAATTTCTGCACCGTTCAGACGACCGCTGATTTGGATTTTGATACCTTCGGCACCGCCACGCATTGCATTTTCGATAGCCTTCTTGATGGCACGACGATAAGCGATTTTTCCTTCAATCTGGCGAGCTACGCTCTTACCCACGATGTTGGCATCGATATCGGCCTTCTTCACTTCGTAGATGTTGATTTGAACATCCTTGTTCGTGATCTTCTGGAGCTGAGCCTTGAGGGCTTCTACATCTTTACCACCCTGACCGATAATCATACCGGGACGGCTGGTGCAGATGGTGATGGTCACGAGTTTGGGCGTACGCTCAATAACGATGCGAGAGATGTATTCGTAAACGCTGGTGTATTCTTTCTTGCTGGCATTACCGCGACCAGGCTTTTCGATGTAGCTCTTGAAACGAGCATCGAGGTATTCGCGAATTTTGCTATCTTCGAGGATGTTTTCGCCAAAGTTAGAACCACCGAACCAGTTGGAGTCCCAACCGCGGATAATGCCAAGTCGGTTGGCGATAGGATTAATTTTTTGTCCCATGTTTGTTTCTAATTAGTCGATGTTTTCTTCTTTCGTTCCCACGAAGATGGTTACGTGGTTAGAACGCTTGCGAATGCGATAGCCGCGACCTTGCGGAGCGGGACGCATACGCTTGAGCGTAGCACCACCGTCTACGAAGATTTTCGTTACGAACAATTCGCCTTCTTCTGCTTTGCGATCATTCTTTTGTTCCCAGTTTGCAATGGCCGAACGGAGGAGAAGTTCAACATTCTTGGCGGCTGCCTTCTTGCTGAAGTGGAGCGTACCGAGGGCACGATTTACTTCCATACCGCGCACCATGTCTACTACGTAGCGCATCTTACGAGGCGAAGAGGGGCAATCGTTCAGCTTTGCAAAATATTGGGTTTGGAGGGCTGCCTTGCGAGCTTGAGCAGCCAATCTTTTTCTTGCTCCCATTATTTATGTGAGATTTTAGTTTTAATTGGATTGAGGTTGTTGGGTAACCGGCTTTCTGCCTTACTTCTTCTTGTTACCACCGTGGCCGCCAAACTTACGGGTGGGTGCAAACTCACCCAACTTGTGGCCAACCATGTTTTCGGTTACGTAAACAGGGATGAACTTGTTACCATTGTGCACTGCGACGGTATGACCCACGAAATCGGGGGAAATCATCGAAGCGCGAGCCCATGTCTTCACCACATTCTTCTTGCCACTTTCGTTCATGGCGAGAATCTTCTTTTCGAGAGATACTGCGATGTAGGGACCTTTCTTAAGAGAACGACTCATATTGCGATTCTTTTAGTGCTGTTATTTCTTACGTCTTTCGATAATGTACTTATTGCTCTGCTTCTTGGGTGCACGAGTCTTGAGACCCTTAGCATAGAGACCAGTACGAGAACGTGGGTGACCACCGGATTGGCGACCTTCACCACCACCCATGGGGTGATCGACAGGGTTCATAACCACACCACGGTTGTGAGGACGACGGCCCAACCAGCGGCTGCGACCGGCCTTACCACTCGATTCAAGAGCGTGGTCAGAGTTACCTACGCTACCAACGGTAGCCTTACATGCACTGAGAATCTGACGAGTTTCACCAGAGGGGAGTTTAATCACACAATACTTACCTTCACGTGAGGTGAGCTGAGCGAAGTTACCAGCGGAGCGAACGAGGAGTGCACCTTGACCGGGACGAAGCTCGATGTTGTGGATAACCGTACCTACGGGAATGTTCTGAAGGGGAAGTGCGTTACCAATTTCGGGAGCTGCTTCAGCACCGGAGAGCAATTGGTCGCCAACCTTCAATCCATTGGGAGCGATAATATAACGCTTTTCACCGTCAGCATAGTAAAGAAGAGCGATGCGAGCCGAACGGTTAGGATCGTACTCGATGGTCTTTACCACTGCGGGAACTCCATCTTTCTCACGCTTGAAGTCGATAAGACGGTACTTACGCTTGTGGCCACCGCCGAGATAACGCATAGTCATCTTACCGACGTTGTTACGACCACCGCTGATGCGCTTACCGTAAACGAGAGATTTTTCCGGTACTGATGCAGTAATTTCTTCGAAAGTACCGATAGCTTTGTGTCTTTGGCCCGGAGTTGTGGGCTTAAATTTACGTACTGCCATTTCTTTGATTAGATATTGCTATAGAAATCGATGGTCTCGCCTTCCTTAACGGTGACGATGGCCTTCTTGAAAGCGTTGGTACGACCACGGAGGAGACCAGCGCGGGTATAGCGAGATTTGCTCTTACCAGCGTACACCATAGTGTTAACGTCGGTAACAGTCACGCCGTAAAGAGCCTCAACCTCAGCTTTAATCTGAAGCTTGTTGGCTTCGGGCTTAACGACGAAGCCGAATTGATTCTGCTTCTCCGCCAGCTTTGTCATCTTTTCAGAGACGAGGGGTTTGATAATGAATGCCATTACTTCGTTTTGTTATTGGTGATTTACTTGGCGAGAACTTCTTCAATCTTAGCGACTGCACTTTCGGTCACAACCATAACCGCTGCATCCAGCACACCATAGGTGTTCAAATCGGCAGCAGCAGCAACTTTTGCCTTAGGAAGGTTGCGAGAAGAAAGATATACGTTCTTATCGGCACCGGCCACAACAACAAGCGCCTTCTTGTCGGCCACCTGCAAGTTGTTCAGAAGTTCGATAAAGTTCTTCGTTTTGGGAGCGTCAAAGGTAAAATCTTCCACAACGATGAGGGCATCTTCCTTCACTTTGTAAGAGAGAGCAGAGCGACGAGCCAACTGCTTCACTTTCTTATTCAACTTAAAGTCGTAGTCGCGGGGCTTAGGACCAAACACGCGGGCACCACCCACCAATACGGGAGAGTTGATATCACCGCGACGGGCACCGCCGCCACCCTTCTGACGACCGAGCTTACGAGTGGAACCACTCATTTCGCTGCGTTCTTTCGATTTTGCAGTACCCTGACGTTGTGCAGCAAGATATTGCTTAACATCAAGATAGATAGCGTGATCGTTGGGTTCAACACCGAAGACACCGTCATTAAGGGTGACCTTCTTCGAGGTGTCTTGACCCTTGATATTTTTTACGATAACTTCCATGTCTTACTTTTCGATAATTACGATTGAACCATTGCAACCCGGAACGCTACCTTTAATCAAAAGGAGGTTATGTTCGGGGATTACCTTTAACACTTTCAAGTTTTGAGTAGTCACGCGCTTGCCGCCCATTTGGCCGCCCATGCGAAGACCCTTAAAAACCTTTGCGGGGTAAGAACAAGCACCGATGGCACCGGGCTTACGAAGGCGGTCGTCTTGACCGTGGGTTGTCTGACCGACACCACCAAAACCATGGCGCTTCACAACACCTTGGAATCCCTTACCTTTCGAAGTACCTACCACATCGACGAAGTCGTTTTCACCGAAGAGCTCCACCGTGATAGCATCACCGAGGTTATGCTCTTCATCATAAACAAACTCAGCCAAATGACGCTTGGGAGTAACACCTGCTTTCTTGAAGTGACCCAGCAGAGGAGCTGATACATTCTTCTCCTTTGCGTCTTGGAAACCTACTTGAACCGCAGCATAACCGTCATTTTCGACAGTTTTAATCTGAGTTACTACGCAAGGACCGCATTCGATAACTGTGCACGGCACATTTTTGCCGTCGGCACTGAAAACGGAAGTCATTCCGATTTTCTTTCCTAATAATCCTGGCATTTGGAATTTATTGATTTTTGAATTTCGTAGCCTGCCAAAAGTCTCTACTCCGGCAGGGCGAATGGTTATTGATTGATTTTCAAAACACTATATAACCGATTGATTTTCACGGCATAACAGCCGTGTAAGAGCGATTACCTCTTACTTTTGCAGTGCAAAGGTACAAATTTCCTCTCACCCGAACAAGAGTTAAACCCTTATTTTTCAACATTTATGGGGCACAGAACGAAGCGTATATCTGTGGGAATGCTCCCCGAGGTCTTG
>CAUUGL010000045.1:0-14079 GCA_963544845.1 uncultured Alloprevotella sp.
ATCAAATAATCATCCTAATTATTCACCACAAAAATACCCGCCCTTTTGTTAGGCTGGCCTAACAAAAGGGAGGGGGAAAAGAGAAATTTACACACTTTTGCGGACAATACCTTCTTTTTTGAAATCATTGCTGTCTGCTAAACTTTAAACCTGCACCTTTTCCCCTATCCACTATGTCCATCAATAGGCGTTGCGAATTAATTTCATTTTCAAAAAAACAATAAGGAGTTGTTCCGATGAGAAACAACTCCTTAGTAAGTAGGGTAGGATGCTTTATTTGAGTACGCCTTTTACTTGATTTGCAAGTTTATCTGCAGGGTCAATAGCTAAAATCTGATTAACATATTGCTCAGTAGTGGCATCGTCATTGTTCTTGAAGTAATAAATCATCAAGTATTGAAGAGCCATCTTCTTTTGAGAAGCATAGTCGGCATTGTCGCCAATGAGGTCGATTGCCTGCTTGTAATATTCGTGTGGCTTTTCTTCCGCTTTTTGAGGGTCAGTAATCCAAAGTTGAGCACGATAGAAAGGACCTTGATACTTTGTGGGTTGTTCTCTCATATACTCTTCAAAGATTTTATCGCCTGCCTGGATGTATTCCATACGCACTGCTTCATCTTGGCTTTGGTCTTTGGCGGCAATGTATATGGTCGCGAGACCAAATTTCTCAGCTGCATCAGCTTTGTCCTTCAGCAATTCGAGGTACTTTGCATAGACGGGAATAGCCTCCACTGCTTGTCCGTTTTGACGATAGAGATGGGCTAAACGTTTATAACCTTCTGCCTTCGTGGGATCCTTTTCAAGAGCTTTCTTATAGTACTCAATGGCTTTTCCTTTATCTTCAAGAGCGTCTTGAGCAAAGCTTGCTGCATAGACATAGTCTAAATAGAGATACAGACTGTCATCGTATTGCTTTTCAGTCAGGTATTTGATACCTTCCAACGCATTCTGATAGTCTTGGGTATCCATTTGTGAGAAGAACAACATACGGCGCACGACAAGATCCTTCGGGTCGAGAGGGAGTAACTTCTCTGCCATATCCCTAATAGTGAAGGGATCCTTCTGATTCATCAAAGAAAGAAGGTAGTTTTCACCGGCCCGTAAGTCATTAAGCACGGGGTTGGGAGTACGTTCAAAGTAGTTCTTATAGGCTGATACTGCGTCTTTGTACTCTTCGGCATTGTAGGCGATGTCCCCCAATTCTTTATAAGCGTCTTTATTGTTGGGTTCTTTAGCGACAATCTTTTCAAGCGTTTCCTTGGCAACGAGAGGGTTGACATATTTGTAAACACGTGCGTTGAGACGAAGGGCTTCGATGTTTTCGGGATCGTAATTGAGTACCTCATCAAACTTTTGGCCCGCACCACCCCAATCTTTACGCAACATAGCAACGTGTCCACCCAACATTAAGCCCGGAATATAGCTGGGGTCAATGGTGTAGACCTGTTGGGCACATTGCTTCGCACAAGGATAAATTTGCTTATCAAGAAAGAATTTACCGACAGCTACAAGCTGCTCTTTATTTTTCTTTACTTTCTTCAAGAGTTTGCTAAAAGATTTGTTGGCTGCGTCTGGGTCCGTCAATTGATTCGAAATCACTTCATCGGCCATAGCCTGGACATCTGCTTGCATAGCAGGTGCATCGAAATTGACTGCAGCTTGTGCTTGAGCGTTATACGCACTTCCTAAAGAGAAAGCGGCAAACACGAGCGAGAGAATAATTTTTTTCTTCATAAATGTATTCTTTATTTTAGAATTTTGATTCCGTTTTTAGCCTGCAATGGGTGTTGTTTTATCGCTGGAAAGCCGTAAATCAAGTGCAAATATAGGAATTTCTGCCTAAACTTCTGCTCTTAGGTCGAAAAAAGTCAATAATTAAGCCATTTTTAATGCTTTGTTGACGAGTTGCAGTACAAGAAAGTGAGTTGGTTCGTAAAAAAAAAGTATATTTGCACCTGATAATATGGTTCGGCTTTATTTTAGTCCATCTCTAAAACAATTTTCCTATGAAGAAAAATTTTATTGTCCTTGCAGCAGCACTAATGTTGATTGCCACAAGTTGTACGAAAAAGAACAATAATGCAATTGGTAATTTAGGCGTTAAAACAACGGAAGTAGCAGCCAACTCTGCGGCTGTGACCAACCCAAAAGTTACAATAAAGCGTATTGATTCCGCATTAAATGGTACTGATGCACTTGAAGCTATCAAGAAAAACTATGCAGGAAAGGTTGTTCTCTTTGATTTTTGGGCAACCTGGTGTCCGCCTTGTCGTGAAGCGATGAAAACAGTTGATGTGATTAAACCCGCTTTGATGGATAAAGGGGTGGTTTTTGTCTATATAACCGGCGAAACTTCACCGGAAGGAAATTGGCAGGAAATGGTACCGACAATTGCTGGTGAACATTATCGCCTTACGGAAAAACAGTGGGCAGAAATGGGCAAACTGCTTAATATGCGTGGTATTCCTGCTTATATGTTGCTCAATAAAGATGGTAGTGTGGCCTTTTCTAATGTGAGCGAAGGAGGATATCCAGGCAATGATATCATTCAAGAACAAATTGAAACTGCACTCCTTAAGTAGTTTGTAATGCTTATTCTTTCCTATTTGGAAGCTCTGGGGCAATATCTTGTGCTCATGGGGCGTACTTTTTCTCGCCCAGAGCGTTTACGAATGTTCTGGAAGCAATATGTCAAAGAGATGTCGCAGCTCGGTGTTGATTCTATTGCCATCGTGTTGCTCATTTCGTTTTTTATCGGTGCTGTTATCTGTATCCAAATCAAGCTTAATATTGAAAGTGCTTGGATGCCTAAATGGGTGAGCGGATATGTGACGCGTGAGATTATGTTGCTTGAGTTTTCCTCCTCTATTATGTGCCTGATTCTGGCTGGAAAGGTTGGTTCAAACATTGCTTCGGAGATTGGAACAATGCGAGTTACTCAGCAGATTGATGCTCTTGAGATTATGGGCGTTAATCCAGCTTCTTACTTGATATTGCCCAAGGTTGTAGGAATGCTCACAATGATTCCTTTGCTCGTAGTATTCTCTACAACCAGCGGAATCATCGGCGCTTATGCGACTGCCTATATTGGACATATTTTGACTCCGGCTCATCTTACGGAAGGTATTCAATATGATTTTAATCAATGGTATTTCTGGATGGGGGTGGTTAAGAGTTTCTTTTTTGCCTTTATCATTTCGAGTGTTTCTGCCTATTATGGTTATCGAGTGGAAGGTGGCTCTGTAGAAGTGGGAAAGGCTTCGACTAATGCGGTGGTGACTTCTTCGATACTTATTCTCTTTTCTGATTTATTTCTCACTCAATTACTCTCATGATTGAACTTGTTGATCTTCGTAAATCTTTTGATGACAAAAAAGTGCTTAAGGGTATTAATACCACCTTTGAGGCAGGAAAGACCAATCTTATTATTGGGCAGTCGGGCTCTGGAAAAACAGTCTTGATGAAGTGTATTGTCGGACTTTTTGAACCGACTTCCGGACATATTTATTATCATGGGCGCGATTTCGTCTCTATGAAGAAGAAAGAGCGTATGCAACTTCGACGTGAGATGGGAATGATATTCCAAAATGCTGCTCTTTTCGATAGCCTTTCGGTTCTTGAAAACGTGATGTTCCCGCTTGATATGTTTTCAGATGAAAGTTATAAGGTACGTCAACGCCGTGCACAATTTTGTCTTGATCGTGTGAACTTATCGGAGGCAGGAGGAAAGTATCCTGGAGAAATATCAGGTGGTATGCAAAAGCGTGTGGCTATAGCTCGGGCCATTGCCCTGAATCCTAAATATCTCTTCTGTGATGAACCTAACTCCGGCCTTGATCCGAAAACCTCATTGGTAATTGATGAGCTCATCCATTCTATTACACAAGAGTTTGGCACTACCACAATTATCAATACACATGACATGAACTCTGTAATGGGGATTGGTGAACATATCTTGTATATCTATGAAGGGCACCGTGAATGGGAGGGGACAAAAGATGAGGTAATGACGGCTAAAAATGACCGCTTGAACAGTTTTATATTTGCTTCTGACCTGTTCCGAAAAGTCAAAGAGGTCAATGTCGATAAAATATAAACTTCCATAACACTTAATATATTTCGCTCTCAGAGATAAACTCATGCAACTGGAAAGAAAATAAAACTCTTTTCTTTTCCAAACTTTTAGGTAAAACTTTTTAGATTATGCTACCATCTTCTACCAAATGGTTAATCGAATCTCTCTTTTTTACTATTCCTACAAGTCTACTTCCCTTGTTATCCCCCAATGCACGTATGGATATGGTTGATTTGTTTCACGCAGGCCAAAAAGCGGAAGTGGTTAATAGATTGGGCGGAGTGACTACTATGCTCAGTGCTACACCGCAGCACCTTGATTTACAACTCACTGAAAGTTCGCGTTGGGAACTTTTTCTATTACCTGACACTGCATTACAAGTCACTCAAACCTTTTATGCAACTGATACAATGAAGGTGGTACAATGTTATTCCTCGACTTGGAGAAAACTCCCTACGGTTGAGCAGAAAGATAGTAGAACTCCATGTGGGAAATAAGAAAGTGTACACTCAAGGGATAAAAAGGTGAGTTGTTCCGAGAACAAGCTCTAAAAAGTTTAACTAATCCTTTGTTATTCCACTTTTTGCAGTTATATTTGCAAAATACTTTCGCACATTAAAAAGATATAATTCATAGATAGATTACTATATGCGACTACAATCATTATTCGCGTTCGGAGTTTCCATTATGCTGTGGAATGCTTGCGATTCTTATCAAAAAGTTCCTTATTTTCAGGATCTTGCTGATTCTGCCGATACATCAGCTTTGATGGCTAGACAAGAACTCCTACGCCTGCAGCCTGGTGATAAACTTAATATCGTTGTGAGTAGTTCACTCACGCCGGAGCAAGCTGCTCGATTTAATCTACCTCTTCATTCCACCTATATCGGTTCAATAGGACGTGCTTCCTCGCAAACATCAATGCCGTTTCAAGTTGATACTAAAGGTAATATTGATTTCCCTATCGTTGGAAAGATACGGGTAAATGGATTGACAAGAGAAGAAGTAGAAGAGAATATAAAGAATATTCTTGCCAAGCAAAAACTACTCAATGACGCCATAGTTACAGTTGAAATACTTAATCATTATGTAAATGTTTTAGGTGAGGTCAATAAGCCTGGACGTATCAATATTAATAAAGATAACTTGACTATCTTGGAGGCAATTAGTATGAGTGGAGACTTAACAATTCTTGGTGAGCGTCAAAATGTTTTGGTGTTACGACAAGAGAATGGGTTACAGAAGCCCTATCGTGTTGATTTGTCGAATGCAAAGAATGTTTATTCTTCGCCTGTCTATCAATTGAAGCAAGATGATGTTGTCTATGTACAGCCCAACAAGACACGCCAACGTCAGAGTACTCCTTGGAGTAACTCTTGGCAAAATCCTAGTATCTACTTGTCTATGACTTCAGTCTTAGTATCCATAGCAGTCTTATTTATCAACGTCTTAAAAAAATAAATACAAAATTTTGTAATATGACAGATAAAGATAATACCATCACAGCAGAAGATGGAAAAACTGGAGTAGATTTAACAGATGTATTTTATTTGTGCTTATCCAGATGGTACTGGTTTTTAATCTCCATTCTGCTGTTTTTAGGATTAGGTATGTGGGTAATTGTGCGTACCCCTCCTGTCTACCATCGTTATGCTTCAGTGCTTATAAAGGATAACCAAAGCCATAGGAATACATCAATAGATCAACAACTCGCACAGATAGGAGTTGGAAAATCATCCAATGTCAATAATGAAATATTGGCTTTGCAGTCCCCAGCATTGACAGAAAATGTGGTGCGCCGTTTGAAATTGGATGTCGATTATACAGTAAGTGGTTTCTTTCATGATGAGACACTCTATGGTAAAACACTTCCGATTCAAGTACAGTTTCTTTCTCTTAGTGATGAACGGAGTGCAAGGTTAGACATCAGCTATGAGCGTGATGGCAACTTTCAAATGACTAATTTTTCTTGTAACTTTGATCGTAGTATAGATAGAAAACAAATTGTAAAGGGTCGTTTTGGGCAAATTGTAAACACTCCTATTGGACGGGTACGCGTTACTCCTACTAGTAATTTTGAGTTTGAAAGAAATAGTCAACCTATCCATGTGGTACGTAGTACTATTGCTAAAACTATTGAGTATTACAATAAAGTAGAGATAACCTTGGCCGATAAGAATGCGGAAATACTCAATATGACCTTCAATGATGTTTCTCAAGAGCGTGCAGAAAATGTTTTGAGTATGCTCATAGATGCTTATAATGATAGTTGGCTTGCCGACAAGAATCAAATAGCAGTAAATACTTCAAAATTTATCAATGAACGTCTCCAAGTAATTGAAAATGAGCTGGGAAATGTAGATAAGAATATCTCCTCCTACAAGAGCGTAAATTTACTATCTGACACAAATGAGGCCTCTACTCTTTATATGAAAAAGACAGAGGAAAATACTGACAAAATGATGGAATTGAATAATCAAATCTACATGACGCAGTATGTCAACCAACTCATATTGAATGAAAAGAAAAAGTACGATTTGTTACCTGTAAATTCAGGTATAAATTCTACTGCTATTGAAACGATGATAGGCGACTATAATAGTAGCGTATTGCAGCGTAATCGTTTGGTAATGAATAGCTCTGCGAGTAGTCCACTTATTGCAGATTTGGAAGAACGTATTCTCAAACAACGTCAAGCAATTGCGGTATCAGTGAATAACTGGCTACTTACATTGCAAAATCAAGCTAAGAGTTTAACGATACAGGAGAGTGCACTAACCTCTAAATTAGCTAAAGCTCCTAATCAAGCCTCTTATTTACAATCGATTAGCCGTGAGCAAAAAGTGAAGGAGTCCCTCTATATCTTTTTGCTTCAAAAGCGAGAAGAAAATCAACTTTCCATTGCCTTTACTGCTTACAATACGCGAATCATTACTCCCCCTACAGGAAGTCACAAACCTATAGCGCCTATCAAACGTAACATTCTTTTGATTGCTTTAGGTTTAGCGATTGCTTTGCCTTTTGCTATTTTCTATCTACGTGAGATGTTTGATACCCGTGTACGAGGGCGCAAAGATATGGAAAATCTCGATATCCCTCACATCGGTGAAATTCCCCATATGGATGCTTCTGTAGAAACTTGGACCTCCAAACTACTAGTTAAATTAGGACTGAAAAAGCTTCCGCAACGTTTAGATAAGAGTGAAGTCGTCGTGAAACCACAAAGTGCGAATGTAATCAATGAAGCATTCCGCGTATTACGTTCCAATTTTGAGTTTTGCACAAATAAATTTGGAAAAGGGGTTGTTACAATGGTCGTTTCTGCCAATCCAAATTCTGGAAAAACCTTCGTTACGATGAATTTGGCTATGAGTATGGTGATTAAGAACAAAAAAGCAGTGGTGGTGGATCTTGACCTCCGTAAAGCTGCAGCTTCTCTTTTTGTTGGTCGGCCTAAGTATGGTATTGCCAATTATCTGAATGGGCAAGGTGCTCTTGATGATATTGTTTGTAAGTATCGAGATACCAACCTGGATGTTATCTCTGTGGGTATTATACCTCCCAATCCAACAGAATTGCTTTATGATGAACGTATGAACCAACTCTTTTCAGAATTGAAGGAGCGCTATGACTACATATTCCTCGATTGTCCACCTGTCGAAATTGTAGCCGATGCAGCGATCATTAGTCGACATGCTGACCTTTCTCTATTTGTCATTCGTGCGCATCTTCTTGAGCGCTCCATGCTGTCCGAAATCAATGATTTTTATCGCACTAACCGATATCCCAATATGGTGACTGTGCTTAACGGAACGCTTGATACTTATAAGAGTTATGGTTATCATCGTTATGGATATCGCTATGGTTATCGTTATGGATATGGTATAGACTACGGAAAATCTTAAGCGTAAATTTAGGGAAAGCCTGCACAAGTGCTAATTTGTGCCGGCTTTTTCCTCTTCATACTTTTAGTCAAACTCTATGAATAAAGAAAAAGAGAGCTATGCGACTACTGGCTATTGACTATGGAAAAAAGCGGACTGGGATAGCTGTAAGTGACTCCTTGCAACTTATTGCCAATGGTCTAACTACAGTGGAAACGAAAACCTTATTGTCATTCTTGAAAGATTACCTTTTGCGAGAGCAGGTGGAACGTTTCATTGTAGGCCTACCTGTTCAATCCAATGGGCAGCCATCTGAAAATCAAGCTCGAGTACGAAGTTTTGTGGGTCAATTGGCAAAGGTATTTCCTAATATACCGATTGAATTTTACGATGAGCGTTTTACTTCTGTTTTAGCACATCAAACAATGCTGGATAGTGGTATAAGTAAGAAGCGCCGGCAAGATAAGACTTTAGTTGATGAAATAGCAGCAACGATTATATTACAAGACTATATGGAAAGTCGCCGTTTTCAGATACACTAACCCTATAATCAAAATCTTAATAACAATGATACTACCTATTTATACTTACGGACAAAAAGTACTTCGTGAAGTGGCACAAGATATTCCGAAGGATTATCCCAACCTAAACGAACTTATTGATAATATGTTTGAAACCATGATGAATAGCGATGGTGTAGGATTGGCCGCCCCTCAAATTGGTCTCCCCATCCGACTTCTTGTGGTAGGCTTAGATGTTCTTTCAGAAGACTATCCTGAATATAAGGATTTCAATGAAGCTTATATCAATGCACACATCGTAGAAGTTGATGATAGTGAAACAAAAGTGATGGAGGAAGGCTGTCTTTCGTTACCGGGATTGCATGAATCCGTACGTCGCCCCACTCGAGTACGTGTGCAATGGCTTGATCGGAATTTTGTTGCACATGATGAATGGATAGATGGCTTCTTGGCACGTGTTTTACAGCATGAAATAGATCATCTTGAAGGTAAGGTTTTTACCGATAGAATTTCCCCACTTCGCAAGCAACTCATTAAGAAAAAACTTTCTACCTTGTTGAGTGGCCGATTTAGTTGCGGTTACAAGGTAAAAACAAAAGCATAGAATACATGCGCACTTCAAATACTCACCTTTCACCACGAGGATATGTGTTACAAGCAATCCTTTTGATATTCTGCGCTCTATTTGCTTTGGTAAGTAGAGCGCAAGCCGATATTGAAAATGTGATGATGATGGGACGAAGTGCTTTGTATTATGATGACTATGTTACTGCGCTCAATTATTTTAATCGAGTCTTAGAAGCTCGCCCGACCTCGGCTGATGCCTATTATTTAAGAGCTGTGGCCAAGTTTTCATTAGAAGACTATGGAGGAGCGGAAATCGATTTGAGTAAAGCCATCGATTACAATCCTTTCAAAAATAACTTTTATCAATTGCGAGGCCTTTGTCGTATCCATAATCAGCATCTAAAAGAGGCGATAGACGATTATACACATTCGCTCCGTGAAGATCCTGATAACCAAGGCGTATGCTATAATCGTACGCTTTGCTATATGGAACTGAAAGATTATCCTACAGCTATGATAGAAGCGAAGAGGATAGTGAAAAAATGGCCCTCTTTTTCCAGCGCTTATCTACTTTTGGCACAAACCCAGTTGGCGCTCAAAGATACCAGTACAGCCCTCAATAATATAGATACACTGCTCACCCTTGATGGAGCTGATGCACGTGCTTGGGCTTTCAAAGGACGATATGCTTTGGAGAAGAATCAAACTAGTTTGGCTGACTCTTTCCTTACCTTAGCGATTAAATATCAACCACTACAAGCGGATAATTATTTGTTACGAGCACAAGCAAGGCATTCTCTTTATAAGTATGGCTTAGCTTTGTCTGACTATGATGAAGTATTGCGACTCGTTCCCCACCATTTTGTTGCCCACTACAATCGGGGATTATTGCGTACTTTTGTAGGTGATGACAATAGGGCGATTGATGATTTTAATTTTGTAATTACAAAGGAACCCGACAATACACTTGCTATCTATAATAGAGCACAACTCTATGAACGTATTGGGGATTTTAAGAATGCCGAAGCTGATTATAGTCGGCTGTTACGAACTTATCCTACATTCTTATATGGGTATGTGGCACGTGCTCGTTGTCGGCGTCATATCGGTAATCTTAAAGGGGCATTGGCAGACGAAACCTATGTGCAACGACATAGTATGGACTTACTGTTTGCCCAACAAAAGAAGCATCCTCTCAAGAAAGTGAGAAAACGATCAGAACACGCCTTAGAACAATATCAGCAACTGATTGAAGGAAGTGATGAAATCTCGCCCACCTATATGAGTGAATTTGCGGGAAAAGTACAAAATCGTAAAACAGGACGTGTATTCCTACCGATGTTTAGTGTGGTGAGGGATGTTCTCATTCAAGGATATCGTGGTGAAATATTTACACCATTATCTTTGCAACTCAAAGACCTGCATTATATTGTTGCATCAAATGAAACTCCTCCTCTTTCAGCAGACGAGTTGGGTACACTCATCAATGTGCAAGAAGCAGAAGGAAAGGCGTTGTTGCTTTCTCAACAAGCAAGAGAAGCGGCCACACCACAAATGGCATTTGAATTACTCGAAACGGCTCTCAAATTGCAACCTCATGCCGCTTATCTGCATTACAATAAGGGATGCATATTGGCACAAATGGGGAATCAAGAACAATCGCTCCTTGCTTTCGACCAAGCTTTACGGCTTGATCCTCAGATGCCGGAGGCTTATTATAATCGTGCCGTAATCAATCTTCTTAAACAAGAACATATAAAAGCAATTCCAGACTTAAGCAAAGCAGGGGAGCTGGGTATATTCCGTGCTTACAACTTACTGAAGCAAGCTAAGAACCCTCTTTGAGGGGGGGCTATGAATATCGTTGGGGAAAACTTTAATGGTAGCTAAACATATAATGACTTTTATAAATGAACCTGCTTTTACTAACTGCCGCCCTCCTCGAATAGAAATAATATCAATTTTCTTACAGTAAAGAACTCACAGCAGGCTGCTGATATTATGAACCCTATAGCAGGGTATGGTTTATCCAAACTCTCGCTCTCAATAATAGACGAATAATCCAAAAACTTTTATCTCCACTCTCCAGAATGAAACCCATAGAACTCCTTTGTCCCGCCAAAAATCTTGATATTGCCTTCGAAGCAATCAATAATGGAGCTGATGCAATCTATATTGGAGGTCCTTCATTTGGTGCAAGAGCGGCAGCAGGTAATAGTGTTGAAGATATTGCGAAAATCTGCAATTACGCACATATCTTTGGGGTTAGAGTCTACGTGACACTCAATACCATTCTTTATGACAATGAGTTGGCTGAAGTGGAGCGGCTCATCCACCAACTTTATAAGGTGGGAGTTGATGCTCTCATTGTGCAAGACTTAGCTATTTTGAAGCTCGACTTACCCCCAATAGCTTTGCACGCTTCCACGCAAATGGATAATTGTATACCCGAAAAAGCACGCTTTTTAGAAGCAGCTGGTTTTTCACAGATAGTAGTGGCTCGTGAACTTTCGCTCGATCAAATTCGTGCTATCCGTGAGGCTACTACATTACCTATAGAAGCCTTTGTGCATGGAGCATTGTGTGTCAGCTATAGTGGCAGATGTTATGTATCTCAACACTGTTTTGGTCGTTCAGCCAATCGAGGAGAGTGTGCTCAATTCTGCCGTTTATCATTCGATTTAATTGATGCTGATGGCAAGCTTATTTCAACGAAGCATCATCTCTCACTCCGCGATATGAATCGTAGCAACAGCATTGAGCAGATGTTGGATGCCGGTGTGCAGAGTTTCAAGATTGAAGGCCGCTTAAAGGACAAAGGATATGTAAAAAATGTCACAGCTCACTATCGGAAAGCTATAGATAAAATCATCACCCACCGACCCCAAGAGTTTTGCCGAGCTTCCTACGGAAAAAGTCACCTTCACTTTCAGCCACAACTGAACAAATCATTCAATCGAGGTTTTACCGACTATTTTTTGAATGGGCGCTCCGCAGACATATGCTCCATGCAAACCCCGAAAGCGATTGGAGCACCTGTGGGTAAAGTGGTAAGGATGGGGAAGCGCTCTTTTATTATAGAGAGTCAAACTTCTTTCTCCAATGGCGATGGGCTGTGTTTTTTCGATACCGAAGGGCATTTACAGGGATTTCGAGTCAATCGGGTTGAAGGAAATGAACTATTTCCTTTGCAGCAACCACCTACTCTACGTTTGGGTACGGAACTTTTCAGAAATGAAGATCGAAGTTTTGAAAAGAAGCTTTACAGCTCTTCAACTACTCGGACAATCGCTATCCAATTAACCTTTTCTGAATGCAAGAATGGGTACTCTCTTAGAGCCGACACAGAGCATGATGTAAACGTGCAATTAGAATTTCCTTGCGAAGTAGCCGCTGCCCGCACTCCACAACGAGAGAATATAATCAAGCAGTTGTCTAAGTTTGGAGGAACACCTTTTGAATTACAAAGCATAGATTTTCAACTTCAAGGAGAGCGCTTCATTCCCTCTTCATCGCTTGCTGAATGGCGACGGCAATTAACGATTGCTTTAACTGAGGCTTGCATACAACATCATATGCGTGATTTGCGGCGGCCGGTTTCTCCTCATCTTGATTTGTCTGGACAGTCATTTGATTATACATCCAATGTTTCCAACCAATTGGCAATGCAGTTTTTGAAGGAACATGGTGCCCAAGACATATCGCCTGCCTATGAATTGAAAGAACAGCCTCATGCGACCTTGATGACATGTCGCCATTGTCTCCGATATGCACATGGTGAATGTCCACGAGAAACAGGACGTGCTCCGCGCTGGAAAGAGCCTCTTGCACTGCGCTTATCCAATGGTCGTACTTTTCCGCTCACTTTTGATTGTCTAAAATGTGAAATGAGTGTACATCATGACTGATTGATATGAAACAACTTCTTTATCTATTCTTTCTACTACTCTGTGTATCTTGCGAGCATGACAAACCTCTCATAATCGATCCTTGGAGTACAACGCGTGTGGACTCTGCTCAATTTCGTGCGAACCATCATTACTGGAAAGGAGATTATTTCATAACTACCGATTCTCTCAAACTTTTCAGTGCTATGCCGGGTGAAGTAGGTTCCATCTTTCTAAAAGATAGCACATACCTTGGTGCGGCAGAACCTTTAATCGTTGTTAATGTGGATTGTGTAGAAACAAAACATTCAGACAGTCTTTGGGTGATGGTAGCGGCTGGAGCAGAAAGTTTAGGTTGGGTGAGTGAGAAAGCATTTCGCCAATACACAGTTCCTGACAACATGATTTCGCGCTTCATTTACACCTTCTCTTCTATACGTATACAAATTATTCTTACCTGCTTAGGGGTAGCGATACTTTTTTTCTTTATCCAACGACTTCGATACACCGGTTTTCAGATGGTGCATCTCAATGATATCAAGAGCGTATATCCGACTTTGCTATGCATCGTGGTGAGTGGTTCCGCAGTACTTTATGGAACATTGCAACAATTTGCACCTGACGTTTGGGAGGAATTTTATTTTCATCCTACGCTCAATATCTTTGCTCCTATATCATGGCCGGTACGTATCTTTGTCTTAAGTTGTTGGCTGATGTTGATTGTAGGTATTGCCGTGGTCGATGATCTACGCAAACAGCCGGGTGTAGTCAATGCAGTTTCTTATTTATCGGCATTGGTGCTCATTTGCTTATTGCTTTATTTCTTCTTTACAAAGACTGTCCATTTTTATTTTGGCTATCCAATTCTTCTGCTTTATTGGGGGTATGCACTTCGTCGTCATTTATTTCACAATGCTGCTCGTTACCGTTGTGGTGCTTGTGGAAATGCCTTACGTCGGGTAGAGAAATGTCCTTACTGTGGAGCTATAAACGAGTAATTTGAGCCTTAAGGGGCAAAGATATGGTTTTATACTCCAAATGTCGGATGAATCAGCAATAATTCCTAAATATTGCTGTCCGGCAAACTTCAAAACGGCAGAAGAAAGCTTCCCGAAGCCCTTTAGAATAGGACTTCGGGCTTTCTT
>CAUUGL010000046.1:0-13417 GCA_963544845.1 uncultured Alloprevotella sp.
ATCTCACTGATTATCAACCCAATTACGCCATCGGTGAAGGAAGTGAAGGATTTTTTCGCATTATAACAGGAAACGCGCGCGTACGCGCGTGAGAAGAAAAGTCGAAAGTACAGAGCATGGCAGAGCATGAAGTGAGCCATAAAACTCTCCTCACGCACGCTTTTTCTTCGGTTTCGGTTCGGGCAATTCTTTACACGTTGTCCGAACGAGGAGGGAAAGAAATTCACGGTCATCAACATCGGCGATATAAAAATAATCTTTTGCACCAGGATAGGGCGGGCACATCTCCTCCGTGCACAACACGAGTCGTCCGGCTTCGGTGGGTTTAATGTACAAAGCATCATCACAGATGAGCCCAAAAATTTTTCCGTTGCAATAAATCCCATAGTCGCCAAACATCTTTTTCACGACAATATCACCGGCACCAGCACACTGGTCGGCCACATATTGCACAAAATCTATATTAGAAGCCATTGTCTTATTTTTATCTATCGTAATTACTTTGTAAAAGAAATGAGGGCAATGCAGATAAGTTCCGTATTATTGGCTCTACAATCGTTTTTTTTAGAAATTACCCTCACCCGTACGTTTAATGTCTACTGCTATTATTCCTCCAATCTTCTAAAGTAAGTTTAGTAAAATGTGCTGTACGCACTTCGTTCAGCAAGGGGACAGGTTTATTGTCCTCTCTATGACTGTAAACGAAGCCACATTTTTCCTGCACACGACGCGATTTTTCATTGCCGTCATAATATCCGCACCAAACAGTCGAGAGAAGTAAGTCCTCAAAAATGTGGCGAAGCAATTCATGCACGGCTTCCGGCATCAAGCCTTGCCCCCAATAGAGCTCGCCCATCCAATAGCCAATCTCGCACTCGTTGTCTGCCATTTTTGCGCTGTTGATTTCACTTCTTTCGGTCATTATTCCTATGCTGCCGACAGCTTCGCCCGTCTCTTTCAAAACCACCGCATAGCTTTCGGGAGCAGAGAGTACGCTTCTAATAATGTCGCGACTATTCTCTATGCTTGTGTGCGGTGGCCAACCAGCAATAGGGCCGACGTTGGGATTGGCGGCATACTTGTACAGCGCTTCGGCATCGCTTTCCTGCCAGGCTCTTAATATCAGGCGTTTTGTGTGTAGTTCCATATTTTACTGTTTGTACTCATCTACTTAACTTTTTACTTTTTATTCTTCGGAAGTTTTTGCGAAGCTTGTTCCATCTTTTTCTCGTCTCGCGCTACCTTGCGTTCCAATTTCTTAATATCTTCTGCCGGTGGAAGCTCTTCAGGCTTGATGCCACGCTGTCCCAACATGTCACGCACACTTTGGTTGTTCTGGATGTGTTCGTGCGTAATGGGTTGTTCTCCGTGCAGGTTTTTGTTTTCTACATTGTAGTTGGTCATTTCCGTGGCAAGGTTCTTGGCGGCTATGGTAAGGGTGGGCAGAAAGTCTGCCAACGGTCTGTTAGGCTTCACGCCCAGTCGGTTTTTCATATCTTCGGTGGTGTGTCCTCCGAAAAGTGCCGTGTCGCCTTTGGAGCGTATGCGCCCGAAGCCTTTGTCATCAACGCCTCGCTGATATATGTTCTGCGACAATTGTTTTTCTGCCGCTCTTAGTTTGTCGCGGGTTTCCAAGCGATATAGTAGGTTTAATCGCTCTTCTATCAATTCAGCTTTTCGTGTTTGTACGGCAAAGTAGCTTTGAGCGAAGGCTATTTCTTCTTTCTTTGGGTCGCCGTTTTGAGCGATAAGGTAGCAGGCATAGCGGGTAAGCATAAAATCCGCGACTTCTCGTTTTCCACCTTTGCCTATTTCTATCATTTTCGTGACCTCACGAAAATGATCCTCGACATTGATATTCTGCGTTTTACACGAATCTACTGCCCGTCGTATGGCAACGAGAAAGTTCTCCCAGCGCGCATAGCCTAATATCGTTTGCAGTTCGCGTGCAAACCACACTTCTACTTGTTCTTTTGCATCATCGCTTTCAATATATCGGACGATGCTGTCGAACGATGATTTGTATTGTAATATGCTATTTTTGTCCATTATCTTTTGACAAATTAAGAATAAAGGGTGACTTGATTCTCCGAGTTGATATCAAAGAATGTTTGTCCGCCGATTTGATGGGAGATGATTGACTTTTCTTTCATATTTTGTGGTTTTCAGAGTATTTTTGCACACTCAATCCCAGCGAAGAGCGCCACGAAACCCAAAGCAACACTCAGCCCTAAATAGAGCGCGCAAAGCAGCAGATTGCCGAGGTGCAGCAGCGTTGCGCTTTCGTTGATGAAGGTACTAAATGTAGTAAGTCCGCCGCAGAAGCCCACCGCCAGCAGGAGATGCAGCGACTCGCTACCGCCCAGTGCCTTTCCGAGCCATGTGGTGAGAAACCCGATGAGCAGACACCCCACGACATTGGCCAAAAGCGTGGGAAGGGGAAAACTGCCCGTAAGTGCCAACGGCCAGATACGAGCGATGAGATAGCGCACTGCGCTACCCAAACCACCGCCAAGGGCTACTAAAAGAAGGTTACGTATCATGATGAAAGATGGGTTTCAAGTTTGGGGAGGTTGCTATCTTAATTGTAGAATGTTCTCTATTTTGAACACCTACTTATCACCGCACAGCGAGCGCGGTCGCTTTCGGTTTCCGCAACAGCCAAAGGCCGAAAGCCGTGAGCGTCCCATTCAGAAGAAGAAGTTCGTAGCCAAAAGTATAGTTCCACCAAAGAGGGGCATAGTGGTCGAGGGCGAGGCAGAGCGTGGGTGCAAGCACGGCCACGAGGGGCACCCAACGGTCGTAGACTTGGCGGCGGGTGTAAAGCCCATAGAAGAAAAGACCAAGGAGCGGGCCGTAGGTATAGGAGGCCAGCACAAAGATGGTGTTGATGATGCTGCCCCCTCCGACGGCGTGGAAGAGCAAGAGGCAGAGGTAACAAAGCAGGGCGATGACAAAATGGACACGCCGGCGCAGATGCGGGTCGTCAGAACGGCGGAAGAAGTCGATGCAGACACTGGTGGTAAGGGCGGTGAGGGCACCATCGGCTGCTGAAAAGGCAGCGGCCACGATGCCGATGCTGAACGGAACGATGACCCACATCCCGAGTTGGCCGCTGACAATGAGCGTGGGGAGCAGTTGGTCGGCCTTGGCAGGCAGGGAAATGCCGTGGAGCGCAGCGAGATGATAGAACAAGACGCCGAGAGCGAGCAAGAGGGCATTGATGGGAAGAAAGGTAAGGCCGTAGAGGCACATATCCTTTTGAGCAGAAGGAAGATCGCGGCAGGTGAGATTTTTCTGCATCATATCCTGATCCAGCCCCGTCATCACAATAACGATAAAGATTCCGCTGACGAATTGCCGCCAAAAGGATTGTGTGCTGCCTGCGTCCCATTCAAAAACGCGACTCATAGGGCTGTCGGTGATGATGCGCCACGCTTCGGCAGGAGAAATCCGGAGGGCATGGAGCGTAGCAGCGGTGATACCGACCAGCGCAAGAAGGAGCATGAGGGTTTGGAACACATCGGTGTAGAGCAGTCCGGCTTGTCCCGAACGCCGGGTGTATGCCCATATCAGCAGAAGACAGACGGCTGTGGTGAGCGGGAGAGGAATGCCGAGCGGAGCCGCCACAAAGGTGTGCAGCACGAGGGTAGCCAAATAAAGACGTGCCGCTGCGCCCGTGAGTTTGCTCAGAAGAAAAAAGAGGGCACCGGTGCGGTGGGCGGTGAGTCCGAATCGCTGCCCAAGATAGGCATAGATGCTGGTGAGATTCAGACGATAGTAGAGCGGAAGAAGGAGAAAAGCCACGGCCACATAGCCCAAAATGTAACCCATACACATTTGCAGATAGGTCATACCGATGCCGGCCACCCATCCCGGCACACTAATGAGCGTAACGCCTGAGATGCTGCCGGCAATCATCCCCACCGCTACGAGCGGCCACGGGGCACGGCGGTGGGCACGGAAAAAGGCTTCGTTGGAAGTGGCATCGGTGCGGCGTGTGCCCCATCGGGACACGCCCATCAAAAGAAGAAAATAAAGAACGAGCGTAGAAAGGACAATAATGGAAAAGAGAGGCATAGGGGCGGTTTAGTTATGGTGTGCCTGACGGAGGGCTTTTCGGGCAATGTCGCGTGCCAGTTCGAGCAGGTATTCAAACTCCGGCGCGGTGTGATAGGCGGTGTGCTTACGCAGCATTTCGTCATAAGGTGCAATGGCGTGGCGATAGGAGGCCAATTCGTTTTGCTTCTGCACGTTGTGGCAGGCCAAACGGGTGATATCGCGCTCACGATCGCGCCGCAGGGCATCGCACACTCCGCTAAGGAGCGGGCCGACCACCACATCTACCAAGTCGTGCCCACGCATATAGAGATAGGCCGTAGCAGGTGTTACACCGAGGGCAACGATTTGCTCACGCAGCGGTTTGTAGGTCGTTCGTCCTTGTGGAAAGCGATGTTGCAGCCAGTTGATTTTCTTATTGACACGATGGCGCAGTTGCTCAAGCGTCTCCTCCGGATGATGAAAATTGATGCGGCGCAATTCGACCACCGCGGCAAAGTCGGAAAGAGAGAATTGGCTGAACACGCCATACTTATAGCACCACACATTCCATACCAAGAGAGGGAAAACGATTTCGGAGAATCTCGTCATAAAACTTTCAAAATCGAAAAGATGCCGATCGTTGAGGGTGGCCATCACGCAGACGTTGTGGAGCGTAGCAGCGTAGCACTGGAAATTCTCGATGGAATAGACATGAGTGTGGAGCACGAAAGGAGAGGTGCAGAGCAAGGTGCTGGTGGGTGTCGCTCCCTGCATGAGGTAATCGTAGTCGGCATCGACACAGGCAATCATGTGAGGGCCGAGCCGATTGGAAAGCGCGATTTTTTTGCCGCGCCCCAAGGAGGTGCGCGAGGGGAGCATCACCTCAAATTCAACGCGGTCGTCTTCAACCAGTGTGAGGAGGTCGTTCCAAAAGAAAATGTCGTCGTAACTCTCGACATAGACCACAATTTTATGGCGCGACGCTCGGCTCTGCAAACGGTTGGCAGCAGAGATATAGGCCGAATTGAGGTGGGTGGTGAGGTGGGACGATGAGCGAGACATAGGGCGAAGCATTTAGACGGTGATGTCGGAAACCTCGGTGACGGTGTCTTCCCACCCGTCCATAATCACAGCCGGCGAATGCGTGGTGAGAATGATTTGCGCATTAGGGTTGAGCATGCGCACCATCGAGATGAGTCGTTTCTGCCAGTCGAAATGCAGGCTCACCTCGGGTTCGTCCATGAAGAGAACGTAAGGTTGGCGGTCTTGGGTGAGGGTGGTGAGGAGGATGATGAGCATTTGTTTTTCGCCGGACGAAAGGATGTAGGGCGAAATCACCTCGTCATACTGGTAAAATCGCAGCTCGTTACTCTCGCGGTCGATGCGCTTTCCTGTTTCAGAAAAAAGGTCATCAACCAAATCGAGAAACTGCTGTTTGGCCGCCGAAGCCTCCGCCGCTTTCTCTCGGGCTTCGGGGTGTCCGCTGGTGAGAAGGGCAATCATGCGGTTGCCCACATTGACCTGATAGTCGAGATAACGGCGCTGGAGCTGATAGAGCTGCCAATCGAGTTCGGTCGAAATGCGCCCATCGGAAAGGGTGGAGATGTGGTCGGCCGCCACCAGCTGCCGGTCGAAGGAGCGGATGATGTCGTAGCGGATGCAGTTGGCATCGGAGGGCGAGAAGTCGACCTCCACACCCAAATGCGTTCCGCCACGAATGGCACCACTGGGGGCTAATCCACTGATGTGTTGCACAAGTCGCGCCAAGATGGTGCTTTTTCCTGCGCCATTCTTCCCACTGAGCACATTGACATTTGGTGAAAGCGTCCACACGATGTGCTTATGCCCGCTCCAAAGGCTCTTGATTTCGATTTTTGAGATGTAGTCGGCGTATTTTGACATAGTAGGTAGGTGTTTAACATGAAACATCCATTCAGTTGGTATCTATCTCCCTTTTCACCCTGCCCTGCTCTTTGCTTTCCTATCCGGTGTCCCCCATTGAAGTTCCGTTGCATAGACCGCAACCTTCTTCTTTGGGGCGGCAAGCCGAAGCCACACAGCGGTCGGCTTCAAGGCATTTCGCCATGAGCATGTATGGTAAGGGCTTTGATTGCCACAAAGTTAGCCAAAAAAGGAGAGATAATCAGACTTTCGTCTTCAAAAAAAGCGGCTTCATCGACTTTTCCCGCGCTTCTCGTGGTATTTTCGGGAAAAACGGCCTAAAATGCGTACCTTTGCAGTCTACTTTTCCCCACGCGGGTAGTAAAACAGGGGCTGTTTCTCCCACGCAACAACTCCTCAATTTTCCTCCTACAAGAGAATTTGACAGGTATTTCTCCAGCGACGGCTCGCCCTCAAAAAATAAAGACAGCGGTTATATCGGTTGCTGCCCAACATCAACACAATCCTTTCCCTTATGACTAAACGTAAATTCTTACTCTTCGGTTTCCTTTCCGTGGTTCTTACCCTCGCCGCACAGCGCACCACCCACATAGACGGCACCGTTGTAGGCTCAAAAGAAGCACACCCCATTGAGATGGCTACCGTGCGTCTGCTCCAACTCCCCGACAGCACACTGGCGGCAGGTGCCGTGACCGATTCGCTGGGTCGCTTCGCCTTCTCCACTTCGCAAAGTGGTCGTTTCGCTCTCAAAGTGAGCTATATCGGTCTGCCGAGCATCGTGAAAGTCATCGATCTTCCCGCCGACACCGACAGTCTGCACTTGGGTACGCTCGAGCTGAAAGGCGAAGACATTGCCCTACGTGCTGCCGTGGTCAAAGCCGTGCTGGCACGTGTGGAGCAGAAAGAGGACACCACCATCTTCAACGCTGGTGCTTTCCGTACGGCTGAGGGCAGCACACTCGAAGCCCTGATTAAGCAATTGCCGGGTGCAGAAATTGCCGACGACGGAACGATTAAAATCAACGGAAAGACAGTAAAGGAGTTTCTCATCAACGGCAAAGACTTCTTCAAAGGCGACACGAAAGTCGCGATGAAGAACCTACCCACCGACATCATCTCGAAACTCAAAACCTACGACAAGAAAAGCGATTATACCGAGCAAACGGGAGTCGATGATGGCGAAGAGAGTTTCGTACTCGACATTTCCACCAAGCGCGAACTCAACCAGAGCTTCATCTCCAACCTCGACTTAGCGGGAGGAGGGGATTATGATCATAAAAAACTGTACTCCGGTCGCTTGTTTGCCTCTCGCTTCACTGATCAGACGCGATTCACCGTCTTTGCCAACCACAACAACACCGGCGATAGGGGTTTCGGCGCGCCCCGCGGGTTCGGTAACAACAACGGACTGACCACCTCTTCGATGGTGGGCACCGATTTTTCGTGGAGCAACAATAAAAAGCGTTTTTCGCCTCACTCCTTTGAGGTAGGTGGCAGCGTGCTCTACTTCCGCTCCGACAATGCCACAGAAAGCACCACCGCTTCGGAAACTTTCCTCAATTCCGGCACACAGAAAAGCAGTTTTTCCAACAAACACGCTTGGACGACCAACCTCGACCAACGCATCTTCTCACGTTTCAACCTCCAGTGGAGTCCCGACTCACTCACCTCCCTCTCTTTCCGTCCGAACTTCACTTGGAATCGTACCAATACGACCTCTCTCTCTCGTACAGCCACATTCGATCAAGACCCCTTTGCACGCTACGCCGTAGACACTACCGACGAGGTACTTGAACAAGCCTTTCGAAATCCCTCCATCGGCGGAGTCATCACCACAACCGATGACTTTTTGGTCAATCTCAACCAGCGCAACAACATCGGGCAAAAGAATTCTGCATCTGCCGAAGGACGCTTAGAACTGACACGCCGACTGGGTGGAAATGGTCGCAACATCTCCTTCCAAGCACAAGGTGGCTACACGAGCACCTCTTCTTTCTCTTACTCAAAAGCCAACATCTACACCCGCACCACGCCTGCCGGCAGTACCCCCATTCAGCTCACCGACAACGGCACGCACCAGTTTGCCGACAACAACTCCAAATCGTGGAACTATCGTTTGGGGCTGGGCTATGTCGAACCCCTCTTTGGCAAAGTATATGGCGAAGTGCGCTACCATTACGAACATAAGTTTACCGACCAAAACCGCTCACTCTACAACCTCCACAGCCTGCAAGCCTACCCCACGTTGGCGGCATTTATGGCAGCACATCCTACTTATGGCGCAATCAACCGGCTCTACCTCCCCGGTGCCGAGAAACTAACGCCTTGGATGGATCCCTATCAACTGCTCAGCACACTCAACGCTACCGACCTGCAAGCGGCCGTGCGCGATGCACAAAACTCCCAATACACCACCTACAACTACGACACCCACAGCGCCCAACTGCGCCTGCGGTTCAATTTGGAGAAAATCAACATCACCGCCGGTGTGGGCTTCACTCCCGAGCGCACCCGTTTGGAATATGAGCGCCCCTCTTTGGGGAAAATCGACACCGTGCGCCACGTCCTCAACCTCTCTCCACAATTGCGTTTCCGCTACAATATCTCGAAAACCGACCGTCTCGACATTTTCTATCGCGGCAAGTCTGTGCAACCCTCGATGACCAATCTGCTCAACGTCGTTGACAACTCCAACCCGCTCAACATCGCGGGCGGAAATCCGGGGTTGAAGCCCGCTTGGAATGATTTGCTACACGCCTTCTACAACGCTTACAATGCCGAGCGCCAACAGAGGACAATGGCTTATGCCAACTTCAACCATACGCGCAATGCCATCTCCACCCTGATGGTCTACGATGCAGCCACCGGCCGGCGCTTTACTCGTCCCGAAAACATCTCCGGAAACTGGAACGCAGCGGCAGGTCTGACCTATAACACTCCGATCGACAAACAGAAAGTGTTCACCCTCTCCACCTCCACCAACACGGCTTTCACACGCAATGTCGGTTTTGTTTCCACGCCATCCACTCCCCTCTTCAGCGGCACACCCACCATCGAACAGCTCAACACGCTCTTCTCCACCGCAGCCACTGAAAAGAACGTCAGCCATGTGCTCACTTTGGGCGAAAACCTCGACCTGGCCTACCGACAGCCGATGTGGGACATCGCGCTCAATGGTCGTGTCAACTATCAGCACTCACGGGCTTCTTTGCAGTCGGCCACCCAACTCGACACTTGGAGTTTCTCCTATGGGATGACAGGCAATCTCAACCTCCCCTTCGGGATGAGCTTTTCTTCCGACATTCGCATGCAGTCGCGCCGTGGCTTCTCGGCCGCTTCCATGAACACCAACGAACTGATTTGGAACGCACAAATTTCACAGTCCTTTCTGCGCGATCGTTCCTTGACCGTCACTCTCCAGTTTGACGATATTCTCTCACAGCAAAGCAGTATCTCCCGCACCGTCAATGCGATGATGCGCTCCGACTCTTGGAGCAATTTGCTCAATGCTTACGTGATGCTCCACCTCATCTACAAACTCAACATCTTCGGTGGCAATGCTAAAACGCAAAGCCCCGACGGTCGCCCCGGTCCCGACCATCGAGGGCCGATGATGCCACCGCATGGCGGCGGACACCCTGGAATGGGCGGCCACGGCCGTTTCTAAGCCCATACTCTACACAAAAAGCGATGCCCGACACTTTCATTGTGTCGGGCATCGCTTTTCTTTCTGAAAGCCTTTGCCTAAAAACTATGCAACTTTCCCACCACGCGGTAGAGTTGTAAAATGCGACTGATAGGATAGCGCTCCACTCCAAAATCGGGATTGCTCGCCACAAACTCCAGCATCGTCGGGTCGTCGGCCACACGGCGCAGTTTCTTCACCGTCCGCAGGTCGTCCAGCACAACGGCATAAATGTGTCCGGGTTCAAGATTATCGAGCGTGCAGTGCCGCAGTGCAATTTTATCTCCCGGTTCGATGTCGGGCACCATACTTTTCCCCTGCACCGAACACCAAAGGTCGGCCGAGCGGTTCAGCGGCGTGTCCATATAGTAACTGGGAGCCACGGTCTGGTCATTCTCTGTTTCCCAAAATCCACAAGTAAAATCGCTTTCGTACACGGGCAATCCTTCCGGCTCGCTTTTCTGCACCTTCAGTGCCTTGCGTGCCTCTTCCTTCTCGCCCGACATCATCGGCCCCTCGCCTGTGACAAACCAGTCCACCGAAACCCCGAGCCGCTTGTGCAGTGCCTCCAGAAAGTCATACTTCGGTTGCACCGCCCCCGTCAGATAACTGCGGATGCGTGCCTCGCTCGTCTCCACAATGTGGGCAAACTGCGTGTTCTTACCTTTGGCAAAACGATCAATTAGAAGTTGTAAACGAGAAATCATTTTCTTGCGAGATAAAATGGTGAACAAAAATAAAAAAATCGTACTACGGCCGTTCTTTGCGATTTATTGCTATGCTCAACACGATTTCACTACAAAATTACGAACTTATTTCGAGTATTCAAAACTTTCATCGGTTCTTTCGCCAAAACACCTACCTCCCTATACAAAAGTATGGCTGTCCGGTAAAAGTGTTTCAAAAGATATCACATCCTCACTCTAAATTTTGGAAAACCCTTTTTTTATAGAAAGGAGCGGCGCGGCAAATGAAATCAGGGAGCGAAAATCCTCGCGCGTACGCGCGCGCGTCTCTTGCAAAATGTGTTTTTTTCCTTCACCTCCTTCACCGAACAAGCTATTCTCCTGTTGAACAGGAGTTTATGGGTGAAGGTTTTTATTTTTTTAATCCTTCATTTTACAGACGTTTTCGTTCAGCCGGAAGGGGTGATTTTGAGTGGATGGCCGAGGAGGTGAAGGAAGTGAAGGAAAAAAACACAAATGTGCTGTAGTGTATGCGCGCGTATGCGTGTGTAACGAGGGCGAACATTTTCCTCAGAGGTAGTTTTTTCCAGCTCCTACCTAAATCAAACTACCTCTGAGGTAGATTGACCCACTTCGTTCGGAGGGCGTTGAAATGTTAAAGTTGTGTTAAAGTCGAAGTTTCGTGGTAAGAATCGAAGGTGAGATGTCTATATATAAATAGGGGGAAGGCCGATCAAGGCTGAAGGAATCGAGATCTGCGGGGATGCTTCCCGATCTATCCCAGTCGTTATTGCAGCAGGAAACAACGATTTTATCGATTGCCCAATATCTCCATTAGGATTTATCAATTTCACCAGCTCATTTCTTACACTTCACTTTTTCTATTATGAAGATTGCGTCTTCCAGCAACGACAAAAAACGTTAATATCTACTTTTTTTATCCACAAATTCAATTGAATTATTACTTTTGCCCAAAACATCTTTTCAAAATACCACCACCATGAAAAGTTCTATTGATTTTAACCCTTATCCAACTCAACCCTCTTGGAGAATCCGCCACCCCTTGTTTATGCGCTTCTTTTTCATTGCTATTACCCTAATCTTCTTGAGCACTTCCCTCCGTTCGAATAGCAGTATGAAAATTAGAACTAAAGAGAGAAAACTACATGCGTTGTACCAACTGCCTTTTCAGACAGAACTGGACTACTACGACCTCTCAAACGATGGACTCACTGAATTTCCCAATCTCTCGATGTACAAGATTAAGCACCTCAACATCTCCCACAACGATATTGAGCGCATAAACGAGAGTGGCTATCATAAGAAAAAGGAGCAACAGATGGCTCCCTGCCTGCCCGAGGGCATAGAGACCCTCGACATCTCACACAACAAGCTCCAGCAGCTTTTTATCCCTATGGACTATGCCCCTCAGTTAAAGCGTCTCGATGCCTCCTACAATCGATTAGAAGGTCTGCAGCTTACTTGTAGAAACCTTAAGGAGGTCAATCTTTCACACAATAAAATAAATTTCCCGATGGAGCTCAACAGCTGGGCCTACCCGCCTTGGAAAGTACATCTCCATAGGCTCAATCTTCGCGACAATCCTCTAAGTTGGATTCCCGACTATTATCAAGAGTATGTCGATACCCTCTTGTTTAATCCCCCCTTGGTCAATCATAAATGAGATGAAACGGATACTTTTCTTGTTGGGCTGTATGCTCTGCCTCGGTTGCAGTCCTCAGCGGCAAAAAGATGCAGCGGCAGCAGACAAGACAGCCCAGGATGACGCACCCGGAGCTGCACATCCGAAACTTTTACGGCTGCGCCGTCTGCCTTGGGGGACGCACATCGACACGCTCGATTTGAGCAACGATGGACTGCGCGAAATCCCCAGTTTGAGCATGTATTTCATCAAGCATATCAACCTTGCTCACAACTTGATAGATTCTATCAATGTGCATCGGCTGCCCAATGGGTTGCACAGCATAGATTTGTCCTACAATCGCCTAAAAGGACGCATAGACTACTGGGACGCTTCGATACACCAGCAACTGCGGAGTATCAATCTGTCGCACAATCGCATCACCATATTCCTGACCAATGCTGGTTCGGACTGGGCACTCCTCGACCTTTCGCACAATGACTTGCAGTACTATTGTCCCCCGACGGAATATCATTGTCATCCGCCTCTCCGGGTAGACCTCTCGCACAATCCTCGCTGCTCGCACCTTGTCTTCCCTTGGTATCGCGACATCGGCACAAGTTTGCGCCGCACTCGGTTTGTTCGGAACGGCACAAAGGGAGAGCATCTGCCCCTTCGATTAGCGCCACGCGAGGCATCGGAAAAGGAATGGCGCAAAGGCACAATACGCTTGATTTCTCCTCTCATCGAGATTATCAATTGAACGCAAAAAATCCCCTCGCTCAACAAGCGAGGGGATTGGCATAAGTATGTGGTGTTGTATTATTCTGCAGTCTTTTCTTCTGCAACAACTTCTGCTTCAACAGCAGGAGTTTCGGCCACTTCGGCAGCAGGAGCAGCTTCGGCAGCCTTCTTGGAACGACGAGTGCGCTTGGCCTTCTTTTCGGTCTTGGCCATGTTCTCGTTGTAGTCAACCAACTCGATGAAGCACATCGCAGCAGCGTCTTGGGCGCGGAAGCCGGTTTTGATGATGCGGGTGTAGCCACCGGGACGATCAGCTACCTTCGCACTTACTTCCTTGAAGAGTTCGGTTACAGCGTACTTATCTTTGAGGTAGGAGAAGACCACACGACGGCTGTTGGTGGTGTCTTGCTTCGACTTGGTGATAAGGGGCTCAACGTACTTCTTCAACGCCTTTGCCTTTGCTACAGTCGTAGTGATTCTTTTGTGCTTGATCAACGACACAGCCATGTTAGAGAGCATGGCAGCGCGGTGAGAAGCAGTACGACTGAGATGATTGAATTTCTTATTGTGTCTCATTTTTGTACTTTGTTTTAATGGGATAGTTGATCAATCGATCACGTTGGTGAACGTGGGATTAGTCCTTGTCCAATTTGTATTTTGAAATGTCGGTTCCAAACGACAGATTCAGACTCTCGAGCAAATCATCAAGCTCCGTGA
>CAUUGL010000047.1:0-12739 GCA_963544845.1 uncultured Alloprevotella sp.
GGCTGACCTTCCGTCAGCTTCCGCTTTTTGTCGGGCTTCTCCCCACGAGGACGTGAGGTTATAGAGAGGTGTCGCCTTCAGCGACATGGAGTGTCGGGGGTGATAGGGAGTAGGTGATAGTGAATAGGGATGGTTTTCTGCGGATAGGGCTGACCTTCCGTCAGCTTCCGCTTTTTGTCGGGCTTCTCCCCACGAGGACGTGGAGTTATCGAGAGGTGTCGCCTTCAGCGACGTGGAGTTTCGGAGGGTGATAAGGAGTCGGGATGGAGTGCTTTTCTTGAGCAGACGAAATGGTGTGTTATTCTGCTACAAATGTACGCCCTTAAGTGTTAAAACCACTTATCAAAATCGTGCAATCTTTTATCAAAATCGTGCATTCTGCATTTTGCAGATTTATCAAAATCGTGCATCGGCGGTTTGTAAGTCTTTGTTTTATAGTTGATTGTCTGAAAAGTGTATGCACGATTTTGATAAAAACGCATTTTTGCCCTTAGGAGAGAAAACGGGGCGGAAATGACCAATGAAGCCCCTCTCGACAGGAAAAACAGGCATTTTCTGTCGAAAGAGGTGAGCTGCTGTGGGTAGGCTGTCCATTTCGCCGCCGGTGCAAGGCTTTGGAGTTTGCGGGGTTTACTCTTTGTCGACAGGAAGAACGAGGTCGAAGTCTCCACCGCCTCATTACCTCTGAGGGAGGAATAGGTGGTTGTGTTCCATTTGAAAGGCGCTTTAGGGCGTTTTAGGGCATATTTTAGGGTTTTTAGGTTGAAAAATGAAGGATTAGAGGTCTGTTTTTGGTGTTTTTTTTTTGGTATTGTTTTTGTTTCTTCTAAATTTGCCTCGACAATTGTTCTTTGAATGAGTCTCTTTGTAAAATCACAGTTATGAAAGATTAAATGACTCGGTAAAACGTAAGACGACGACAGCAGACGTGGAAGGTGCTGTCGCCCATGACTGAAAGGAACGGTAGGCTTTGCCGACCGCAAGCACAATGGCTTCTCCGAGGTGCAGATGTTGCAGATGAAGGAGAAAACAGTTAATCGAACGGCTATTTTTTTGTTTTTTTATCAATAAAATTATTATCGTTATGACTACACAATTACGAATGTGGTGGAAGCAGCTGGCATTGACCGTGCTGCTGACCATGCTCATGGTGCCGCCGGCTTTTGCCGATTGGCATGATTGGGGCACCAAAGGCTTCGAGATTAAAGAAAATACTTTGGAACCCGATGCGGACAATGTTATCCTCAAAATTATATTCGGGCAATTATCCGGACAGTATGACTGGATTCTTAAAGGGAAAGTATATGCTCTTTATGAAGACAACAATACAGAGGAGGAAATCGGTAAACTCAATTACAAAGGTACGATTGAGCTCTATAGCGGTAAAGGCTGGTTGGTTGGAGGAAATGAAGAACTAGGGCCGTGGAGCGACAATAAACTGATGTATCGAGAATACAGATACTACCCTTCTCCGTACATGGTGGCCCGACGCCTCAAGGCTCTTCGAATGGAGTGTCTTTGGTCGTACAATAACGCTCATGATGAGACGAAGCAATTTTACACAGGTTGGAAGGATGTGAATCTCTATATTCCCTATCAGCCTGAGGGTAAATTATATCGTCCCGCTCCGGGCAAGATTGCTTTCAAAGCCGACGGTATCACAGTGTGCCGAGGTCGTCGCAATCGTTATTTGTTCTTTGATGCTGCGTGGAAGTATAGTGATTTCCCCAACAGGTACAACAATTATGACTATGACTGTGAGTTAGGTGACAACTCGTCTTGCAACAAAGTGTTGTTTGAGAATGTGAATAACACGGCTTCCAAAACCTTGTGGGGCGCTTATGGCTCATCCTATAATCATGGCAGAGGGACAACTGATTTTGTTCGGCATCTAAGCCGCATCGACCTCCCGGGATGTGCCAACGTCACCGAGTTGAGAGCCACCACCAATCAATGGGTAACGTCGAACAACGTTACGCTCCATTGGAATGCCAATACGTACGACCGTGACACCAACGGCATGTGGGGCATCTACCGGCGGCGGAGAGGCGGAAGCTGGTCGCTGATCAAGAAAGTGTCCATTTCCACTTACTCTTACTCCGAAACGATCGATACCGAGACGGACTACATCTACCGTGTCGGTTTCATTCACAACGATTGGGGCACCGTTTCCACTCCCGTGGAGGATGTCTCGTCGCGGGAACTCACCGTCAACCTCACGCGCACCTACAATATCCGGCTGAGCGTGAAGGGCGAGCCGACCAAAATCGTCGTGAAATACGCCTATCCCGCGGGTAAGGGCAATGTGGTGTTCGATTTGTATCGCTCCACGAACAACGGTCAGACTTGGGTCAAGAAATACACTGCGACAAAGACGCTGACCGACGCCGAAGGAACGGACAGCTGGGAGGACACTGATGTGACTTCCTCCTGCCAGACTAATCTCTACAAGGTGGAGACCACGGTGATGGGCAAGAAGTTTACCAGCAACCTGATGTCCGGTCACATCACGGGCGAGACCGAGGTGGAAAACCTCACGGTGTCGAAGGGCACGTATGCCAACACCGTGAAGCTGGCTTGGCGGGTGAATCAGGTGGGTTCGGAGCCGACACAATATGTGGTGGAGCGCCGACTGCTGGGCTCGACTACGGAAGAAGACTACAAGTCGATCTACTCCGTGGAGGGCACCAATGCGTCGTACGTGTATGACGACAACACGGCGGCTCCGGGACAATACTATCAGTATCGTCTAACGACTTATAAGAATTGTAAAGACGGTGCCGGCCGAAAGTTGGTGGCACTGAGCACGCACGAGGAAGAGGGCTTCTGTGTGAACACAGGCTCTATCTCCGGCCGCATCGCTTACGGCACGGGTACGGCTGTGCCCGATGCGAAGGTGATTTTGACTTCCAATTCGGAGGCCAAGAATCAGTTCTATTCGATGAGGTTGTATGGCAAAGATGCTGCCATCGCATGGCCGATGACCAAGGAACAGGCGATCAACTTCTTCAGAAAAGGCCAAGATGATCGCCCCTTTACCATGCAGATGTGGGTAAGACCCAATAAGGTATCCAAGTCTTCTACAGTGTTTCATGCACGCGAAGTCTGTGATCTTACATTGAGTTATGAAAAAGAGGGTCAACATAAAGGTGAATATGAACTACAGATATACACTCGTAAGAAGAAGGGAGAAGCAAGCACACGTGTATTTACTACAGGCATATACATTAAGCCCGATGAATTTTCCCATATCTCTCTTTCTTCCGATGGAAAGCGATTGACTTTGCGTGTGCCTACCGACGGTTCTTTCCGAAGCTATACCACTCCAAATTTGGAACCTGTCAATTTGGATAATGTAGATGGAGCGGTTGTGTTTGGCGGTATGATAAATCCCGGTTCCAGTTTTTCGTTCAATGGATACATGGATGAAATCCGCGTTTGGGACAAGGAGCTGAGCGACAAGGAGATCCTCAACACCTACAATCGGATCATCTCCGGCACGGAGCAGAACTTGAAGCTCTACTGGCCGCTCGACGAGAACATTCCCAATCAGTCCACGGCTTACGACTACAGCAAGAGCAGCGATGTGCCGAACGGCAATCATGGTAAAATCAGAGGTGCTCACGGCACGAGCCAAGAGATGAGCCCGGTGGTGCCCACGACCGATCAGCTGAGCGTGTATGGCATCACGGACACGAACGGCGGTTATCTGATCACGGGCGTGCCCTTCTCAAGCGGCGGCACGAGCTATTCGATCACGCCGAGCAAGGGCAGCCATCAGTTCAACCCGCAGAGCCTGACGCGCTTTGTCAACAGCGAGGCGCTGAACCACAGCGCGGTGGACTTCGAGGACATTTCTTCGTTCAAGGTGAGCGGTAAGGTCACCTTTGCCAACACGACCTATCCCGTGGACAGCTGCTACTTCTACGTGGACGGCACGATTTGCAGCAAGGACGGTAAGCCCGTCATGAGCGACCGAGAAGGTAACTATGAGATTTCCGTGCCCATCGGCAACCACTCTATCGAGGTGAGAAAAGACGGCCACGTGTTCTGCAACAAAGGACGCTTCCCTGCCGACCCGGACGGGGTGGGTACCTACAAGACCTTTACCGAAGAGGTGAAGAACCTGAGCTTCCAAGACAGCACGCTGGTGACGATTGCCGGTCGTGTGGCCGGCGGTAAGCTGGAGATGGGCAAGCCTCTGGGTATGGGGCTGAGCAAGAACAACATCGGTACAGCCAAAATCATCTTGAGTGTCGACGGCTATCTGCTCAACGCGGTGCGCAAGCAGGGGCCGGGCGCTTCGGTGACGACGGAGCCCAATTCTTCGGCTGTTTGGATCGAACGACCCACGAAGGACGTGAAAAGCAGTGCTTATCGTGACGGTGGCGATGTGAACAAGGCAAAGAAAATCCGCATCGACACCGACTCGGAAACGGGTGAATTTGCCGCATTGGTGCCTCCCATCATGTATAAGGTGGAGAGCATCGAGATTCTGAGCAACAGCGACGTGAAGTTTGAGAACCTGGGCAACCTCGACGCCTCGGCCGTGCGCCAAGTCAAGACGGACTCGGCGACGGTGGACGGCAAGAAGAAGGTGTTCAAGTATGTGGCTGCGCTGAAAGCGCCCTACCGCGTTGCTCCCACGCTAGAAATCACCGATAAACGCCATAAAAACAAGGCTTTCGGTGAGCAAACGTTTAAGTACGACGACGGCAACGGCGGTAAAGAAGACGTCAATCTCTTCACCGCGGAAGGCAACAACGTGAACTACAAATTCAATTCCCCCATCTTCAAACAGCTCTCTCAGTACACTTTCAAGGTGAGGGGTTATGAGCAGTATGTCAATAAAGATGATCGTAACAAATGGGTTTACGACGAAGTGCCTCTGCAAGGTGTTACCGTGAAATTTGCCAACCAGATGGGTACCGGCCAGCAGGTGGCCATCAAGGACTTCTCTGCCAATGGCAAGGACTACAAGACGGGCGACCTGGGCGAGACACCGCAGGATGTGGTGAAGCTCGACTCTTTGGGCAGTGCCGAATATCGATGGTCGGCCGGTTTCCCGAACATCATTGCCCCTTACACCCGCGACATCACTGCGACCTACGAAGTGGACAATCGCACTTATCAGTGGGAGGGTCTCAACGGGCAGAAGAAGCTCACGGGTGTTGTGCTGGGCGTTTTGCCTTCGGGCAACAACTTCGTGACGGAAGGCCCTGACAAGGTGGCCATGATTTTGCGCGACCCTGCGGGCACGAACTCTTATGCTTATTGGGAAAAAGGTCAGAGCACGACCCACACCGAAACGACGAGCGTGACGGCACAGACCTCGCTCAGTCAAAAGGTGACGGCAACTGCCGGCATGGTGTTTGAGAGCGTGTCGGGTCTGGGCTTTGCAGTCGTGAGCAAAGTGGAAACCACGGTGGGCGGTAGTGCCGGCGTGGAGATGAACTGCGAACGCGTCAACAGCAGTACGACCGAGGTGACTACCTCTTCGACGAAGCGCGTCAGCACGAGTGGTGCGGAGGACTTTGTCGGTGCCGCGGGCGACGTCTTCATCGGTTCGTCGACCAACCTCTTGTTTGGCAACTGCCGCAAGGTCTTTTTGGAAAAGAAAGACGGACAGTTTGCCATCAACAATGGTGATGGTATTACCACAGGACAGAAGTTTACGACCGACTTCGCTTATGACCAAAACTACATTGAGCAAACGCTGATTCCCAATTTGGAACAGTTGCGCAACGCCCTGCTGACTACGGTTTCAGAAGCCGAATATGCCGGCTATGCCAACAACACGAACGAGGTGAAGTATATCACCCGACTCAAGGCAGAAGACGATCGTTTCGGTAAGAGCAATGACGATAAGGTGTGGGGCGCGAAAGCCGTACCCTTCAACAGTATCGAAGGGCCGAGCTACAAGGTGGTTTATCCCAAGACCGTTCAGGCAACGGCCGGTAGTTTCTATGTGGACAAGGTGCATTACTACAATGAGCAGATCAGAAACTGGCAGCAAATCCTGGCCAACAACGAGAAGGCTAAGGTGGAGGCCATCCAAAACGCTGCACAGTATCATCAGCTCAACCAGAGCTTCTCGGCCGGTAGTAGTGTGGAATCTTCCGTGACCAATACCAACAAAAAGACACGCAGCTACAGCAGCACCTTCAGAATGACGGGTACTTCTACGCTGAACCTTACGGCTAAGGTGAATGATATTGGTATTGAGAGCGAAACAACGTTCCAAAACTCAGTGGAGAAAGGCAGTTCGCACGAGAACTCTAAGGAAAGCACTGTGACGATGGGCTACGTGTTGGCAGAGAATGGCGACGACGATGCGCTCTCTGTTGACATCTATAAGGCTCCCGACGGCTACGGCCCGATATTCCGCACGCGTGGCGGACAGACGAGCTGCCCTTACGAGGGTCAAACCGTGACGAAGTATTATAAGCCCGGCACTGAAATCAGTGCGGCCACGATGCAGATTGAACAGCCTCACCTCAGTTGCGCTCAGCCGGTGGCCACCGACGTTGCTTCCGGCTCAAAGGCCACGTTCCCCCTCGTGCTCAGCAATACGTCTGAAACGAAAGAAAGCCTCTATTTCAGACTGGGCGTCGTGGATCAGACCAATAAGAATAGTGCCATCCTCTCACTTCCTATTGGCAACCTCAGCGGTAACCGTGCGGTGCTTGTACCTGCCGGTGAGACTGTGAAAATGAATCTCTACCTTGCGCAGAGTAATACTGATGTCTACGACTACGACAGCATCGCCGTGGTACTCTCCAGCCAGTGCCAAAGCGATCCCACGGGCATTCACGAGGTGATTGCCGACACGGTGTGGATTTCTGCACACTTTGTTCCGAGTAGCAGCCCGATCACACTGAAAAGCGATATGAACCTGCTGAACACTTCGACAGGTACGAATCTTGCTTTGAAGATGCGGGATTTCGATGCTTCGTTTAAGAACTTGAAGTACATCGAACTGCAATACAAGGGCGAGAGCGATGCGGCTTGGCGTAGAGCGAAACGCTATGTCTTGGACGCTAAGGATAAGGACGGCAATAGCGAAATGCTGCCGGAGGGAGGTATCATCAATGTGGCCTTCTCGATGGACAACTCTGCCATCTATCCTGATCAGAAGTATTTCTTCCGTGCTGTGACTGCTGCCGGCTATGGCAGTGAGGTGGTCACCAAAGAGAGTGAAACGCTGACGGTGACTAAGGATATGAGCCGACCCAAACCCTTGGGCAACCCCATGCCGAGCGATGGTCTCTTCAATCCCGGAAGTGAACTCTCACTGACTTTCAACGAAAATGTGCTGAGTTCGGAACTCACCAAGGAGACCAACTTTGATGTAACGGCTGCACTGAATGGCAGCGACGTGGTGTTTGACACTGCCCTCAAGATGGAAGGCAATGGCAAGTCCGCCTCTACCGAAACCGACATTAATCTGGCCGGCAAGAGCTTCGCTGCCGACATGTGGCTCAAGCTCAACAAGCCGGGTGGCACGATTTTGCAGCATGGTAATGCCGACAATAAGTTGGGTGTTGCGATGGATGCACAGGGTCATCTCGTGGTCAGCATTGGTGCTGAGAAGTACACCTCATCGAAGGTGATGCCTCTGAAGCAGTGGGCTTATCTCACGTTGAGCTATCAGGCCGGCGATGAGAAGAACCTGCTGTATGCTACTGTTGCTTATGATGCTACGACCGAACCTCTGTTTACCGCCCAGAAGGTGGTGGCTTATTCCGGCAACGGCCGCCTGAGCGTAGGTGGTGGCGCGGATGGTAGTATCAAGGAACTTGTGCTTTGGGATGGCGAGCGAACCATCAAGGAAGGTCTCGCCGATAAGTTTGCTACGAAGAAGCCTACCTCTACGGGCATTTTGGGCTACTGGAAGATGGACGAAGGTCAGGGTCGTGTGGCCGGCGATTGCGCGCGTAGTCGCAACATGTCGCTCTCGCACGAGGCTTGGTATCTCAACAACATCAACAAGGCTGCCCGAATGGATGGCAACAGCTGTCTCCGGATGGATATTTCAAAATGTCCTGCCATGGAAACCGACGACTATGCCGTCGAACTTTGGTTCCGTGGTGAAAAACAGAACGACAATGCTACTCTCTTCAGTCTCAAGGAGAATGCGCTGCGCGTGAGCTTCACAAAAGAGGGAGCGTTGCAGCTCACTTCTAAGGACGAAACCACAGCACTGGGCAAGGACAGCTATCTGGACAACAACTGGCACCACTTCGCGCTTAACGTGCAGCGTGCCGGATATGCTTCAGTCTATGTGGATGGTGCATTGATTAAATCGATGCCGGCTAAGAAAGTGGCCGCCTTTGCTGCCGATGCCGCCATCATGGCCGGTACCCGCTATCTCGATAACACGGGTGTGTGGGCTTACCGTGACTTCTTCAAGGGCAGTATCGACGAGGTTCGCTTCTGGAATGCCACGCTCTCTGCCCACCTTCTCAAGGAACGCATGCGCACGATGGTATCGGCAAAGGCCGAAGGTCTGAAGGCTTACTATCCTTTCGAGGAAGTGACCGTCAACTTGGGCAATGGTCAGAAAGAAGTGGTAAGTTCGCTCAAAGACATGAGTCTGACGAAGGCGAAGGATATGACGGGAAGCTCTGCTGTGAACTTTACCGACCAGACGCCGGCTCTCAAGACCGTGGCTCAAGAGCAGAATTTGGCTTTCAGCTTCGTGGCTTCGGACAATAAAATTGTCATCTCTCTGGACGAAGATGCCGATAAACTCGAAGGAGCTACGGTGCACGTCACTGTGAAGAACGTGCATGACATCAATGGCAACCTAAGCTCACCCATCACTTGGAGTGCTTTCATCCATCAGAACACGCTGGTATGGGCAGAGAATGCTGTGGCCGTTACACAGAAGGAAGGCAATAAGAGCAGTTTCACAGCGGCATTTACCAACAGCGGTAGTACCACCGAAAACTGGAAGCTCGTGTCTCTCCCCTCTTGGCTCCGGGTAGATGCCGATTATGGTCAGCTCACTCCACAGTCGAGCAAGACCATTCACTTCTCTACTAAGGAGTCTACGCCTATCGGTAAGTATGAAGCCACGGTGTACCTTAAAGGCAACAACGAAATCTATACGCCTCTCACGGTATCTCTCAATGTTACCGGCGAACAGCCGTCTTGGAGCGTAAATCCTGTGGACTATGAGTGCTCTATGAACCTCATTGGCCGCCTCAGCTTCGAGAATGTTCCAAGCAACAACGAGAACGATATTGTTGCAGCATTTGTCAACGACACCATATGCGTAGGCGTGGCTAAGCCGGAGTACCTGTCTAAGTACGATGCTTACTTCCTGCTCATGACCATCTATGGCGATACTGAGCCTAAGAACCTCACTTTCAAGGCTTACGATGCGAGCACCGGCCGTATCTATCCGGTGATCAATGCGACCCCTGCGGTGAGCTATAAGGCCAATGTGCTGGCTGGTTCGTTCGCTTCGCCGGTGATGCTCAATGCGCTCAACTATGTGGAGCGTACGCTCACCCTCAAGAAGGGTTGGAACTGGAAGTCTGTCAATGTAAAGATGCAATCTGCTGCACCTGCCGATGTGTTCCATACGGTAGGCAGAGAGATAGCCAACATCAAGTACGGCGACAAATTTGCACGTGCTAACGAAAAAGGTGTGTTTACGGGCAATCTCAGCCGTATCGATTACAAGTATACTTACCTCATCAATGCTCGTGAAGCTTGTGAGCAACATGTGGTAGGTGGTATGATCAATCCTACGGAAGAACAAATCCCAATGACGCCGGGATGGAACTGGATTTCTTACCTCCCACAGACGACAATGAGCGTCAACGAAGCTCTCGCAGGCATAGCCGCCCACGATATGGACATCATCAAGAGTCAAAACAAGTTTGCTGTCTACACAGGCACTGACTGGCAAGGCTCTCTCAAATATATGAGTCCTATCGAAGGATATGCTTACTTCAATGCAGCCCAACAAGGTTTCAGCTTTAATTATCCGAAGACTTCATCGGCTCAACGCAAAAATTCTGCTCCTAAGAAGCAGCAGAAAGAAAGCGTATGGAAGAACGAGTCTTATACTGCCTATCCGTACAACATGACCATAATTGCTAAGGTGATGAAGGGGGATATGCCGGTGACTGACGCTGAGATCGCTGTATTCAGCAACGATGGCAATTGTCGCAGCGACGAATTCACAGATGCCGATGGTAGAGTTTATCTCACGGTGAGCGGTGCTGAAAAGGCAGAGGCAATGACCGTCAAAATTCATGAGACGGCTACTCGCCGAGTGTACACCCTGCCTAACATCTTCACTTATCATCGCGACAGAATGATGGGCACTTATGCTCAGCCATTCACTATCGACCTCGGGGTTACCCATGTTGACCATCTTCTCACGGGCGGCTTCCATAGTATAGATGTTTATGATACTTCAGGTGTCTTGTATCGCCATCTTGAACAGACCGATGACGTATCTGCTCTCAAGAATTTGGAGCGTGGCACGTATATCTTGGTTATCAATACGGGCACAAGCCGTCTGGTTAAGAAAATCGTAAAGTAGATAACGCTATCTAAGTATGATCTCTAAGAAAATAATTGTTATATTTTCACTCCTTATCGGATGCTTCGGCAGTGATGCCGTTGCATCCGATTGGAGTTACGATGCGTCTTTCAATCGTCAGTTCCTCTTTTCGGTCAATCTGATTATCGAACTGCGTGACGGGGCTAAACGGCTCTCCGGCAATGTGAAGCTGGGGGCTTTTTGCCACGACAAACTGCGTGGTGTAGAGAGTCCCAGTGTGCAGGACAGCATCATCTATCTCACCATTCATGGTGAAGATGACGAAGTCATGGATTTCAGAGTGCTGCTGGAAGATGGCACTGAGCGCCGATTGCACTACACCTACACCTATGTGTCGAACGACATGGTGGGGTGGGAGATACCTTGGCAGATGAACCTGTTTGGTATCAAGGCCGTAGATGTCCGTCAAGGTGGTATGTATGCCGCCAAAGGGGCGCTCGTTGGGAAGTCGCATCTGCCTCTCGTGGGCAACTGGACTGCCGGCGACATCGTGCGTCTGAAATATGCTGCCATGGGTGCCGATGGCACTACCGACGAGGTGCGTAGTCTCGACCTTACCGAGGCTTGTCTTGTCGGAGCTGCTCCGGCAGGCGGTTGGCTTTCGATGTTTCCTAATGTGGGCTCGGTTGAGACCAAGACGCTGCCGAAAGATATGGAAGTGAGCGAATTTTTAGAAGGGACAAACCCAAACGTCCTGCTCTATCTGCCGAAGACCACCACGGTGTCTCCCCGATCCAATGTAGTGATAGGGACTAAAGCACTGCGGATGGACATCACAGATGGAGCGCCATTCTATGCGAAGCACACGTTCGAGGCGCAGCATGCCGGTTATACCCGTTCGTTCTCTCTGCCTACCATCGAACACCGATCGGCAGGATGGGAAACCATCACGCTGCCTTTCCAACCATCAGGCTACACCTGTGCCAAAGGCCGGTTAGCCCCTTTTGGTAGCGCAGAAATAACGTACGACATGTACACCTCCGGCAACCCTGAGGGGTATCGCCCGTTTTGGCTGCGCTGTCCCGATGGCACAGCATTCGTTCGTGCCATAGAGATACAGCCCAACAAAGCTTACGTCATCTCTATGCCCAACAGCCCCACCTATCTGGAGGACTACAACATCACAGGCGATGTAGCGTTTACGGCTACCAACGTTCAGGTGATGGCTACTCCTGAAGATTTGCCTGCTGAGGCTGTCACGGCCTTTACTCTTGTACCTGCTATGCGTAAGATTAAAGGCAGCGACCAAATGTATGTGATCAACCGTCAGCCCATTCCGGCCATCAACCTTGTGGCTGGTGAGGCATTTGTGCGCAATGGTGGCGAAGTCCAACCTTTCCGTGCCTACGCTTCACCAAAGCAAAATCACGGTGTAGCCCCTTATTTCTTAATAGGGCATGAAGAGAATGGACTGACCGCCATTACTCGCCCGTCTCTGTCGGGGCCTCACGAAACGGGGGCAGCCTATGATCTCACCGGACGAAAACTTACCGGTGGGGAGAGAGGACTACAGATTATAAATCATAAAAAAGTAATCGTAAAATGACACGGAAATACGTTTCTCCCCAAATAAAAGTGATTGACATCACGCTGAGCGGATGTCTGGCTCAATCCGGTGGCGGAATCCCAAAGGATAAAGATAATTTAGATCCGGGTTTTGTTCAAACTAACTCCAACTCTTTTGACTGCTTGTTTGAAGTCAAAATGGATGAGGAGTAATACTTCGGTAAGAGACCCTGTCCGGCAACAACTGCTTGGACAGGGTCTCTTATCGTGAAACGGCGCTTTAAGATGCTGTTCTTCATGTGGATGGGCAGAAGAGAGGCCATCGCACCGAGAGGGGTGTGAAGGCTGCCGTCAAAATGGATATGGCATACAAAAAAGGCTGACCATCGTTGTGATGATCAGCCTTTATTGTTGTGCCCGAAACGAGACTCGAACTCGTACAGCCGCAATGGCCAAGGGATTTTAAGTCCCTCGTGTCTACCATTCCACCATTCGGGCCCATGGTGCCGAAGCGGTTGCAAAGATAATTCTTTTTTTGAAATCGACAAAACCTCCGCCTCCTTTTGTGGAAGATGGAGAGAAATTCCTCCCTTTCGTAGAGTCAACCGGCAAGTGCAAAATTAAACTATTCTTTTGAAGAACTCAGCT
>CAUUGL010000048.1:0-11966 GCA_963544845.1 uncultured Alloprevotella sp.
AAATTGTGTGCTTAAGAGGATAGGTTTGCAACTGGGTTTTAGGACTGACCCGAAAAATCTGCGAACGTATCTACGGCAGGCAGTATAGTAAACAGCAAGTATTTCGACTATCCACTCAAAACAGTATAGAACTATTCATAAAAAGTAGAACCGCCACCTTAGAGCTTTACTCTTTGATGACGGTTGTAGTTTACTGATGATAGTAAATGTTCAGGGGGCAGTCCCCTTTTGAGCCTCTTGTCGGATTCGAACCAACGACCCCGAGATTACAAATCACGTGCTCTGGCCAACTGAGCTAAAGAGGCGGGTGGGAAAGCTAACCACATCGCGCTGCTACAACTAACTACCTTTGCTGCGATCAAGCCCTGGAGGATTCGAAAGGAGCTAGCCGTGTAGCACTTTCCCATATGTGGAAAGTAATCTTCTTGATTACAAGTGCAAAGGAAGCATTTTTTTTTGGATTGACAAAATCTTTGCACTCTTTTTTTGGGGTTTATCCGACATTTGAAGTGATGGCGTTCTAAAAAGAAAAGGTATTGTCCAAAAACACTAAGGAATTGAATTATTCCAGGAGTACATTTGACCATTAAGCCGTTCTTCGTTTCTTTTAGCGGATAGGAGTCTTTTCAACTACCACACAAGACATTTTTGAAATCCACGCGAAAACTCTATCTTCAAGAAATAGAAATACAAATACAACAAAAGCCCGACTTCTCAACTTTGAGAAGTCGGGCTTTTATTTCGGTAGGAGGGGAAGGTTATTCCTCGCCGTCGCCCTCAGCGGGCTTCATGTTGGTGTAGACGTTCTGAACATCGTCAAAATCTTCAAGGCGTTCTACCATCTTATCGAGGGTTTCGCGCTGTTCATCAGTCACGTCTTTAAGGTCGTTAGGAATATAGGTAAACTCAGCACTAATAATTTCGAAACCTTCGCTTTCAAGATGCTTCTGGATTTCGCTGAACGACTTCGGATCACCATAAATCGTGATGGTGCCTTCTTCCTCGTCTTCGTCAAATTCGTCTTCTACGCCGTAGTCGATGAGGTCGAGAATCATTTCTTCCATATCCAAACCCTCAGTCTTCTTGAAAGCAAAGACACACTTGTGATCGAAGAGGAAGGCGAGCGAACCCATCGTACCAAGGTTGCCGCTGAACTTGTTGAAGACAGAACGAACGTCACCCACAGTGCGGGTAGGGTTGTCAGTGAGCGTGTCGACAAAGACAGCGATGCCGTGGGGGCCGTAGCCCTCATAGGTCATGGTCTTATAATCGCTTTGGTCTTTACCCATCGCGTTTTTGATGGCGCGATCGATGTTGTCCTTAGGCATGTTCTCGCGCTTTGCAGTGGCAATGATGGCGCGCAGTGCGGGATTCGTCTCGGGTTCAGGGCCGCCGGCCTTAACAGCTACGGCAATCTGCTTACCAATTTTGGTAAATGTACGAGCCATGTGGCCCCAGCGCTTCATTTTAGCGGCCTTACGATATTCAAATGCTCTTCCCATGGGAAAATATGGTTTAGTTATTTTGTTTTAGATGATTTGTGCTTATCTCAATGTTGCGCCGAGTTGCTTTTCGAGTTGAGCGATAATCTTGCTCATGATAGCCTCGGTCTGCTTATCGTTCATCGTCTTGGTTTCATCCTGGAGGGTGAACGCCACGGCATAACTCTTTTTGCTGGCTTCGAGTTGCTTACCTTCGTAAACATCGAAAAGTTCGACGCGACGGAGGAGTTTCTTTTCAGTGGCAAAAGCAATGCGTTCGATATCGGCAAACTTCACCGAGCTGTCCAGCAAGAGGGCAAGGTCGCGACGCACAGCAGGGAATTTGGGCAACTCCTTGTAAGAAACCTCCTTCTTGGGAAGTTTCTTCATAAGTAGCGACCAATTAAAGTCGGCATAGTACACTTCTTGTTCAACTTCGCAAGCCACGAGGAAGGTCTTTTTGACCAGACCAAGTTCGAGATAGAGTTTGCCGTTGCGATCAGTCACAGCGATACTCTTCGAGAAAATATCGCTTTTTCCGTCTTCAACCAGCAGTCCGGCCAATGAGATACCCAAGCGCTTGAGTACGTTGAGGGCATAAGCCTTCAGTTCGTAGATATTAGAGGCCTCATCGGCATGCGCCCAAGAGTCTTCCACGCGATTGCCGGTGAGCCACAGACCGAGGTGTTGCTCTTCGCTGTAACCAGCCAAAACCTTTTCGGGATTTTTCTTGTCGGCATCGAAGTGGTAGCAGTTGCCAAACTCGAAGAAGCGGAGGTTCGATGCTTTTCGGTTTGCGTTGTGGGCAATGCTCTCCAAACCACCGAAGAGGAGTGTTTGGCGCATCACGTTGAGGTCGGTCGAAAGCGGGTTGATAAGGCGCACGAGATGTTCGGGCGCATAAGTTTTACTTTCGTTATAATAAGCCTCTCGAGTAAGAGAGTTGTTGAGGATTTCGTTGAAACCACAGCCCACGAGTTGTTCGCTCACCAAGGTTTGCAAACGGAAACTCACATCGTGAATACCCTTGATGGTCAGTGAGGATTTGAGGCTGGTGGGAATTTCCACGTTGTTATAACCGTAGATGCGGAGCACGTCCTCCACCACATCGCAGGGGCGCTGCACATCAACGCGGTAGGCCGGCACTTCAAGGCGAAGCGCTTCGGGAGTTTCCTCCACGACCTTCATATCCAAAGCCTCTACAATCGTTTTGACGAGCGTGTGAGGAATGTCCTTACCGATAACGTCCGTAGTATATTGGTAAGGAAGTTCAACTTCAAACTTCTTCGTCAAACCGGGGGCTTCCACATCAACGATTTCCATAGAGATGGTACCGCCCGCCAACTCCTTAGCGAGCAAAGCCGCTTGTTTGAGGGCGTAAATCTGTCCATCGGGATCGATACCCCGCTCGAAACGGAAAGAAGCATCTGTATTCAGGCCGTGACGACGAGCGCTTTTGCGAATCCATGTGGGGTGGAAATAGGCACTTTCAAAGAGCACATTGGTGGTCGTTTCATAGGTACCGCTGCCCTTTCCGCCAAACACCCCGGCAATGCACATGGGTTCTTCAGCGTTGCAGATGGCCAAATCACGGTCGGAGAGGGTGTGTTCTTCACCATCGAGAGTTACGAACTTCGTACCTTCGGGCATCGACTTCACCACCACCTTATTGCCTTTCACCATGTCGGCATCAAAGCAGTGTAGGGGCTGTCCGTAGGCCATCATCACGTAGTTGGTGATGTCCACAATGTTGTTGATGGGGCGCAAACCGATGGTCGTCAATTTATCCTGCAACCATTTCGGGCTCTCCTTCACTTCACAACCACTCACCGTAACGGCACAATAGCGTGGGCAGGCTTCCGTATTTTCCACCACCACTTCGATGGGAAGGTCGTGGTTGTCTACGCTGAATGCCTCGTCGGTGGGACGATGCAAAGCCGTGGGAAGGTTATTGCGCAGAAGGTAAGCGTACAAATCGCGTGCCACGCCCCAATGCGAGCAAGCATCGGCTCGGTTGGGGGTGATGTCTATTTCAATGAGGAAATCGCTTTCCAAACCAAAGTATTCAGCAGCGGGAGTACCCACCTGCGTTTCAGCCGGCAGCACCATGATTCCGTCGTGGTTTGTCCCCACGCCGATTTCATCTTCGGCACAAATCATGCCGTTGCTTTCGACACCACGCAACTTAGATTTCTTAATCGTAAATTCGCTGTCGCCGTCGTAGAGTTTGGTGCCCAAAGTGGCCACAATCACTTTTTGTCCGGCGGCTACGTTGTGGGCTCCGCACACAATTTGCGTGGGAGCTTCGCCATTGCCGAGGTCGACAGTGGTGATGTGCATGTGATCGGAATTGGGATGGGCTTCACACGTGAGGACGTGTCCCACCACCAAGCCTTTCAAACCGCCACGGATGGTTTGCACCTCTTCAACGCTGCCCACTTCCAAACCGATGGAGGTAAGGGCAACTGCAACTTCTTCGGCCGAAAGGTCAAAATCGACATACTCTTTCAGCCACTTATAGGATATGTTCATAATCTAAATCTGTTTGCAAACGTAGGGCTGCGATATGTTCCAAACACCCTTGTCAAGAAGGACAAGACACAGCGCTGCATAAATCAGCGCAAAATTAGCAAATTCTTTTGAAAACAGAAAATAGAACGGAACGAAAACGGAATGAATTGCAGTTTTTCAGATTCTAATAAGGAGAAAGCAAGGATTTTTGCGTATCTTCGCGTCCAATATCTATATTGTGCTTTTTGCACAGAGACAGCGCGTGAAATTTACCTCAGAACTAAATTTATTTACCTCAGAGGTAGATTTTTTTACCTCTGAGATAGAAAAAACTACCTCTGAGATAAATTTATGAGCCGCTCAGTGCTTTTTAAGCCCCTCATTTTCAACGTGATGAAAAAAGCCTTTTTTTTCGCTCCATTTCTTCAATTTTACTCCCTGAGAGCCGGGTGGTTGGTACTGCTACTCATCGCCCTTCTGCCGACCTACGCCCAAGTGGGATCGCCTCGCAACGACTGGGTGGTTGGTGTCAATGCCGGGGTACAAATGAACAAGGTGTTGTTTCAGCCCAACATTCGCCAAACCTACCTTACCGCCCCCACTATCGGTCTGACAGTGCGCTACACCAGTGAGAAGTATTTCAGTATGATTTGTGCCATCCAAGTTGAGCTCAATTATGCTCGTTTGGGTTGGAAGGAAGACATCTATTCGAGTCAAAGCGTCAAGTTGGCCGACACCTACGAGCGCCGCATCGACTATCTGCAACTGCCCATTTTAGCCAACTTGGGGTTCGGGCGTGAACAGCGTGGAGTGAAAGGTTTTCTTTTGGCCGGCCCTCAACTGGGATATGCGTTGCAGGAAAAAGAACTGCGTTCGTCCACTTGGACTACCCGCGTTCTCTCCGGCACAACGGTGCCCGACCGCGCCAACAACGTCTTTGCGCAATATGACAAACCCATCGAACATCATTTCGACTACGGGATTTGTGCCGGATTGGGCATGGAAGTGGCTACCAAAGTGGGACGTTTCGTGCTGGATGCCCGCTACTATTACGGACTGGCCGACTTGTTTGGCAACTCCAAACGCGACCCTTTCAGTCGCTCACCCCACAATACCATCTCGGCAAAGATTTCTTATTTGCTCGACGTAAAACGTAAAAAATAGAGACTTGCAAGTGCTGTTCTCGAACAGCTGGATTTATGCGAAAACTTTCCTTTCGATTACTCTTCCAATGGACGGCAGGTGTGCTCATCGCCCTTTACACCTTGCTGCTGATTGCACTCGACAACTCGAGTGTACAGCGCTTTGTGGCCGATGCCATAGAAGAGCAGATTGAAGATCAAATCCATTCGGATGTCGAAATCGGAGGGTTAGCGTTCGGTTTGTTCAATAGTGTTTCGCTGCACGATGTAGTGGTGCGCGATCGTAAAAACAAGGTTTTACTGGAAAGCCGCCTTCTCTTTGGTAAAATCGAATTACGCTCTTTACTGCGCAAGCAAATTTCTCTGCGCAACATCGCTCTGTTGGATGGAAAAGTGAACCTCTATAAAGAAACGCGCGGTGGACGCACTAATTTTCAGTATATCTTAGATGCCTTCAAAAGTGAGGGAGGAGAAACAACTCCTCTCCATCTGCGCATCAACTCGCTCATCATGCGTCGCTGTGAGGTACGCTATGATGAGTGGTATGAAGCCGCACCGACTTCCGGAGTGTTCTCTCCGCATCATGTGGCTTTGACCGACTTCGATGCCATCGTGAGTCTCAAGCACCTGAGCAATGACAGCATCAACTTGCGTGTACGCCATTTGCAAGCCCGTGAGGCTTGCGGGCTGCAACTGCGAGAGTTGCGGTTGCGGTTGGCTGCCAATCGACACCAATGTGTGCTTCGCGGACTATTGTTGCAAACTGCCCACTCCCGCCTGCAACAAGAAGATTTGTTACTACGATATGATGCCACTGCCGATATTCAGCGCTTCTGGCAAACCCTCACCACCAAAGGACGTTTGGAGCAAGCGGTGCTCTCCACTCGCGATGCAGCACCTTTTCTTCCCCATCTCCAAAAACTCCCTCAGACGTTCACCCTCAATGCCGGTTTTGACTTATCGCCGCGCCTTTGGCAATTTCAGTCATTGGCCCTTCAAAACGAAGCAGGGACGTTACAACTTCAAGGACGTGCCCACCTGCTTTGGCGCAACAAGCGTTTGGAAACTGTGTCGGGCGAGGTGGAACGTCTGTTTGTGGCCGCACCTTTGCAAATGCAGGTATTGAACCTTCTCCCCCCTCAACAACGCCCCACGTGGTTGGCGAAAACGGGCGATATTTTGGTGAAGGGAGAAGGCGGATATAACCGCGCTGCATCGGCACATTTTAAGGGAACCATTACTTCTGCCTTGGGTATCCTTGCTACGGACGTACGCTATGCCCATCGCCACGTACAAGGACAACTTTCCTCCGTCAACTTCAAGCCCTCTCTGCTGTATGCCCACAAGTACGTGCCTACGCAAATGGATTTCCAACTCAAGGGAAGCATCGAACTGCCTAAGGGCGGACTTCCCCAAGGTCAGGTAGAACTGCACGTCCCTCTATTCACTTGGGAAGGGCGCGAGCTTCGCGGTTTGCATACCCAAGCGGATTTGCAACAGCAGCAGGCACGCGTTCAACTGAAGTTGGAAGATCCCATCGCACATTTTGAAGCCAAGGCTTCGGCAGCGCTCAGTTCAAACTGGCACCCCTCGCAGTTACAACTTCATCTTGATGTTTCGCGCATCATTCCCGGAGCATTGGGGCTGACCAAGCAATGGAACAATGGTGCTTTCTCCTTTGAAGCCACGGCTCACCTCCCCCACCTCAATGCACAGCCACAGGAAGGCAGTTTGGAGGTGAAGGATTTTGTGCTACAAGGCGACCAGCTCAATGCAAATCCTTATGTTTTGGAACATTTGCGTTTGACCGCACGCCCTCAGAAACAAGGTACTCACTTACAGTTGCAAAGTGATTTTGCCGATATGGAAGCCGATGGTGTTTTGGATGTCCCCCATTTGAAACAACTCGTGCAGCGCTTGCAAAACCACTTGGCACAACAACTGACGCAAAGCGAAGGCCGGCCTAAATCCTCTCTCCAACCAGCCTCAACCTCCTTGAGTTCGACTGACGATCGACTTTCATTTGCCCTATTGGTGAAGCGTACCGATTTCTTTCAGCGCCTTCTCAAAGCTGATGTTTCTGCACCACAACCCATCAGCGTGAGCGGTTCGGCCACTACCGACGGACGCAGTTTCCGCTTACTGGCTTCTGCTCCCGACGTGAAGATAGGAGACGAGAGTATTCAAGACTTTTCGCTGATGGCGCGAAGTGATGGCGACAGTGTGTCGTGCTTACTGAAAGCCATCCACCCCGGAAAACATGCAGATTTGCAAGTTGAACTACAAGCCCAAAGCCAACAGGGTCGATTACTCACTCGGTTGGAGTGGCGAGAATTGCATGAAGGGCGGCTTTATGGTAAACTGCAAACGTCTACGCAATTCCAGAGTTTACATGGAGGAAGTGAAAAATGGCAGTTTTCTACCGACATCCTTCCCACAGCCTTGGCCATCAATGACAGCGTGTGGAACATCGAGCCTGGAAACATCACACTCCAAGGAGGACAGCTCAACATTACCAATCTTTCGCTCGTCCACGCCGACCAGCGGATTGCCGTGTCGGGTGCTTATGCCAAAGGGCATGACGGACTGGTGATTGATTTGCGCAAAGTCGATGTGGGTTATGCGCTGGAGATGACTGGGTTTGACGATGTTACGTTTGGTGGACACGCCACGGGACGCGGTGTGCTGCGGCCTTCCGACAACGGCCAACTGACCCTGACCGCTGAACTCGACATTCCGAACTTCCGCTTCAATGATGCACCGCTGGGACATGCCCTCGTGAAAGGCGGATTTGAGGGTGGAGAAAAAACAATATCGCTTGATGCCGATATTCGTGAGCCGGGGCTGAGCCACACGGAAGTGAATGGATTTGTGAGCCTCGGTCGCAAAGAACTCGATCTCAAGGTGAGAAGTGAAAATACTTCTCTGGGTTTTCTACGTACATATACCGAGGGAATTTTTGACCAGTTTGAAGGACGTGCCACTGGCTACTGCCGTGTGTTCGGCGGTTTCAAGAATATCGATTTTGAAGGCTTTGAACATGGTTCGGCTTCGGCACGCGTGCCTGTGACGGGCGTTGCTTATAACGTCACGGATGCCAACGTGACCATTATGCCCGGAGAGTTTCGGCTTGATCGCGCCACTTTGCGCGATGGACTGAAAGGAGAGGGAACAGTTACGGGAGCTTTGCGCCACAGTCATCTGAAGCATTTCAACTATGACTTTACGATGGCGGGCAACAACCTCAAACTGTACGACCGTCCCTACGAAATAGACATGCCCTTCTTCTCCACAGCTTTTGGTACGGGCAATGTGCATCTTTATGGCGGAGCAGGGCAACTAAACGCCGACATCCGCGTAGCGACCGAAGAAGGTAGTACGCTGACCTATATTTTGGACACGCCCGATGCCGGCAATGGCGAATTGCTCACTTTCCGCGATGTCACACCACGTTCCACCGAAGTGGCCAACTCTTTGGCGGAACAAGAGCGCGAAAAGAAAGTGCGAGAAGAGCAAGAGCAAAATGCCAAGACTGGCATCCGCCTCAACTTGGATGTAGAGGTACAACCTTCCTCAACCTTGCGGATGGTGACCGATGCCAAAAGCGGCGATGTCATCACCGTACACGGCAATGGACAAATCCAAGCCTCCTATTATAATAAAGGTGCTTTCTTAATGTTCGGCACTTACAACATTGTACAAGGCAATTACGATTTAAGTATCCAAAACGTCATCAAGAAGAACTTCACACTCCTGCCGGGTGGGATGGTCAACTTCGCCGGCGATCCACAAGATGCTGAGGTCAATGTCAAAGCCTCCTACCTCGTCAATTCTGCTTCGCTGGCTGACCTCAATATCGGCAGTGGATTTGCCAACAATACGACCCCCGTTAATTGTTTGGTCAATTTCACAGGAAAGATGAGCAACATGAATCTTGCTCTCGATTTTGACCTTCCCAACGTAGGCGAAGACGAAAAGATGATGGTACGCAACCTCATTGCTTCCGAAGAAGACCGTACGATGCAGGTGCTTTATCTTCTCGGAGTCGGACGTTTCTTCACGTACAACTATGCCGCAACAGAATCGGCCACAGAGCAGTCGCAGTCGACGGTAATGATGAAATCCCTGCTCACCAACACGCTTTCCTCTCAAATCAACAACATCATCTCCAACGCTATGGGTGCCTCCAACTGGACATTTGGAGCCAATGTTGCCACAGGACAATTGGGATGGGAAGATATGGAAGTGGACGGTTCACTTTCCGGCCGCCTCTTCAATAACCGCCTTTTGGTGAATGGAAAGGTAGGCTACCACGATCGGCAGGCTGCAACCACCAACTTTGTGGGCGACTTCGATGTCCACTACCTCCTGACGCCCTCCGGAACAGTCAACCTCAAGGCTTACAGTGAAACCAACGATCGATATTTCACAAAATCCACCTTGACCACACAAGGAGTAGGCATTCAACTCAAACGCGACTTTACCTCTCTGCGCGACCTCTTCTCGCGCAAACGGAAAGCGAAGGCCAAAGGTAGAGCCGATGCCAAGCGATAAAGACCGCTTTCATTCAGCCCAACGAGCAGTGCGAGCAACGAAGTATAAGCCTTGTGCAATGCTGTGGCGCGAAAACACTGGTCAAGAATTGAAATCACAAAACACTTATGATAATGAATCCCGAAATCGAACGCAGACGTACCTTTGCCATCATCTCTCACCCCGACGCGGGTAAGACTACGCTCACCGAGAAACTCCTTCTTTTCGGTGGTCAAATCCAGGTGGCAGGTGCGGTAAAAAATAATAAGATTAAGAAGACTGCCACTTCCGACTGGATGGAAATCGAAAAGCAGCGTGGTATCTCCGTTACCACTTCTGTGATGGAGTTCGACTATGAAGGCTATAAGGTCAATATCCTCGACACTCCCGGTCACCAAGATTTTGCTGAAGACACTTTTCGCACACTCACCGCAGTCGATTCAGCCATCATCGTTGTCGATGGTGCAAAGGGTGTTGAAACGCAGACCCGCAAACTTATGACGGTCTGCCGTATGCGTAAAACGCCTGTCATTATCTTTGTCAACAAAATGGACCGCGAAGGACGCGACCCTTTCGACCTGCTCGATGAACTGGAAGAAGAACTTCAGATTCACGTGCGCCCGCTCTCTTGGCCTATCAACCAAGGTCAGCGCTTCAAAGGGGTTTACAATATCTATGAGCAGCAACTCGATCTCTTTGTTGCCGACAAACAAAAAGTTACGGAAAAAGTAGCCGTCGACATCAAAGCGGCAGGCGAACTCGAAAGGAATGTAGGGGAAGCTGATGCTGCAAAACTACGCGAAGACCTCGAACTTATCGAAGGGGTTTACCCGGATTTTGACCTCGACAGCTATCGTGCGGCCGATGTCGCTCCCGTATTCTTCGGCTCTGCGCTCAACAACTTCGGTGTGAAGGAGTTGCTCGACTGCTTTGTCAAAATTGCCCCATCCCCCCGCCCCACGCAGGCAGTAGAGCGCATGGTCGAACCCGAGGAAAAGAAGTTTTCCGGATTCATCTTCAAAATCACGGCCAACATCGACCCCAACCACCGCTCTTGTATTGCTTTCTGCAAGGTGTGTTCGGGAAAATTCGTGCGTAATGCCCCTTATCTTCATGTGCGCAACGGAAAAACGGTGCGTTTTTCCTCACCCACACAATTTATGGCGCAGCGCAAAGAAACGATTGACGAAGCCTACCCCGGCGATATTGTCGGTTTGCCAGACAACGGCATTTTCAAAATCGGCGACACCCTCACCGAAGGCGAGATAATGCACTTCCGTGGTCTTCCTTCCTTCTCGCCAGAGATGTTCAAATACATCGAAAATGCCGACCCCATGAAGACCAAGCAACTGCAAAAGGGCATTGACCAACTCATGGACGAAGGTGTGGCGCAACTTTTTGTCAACGAATTCAACGGCCGCAAAATCATCGGCACTGTCGGACAACTCCAGTTTGAAGTCATTCAGTACCGCCTCGAAAACGAGTATGGCGCGAAGTGCCGCTGGGAACCCATCTCGCTCTATAAAGCCTGCTGGATTGAAAGTGACGACTCTGCCCAACTCGAACAATTCAAGAAGCGAAAATACCAGTACATGGCCAAAGATCGTGACGGCCGTGATGTCTTCCTCGCGGACTCGGGCTACGTGCTCCAAATGGCACAGCAAGACTTCAAGGACATTCGCTTCCACTTTACCAGCGAATTTTAACTTTTCAAATAGAACGACTGGTAAGATGTAGGGCAGGCTTTGTTCTCCTCATGGCATTGTTCTTTTTCATCTTGCTTTGCATTACCCCATGTCTGGCAAGTTCCTGCTCTTCCTTCATAGGTATACATCCTGCTCTGTAGGGCAGCCCCTTACGTGTTAAGTCGGCTTGTGTTACCAGGCGGTATACAATCTAAACATGCTGACTGATTTCATTTTGAAGTAAAAATCATGCCAAAACAAAAACTCCGCTATCTATTTGGTAGGTAGCGGGGTTTTGTTTACTTTTGCAATGCTCGTAAGGAGTGGTAATCTGTATGAACAAGGTATTATCCGAAAAAGTAGAAGAGATAAACAACAAAATAAAGGTGATGAAGAGAGTGGCCTACGCTTTTAGGAATGAAAGATACTTTGAGCTAAGGTTATATGCGCTGTACGATGGCCACATCACTCCAAATGTCGGATGAACCGGATATTTTACAGGAGAGTTTTTCGAAAAGAATAAACGTGCATCATCTCCCAAAGAGATGATGCACGTTAACGTGGGCAAAGATGGATTCGAACCACCGAAGGCGTAAGCCAGCAGATTTACAGTC
>CAUUGL010000049.1:0-11213 GCA_963544845.1 uncultured Alloprevotella sp.
TTAGAACCTATGAAAAAACGAACGATTTGTTGCACTTCGATTTTGAAAGTACGCAATTTCTTGCACGTCAATTTTGAAAGCTCTTATATATCAGACAGCCGTCAAAGCGATAGGTTCCCATCAAGAAACTGATTTCTCAAGGCAGCAAACCTAGAATGCTATAATAAGCCTCTTGGCAAAGGCTTTTATTACGACGAGCAGCAACGTAGGTAGCCTCTATATAAAGCGCCAAGCAGCGTTGGGAAAGAGGACATAAGAGCCAAGTATTTATATCCTCTCTACAAGCGTTGGAGAGGAAACTGACTTGCTGTTTACTACACTGCCTGCCATAGATACGTTCGCAGATTTCACCGATATCCTTGGAAGTAAGACCACGAACCTTGAGTTCATGGAAGAGGGCCGTGCGCTCTTCTTCACCTTTGAGGATGCTGAGTATCATTAGGACGAAAAGCGCCGGAATGGATGCGAGGAATGCGCAATTCAAAGCAAAGGCCTTGTGAGAGCCATTTACGAGGCCGAAAGCCATTGCATTGCTCGCCATCGTAGTTCTCGACAAAAAGACTCCGCTCGTGACGGCTCAATGCATTCAGCATCGCTTCGACTAAAGTATTAAAACTGCCTCTGGAGGAGAGAAATGTCGAGAATAATTCCGATATTTGTAACTTTATAAGCTCCATTGTTCTTGTTTGTTTTTACTTTCACCACAAAATAAGAACTTTGGAGCTTATGCACAAATTTAGGACACTATCCATTATTTGATTAGAGGACTTACTTTTTGATAAAGAAAGCCCGAAGTCCTATTTTAAGGGCTTCGGGCCGGTATTTTTTGTGATTTTGAAGTTTACCAGACAGCAATAATTTCATATTATTACTATTTGGTAAAAACAGAATCTCTTTTACAACCTTCTTTTTATAGTTTTTTGCAGAGCAAAATCAGATGACGTGGAACGAAAACCATTCCAACAAATGCGAGGTTATTTGATGACTTCGAGTTGACGGAACACGCCTACCAAAGCGGCTACTGCGCGGTCTACTTGTTCATGAGTATGTGTGGCCATGAGGGCAATGCGCACGAGGGTGTCAGTGGGATGACAGGCGGGAGGTACAACGGGGTTGATGAATACTCCAGCTTCGAAAGCCATGGCTGTGGCAGCAAAGGTCTTTTCTTGGTCACGAACGTAGAGAGGGATAATAGGGCTTTCGGTATCTCCGATTTCAAATCCTTCTTCACGGAAACGCTTCAAGGCATAGTTTGTTACTTCCCAAAGAGCTTCCAGACGTTCAGGCTCTTCTTGCAGAATTTGCAGCGCCTTAAGTGCCGATGCTGTGGCAGAAGGAGTGTTGGAAGCAGAGAAAATATAGGTGCGTGCAGTGTGTCGGAGGTAGTCGATGATGGTGTGGTCGGCGGCAATAAATCCACCGATGGCTGCCAAACTCTTAGAGAAGGTGCCCATAATCAGGTCAACTTCATGTGTTAATCCAAAGTGGTCGCAGACACCACGGCCTTGGCGACCAAAGACGCCGATACCATGTGCTTCGTCCACCATGATGGTAGCACCGTATTTATGTTTCAGTTCAACAATGGCAGGTAGGTTGCATAAGTCGCCTTCCATCGAGAAAACACCATCAACAACAATGAGTTTCACCGCATCAGGGGCACATTTTTGGAGTTTCTTCTCCAAGTCTTCCATATCGTTGTGCTTGAAGCGCAATTGTTTGGCCATAGAGAGGCGGCGACCATCGACGATAGAGGCGTGGTCACGGTCATCGCAGAGAATGTAGTCGTGCGGACCAAGCAAAGCAGGAATGACACCACTGTTGACAGTAAAACCGGTGGAGAAGCAGAGTGACTCTTCTTTTCCAACGAAAGCAGCCAATTCCTTTTCTAATTGCACGTGTAAATCGAGTGTGCCATTCAAAAAACGACTGCCTGCACAGCCTGAGCCGTACTGACGCATAGCTTCTACGCCGGCTTCGATGACGCGAGGGTCGCCAGTCAATCCGGTATAGGCGTTCGAACCGAGCATGATGACGTGATGGCCATCCATCTCGACTTCTGTGCCTTGCTTACCTTCGATTTCGCGGAAATAGGGATACAATCCTCGTGCTCTGAATTCGTCAGGCAGAGTGTAATTTGATAGGCGTTGATGAAGAATATCCATAAAATGTAGTGAAAAGGACAATAACGAAAAGTGCATCTTTAAATCTCCGTCACACCAAATTCGGGAGGACCGACAACTTGTTCGTATTAGGAGTCTTGAAATTTGACCGCAAAGTTACACATTTTTAGGTAGAAGTGTGCAGCTTTCTATGCTTTTTTTGTACTTTCCTCTAAATTGTCCTCTTTTTATGCGCTTTCTATCTGAACTTTCTACTATATTTGCAGTAGAAACTCATATTTCGATTCCTTAGTATGCAGCAAATCCTCTTTATCATCAACCCCATTTCGGGTACGGGAAGTAAATCCGCACTTGAAGCCGCCATCCGTGAGCATATTTCGGTCAATCGCTTTGACTGCAAGATTTGCTACACAGAGCGTGCGGGGCATGCGGCTGAGATGGCCCGAAAAGCCGCTGCCGATCATGTGGATGTAGTGGTAGCAGTGGGAGGAGATGGCACTGTCAACGAAGTGGCGCGCTCGCTGGTGCACACTTCGACAGCATTGGGGATTGTACCTTGTGGTAGTGGAAACGGTTTGGCGAGACATTTGCACATTCCTCTTGAACCTGTGGCTGCCATAGAGGTCATCAACCGCAATGTAGTGCATTGCTTGGACTACGGCCGTATTAACGGACACCCTTTTTTTTGTACTTGTGGTGTTGGGTTTGATGCTTTTATCAGCATGAAATTTGCCGAAGCCGGCAAGCGTGGATTGGCGACTTATGTTGAGAAAACCTTGATTGATGGGTTGAATTATAAGCCGGAAACTTACCGCTTGACCTTGGATGGCGATGAAGGACGGGTGGAACAGCACAATGCTTTTTTGATAGCTTGTGCCAATGCTTCGCAATATGGGAACAATGCCTATATCGCTCCTCATGCCTCGATGAAAGATGGCTTGCTTGATGTTACTATTTTAGAACCCTTCAGTATGTTCGAAACACCTGCGATTGTAATGCAGTTGTTTAGTCGCAATATCAATCGCAACTCACATGTGAAAACTTTCCGTACCAATCGTTTGCGCATCGAGCGCATTGCCGATGGGGTGGCACATTGTGATGGCGATCCTTTTGATACCACTGCAGTGATTGATGTTGAGTTGATACCGGCAAGTTTTAATGTTGTGGTCAACGCTGAAGCAAAGGAGTTGGAGAAAACCGAAGCGAATACTCCCAACTTCTTGTATCAATTTCTTGAACCCTTTCAAATTTGGGATCCTTTGGAAGGATGGAAAAAGACAAGAACGGAATTACGACGCTTGAATGCAACGCTACTTGAACGTTTGCGTAAGTTCTAATCGGCAAGTTTTAATTCCTTGCCAACACAACAATGTTGAATGTTATATAAATACTTTAACACCCTCCTTAAGAAGAAAAGGAGGGTTTCCTATATTCTCCTTTTCTGGATTGGATGGTGCTTCGCTCTCGAAACTCATGCACAACCATTGTGGTATGAAATGAACCATGACGTGTATCTTGATGTTGAGGCGCGCACCACATTAGGTAGTGGAAAAAACACCCCATTTTGGCTGACGAGTAATCGTGACGGATTGGCAGGTGTTGATGCTCAAAATGGAGCTTTACGCCTGTTTGTTCATCGTCCTGTAGAGGCCGACAGCGATCGCGTGTGGCATGTAGGTTATGGTTTGGAAGGAGCAGTGACTTATGGGTATTCTTCACGTTTGATTTTACAGCAAGCCTATGGAGAGGTTGACTTTCAGAAGTCGCGTTTTACTCTTGGACAGAAGGTGCATCGTCCCGAAATCAACCACCCATATCTCTCTACTGGGGCATGGGTGTTAGGGAATAATGCCCGACCGGTACCGATGCTACGTTGGGAACTGTATGATTGGTGGAATATAGCAGGTGATGACAACTGGGCGGCATTGAAACTGCATATGGCTTATGGGATGATGACGGATGGAGAGTGGCAGCAACACTACCTTCAGCCCCAAAGGCATTATGCAAAACGTGCCTTGCTTCACACCAAGTCAGGCTACTTGCGTTTGGGAAATCCTGATTTCTCACCGTTTATCTTTGTGGGTGGTTTGGAAATGGCTACTCAGTTTGGTGGACACGTCTACAATGTCGGGCGTGGTGCATTGGAGAATTATGCTCTTAGTGTGAGGGCCAAAGATTTTATATATGCTTTTCTAGGCAAAGGAGGAAGCGACCCTACGGATGGAGCAGGATACGAAAACTCTGCAGGTAATACACTGGGAGCCTGGCGTGCTGCATTGAGTTATCATAATCCGACACACACTTGGGGCATAAAGGGGTACTATGATCATTATTTTGAAGATCAAAGTCAGTTGTTTTTCCAATATGGATGGTATGATGGGCTTTGGGGAGTAGAACTGAATTTGCCGCGCAATCCTTTTGTCTCTACCCTTGTGGGTGAATATCTACGTATGGACAACCAAAGTGGACCCGTGTATCATGACCATACCCCGCAAGTGTCCGATCAAGTGAGCGGTGTAGATAATTATTACAATCACAATCTTTATCAAGGTTGGCAAAATTATGGTATGTCGATGGGAAATGCTCTTTTTGCCTCTCCCATTTATAAACGAGACGGAACGCTTGATTTTTCTTATAATCGTTTTCGTGCCTATCATTTGGGGGTGTCGGGGCATCCCACTTCCAATGTTGACTACCGCTTACTTTATACTCGTTTGTACAGTTGGGGAACATATGCAGTTCCCTTACCTGAAGTACGCCATCAGCATTCGTTTTTGGCCGAAGTGCAAGTTGCAATACCCAACCGCACCCAACGACGTTTAGGGAGCGACTTTCATGAACGATCGCTCACGGCAGGGTGGAGCATAGGAGCGGCTGTTGCTTTTGATGGTGGGACGCTGTTAGGGCGCAATTTTGGTATCCAACTTTCCATTATGAAACAAGGACTTCTCTCTTCATTTTGATAGCTTATGCGGTTCTTACGTTTTCTTCTTGGGCTTTGCCTACTCTTTTTATTGTGTGCTTGTGAGAATAAGCATCCGCGTAATGGTCTACTGGATGGGCAATGGCAGTTAATGCGTGTTGACAATCTAGACATACCTCCTCGGCGCATTTATTGGCGTGTGCAACTTGATTTGTTGCAAATTCACGCCTCAGATTTTCCTTACAATCAACCTCTTCGTAATCATGGACCATTGCTTAGAATACGCCAAACGCCTACACAACTTTCGGTGACACAAGGCTATTTAGTGTTGCGCGATGAAGGGCGCGACACCTTGATAGGTCCGTCCTTCCCGATAGATTTGTCACCATGGGGAATAGCACATATCCCCAACGACTACACCATCATTACACTCAATCGTAAAACGCTCATACTGAAAGATATGAATCACACCCTTACTTTTCGTCGTTTTTGAATAAAGAAGTATTTTATCCCAAAGTCGTGCACTCTTAAAATTGTCTTGTTTTCAAAAATCGATAACTTTTGGCCTCTTCTATTTTTAATTATTGCTGTCCGGTAAAATTGGGGGAGGTTAGAAAATCGAAGCAAAATCTTTCATGTTTTCTAAAAACAGCCTTCTAAAAGGGTGTTATGGAGAGAAAAGAAGCTTGAGTATATTGAATTTGATAGTATAAAATACGAGTCTCCTAATCCAACTTGCTCTCCAAATAACTATGTTACACAAGATTGTGAAGGTGATTCAGTTTTTTTACCGGACAGCCATAATTTTCTTTGTACGGCTTCTGCCGCCTCGTTATCCCCTCATCGTCCGTACACGTAAGGAAAAACGTCCGTACGTGTAAGGAAAGATTTCCGTACATGTACGGAAAGATGTCCGTACATGTAAAGACGTTTATCATCTCACAAGAAAATATGTAAAGTGCCAAGTAGCGTTTGTTTGAAAAGAGGAGGTAACCCCCAAGCATTATATCCGCTTGGTGAGCGTCGGAGATGAAGCTGACTTGCTGTTCACTATACTGTTTTCGTAAAGAAGTTCATATATATTGAACGGATAGTATGGAAAAATACAAGCTTCCTCATCCGAGTTACCCTACAAATAACCATGTAACAGAAGGTTATAAAGTTGCTTCCATTTGTTACCGGACAGCAATAATGTTTAATAAGCAGTTGTTTACAATGAGATAGAATGTTCTATGCAGAAATTTGATCTTTATATTCTTGGTTGCGGTAGTGCTTTACCTACAACGCGGCATAACCCTACTGCTCAAGTACTTGATGTGCGAGACAAACTTTTTATGATTGATTGTGCCGAGGGAACGCAGTTGCAACTGCGAAAACAAAAACTCAAATTCTCTCGCTTAAATCATATCTTTATCTCGCATCTGCATGGTGACCATTGTTTTGGATTGCCCGGTTTGTTGAGTACCTTTAATCTGTTGGGCCGTACAGCGAAACTACATATCTATAGCCCTTACGAAAGACTTGAAGAGTTGATGCGGCCGTGGTTGTCATATTTTTGTGCAGAAATGACTTATGAAGTTGTTTTTCACGCAGTAGATCCTAAAGTGGCGGCTGTGGTCTACGAAGATCGAACACTTACTGTAGAAACTATTCCTTTGCGCCACCGTGTGCCTTGTTGTGGTTATCTTTTTCGTGAACATGCTCCACGTCCACACATTCGAAGAGATATGATAGATTTTCTTGGAGTTCCCTTTCATGCTATCAATACCATCAAAGCAGGTGCCGACTGGGTGGATGCAAATGGAAAAGTGTGGGAAAATAGCAAGTTGGTGATTCCTCATGAGGAAAAAGCACGGGCTTATGCTTATTGCTCAGATACTTTATATCGCCCATCATTGGTAGATCAATTGAAGGGTGTAGATCTGCTTTTTCATGAAGCCACTTTTGCCGATGCCGAGCGCAAACGTGCAAAAGAAACCGGGCATTCTACTTCTGTGCAGGCAGCGAAAATAGCTGTTGATTCCCATGTAAAACGATTGGTCATCGGACATTTTTCCGCTCGATATGAGAATGAAACAGTACTCCTCGAAGAAGCTCAACGTATCTTCCCTAATAGTATAGCTGCAACGGAAGGTATGAAGATTTCACTTTAATCGTTCGAATTTGCTGTTCCATATTGAAAAAGAAAGTGTTTGTTCGCCAATATCCGATTTAATCTGTATCTTTGCATTGCACTGCAAATTTGAATTACCATATTTCTTAATCACCATAAAACCACGACACAATGAAAAATATTGATTGGGCCAATCTTCCTTTCGGCTACATTCCTACCGACTACAATGTGCGTTGCTATTATCGCAACGGCAAATGGGGGGAGATTGAGGTTTCATCTTCCGAAAGCATCAACATTCATATGGCTGCTACGGCCTTGCACTATGGGCAAGAGGCTTTTGAAGGGCAGAAGGCTTTCCGTTGTCCCGATGGAAAGATTCGTACTTTCCGTATCAAAGACAATGCTGAGCGTATGCAGGCTACTTGTCGTGGTATTTTGATGCCGGAGTTGCCTACCGAATTATTCGTAGAAATGGTGCGTCGTGTTGTATTGCTCAATGAACGCTTCATTCCTCCTTATGAAAGTGGAGCTGCACTCTACATCCGGCCTTTGCTCATTGGAACAGGACCTCAAGTTGGGGTGAAACCGGCTAATGAATACCTTTTTGTTGTGTTTGTAACACCTGTAGGCCCTTATTTCAAGGGCGGCTTTGCTACCAACGACTACGTCATCACGCGTCAATATGATCGTGCAGCTCCACAGGGAACCGGAATTTATAAGGTGGGTGGAAATTATGCTGCAGGACTGCGTGCCAATCGCTGGGCACACGATTTAGGATATGCTGGTGAGTTCTACCTTGACGCAAAAGAAAAGAAGTATATTGATGAATGCGGTGCTGCTAATTTCTTCGCTATTAAAGACAAAACTTATATCACTCCCAAATCAAGTTCTATTCTTCCGTCTATCACCAATCACAGTTTGCAACAAATCGCACTTGACTTAGGCTACAAAGTAGAAGCACGCCCCATTCCGGAAGAGGAATTGAGTACTTTTGAAGAAGCAGGAGCTTGTGGTACAGCGGCTGTAATCAGCCCTATTGCCAAATTGGACGATCCGGAACGCAATACTTCTTACGTCTTTTCTAAAGATGGGAAGCCCGGCCCGGTTTCCACTCAACTTTATCAAACTTTCCGCAATATCCAATATGGCATCTTAGAAGACAAGCACAATTGGATTACCATCATCGAATAGCTGCTTTCCTATGAAGAGACATTATTATTCATCTTTCCTCTTCTTATGCTTGTTGAGCCTGTTTTCCTGTCAGAGCGAAAAGCAGAAACAACAAGAAAAAGAGTTGGAGGAATTGCGTCAGTTGGCCGATATGGATCGTCGAGAGATGGAAAATCAATATGCCCAATTTGCGCTTCAGTATGATGAACTCAAAAAGGGAATTAAGGATGACTCCCTTCTCAATAAGCTTACGGCAGAACAGGCACGTACGCAGCAGTTGCTCGAAGAACTACGCCAGATAAAAAAAACGGATGCAGCTGAAATACGCCGCCTAAAGCAAGAACTCGAGTCGGTGCGTGCAGTATTACGTACTTACATTATTCAAGTGGATTCGCTGACACGTGAAAACGGACGCCTAACCACAGAGCGTGATGAGGCACGCACGCAACTCACTGATGCCAACACTCGTATTTCATCGCTTGATCAAGAGCGCGCACAGCTTTCAGACAAAGTGGCCATTGCTGCACAACTCAACGCATCAGCTATCACTTTGCTACCGCTCAAGAAGAATGCCAAGCCGGCCAAGAAGACCAAAGACATTGCCCGCTTTTCTATCTCCTTCCTGCTCAATCGCAATGTAACAGCAGCAACCGGCAACAAGACCATCTATATTCGTCTGATGAGTCCGAATGGAACAGTGATAGCAGCTTCGTCGCGCTTTTCGTATCAAGGTAAGAGTTTGGAAGCTTCTGCGACCAAAATAATCGAATATACTGGCGAAGAACAACGGGTGAGTTTGGCTGTGATGGGCGGTGATGATTTCCTCGCTCCAGGCACATATTCCGCTCATCTCTTCTGCGATGGACAAATGATTGGTAACACTTCCATCAATATGGAAAAGTAACAAACCTCATGGCGTTTTTTAACAACTTCTAATCTTCAATATCTATACCACTAAATTACTTGTATGAAAATCAAAAGCATCTTGCTCGCTTCTTTGCTTGCTCTGAGTGGCACCGGCATCTTGGGAGCGCAATCTTTGTCGAAGTATTCTGATCCAGCTAACTGGCATTGGGAGAAAGGTACTATCGTTACAAAAAAACCGATGCGTGCTCCCGGACAACAATCTGTACTTGGTCTCACCGCTCCCCGTTTGCAAACCGTGCGTGTAGGCTTTGTTGGCCTCGGCATGCGTGGACCTGGTGCGGTCAATCGTTTCTGTCACATTCCTGGTGTGCAGATTGTTGCCCTTTGTGACTATGAGGAAGAACGTGCTGACAAGTGTCAACGTTTTTTACGTGCCAAAGGTCTTGCACCAGCCGACATCTATTCTGGTGAAGAGGGGTACAAAGCTCTTTGTCAACGTCCTGATATAGACCTTGTCTATGTCGCTACAGACTGGGAACATCATTTTCCTGTGGCCAAATGTGCGCTCGAAAATGGTAAACATACCGCTATCGAAGTGCCCTCGGCTATGAATCTTGACGAGTGCTGGCAACTCATCGATCTTTCGGAAAAGACACGCAAGCACTGCATGATTCTCGAAAACTGCTGTTACGATTACTACGAACTTAATGCGCTCAACATGGCTCAACATGGTGTGTTTGGTGAAATTCTCCGTGCGGAAGGAGCCTATATTCATAACCTTGATGCTTTCTGGAATGAGTATTGGCACAATCCAAAGGATGCCACTTCTAAGGAACTCGGTTGGCGCATGAAGTACAATATGGAAAATCGTGGCGACCTCTATGCTACCCATGGACTCGGTCCTGTGGCGCAATGTCTCGATATCCATCGTGGCGACCGCTTTACCGTTCTTACTGCTATGGATACCAAGTCGGTGCATGGAAAAACTTGGGTAGAAAAACAGACGGGACGTCCTTGCACTGACTTCCGAAATGGTGACCAAACTACTACCCTCATGCGTACAGCAGAAGGAAAGGTTGTTGAAATTCAGCATAATGTGATGAATCCTCAGCCTTACAATCGTTTGTTCAAACTGACTGGAACAAAGGGTTATGCGACTAAATATCCCGAAGAAAAGTTTGCCCTCGACAGTAAGCAACTCAAGGAGAGTGGGGTGACTCCTGCCATTGACAATCTCAATACCCATGGATTCTTGCCTGATGCAGAAGCCAAAAATCTCACCAATAAATATCTCCATCCCATCATTAAGAAGTATGGTGAATTAGGTCGTGAGATGGGACATGGCGGCATGGATTTTATGATGGATGCCCGTCTCGTTTACTGCCTGCAAAATGGCTTACCTCTTGATATGGACGTTTATGATTTGGCTGAATGGTGCTGCCTCGCCGAGTTAGGCTCTCTCTCAATGGATAACAACTGCGCTTCAGTGGCTTTTCCTGATTTTACTCGTGGTCATTGGAATGATCAAAAAGGCTACAAACATGCTTATAACACTACTGATGAGACTGCAGTAGAGGCGATAGCTCAAGCTGCAACAGCAGCGCAGATTGCAGCCACAGAAAAGTGCCAATTATGGAAACTCTATGATGCTAAGCGCAACGCTGTTGATGCAAAAAAAGCATCTCAACTCGAAAAGCAATATCAGGCAGCCAAGGCTAAATATGTTAAAATGATAGCCAAGTAGAAATTTACCAAAATCTTATTTTACTTTAACACCCTCTTCGACAGTTCATTCGTTGATGAGGGTGTTGGTTTTCTCTATAAAAGAGAGTGATTTTTCGGATAGTGTCCTATATTTGTGTGTAAGCTCTAAAGTTCTTATTTTTGTGGTGAAAGCAAAAAAACAAACGATAGTGTCCTATATTTGTGTGTAAGCTCCAAAGTTCTTATTTTTGTGGTGAAAGCAAAAAAACAAACAAGAACAATGGAGCTTACGAAGTCACAAATATCGGAATTATTC
>CAUUGL010000050.1:0-11093 GCA_963544845.1 uncultured Alloprevotella sp.
TTAGTTGTTTGTACATAGGCAATACAAAGATAATTAATCTCCGAGAGTCCTCAAAAGAGGACTCTTTTTTATGTATTGCCGGTATCGCTCTTCGGGGCTGCGTGCCCCAGCCGCGAGGCAAACCCGCGGTGTTTTTCATGGATTAGAACCTATGAAAAAAACGAATGATTTGTTGCACTTCGATTTTGAAAGTACGCTGGTCTTGGGGACGTAATTTGTAAAACTATTGTTCTACTCGAACCGGATGGCTTTGGCCGGTTGAATGCGGGAAATCATATAACTGGGGGCCACCAATGCCAGTACTGTAATGACGAGGGTACCGACATTAACAGCAACGATAGCGAGAGGGTTCAGTAGGATAGGTACGGTATCGACGTAGTAGGTGGAGGCGTCGAGGTGGATGAATCGCCATTGCTTTTCTACGAAGAGTAGTAGGAAGGCTAAGGCATCGCCTATGAGTAAGCCTCGCAAGGTGATTAGTGCTGCAAAGTGGAGGAAAATCTTGCGAATTCGTGTGTTTCCTGCACCTAAGGCTTTGAGTACGCCTATGGTTTGTGTACGCTCAAGAATGAGTATGAACAGTCCACTGACCATCGTGAAGCCCGAGACGGCCACCATCAGACAAAGAATGACAATCAGATTGACATCGAGTAAATTGAGCCAGGCGAAGACTTGAGCGTAGTGTTCCGTGATACTGAGAGGCTGCCTTGACTTGGTGGCAGGGGTGGTGTTCATCTGCTCACAGAGTCGATGTAAAGCGGGTAGGGTTTGGGGAATTTGGTTGATGTTTTGCAACCGTACCTCCAGTACAGAGGCTTTGTTGTCGCCCCAATGGTTTAACCTTTCGATAGTGGATATAGGAGTGATGACGTAGTTGTTGTCGAAGATGTTCATGTTAGAGCGGTAGATGCCGCAAACAGTGAAGCGGCGGGTCTTAATACTTTCTTCGAAAAAGTAGGAGAAGACTCTGTCACCCACTTTCAACCCTAATTCATCGGCTTGTAGACGAGAAATAAGGATATCATTACTGTTCTCCTCTTTCCAACGAGGGAGTCGCCCTTCCACCAAACACGAAGCTATAAAAGTTGTGTCATAAGTGGAAGGTAAGCCTTTGAATGTAAGCCCTTTGAAGTCCGTATTAGTCTTGATGATACCCATCTTCTGGACGATACGGTCGGTGTGGACAACATGAGGTAGTTGTTTGACGGTTGCGATAAAAGCGGAGTCAGTCTGTACAGGAAAGGCATCGGGAGCGGTGAGAGTCCCGAGGTTTAAAATTTCGATGTGACTCCCAAATCCTTCTATCTTTTTCGAAATCTCACTTTTGAAACCTAATATAACGCTAATGGTGATAATCATAACCGCCAATCCGATAGCTACGCCTACCGTGGCAATGGTGATACTGGGATTAGAGCTGCGGGGCTTGTCAGGGCTGATGTTTTGAAAGAACCTGCGAGCAATGAAGAAAGAGAAGCTCATGATGAGTGAGGGTTAAAGTATGAACTCAAAATACGCCCGTGTGGGGAGCCACACGGGCGTATAGGAATTGAGGGAAAAAAGGGTTTAGTTGGTGTGCCCAGGATAGACTTCGAGGGCTTTTTCGAGAATGAAGAGCGCACGTTGCAAATCCTCTTTCTTGAGAACATAAGCAATGCGTACTTCGTTCTTTCCTGCTCCCGATGTGGTGTAGAATCCGGCAGCGGGGGCCATCATAACGGTTTCTCCTTCGTAGGCGAAGTCGCTAAGACACCAAGCGCAGAAGTGTTCTGCATCATCGATGGGCAACCGTGCCATAGTGTAGAAAGCGCCCATCGGAATCGGGCTGTAGACGCCGGGAATACGGTTGAGGCCTTCGATGAGGCAGTTGCGACGTTCGACGTATTCTTCGTACATGGCGCGCATATAACTTTGCGGGGTGTCGATGGAGGCTTCTGCGACAATCTGTCCGAGTAAAGGAGGAGAGAGACGAGCCTGGCAGAACTTCATCACGGCAGCATGAACTGTCTCGTTTTTGGTGATGAGGGCACCGATACGTATGCCGCACTCTGAGTAACGTTTAGACACTGAGTCTATGAGCACTACATTTTGCTCAATACCTTCAAGATGACAAGCAGAGATGTAGGGAGTGTCGGCATAGATGAACTCACGATAGACCTCATCGGAAAAGAGGAAGAGATCGTGTTTCTTTACCAAATCCCGAAGTTGGTTCATCTCATTGCGCGTGTAAAGGTATCCGGTCGGGTTGTTGGGGTTGCAAATGAGGATAGCGCGAGTATGTTCGTTGATGAGTTCCTCGAACCTCTCAATAGCCGGAAGGGCAAATCCTTCATCGATACTAGTCGGGAGAGTGCGTATACGCGCCCCGGCAGCAATGGCAAAGGCCATATAGTTCGCATAAGCCGGTTCTGGCACAATGATTTCATCGCCGGGGTTAAGGCAAGAAAGGAAAGCAAAGAGTACTGCTTCCGAACCACCTGCAGTAATGATAATGTCATCAGGCGTGAGGTGAATGTCGTAGGTTCTGTAGTAATCTACCAATTTCTTTCGATAGCTTTCCAGCCCTTGCGAGGGAGAGTATTCCAATATGGGACGCTCCAATTGTCGGAGGGCCTCCAGCCCTTCTTCCGGTGTATGCAGATCGGGCTGTCCGATATTCAAATGATAAACTTTTACACCACGCTCTTCTGCAGCATTGCACAAAGGTGCTAGTTTGCGAATGGGCGACTTAGGCATCTCAATAGCTCTTTCTGAAATGTTAGGCATAGTAATCAGGGGTATAAGGAAATTAAGATAAGGACAGCAGAGATGAGAACAAAGCAAGAGAGCGATGTGTTGTTGATAGGTTTATTCCTCAGTCGTTTCTTGCTGATTTCTGCTTTTGAAAACATTGAGAAATGCCTTGGGCACAGCGGTTTCAAAATGAAGATGTTCGTTCGTGATGGGGTGATAAAAGTCTAAGCGGAAAGCATGGAGACAAAGCCGCCCGATGGGATCGTTTCCATCTCCATATTTAATGTCCCCGCAAACCGGGTGCTTTAGGTCTTGTAGATGCACACGGATTTGATTCTTACGTCCGGTTTCCAGTTTGAGTTCCACCAAGCTGTAAAGCTCGGAAGTACGCAAAGTTCGGAAGTGGGTGAGGGCATATTTTCCTCCATTGTCTGTGGGGGAGGAGTAGGTGATATAGGCTTTGTTATCTTTCAACCAACTTTCAACGCTGCCTCTTTGCTGCTCCATACGGCCACTGACCAAAGCAATGTATCGCCGATCAGTTACAATTTGTCGCCAATTGTGTTCCAGTATTTGTTCGGCCTCCATAGTCTTGGCATAGACTAATAATCCAGAGGTGTCACGATCAAGCCGGTGTACGACATGGGTAGAACACTTTTGTCGCGTTTTATGAAAGTAATCGTCCAAAATAGATTTTACACAGAGTTGCCCTTGTGTAGAAGCCATAGAGAGAATGCCTATATTCTTTTCGATGACAATGATTTGTGCATCCTCATAGACAATCTTGAGATATTTGCTTTGGAAATGGAAACGCTGCTTTTGTTTGGAGATTTCAACTTTCATTCCTACGGTTAGTGGAAAGTCATGTTGGGAAACATTGCGACGATTCACACGCACCCCACCTCCTGCAAGAATAGCTTTGGCTTTGGATCGACTAATACCATCGAGAGCTTTCATTACAAAAGGGAGTAATTCCATAGCTTCACGTACAGTGAAGAGGGTATATTGTGGTTTTCGTGGATTGTACATAAGAAAATGAGGATTTTAGATTGCAAATTTACGCCAAGATGTTGAAAACAACAAATAAAAAACGAGAGAATACCCTCGTTTTGTTAAAATAGCGCTTTCAATAACAAAGTTTTTGTAGAAAAAACTCGGCAGAAAGCAAATAATCCATATCTTCGCGGTATCAACCCTTCAAAACTTTGTAGTTATGAAAAAGTTTGCTCTATCACTTATTTCTCTCCTTGCACTGAGCAGTGCAACTTGGGCGCAAGACGATATTTATTTCGTCCCGTCTAAGAAGGCTTTGCAAGTTGAACAACAGCAGAGCGGTCAACGGTATAAGAACTCCTCCTCTTACAACAACGATTCGGATTACGACTATGATAACTGGGCCGACTATCGTATTGGTTCACGTGATGTAGACGAATACAATCGACAGAGGAAGGCAAGGACACGTAAAGAAATGGTTGACACAATTTATAATGATGACCAACAAACCATGACTGGGCGTATTGTGCGCTTTCGTTCCCCTCGTGGAGTAATTGTCTCCTCCCCTTTCTATTATGACTATTATTATGATTTGGCTTACTACGACCCTTGGTTTTCTGATTGGGGTTGGAGTAGTTGGTATGGCTGGTACGACCCCTTCTATTACGGAAGAAGCTGGAATCGCTGGATTTCTCCTTGGGGCTGGAGCAGTTGGTACTCCCCTTGGGGATTTAGTGCATGGCATTCGCCTTGGTACTCTGGTTGGAACTGGGGGTGGGGTGGTTGGTATTCCCCTTATGACCACTATGGTTGGGGCGGTTATTACCGAAATTATACTTATGATGTGCGCCCACGTGGCAATACTTATTATGGTGTGACAGGTTCTAACTCACGCCGAGGAGGTGCTTTTGATAGCCGAGGAGGTGGTTTCACCTCTCGCAGTGGAAATGTCTCGCGTGGAGGTTCTTGGAGTGGACGAGGCAATTACAACACCTCTACAACAAATTCGTCTTATCAGTACAACGATGTGCCCTCGCGTCGTGGTGACATAGTTAACTCTTCGCGTCGTGGTGGACGTCCCGTAGAAAATAACTTTCCTTCGCGTTCTACGAACAATATTTATTTACAACCCTCACGTAGTGGCGGGTTTGATATGGGAGGATCCCGTAATGGTGGCTTTTCCAGTGGTAATTCAGGTGGTGGTTTCTCTGGTGGCAGATCTTCGCGAGGCGGCGGTGTCATTGGAGGACGTCGCTAAAGCTCTCATTTGATAGCCCTTCCTATCATCTATTTCTCTTCTTTCAATAGAGGGTAGTTGTAGGTGAAACCAATTTTGCTTCATGTTTATATCCTTCGAAATATTTCATTTGCGGACCATGAAAAAGATATACTTTTCTGCCCTTTTTCTTTCCCTTTTAGGGGTACAGAATGGAGTGGCACAGGACATCTATAAAGTTCAACAGTTTTCAGCAACAGATCTCAATGGCGATGCTCGCTACATCGGTATGGGAGGAGCTATGAGTGCGCTCGGAGCCAACCTCTCTGCAATGGGCAACAACCCCGCCTCAACAGGGCTTTATCGTCGCGGTGATGCGGCCATTACAGGCAGTTTGTTTACACAATCGGATAAGAATGATGTTGCGGCTCATTTGGGTAGTAGTGCCACCAACACAAGTCTTGACCAGGCGGGATTCCTCTACTCGCTCAATGTTAATGGTGACAACTTGAAATTTGTAAATCTCGGTTTCAACTATAAGAAATCGCGTAATTTCCGTAATCTTATCTCTCTTAAAAATGTCCCTTTATTGGGAGGAGCTTCACAAACTTGGCAAATGCGTGATTTAGCATTTACGACAAGCCAAGGATGGTTGGACTTGAAAGAAAATGCCGATCGTGGATTGACCACTCCTTTGGCTAATTTAGGTTACGATGTATTTTTGATTGACCCTATCCGCGATGGTGCCGGAAAGGTCACGGACTATAAGCATGGATATGCCGAAGCCTATCATTATCATCGAGCACAAAAGGGAGGAATACAACAATACGATTTCAACCTTGCTTTTAATCTCAACAATCGTGTCTACATGGGGGTGAATGTAGGTGTTTATGATATCCAAAGTCAGAGTATGTTGGAATATGAGGAAGCATCCATTGACGAATCGGGTGTACCTTTTCTGGATGCTCAAGGTAGAAGAAAGACCTACTTGATGAAGCAGATAGAATCTGTATCCGGTACGGGAGTTGATGCCAAGTTTGGAGTTATTGCCCGCCCCTTTGCTGAACATCCATTTCGCTTGGGGGTAGCTATGACCCTACCTACCTTTTATACATTAAGTAGTTCTTCGCGCCTGTTTATGAGCTCTCCATACGAACATACCAATACTAAAACCGGTGAACGCTACGACTATACAGAGAGTTCAATGGAAAGTAATACCGATTACTATATGCGTTCGCCCTTGAAAGTCAATTTTAGCTTAGGTACTACAATCGGGCAGGATGTCGCAATAGGAGCAGAATATGAAATTGCCGACCATACAACAGCTCAAGTACGACAACCCGATTCCAACTATTATGATGGAGGGTGGAGTAGTGGAACCCAAGATAAGGATATGCAACAACAAATTGATGCTTACTTGCTTGATACCCACACTTTCCGTGTAGGAGTTGAGGCGCGTTTGGCACCAGAATTTTATGCGCGTGCCGGCTATAATTTCGTGAGTGCACCAATACGAAAAGAAGCAATTCTCAACCTTTTTACCACAAGTCCATCCTATCGCTTTGCTACGAACACCGACTATGTCAATTTAGGAGTAACCAATCGTATCACTTGTGGTCTTGGCTATCGCGGACGTAACTTCTACACTGATATAGCCTATCAGTATCAAACACAAAATGCCGATGTCTACCCCTTTGCTTATAAAAAAGATGGAGTAGCGGCTGAACATAACGATTTGCCGGCACAGCATATTAAATTGAACCGTCATCAAATTGCTTTGACTTTCGGCTATCGTTTCTAAATGAACAAAACTGCAATGTTTAATCTAAACGAGAAGGGCGCGTCTATATGACACGCCCTTAACTCTATTCGCCCAGTACGTTTTTCGCGTACATACTTTATTCTTTTTATAGAGTAATAGTCATTTCATCTTTAGAAAGCAGGCTGAATCTATAAACAAGTGGAAAGATTAAGCAGGCACATATGTGTGGGAAAGACAAGAGAAAGTCTCTTATTTCAATATCGTCATTCCAACTCCTTTTTCCTTACAATTTACATCAGAGGTAGTTCTACGTACCTAAGAGATAAATGAAACGCTCTCTGAGATAATTTTTACAACTCTTCTTAGTGATGAAAAGAAGAAAAACGGATAAAGTTGATGCGGTTCTGGATTTGTGTATCCAAGATTCGCAAATGCAAGACCCATTGCTACGTTACCGAATCTTGCAGGCATGGAGGAAAGTCGTACCGAGTGAGATGACAGACTACACAGAGCCTCTATATGTAAAAGAAAAGATTCTTTGGGTACGGATTCATACTCCGGCGCTTCGCACACAGTTGAGTTTGAAACGCCTACAACTTATAGAACAGCTCAATCAAGCAGTAAAGCACAAGGTAATTAGCAATATCAAATTTATATAAGGTCATGCTGCGTGAGCACTCTTTCCTCCTGAGATTATGCTTACCTTGACGGTTAAAACAGGGATGGAAATATACTCTCAATAGATTGCAATTCTCTTCGATATGCCTCTTCTTCCTGCTTCTTATTTTTTTGATGAGATTATACACCTTCTAACCATATCAACGCTGACCATGCGGCAGCGTTGTGCCGTAGTTTATCGTTTGTTGGTAGAGCTTCTGAATGAAACAACTGCTCAGGTTGAGGTTAGTTTATCGGGGACGTTTCCTCGATTACATTATGTATGTACACATTTCAACATTCCAACGGAATTTTATGGACAACTTAATGACTTTCGTGTCCGGATGTCAAGGGTAGAACAAAGTGATGAAATTTCTTTGGCACAACACTTTCCTTATGATTTACGCTTACTGACGAAGTTTGTAGCTTGCGTGAAAGATACGAATATACCTCCTTCTTTGGAGACACTGTTACCAACAACAGGTATGACGCGTAGTGATGTGTCCAAGATTGAAACTCATGTGCGTCGTGTGGTAGTTGTATCTAAACAATCCGAATTTATCGAGGTTATCCCTGCCGAAAATCCTACCGGCCTCTCTCTGAAAGTTTGGTTGAAATCGGTCGATGGATTGGCTGATTTTTGCTCTTTGAATGAGATTTTACGAGAGGGTATGTCGCTAAACCTTATCGATACGAAACCACGTGATGGAGGGGTGGAGGCGACGCTTATCATTATTGAACCGGATTATTTGGTGGATGTAACAGCCATTTCATCATGTTTCCAACCTTTTGGTATTACGCCTGATTTTTATGTGGTACAGCATTTTCTTCCTGCACCCACCGGTAAATCCATCCTACTCGGAAATTTTGCCTCCCAGTTGTTAGACGAGGCGGTTCATCAGTTCCCCCTCAACTACGTAGAAAGCATTCAACGTTTTTTCAAAGCCAATGCTTTGTCATTGGCAGCTACATTGCAAACTTCATCGCTTGACAATTTTCATAAGGATGCACAAGAGCAACAACAAAATTTATATTATCTAGTAGGACGTCAGTTCATCTCGGAACTACATATGGACAATAATGAAGAGGTGTTGCTTGAGCCTTCTTTCTTCTGCGAAATGTTGGGACTGCAGGGGCGTATGGACTTCTTGACCCGAGATTTGAATGTAGTGATAGAGCAAAAGAGCGGAAAGAAGGAGTTTACCACCCAAGGTCCACATTTGAATCATCGTATTCAGGTGTTGCTCTACATGGCTATCCTGCATTATGCCTATCGCAAGCGTTATTCCGACATCAATGCCTACTTACTTTACTCAAGATATTCAGGAAAAGACGGATTGATACGCATACAAAATGTACCTACCTTATTGAGAGAAGCCATTGAGCTTCGTAATCGAATAGTGGTACGTGAGTTGGAATTTTCAGAGAAAGGTTCTGCTCATTTTTTTAAGAACTTTACTCCAGAACAGTTGCATACTTTGCCCTGCGGGGTACTTTGGGAACGATATAAACTACCGGAATATCGCGATTTTATCGATGCTTTTCATAAAGCGACCAGTGAAGAACTAGCTTATTTCTTCCGGTTTCATCGCTTTTTGGCACGTGAACAACATCGTGCAAAACTCGGTTCCACTCAACGTGAAGCCAGTGGATTTGCTGCAGCATGGCTGTCTACTCTTGATGAGAAAATGCAAGCTGGCAACATCATGATACAATTGCGTTTAGATAAAGAGGGGTACAAAGCAAGTGCAACAGGGGCGATTCTTGAAGTTCGGTTACTTTTTCCAACATTAGTGGAACAAGAGGATATTCCTATCATTCCTAATTTTCGAAAAGGAGATATTGTCGTATTCTATTCCTACAATGCATTATATGTACCGGATTTACGGGGAGGTATGGTGTTTCGAGCCACAATTAAGGAAATTACATCGACATATCTTACACTGCGTCTTCGCGCTCCGCAAACCAATCCACACATTTTTGACCGCAGATGCACTGATGTATGGGCGATTGAGCCCGACTTGATGGAATCTGCGATGAATTCTCTTTATCGTGGACTATATGCATTCCTCGTTGGCTCTAAACATCGTCGCCAACTGCTGACCAATACCTGTATTGCACAAGTTGACCCGAAACGGAAACGTCAGCGTTCTTATGAAACCCCTGAATTGAATGCTTTTGTGGACAAAGCTGTGCAAGCACGTGACTTCTTCCTTTTGGTGGGCCCTCCTGGTACAGGGAAGACATCTATTGGTTTGATGAGCTTACTGAGAGAGGAGTTAGTAGAACCTAATCATCAGGTGCTTTTAGGAGCTTTTACCAATCGTGCTGTCGATGAGATTTGTAGCAAACTGGTAGCTGCTGGGCTCGATTTTCTTCGCATTGGAAACTCTTTGACATGTGGCGATGAGTATTTACCTTATTTGCTGGAAAATAAGATTTTAGGCATAACAAGTCTAAATGAAATCACGCGTCTTATGCAAGAAGTGCGGATAGTGGTAGGTACAACAGCTTCATTGTCGGGGGCTACTTCGCTATTTACACTCAAACGCTTCTCTTTGGCAATTATTGACGAAGCTTCTCAATTGCTTGAGCCGCACTTGCTTCCGCTACTAATGGCTGAACATCAACAACGATTGGCCATTGAACGCTTCGTGCTCATTGGGGATCACAAGCAGCTGCCTGCTGTGGTACAACAAAGCGAGTGGGAAAGTCATGTCGATGATCCTCTTTTACACAAGATGGGGCTGAAGAATTGCCGATGCTCTCTCTTTGAACGCCTCATCGATATTCTGCCGGAGTGTTGCATACATTCTTTTCATCGACAAGGACGTATGCATCCTGAAGTGGCTAACTTTGCCAATTTACATTTTTACGACGGGAAGTTAACTCCGATACCTTTGCCACACCAACAAGCCACAGCCTCTTTTCGGCGTGTCGTATTTCATCCTTGTGTTCCCAAGGAAACATCGGTTTTTACCCCTAAAACCAATGTCGCAGAAGCACAGCTTATAGCGCATCTCTGCCGGCAACTTCAAGAAGAAGCTCTGCAATGTTCTTCCAATGTGGTAAATTGGGAGCAGGAGTTAGGCATTATCGTTCCCTATCGCCATCAAATAGCACTTATTCGCCATGAATTACAACTAACTTGCCCCGAATTGAGCAATATCACCATTGATACGGTCGAACGCTTCCAAGGTTCAGAACGCGAAACAATTATTTTCGGTTTCACCGTAAGTCGCCAATCACAATTCAACTTTCTTTGTAATTCGCAGTTTATCGATAAAATCGGCCAACTTATTGATCGAAAACTAAATGTGGTTCTTACCCGAGCACGACAGCGTTGCATCTTAGTGGGTAATCCTGAGCTATTATGCAAAGTCCCTCTATTTGCTGAGCTGATTAAAGAATGCACTGCACGTCTTGATATTTGAGGGAAGCTGGTATTGTGAGGTAATAAACGTTTTACGTGTAGATAGTGTCCTAAATTTTTGTGTAGGCTCCAAAGTTCTTATTTTTGTGGTGAAAGCAAAAAAACAAACAAGAACAATGGAGCTTATAAATTTATAAATATCGGAATTATTCTCGACATTTCTCTCCTCCGGAGGTAGTTTTAACACTCTAGTCGAAGCGATGCTTAATGCGTAGAGTCAACCAGCAAGTGCAAAATTAGATTATTCTGGTATTGTCCGCAAAAGTGTGTAAGTTTCTCTTTTCCCCCTCCCTTTTGTTAGG
>CAUUGL010000051.1:0-10747 GCA_963544845.1 uncultured Alloprevotella sp.
GTACGGAGGAGATAAAAGCCGCAGATAGGTCAGTGGCGATATACTTGATGTCGATATTTTTTCTTCTGATTCTTTTCCAAAATCCGGCCAAAGCATCGGCAGCCTTGCCTTGACCCACATAGAGAATCCGACCACTCTTGAGGTCGACCACGATGGTTTTGTACACATGTCCTTTTCGGACGGCAAACTCGTCTATGCCGATGCTGTCCACACCGTCAAGGGACGGCGGAGCATAATGATATTCAAGATGATGAGTGTGAATCTCTTTGATCGTGTCCCACGACACGCCCAAGAGATGAGCGGTATCTTTGAGGGTCATACCTTTCAAAAGATCGACCACATATCTTGCAAAGCGACGAGTGTAACTGTGACTGCCGAGGGCAAAAGGGATGCGTTCCTGGCAATCATAGTCACAATCCGCACACTTACATTTGTAACGGCGGACTTTCATACGCAGAGTTACTTTTTTGCCGCCAATCGGAAGGCCAACAAAGTCACGAATGCGAAAACCATTCTTCACCAAATGAGGATGTCCGCATTTGGGACAGCGTTTCGGAGATCGTTTACTTTCGATATGTAAGATGATTCTATTACCTTTGTATTCCTCACGCAGGCACTTGTGGTGATACAAGCCCCAAGCATGATATAGAAAACTGCTGTTCATAACTGTACATTTGTTGCTGATAATTCAAATATACAATTTGTTCGGCAGTTTTCTTCTTTTTACCCTGCGCCATCACTCCAAATGTCGGATGAATCAAAAAAACTACCTCTGAGGTAGAAAAAACGGCCTCTGAGGTAGGAAAAACAGAAAAGGACAAGAGAGCGAAAGCAATGAAACAGAAAGAGGTGGTTTCTCGCGCGTGTACGCGCGCGCATGCATTACAGTGAAAATCAAGTTTTTTCCTTCACCTCCTTCACCATTTGTAAGAACTCTCTGATTTTCATCATGTTGCAGATGAAGGACTTTTGCATTTTCCGTTGGGTAGGAAAAGTGAAAAAGAAAAACTTTTGAACATAAAATCCTTCACCGTAACCCATTGGTTTATTGGCGATTGTACAGTTGGTGAAGGAAGTGAAGGTAAAAATGCACATGTTGCTGTATACGCGCGTACGCGTGTGCGCGCGAGGAGGTTCGGAAGGTTCTTGTAAAAAACTTGGGGACGCATCGCTTGGACGCGCACCCAAATAAGGAACGAGAGTTTTTCGTTGTGCTTATCATTAAGCGTGCAGTCGCGCACAAGCCGCTTTGATACGCCGCATGGCTTCGATGATGTTTTCATCGCTGGTAGCGTAACTCAAACGATAGCAATCGGGGTCGCCAAAGGAGGCACCGCCCACACCGGCCACGTGAGCCTCTTGAAGAAGATAGAGGGCAAAGTCGTTGGAGTCGTGAATGGTGGTCGTACCATCGGTTTTGCCGAAGAAGCCGGCGACTTTCGGGAAGAGATAGAACGCCCCATCGGGGTCGTTGACCTCAAATCCGGGAATTTCACGGGCTAAACGAACAATCAACTCTTTGCGACGCGCGAAGGCGAGACGCATTTCCTCGACAGGAGTTTGGTCGGCGGTGAAGGCAAAAGCTGCTGCTTTTTGCGATACGGAGCAGGGGCCGGAGGTATACTGTCCTTGCAATTTGGAGATACCTTTGGCCAAGGGCAGCGGAGCGGCTACGAAACCAATGCGCCATCCGGTCATGGCATAAGCCTTAGAAACGCCGTTGATGATGGCACAACGCTCCTGCATACCGGCACAAGCGGCAATCGAGGCATGCGCGCCAACGTAGTTGATGTGCTCATAGATTTCGTCGGCAATCACCACGATGTCGGGATAGCGGCGCAGCACTTCGGCCAAACCTTCCATCTCTTCAGCGGAATAGACAGCACCTGTGGGGTTGGAGGGCGAGCAGAGGATGAGGGCTCGGGTGCGAGGAGTAATGGCCGCTTCGAGTTGTGCAGGCGTCATTTTGAAGCCTTGCTCGATGGGAGCGGAAACAAACACCGGTTTGCCATCGGCCAGTAAAACCATATCGGGATAGCTCACCCAATAAGGGGTGGGAATGATAACTTCATCGCCGGCATTGAGAATGGCCAAGAGCGTGTTGCACACCGCCTGCTTTGCCCCATTGCCCACTACGATTTGGGCAGGCGTATATTCAAGTCCGTTTTCGCAGCGCAGTTTTTCGCAAATGGCTTCGCGCAAATCCAAATAGCCGGGCACAGGGCTGTAGCGCGACCAGTTGTCGTCGATGGCTTGCTTGGCAGCAGCCTTAATCGCGTCGGGCGTGTTGAAATCGGGTTCACCCACACTCATGTTGATGATGTCGACACCTTGTGCTTTGAGCTCGGCACTTTTCTGCGACATGGCCAAGGTGGCCGAGGTGGCCAAGCGGTTGATGCGGTCTGAAAGTTGCATAAGATAAAAGGTTTGGAGGTAAAAGAATAGTTACTATCGACGGTTGCCCAAGAAGCGCAGCAGATAGAGGAAGAGGTTGATGAAATCGAGATAGAGGGTCAGACTTCCCAAAAGGGCGAGTTTCATCACGGTCTCGTTTTGCTGGTCGTCAAATTGGAGCAGCATATTTTTGATTTTCTGCGTGTCGTAGACCGTGAGTCCCGTGAAAATGAGTACGCCGGCGTAGTTGCAAATCATGGTGACACCGCTGCTGTGGAAGAACATATTGACCACGCTGGCGATAATCAAACCAAGGAGTGCCATGTAGAGAAAACGACCGATGGCAGAAAGGTCGCGCTTTACAAAAAAGCCCACAAGCCCCATGGCGCCAAAGGTGCCGGCGGTAACGAAGAAGGTTTGGGCGAGCGATTCTGCCGTGTAGGCCATGAACAGACTGGAGAGAGTGATGCCATTGAGGAGGGCATAGATGATAAATGCGATACCAGCCGTGGCAAACGACATTTTCATGATGCGGGCGGAGAGGTAGATCACCAATCCCAGTTCGGCAAGCATGAGCATCCAAAAGATGCCGCGGTTGGCAAAAATGGCATACATCCACTGTGGTTGCGTGGCAACAGTCATCGCAGTCAGTCCGGTCACAACAAGGGCGAGTGCCATCCATACATAGACACTGCGCATAAGAACGGGGAAGGAGGCGCTGCGTTCGCGGACGGGCGAAGTATAGTTGCGGTTGTAGTTGTCTTGGGGTAGCATAAGGGTAAACTTTTATACGTTAAGTAGATGGTTCAAAATGAAAGTGGTGTGTTGAGTAGGTATTCTTACTTTTGGATTTGAGAACATCTTTCTCTGACATCCGTTCAAGCAGAACATCTACCCAGTCTGTAGGGTTATTTCTGAAAGTGGAGGTTGTGGGACATACGGTCTTTCTTGGTGCGGAGGTAGCGCTCGTTGTAGGGTGTGGGGGTAATCTCCATCGGTACATTTTCAACGATTTCGAGTCCGTAGGCTTCGAGTCCGACACGTTTCACGGGATTGTTGGTGATGAGGCGAATTTTGCTCACCCCCAAACTGCGCAGAATTTGTGCGCCCACACCATAGTCGCGCTCATCGGGGTCGTAACCCAAATGCACGTTGGCATCGACGGTATCATAGCCTTCTTCTTGCAATTTGTAGGCTGCCATCTTGGCCATCAAGCCGATGCCGCGGCCTTCTTGGTTGAGGTAAAGCACAAGTCCTTTGCCTTCCTTTTCGATGAGTTCCATCGAGCGGTGCAACTGTGCACCGCAGTCGCAGCGTTGAGAACCGAAGATGTCGCCGGTCATGCAACTGGAATGAACGCGCACCAAAATGGGTTCGCCGGGCTGCCAATCGCCTTTGAACAGGACGATGTGCTCTTTGCCATCACTCTTTTGGCGGAAGGGAATGAGGCGGAAATGGCCGTGGTCGGTGGGCATAGACACTTCTTCGCCACGCTCCACAAGGCTTTCTTCTTGCAAACGGTAGGCGATGAGGTCTTTAATGGTGATGATGTTCAACCCTTCGCGCTTGGCAAACTCGATGAGTTGCGGCATACGTGCCATCGTACCATCCTCGTTAAGGATTTCAATCAGACAGGCCACGGGCTGCAATCCCGACATACGTGCTAAATCGACAGCGGCTTCGGTGTGTCCGGCACGTGCCAACACGCCTCGGTCTTGTGCGTAGAGGGGGTTGATGTGTCCCGGGCGACCGAACCATTCGGGGCGCGCATCCGGGTCGGCCATAGCACGAACGGTGGCAGCACGGTCGTGGGTTGAAACGCCGGTGGTGCAGCCTTTGAGCAAATCGATGGTGACGGTGAAGGGGGTGCCGAGCACTGAGGTGTTGCTCTGCACTTGGTGTTCCAAACCAAGTTGGCGGCAGCGCTCTTTGGAGAGAGGGGCGCAAAGTACGCCGCGACCGTAGCGGAGCATATAGTTGATTTTCTCGGGCGTAATGAGTTCGGCGGCGGTGATAAGGTCGCCTTCGTTTTCGCGGTCTTCGTCATCGACTACGACCACAAACTTTCCTGCACGGAAATCTTCGAGAGCTTGTTCTATAGTGGCAAGTTGGAGTTGTTCCATAATGCTGAGTTCTTATTGGAGATTTGAGGGGTTAGACATGAGGGTTTCGAGACGTTCGCTGCACTTCACCACTTGTCGCAAATCGGTGAACAAGCGGAGGCGGAAGCGCCAAATGCGCACCCACAACAGAAGCCCCAAGGGGAAGAGCAGACCAAACGTCCAGTTGTAGCGCTTACGCACAAAGGGTGTGGTGTGGGCGTGAGCGTAGATGGTGGGAATGTCGTTGAGTACGGGCAGGATGAGGCGGCTGCGTGTGTTGGCCAAATCGTCTACCACGGCTTCGATTTCGTTGCTCAACTCCTCCATTTGCTCATCGGGCTGTGTGCGGAAGAAAATGCGGAAGTAGTTGGGTGCCAACAGCAAGCGGTTCTCCTTGTTGTAGGCGATGGCCGCCTCACGGATGTGTTGGAGTCGGAGCAAATCGGCAGCGTAGTCGGGCTCTTCGATGATAACCTCTTTGCGGAAGAGATTGCGTTTGGTGCGCAAGCCCAGCATACGCCGCAGCAGCGTCAAGTAGGCATCGAGATTGAACACGGTGGAGTCGCGGTTGGCCATATAGGTCAAATAAGCCCCTGCCGGTGCAAGCACAAAGGTGGAGAGCCACATCCCCACGACCATATTGAGCGTACCGGCACGTGCCGACTTCATGCTCGAAATGTTGATGACGTAGTAGATGATGAAGATGGCCACCGACACTACCGTGGGCATACCCAAACCGCCCTTGCGAATGATGGCACCGAGGGGTGCTCCGATGAAAAAGAAGAGCAGACAGGCCAAAGAAAGCGTGATTTTCTGATGCCACTCAATCCAGTGCAAGCGAATGTAGTGTTCTTGACTTTGCACAGTTTCGCTCTGCCAATCCAGTTCTGCCGACAGCATTTGCAGCTGACTCGCCGCTTGTTGTCGTGCCGCTTGGAGTTTGTCTTTGGGCGTTTTCTTGATGATGTCGTCTATACTGAACGGATGCTTCCGAAAGGCTTTGATGACACGAATTGAATCGGCTTTGCTCCAACTCTTGGCGGAGATGTTTTGCCGATAGAGGGTTTCTTTGAAATAACTCAACGCCGTGGAGTCAAGCACTTGATTCATCGAATCAATGTCGTGCACAATTTCGCCCATATTCTTGGCTTGCGGCATCGAACCGAGTTGATCGGCTTCGAGTTGGGTGAAATTGGAGTCGAAGTCGATGAGGATTTGCTTGTAGGCAAAAGTTTCCCGATCATAAGGCGAACTCTGTGCATCAAACACGGTGTTGGCGTTGTCGGTTTTGAGGTTTTGGAATTGCTCGCCCGACCAAAGCGTAAGGCGCAGATGGAGTTTGTCGGCCGTCATTTCGAGGCGTGCCGAGTCGGCCAATACAATTTGTGCGCGATCAAAACCCTGGTCGGTTTTGTAGATAATGGTGTGGTAGAGCATCCCCGTTTGGGCGTTCTTCCGTTCTACATAAAGGTTGGTGTTCGGAATTCCATTGTAAAACACGCCTTCCGGAATTTGCACCGCCGGTTGCGATATTTTGATGGAGGTGGCCAGTGTGCGCAATCCCTTTTGTGCATCGGGAGAAATGGTGTTTTGAAAATAGAACGACACCCCCATAAGCGGCACCACCACACAAAAGATAGGAGCCATGATGCGCACCAGTGGTATGCCTGCGGCCTTCATCGAGAGCAGTTCCAAATTCTCGCCCATGTTCCCAAACGTGATGAGCGCCGCCAGCAGAATGGCCAGCGGCAATGCCGTGGGTACGAGCGTGATGCCCATATACCAAAAGAACTGCCCTAAGATGTCGAGTGTGAGTCCCTTCCCCACCAAATCATTGATCCATCGCCACGTGAATTGCATCATGAACACGAACAGGCAAATGAAGAAAGCCCCCACAAAGAGTTGCAGGAACTTGCCCAAGATGAAAGAGTCGAGACGTTTGATTTTGAACATAAAGGGAGCACAGCGGTGGCGGTGGCCGCTCACCATTTAATATATGCGGAGCAAATTTACGACTTTTTTTTCATCTATAAGCCATCTTCATCGTAATTTGCATTTCTGCCATTGCCCTTACACTGCTGTGCGGTATAGAAGAAGAGCTATGGAGAGAGAAGCAGAAGTCGAGGTTGAATAAGAGCAAAAGAACGGTTCTACAAAAGAATAAACCATTTTTGTACTGACTGGTTGACTCTACGGGAAAAGATTATCCCCCAGTTCATCTAAAAAATAAATGGCTTACTATTGCCTAAGCCAAAAAAAAGTGGTACTTTTGCACCTTGAAAGGTGAATTATGCACTCACTACATCTATACAAGACAACAAAAATACAACATATAAACAATTAAAAAACAACAAAATGCCAACTATTCAACAACTCGTTCGTAAGGGTCGTTCAGTAGCTACCGACAAGTCAAAGTCGCCCGCTCTTGACAACTGCCCTCAGCGCCGTGGTGTTTGTGTTCGCGTGTACACAACTACCCCCAAGAAGCCTAACTCTGCAATGCGTAAAGTGGCTCGTGTGCGTCTGACCAACTCTAAGGAAGTCAACTCCTACATCCCCGGTGAAGGTCACAACCTTCAAGAACACAGCATCGTGCTCGTGCGTGGTGGTCGTGTAAAGGACCTCCCCGGTGTGCGCTACCACATCGTTCGCGGAACGCTCGACACTGCAGGTGTTGCCAACCGCACACAACGCCGTTCTAAGTACGGCGCTAAGCGTCCTAAGGCCGCTAAGAAGTAAGCAAGTCAAGGAGTGAAAGCTGTGGCAAGAGAGTAATCCCAAAGTGATTGCGGATGAAGTCTCGTCCCAACCGTTCGAGTAGCCCTTAGCCCACCAGCCCTTTCCCTGACCCTTCATAACTCAGATAAAAGATTGGTTTGCACAAGGTTGAGTAAGCACCACCCTGTGGAATGCTGAAGACATGATGCAGCCCTAACACAACCAAACCCCTTATAACCCATGCGTAAAGCAAAACCAAAGAAGCGTTTGATCCTTCCGGATCCCGTTTACGGCGACCAAAAGGTCTCCAAGTTCGTTAACCACCTCATGTACGATGGCAAGAAGAACATTTCTTACGAAATTTTCTACAAGAGCCTCGAAATCGTAGGTGAGAAGATGCAGAGCGAAGAAAAGAGTGCCCTCGAAATTTGGAAGATTGCACTCGACAAAATCACTCCCCAAGTGGAAGTAAAGAGCCGTCGTATCGGTGGTGCTACTTTCCAAGTTCCTACTGAAATCCGTCCCGATCGTAAGGAATCTGTTTCCATGAAGAACATGATTGCCTATGCTCGCAAGCGCGGTGGTAAGACTATGGCCGACAAGCTCGCTGCTGAAATCATGGACGCCTACAACGAACAAGGTGCTGCCTTCAAGCGTAAGGAAGAAATGCACCGTATGGCAGAAGCTAACCGTGCCTTTGCACACTTCCGTTTCTAATCCAACCCACTACAAGACAGCATAACAAAATGGCAAAGCAAGATCTCCATTTGACGCGTAATATCGGTATCATGGCTCACATCGATGCCGGTAAGACCACCACTTCTGAACGTATCCTCTTCTACACAGGTAAGACCCACAAGATTGGTGAGACCCACGATGGTAGTGCTACCATGGACTGGATGGAACAAGAGCAAGAGCGTGGTATCACCATTACCTCTGCTGCTACCACTGCTTTCTGGAAGTACAACAACACACAATACAAGTTCAACCTCATCGACACTCCGGGACACGTTGACTTCACCGCTGAAGTAGAACGCTCGCTCCGTGTGCTTGACGGTGCTGTTGCTACCTACTGTGCTGTAGGTGGTGTTGAACCTCAATCGGAAACTGTTTGGCGTCAGGCCGACAAGTACAACGTTCCCCGTATCGGTTACGTCAACAAGATGGACCGTTCCGGTGCCAACTTCTTTGAAGTGGTTCGCCAGATGAAGGACGTTCTCGGCGCTACTCCTTGCGTTATCTCTGTGCCCATCGGTGCTGAAGAAAAGTTCAAGGGTATCGTAGACCTCATCAAGATGAAGGCCATCCTTTGGCACGACGAAACGATGGGTGCTGAATACGACGTTGAAGAAATTCCCGCTGAACTCGTTGACGAATGCAACGAATGGCGTCAGAAGATGATTGAACTCGCTGCTGAGCAAGACGAAACGCTCATGGAGAAGTTCTTCGATGATCCCGACTCGCTCAGCGAAGAGGAAATCGTAGCTGCTATCCGTAAGGGTACGCTCGCTCTCGACATCGTCCCCATGACTTGTGGTTCTTCATTCCGCAACAAGGGTGTACAAACGCTCCTCGACTACGTCTGCATGTTCCTCCCCTCGCCCCTCGACACTGAGGCCATCGAAGGTACGAACCCCGAAACCGGCGAAACCGAAACTCGTAAGCCTTCTGAAGACGACAAGACCTCTGCGCTTGCCTTTAAGATTGCTACCGACCCCTATGTAGGTCGTCTCACTTTCTTCCGTGTTTACTCTGGTAAGGTTGAAGCAGGTTCTTACGTTTACAACGTACGCTCCGGTAAGAAAGAACGCGTTTCGCGTCTCTTCCAAATGCACTCTTCTAAGCAGAATCCCGTTGAAGTGATTTCTGCTGGTGACATCGGTGCCGGTGTAGGTTTCAAAGACATCCGCACAGGCGACACCCTCGCTGAAGAAGGTGCTCCCATCGTACTCGAATCTATGGACTTCCCCGATCCCGTTATCGGTATCGCTGTTGAGCCTAAGACCCAGAAGGACCTCGACAAGCTCTCTACCGGTCTGTCTAAGCTTGCTGAAGAAGACCCCACTTTCACTGTGAAGACCGACGAACAAAGCGGCCAAACCGTGATTTCGGGTATGGGTGAGCTTCACCTCGATATCATCATCGACCGTCTGCGTCGTGAGTTCAAGGTAGAATGTAACCAAGGTAAGCCCCAGGTGAACTACAAGGAAGCCATCACCAAGACCGTTAACCTCCGTGAGGTTTACAAGAAGCAGTCGGGTGGTCGCGGTAAGTTTGCCGACATCATCGTGAACGTAGGTCCCGTTGATGAAGACTACAAGGAAGGCGGCCTCCAGTTTGTCAATAAGGTGACTGGCGGTAACATTCCCAAGGAATTCATTCCTTCTGTACAAAAGGGCTTCGACACAGCCATGAAGAGCGGTGTGCTCGGTGGCTTCCCCCTTGACAGCCTCAAGGTAGAACTTCTCGATGGTTCTTTCCACCCCGTTGACTCCGACCAACTCTCCTTCGAAATTGCTGCTATCCAAGCTTACAAGAGCGCTTGCGCTCAAGCAGGCCCCGTTCTGATGGAGCCTATGATGAAGCTCGAAGTGGTCACTCCCGAAGAAAACATGGGTGACGTTATCGGTGACCTCAACAAGCGTCGTGGTCAAGTGGAAGGTATGGAAAACAGCCGTTCCGGTGCCCGCATCGTGAAGGCTACTGTGCCCCTCGCTGAGATGTTCGGCTATGTAACTGCCCTCCGCACCATCACTTCCGGTCGTGCAACTTCTTCTATGCAGTACGATCACCACTCGCCCGTTTCGAGCGGTATCGCTAAGGCTGTACTCGAAGAAATCAAGGGTCGCGTAGATCTCATCAAATAATCTCGAAACAAAATCAATCAATTGCCGCTGAAGGGGGCGGGATAGCGAACGACTCTTATCCCGCTCACCTTTCAACGGTGTCAAATCTCCAAAACAATGAGTCAAAAAATTCGTATCAAGCTGAAAAGCTACGACCACACTCTCGTTGAGAAGTCGGCCGACAAAATCGTGAAGAATGTAAAGGCTACGGGTGCTATCGTCAGCGGTCCTATCCCCCTCCCCACTCGCAAGCGCATTATCACTGTGAACCGTTCTACCTTCGTTAACAAGAAGAGCCGTGAACAGTTTGAAGTTTCGACATACAAGCGTCTCATCGACATCTACAGCTCTAACCCCAAGACCATCGACGCGCTCATGAAGCTCGAATTGCCTTGCGGTGTTGAAGTAGAAATCAAGGTGTAGTCTTAGCACTTTTGATTTATATAATTGTAAAAGAGGATGTGCCCAATTGGGTATATCCTCTTTTTAGTGTTAGGAAAATGACATATAGGAGAATATACCCAAGAGAAGAAGGTGTATAAGCCCTGCCCTACTCTTTTATTCGTTATTATTGTTATCCGATAAATTTCAAAACCGAAAAAAAACACCAGACCGAAACCTTAAAATAGGAATTCGATAGTGTCCTATATTTGTGTGTAAGCTCCAAAGTTCTTATTTTTGTGGTGA
>CAUUGL010000052.1:0-10650 GCA_963544845.1 uncultured Alloprevotella sp.
TTCACCACAAAAATAAGAACTTTGGAGCTTACACACAAATATAGGACACTATCAAAAAGAAATCCGCAACGCCTATTGATGGGCATTGCGGATTGGGAAAAGGTGCTGGTTTAAAGTTTAGCGGACAGCAATAATTTCCATTAGTTGATTCTCGTTGTGTGCTTTAATGAAGTTATTCAGTTCTATGCCATTCCTTGTTGATTAGTTATCTGGAGAATGGTGGCACATTCATCAATAATACCACACTCGTAATCAAATGCGGTCCAACACAAGCTGAATCAGTGTATCAATCGAATTCTTATAATTGGGATTCGCTTTACCTGCCACACGATTGGCCACAACCATACAACAAGTCATAGCTTTATGCCCCATCAATGCGGCAAGCCCTGCAAGTGCACTACTTTCCATCTCAAAATTCGTGATACAAAGTTCTCCATGGCGGAATTTCATAATTTTCTCATTAGCATGAGGATCAGCAAGCGGTACACGGAGACGGCGACCTTGCGGACCATAAAATCCACCACATGCGATGGTCACCCCACGCACCATGTCGTCTTTTGCGATACGATCCAACAACTCCGTACTATTGTCAATGCAGTAAGGGTGAGCAATGCACTGCGTACCTTTCCAGTCCATAGTTTCTAAGAAAGCATGCTCAAAATCAAGATCGCAAACTTCATTACGTCCTTCGTAGAAATTGAGCAGTCCATCAAAGCCAAGGCTTTTGCGCGAAGCAATAAAAGTGCCTTCTGGGCAATGAGGCTGTAATCCACCACAAGTACCGAGGCGAACCAATTCCAATTGACGGAATTGAGCGCATTCGGTACGGGTTTGGAAGTCAATATTGGCCAATGCATCCAATTCGTTGACAACAATATCAATATTGTCACAGCCAATTCCTGTAGAGATGACGGTCAAACGCTTCCCTTTATAAGTACCGGTAATGGTTCGGAACTCACGACTTTCAACCTCACATTCACGCGTTTCAAAATGTTGTGCTACCAAGTCTACACGCCCAGGATCACCAACAAGAATAATTTTATCGGCAACCTGTTCCGGACGAAGATGGAGGTGAAAGATTGAACCATCAGAGTTGAGAATCAGTTCTGATTCTGGAAAATGAAGAGTACTCATTATTATTTATAGTTTAAGGTTTATATTGGTCCCCAACATATAAAGCTGTGAAGAGGACATGTTATTGAAAGTCGAGTTGTCGTATGATTTTCGCCATTTGACGCAACTGCTTGTCCAGCTGCGAAATTTGACTCTCAAGTTGACGCAACTGCTGTGCAAGTCGTTCTGTACGCCTCTCTGCATAATCTCGTTGCCATGCGTCACGTCGTTGACAGAATTCTGCAAATTGTCGTTGCAGTTCGTACCATTTTTTCGCTTGTTGTCGAGCTTGAGGATTTTTAAAATCGGAAAGGCTTCGGCAAACCTGCTCATCATTGAGCACAAACCGAAAATCTGAAGAGTTTGAAGCATTAGAAGTAAACAGCGCCTTACGATGCGCTTGCACTTTAGCAATTTCGCGCTCATACCCCATTTGCGTATCGGCAATACGATAAATTTGGGCAGCGCGAACAAGACTGTCTGGCACCGTATTCGCCGCGTCGTAGGTGGTTCGCTCAACATTAGGAAGAAAAGTGTAAAGACATACCTTCCCCACTGGTTGCCGACGATCTGTTGCAAAATAGCCTACCCCACTCCCTTCATCGATGATATAAAGATAATCATTCGCGGGCGAATTGAAGGGCATTCCGATGTTGGTCGGACGTACATATTGGCGTGTCTCGGGGTTATACCTTGTCACAAAAATATCATACCCCCCTACACTTTCTTGACCTTCTGCCGCAAAGTAGAGAGTTGCCCCATCAGAAAGTAAGTAGGGCATATCGGCTTGTTGGAAAGTGCTATCGATTCCTTCGAGTGGGCGAGGCTGTTCCCAACCATTGGCAGAACGATAGGCGGAATGCAAACGCAAGGTTCCTCCAGGTTCGGAGCGTGAACAAAAAGCAGAAGTCTCTAAAGAGTTGATGTAGGTAACTAATCCAATCTGTACTCCATGTATAGGATCACTCCGAAACAGCGAAGACGTGGGTATCAATCGTCCTGCATCAGCCGATAAACGCAAGGCACTCAATAATTGTGTTTTATCCAGAACAACGCTATCTATAAAGACCACACGTTCTGTGTTTGGGAGAAAATCGGCCGCACGTTCCATCTGTCGACCTTCCGCCAAAAGTGAGTCCCTTAAAGTGGGGCGTGGTGCTTTAGCCGCCATTTCATGTAGAATTTGAGCCGCTGCCGAAAAGTTATAGTGCGCCACACACTCCGTGAGGGTTGGTTTGGGCGTTGTCGATCGCACTATGCGTTTACGTTGGGCAGATAGACTTAATGTCCCCAACGATACAGCAAGACAGAGGAAAAGCAACCGTTTTTTCATAAGAGGCAACAAGATTAAAGGTAAGGATTGTGTGTGCGTTCATAGCCTATGGTCGTCGTTTCACCATGGCCGCAGTAAACCACTACATCATCGGGAAGGGTAAGCACACGGGCACGTAGCGACGTTATCAAACTTTCAAGGTTTCCACCGGGAAGATCACAACGTCCGATATTGGCTCTAAACAGACTGTCACCAGCAAAAAGCACTTTCTCTTCAGCACAATAGAAGCAGCAACCTCCGGGGGTATGCCCTGGTGTAAAGATGACACTAAACCAGTGTTTTCCCACCTGTACAACGTCCCCATCTTGAAGTAAGCGAGTGGGGTTCGGCAAATCGAAAGGAACACCTCGACGCATAAAAGCAATCATATCAGCAGCTGCACGCTGATAATTGGACAATTCATCGGCATGCAATGCTACGCCTGCACCAAAAGTATCACTTGCCCATTGGCACCCAAACACATGGTCGAAGTGTCCATGCGTATTAAGTAAATGCGTCACACGAAGTTGCCGACTGCGGACATACTCCGCTATCGCTTCGCGCTCCTCTGCATAAAGGGCTCCACAATCAATAATCGCTGCTTCTTGGGTTTCATCGGAGACCACGTAAGTGTTCTCCTCCACCATATTTACGGGAAATACTTGAATATTCAACATACCCTTATAATGTTACGTAGGCCACTTTTTTCGTTTCAAAAAACTCATTTTGAAAATGCGAGGACAGCGTCCAAACCTCCGAGCAATACTTAAAAGGCAACATTTCAGCCTGAATGTCGCCCCCCTTCAAACAGATGATTCCATTGGGCAACGAGTTGCGTTGGTCGTGATGTACATTTTTGCGCACAAGTTTGACCAACTCACTCATTTGCATCACAGCACGACTCACGATGAAGTCATATTTTTCTTTGACTTCCATTACATTTTTGTGAGAGCACACCACATTTTTCAAGCCTATTGCCTCGGCAACCGCAGCGGCGACTTTCACTTTTTTACCAATCGAATCTACCAAGTGAAAATGCACTTCGGGAAACAAGATGGCCAAAGGAATGCCGGGAAATCCACCACCCGTACCCACATCCATCACGGTTGTCCCCGGACGGAAACGAATGATTTTGGCAATACCCAGAGAGTGAAGCACATGGTGGGGATACAAGTTGTCGATATCCTTTCGTGAAATCACATTGATTTTGGCATTCCAATCAAGATAGAGCGCATCAAGGGCGGCAAACTGTTCACGCTGTTGCTCAGAGAGATCAGGAAAATATTGGAGGAGTTCATTCATAGTACAAACCATAAAAAGGTAACTAAATGGGCACTAAAAATCCCATCGTAATTTCAGTAGAAGAAAAATAGAGAAGGGAACGACTTCTCTGATTTCAGTCAGTATTCTACTCAAAATCAGACAAATCTATTTCCTTTGCATCTAAAAGCAGAAAATCAAGCTTCAGCTTTACCGCTCTCTTTGCTCGCACCTCGTCCACGAGAACCGCGACGTGAACGTGGTTGGCCGGCCGGCTTCTTGGCATCATGGGCGTGCGAATTCACTGAACTGCGGCGGTTATTTCCAGAGTTGGAACTACGTCCGCGTTTGGGCTGCGCCTTTCCTCGACGCCCACCACGTTCATGGGGTGCAGGCTCTTCGGGTTCTTTACAACCTTCCGGAAGAGGATTTCGGGGAAGTTTCTTTTCTAAAAGGCGCTCAATTTTTGAAAGAGGATAACGATCTTTTTCCCCAATCAAAGTAATCGCACGACCTTCGCGGCCGGCGCGAGCGGTACGTCCGATACGATGGACATAATCCTCAGGATCGCGAGGCGCATCGTAGTTGATGACCATTTTAATGTCATCAATATCAATGCCGCGACTCACAATATCTGTGGCAATGAGCATGTCGATTTTGCGCTGTTTGAAGCCCAGCATCACCTCGTCACGTTCTGCTTGTTCCAAGTCGGAGTGCATGGCAGCACAATTAAATCCTTTGCGCTTCAAGATGACGTTCAACTCCTTGACACGCTGTTTGGAAGAAACAAACACAATGACGCGTTCGGGCGGTTGTTGTGCAAAAATATGCTTGAGAATAGGTGTTTTGTCACCATCTCGACAGACATAAAGACTTTGGTCTATCTTCTCGGCCGGTTTCGACACTGCAATCTTCACCTCCACAGGGTCGTACATCACCTCCTTAGCCATTTTGGCAATTTCGGCAGGCATCGTCGCCGAAAACAGAATGGTTTGGCCGCGCTCGGGCAACTCTTTGATAATCGTTTTGATGTCGTCAAAAAATCCCATATCGAGCATACGATCGGCCTCGTCAAGAATGAGGTGAGTGGTACGCGAAAGGTCAAGATTGCCCAGTTGGAGGTGGGAAATCAAGCGCCCTGGGGTGGCCACAATAATGTCCGCCCCCTTGGCAAAGGCTTTGCGTTCTTGTTCAAAACGAATGCCATCATTACCTCCATAGACTGCCACACCATTGGTATGGGTATAGTAGGCAAAACCTTGAAGTGCTTGGTCGATTTGCTGGGCAAGTTCGCGCGTAGGAGCCATAATGAGGCAATTCACGGCATCTTCCGCATGCGGTTCGTTTTGCAACAAAGAAAGCATCGGCAGCAGATAGGCCGCTGTCTTGCCCGTTCCCGTTTGCGCTATGCCGATGAGGTCGCGACCTTCTAAGATATGAGGAATGCAACGGCCTTGTACTGGTGTACACTTCTCAAAACGCATATCCCAAAGTGCATCAAGTACATCGTCACTGAGGGCAAGGTCTTCAAAATAGACGACCTCCTCTGCGGGAGATGTCGCAGTTTCTATTGTATCGGGAAGGGCTGCTTCCCCTGTTGAGAGTTCCGTTTGTTGAACTTCGGAGGTGTTCATATATTATAATATGGTGTATAGATGATTTATTGAGGAGTGTTGCGGTAAAATCCGAAAGCGATCAAGGCAAAAAGGATGTTAGGCATCCATACCGATATGCCGGCAGGAAAACCTGCGTTGATGGCAAACGAAGCAGCGATGGTTTGGAAGAGAATGTAGGTAAACGTGAGCGCCAAACCTATACCAATGCTTGTACCCATACCGCCTTTGCGCTTTTCGATGGAGATAGACACTCCGATAAGAGTGAGGATAAAAGCTGCCATCGGTGTGGCAAAGCGCTTATGATAAGCCACTTCAAAGGTACTCAATCCTGCCGAACCCCGCAAACGTTGGCGGTCAATAAAAGCACTCAGTTGTGGAAGAGTCATTGTTTCCTCCTGCCCTTTGATGTAAAAGAAATCGCTGGGTTCCATCAGCAGTGTTGTATCGAGTTTTTCACCCGTTTCAATCTTCTCCCGCGCCCCTTGCAAAGTGCGTATCGTATAGCGATGGAGGGTCCACGAGTTTTTATGATTGGCCAAGGTGTCGTATTGGATGGTTTCGGCAGTGAGTCGCGAAACAACCTTCTTTTCCGCCAGTTTATCGAGTGAAAAACCGGAACCCGATTTTGTACGATTGTCGAAGTGAGAGATATACGCCACTACGCCCGTGTCGACCTGCATTTGGATATTGTCGGCTACATCGGTGACGAACAGTTTTTTGGTATATTTGTTTTCAAAGCGCACACGAGCCACATTACCATTGGGAATGACAAAAGCCCCAAAAGCAAACGAGATACCGGCTATAATAAGTGCCCCCAGCATGTAAGGTCGCAAAAGGCGGTTGAAACTCATTCCTGCCGCTTTCATCGCGATAATCTCTGATTTTCCCGCCAAACTGGTGGTAAAAAAAATCACACCAATGAAAACGAACATCGGGGAGAGCATATTGGCCAAGTCAGGGATGAAGTTGGCATAATAGTCCAACCAAATCTCGCGAGTCGTTGCTCCACCGGTGGTAAGTTTGTCAATCTTCTCGTTGAAGTCGAAGATAATGGCAATCACCGTAAATATGGCAATCAGAAAGACATAAGTGGTGAGAAACCTACCCAAAATATAGCGGTCTATCCGTTTGAAACCAATGAGCCGTAGAAAAGCACGACCGCCCCAAAGCAAGATGCGCCATAGCAGAAGGACAAAGCGCCACGGCTGCCGTACAGTAGCCAAGAGTAGGCGTAAAGCCCAATGACGTGTAGCAGATGGAGTGGTTTGTGTTCCTGCCTCAACTGCCTCAGCCTCCCCATCATCTGCCCAGTTGTCGGAAACAGCATCGTCCGAGAGTGAAGGAAAGTCCTCGCTTTCACCAACAGCTACCTCTACTTCAGAGGTAGTTTTTTCAATCTCAAAGGTAGAATTTTCTACGTCTGAGATTTCTTTTTCTATCTCTGAAGTCGATGAAACCAAGTCCTGAGCCTGCCCCTCCCAATCAATGGGAGAGGAAAGTTCATGCGGAGAAGTGGGGGGTTGTTTCATAAAACAAATAAGAGGGTTAGAGACGCGTGGCCAATTTCGGCATCACGCTGCGTTTCCAATCGGCAAAGTCGTTGGCGAGGATGTGTTCACGTGCCACGCGCACCAATTCGAGATAGAAGGCAAGATTGTGGATAGAAGCAATCTGCATGCCCAGCAATTCTTTAGCCTTGAACAAATGGTGCAGGTAAGCGCGTGTGTAAACGTGGTCGCAGGTGGCAGTACCCAGAGGGTCAACGGGTGAAAAATCCTTCGCCCATTTGGCATTGCGGAAGTTGATGATGCCTTCCCAAGTAAAGATTTGGGCGTTGCGGCCATTGCGCGTAGGCATCACGCAGTCAAACATATCAACGCCACGCTCAATCCCTTCGAGGATGTTCATAGGCGTACCCACTCCCATCAGGTAACGAGGACGGTCGGTGGGAAGGATTTCATTGACCACCTCAATCATTTCATACATCTTCTCCGCCGGTTCTCCTACGGCCAGTCCGCCGATGGCATAGCCTTCAGCATCTTTTTCGGCCATGAAGTGTGCACTCTCACGGCGCAAGTCGGGATAAACACAGCCCTGTACGATGGGGAAAAGTGCCTGATGATAGCCGTACTTTTCCTCTGTTTCGGAAAATCGACGGATGCAGCGTTCCAACCAGCGATGGGTCAGGTCAAGACTTTTGCGGGCATAAGCGTAATCGGCTGTACCGGGAGGACACTCATCAAATGCCATCATGATGTCGGCACCAATAGTACGCTCGGTATCCATCACATTTTCAGGCGTAAAGAAGTGTTTTGAACCATCAATATGGCTACGAAATTCGCAGCCCTCCTCACGGAGTTTACGGATACCTGTGAGCGAGAAGACTTGGAAGCCTCCGCTGTCGGTGAGCATGGGTCGCGAAAAGCCATTGAACTTGTGCAGTCCACCTGCTGCTTCGAGTACTTCCAGTCCGGGACGCAGATAGAGGTGGTAGGTATTGCCCAAGATGATTTGCGCTTTCACCTCGTTCAGAATTTCATGGGTATGTACGCCCTTCACTGTACCCAGCGTACCGACAGGCATAAAGATAGGCGTCTGAATCTGCCCATGATCGGTAGTGATAAGGCCGGCACGTGCCTGACTGCTCGTATCGTTGTGTTGCAGCTCAAAGAAACGGCCTTCTTTGCGCCAAGTGGGACGAAGGGAAAGGTTATTTTGCGCCATTGGTCTTGTCGGTTGAGGTAATCGGTTGGGTAAGGTCGATGGCATGTGCCACCTTCTCCGGAAGCAAAGCAAAATCCCAGACTTCGGAAACATGCTCTACGAAATGGAAGGTCAAACCTGCCACATAGCGCTCCGGAATGTCGTTCACATCCTTCTCGTTCTCTTTGGAGAGGACAATATCGGTAATTCCGGCTCGCTTAGCTGCCAGAATTTTCTCCTTGATGCCCCCGACGGGAAGCACCTTGCCACGCAGCGTAATCTCACCCGTCATGGCAATATGCGGCCGCACCTTGCGCTGGGTGAGCAGCGAAGCAATGGAGGTGGCCAGCGTGATACCGGCCGAAGGGCCGTCCTTGGGAGTAGCTCCCTCAGGCACGTGAATGTGCAGGTTCCAGTGGTCGAAAATGCGATAGTCGAGTTGCAACAAATCGGCGTGGCTTTTCACAAACTCCAGAGCCAACATCGCACTCTCTTTCATCACGTCACCCAAGTTACCCGTAATGGTGAGTCGAGGAGCCTTAGAGCGGCTCACACTACTTTCGATGAACAGAATTTCTCCGCCCACAGCCGTCCAAGCCAAACCTGTAACCACACCGGCGTAGGCATTGCCTTGATAGGTATCGCGGTTGTAAGGCGGCGTGCCCATAATGTTTTGCACATCGGCCACTTTCAGCGAGGCATTGGGCGAGAACGGCGGGCAACCATTGGCATCGGTTTGAGCATACAGTACAATTTTACGCACCAGTTTATCAATCTGTTTTTCCAACTGGCGCACCCCACTCTCTCGGGTGTATTTCTCAATGAGAAACTCCGTAGCGGCGGGAGAAAGCTTCACCTCGTAAGGCAGATTGATGTGCTTCAGCGCATTGGGAATGAGGTGGCGACGGGCAATCTCTTTTTTCTCCTCCGTCAAGTATCCCTCTACGTTAATCAGTTCCATACGATCGCGCAAAGGACCGGGAATGGTGGAGAGGTTATTGGCGGTGGCGATGAACAACACTTGACTCAAATCGTAATCAAAGTCAAGGTAGTTATCATGGAAGGAGTTGTTCTGTTCGGGATCGAGCAGTTCGAGCAGCGCACTTTGTGGGTCGCCATTGTAGTTTGAACCACTCACCTTGTCTATCTCATCCAGCACAAAGACCGGATTGTTGCTTTCGGCTTTGATGAGACTCTTGATGATGCGTCCACACATCGCCGCAATGTAGGTGCGACGATGACCGCGGATTTCACTTTCGTCATGCAGTCCGCCCAAAGATACGCGCACGTATTTGCGTCCGAGACTCTCGGCGATACTGCGGCAAAGGGAGGTCTTCCCCACGCCGGGAGGGCCGTAGAGACAAAGGATGGCGGGGCGATGCTCGGTGCTGACCTTCATCACCGCCAAATGTTCAAGAATGCGTTCCTTCACCTTCTCCATTCCATAGTGGTCGCGGTCCAGCACACGCTGAGCGCGCCGCAGGTCAATGTTGTCCTCAGTGCTTTTACCCCAAGGCAATGAGAGAATGGTTTCAAGATAGGTCAAGCCAACGCTGTAGTCGGGGCTTTGTGCATTGGTGCGCTCCAAGCGATTGAGCTCTTTGGCAAAGATTTTCTTCACACTTTCGCTCAAAGGCAGAGCATCGGCTTTCTCACGCAGTTCTTTGAGTTCTCCTCCTTCATTACCCCCCAGTTCACTTTGGATGTTCTTGATGGTTTGATGGAGGAAATACTCCTTTTGCTGTTGGTCGATTTCCTCGCGGGTCTTCTCTTGAATCTTCTGCTTGAGCAACACCAGTTGCAGTTCACGCTGCACGATGTGCAGCAGTTGGAAAGTACGATTTTTGAGGTCGCCTTCTTCCAGCAGCAAGGCCTTCTCCTCTGTGTCGAGAGGAAGATTGGTGGCCACAAAGTTGATAAAGAAAATGGGGTTGGAGATGTTTTGCAGGGAAAACAGCACTTCCGGTCCCAAGTTGTCGTTGGCACGGATATATTTGAAAGTCGTTTCGCGGAAGGTATCATACAGCACACGAAACTCTTGGTCGTCCTCCTCAGGCATCACCTCGGGCAAACTCTCCACCCGAGCACGCAGATAAGGTTTCACCCGCGTGGGAGGCGTGGCAATCGCAACGCGTCCAAAGGCTTGCACAATCACGGTGATGTGATTGTCAGGCAACTCAATGAGACGCAACACTTTGGCCACCGTCCCCGTGGGATAGAGGTCGTCGAGCGTAGGCACTTCGACTGCGGCGTCTATTTGGCACGACACGGCAATATATGCATCTTCGCCTTTACTGATGGTCTGCTTGATGAGTTGCAGCGAACTTTCGCGTCCCACAGCAATGGGAGCCACTACACCGGGAAAAAGCACCATGTTGCGCAAAGGAAGGATGGGAAGAGAGCCTTCAATCTTGACATTGAGGAACTCACTCAGGTTGCCATCGAAATCTGCAATAAGGGAAAAAGGATTTTGCAGCATATTGTCGTTGTTCATATCTTTCATTTACAAATTGTCTGCAAATTTACATATTATGTACCGAGTAACAAAATTAAGAACTACTCTTTTCTCTCTTTAACCAAATGTGCAACAGCACCGTAGAGTCAACCGGCAAGTGCAAAATTAAGGTATTCTTTTGAAGAACTCAG
>CAUUGL010000053.1:0-10600 GCA_963544845.1 uncultured Alloprevotella sp.
TCAGCGGTTTTCTTCTTTTTACCCTGCCATCACTCCAAATGTCGGATGAACCCCATTTTTCCATCAAAAGCCTCTTCATACAGCTAGCCCTTCTCATGTCGCTCCACCTGCTCTACCCTCCCACAGCGCCTTCGGAGAGTTCAGCACTTTTCCTCCCGGAAACTTCCCACCGCCACATCCCACGTTCCTCCGACACAACTTGCGGAAATCGCCGACGCAATCCCGACAAAGTCAGACATTTCGGCCGTTCAAGATAACGGTATTCGTAAGCATAAATCACCTCTTCGAGCGAACAAGGCGTCTTCGCATCACAGAGAATGCGGGCGGCACGGCAAAAGTCAAATTGCAATTGCTCGCTGCGCAGGCGGTATCCTTTGGCACTCCGCTCCACCCACGGATGCTGCCGCAACAGTGGTTTCAACCAAAGCGCTTCAGCAGCATTCAATTGTGAGGTCAGTTCTCTGCGCGGCAAAAAATCCGGGTGCAACTGAAGGTACCCCATAGTGCGATGCAACAACCTACGCGCTCGCTGCACCCCTTGATGGGGTACAATAAGATCGGCCGCCCACTGCGTTTCGGCCGTGGTACGGCACAGCAAAGTGAGATTGAGAAAACGCAGGAAGCGGTTCGGCTTCATCGTTTGCAGGCTGTCGAGCACCCTATTCGGGCAAAAAAGCAGTTGTCGACTCAGGCGGGACATTTTTGAAAGAAAGGCTTCACTCAGACGCAGACCGTGCAATGGTTCTCCTCGAAGCAACACACGCAGACATTGACGATCGGCAATACGATAAACTGCAGATCGCGATGCCAATCCCTCGACTCGGACAATCGTTGAAACCGGCAATCCTTCGAGAAAATAACGACGCACCACCCCTTCCCCATTGGGCAGACGATGCAGCAGCGTGCGTAGCAAGGCGGTCAGTGTTCGTTCCACCTCGGCAACTTCGACACTCACGATCTCCTGAGCAGAAGTAGTAGAGATTATCTCTTCTGCCTTTTCTTCTATTTGTTCAGTAGGCAACTGTTCCGAAAGTTCGTCTATTATATCGTCTGGAAAAGTAAGCTCAGCCCACTTCTGTTTCCAAGTCTGCACCAACAGTTCCGGCGCACGATACACCTCATCACGCATCTCGTCAAGCACACTCAAAAACGCCGCACCCACACCCGGCCATTCCGCCACCTCTTCGTGCTGAAGTTGAAGCAACTGCCAAGCGTTAATAACCCCACGCTGTTCCAAACGCCTCAACACCAAGCGTCGTTCGGCATGGGTGGCCAGCAGCTTCAGTTCTACTCGCTGCAAAGCCTCGGCAAGATGGAGCGCCTGCTGCTCGCTACGCTCGCCATCAAGGGTAAAAAAATCAGGGAAGAGTGTGTGGTACATGTCGCAAAAGTAACAATAAAAAACGAAACCGCCACGAAAAAGAGACATCTTCTTTGGCAAACTGCTCATATCTTGCTACCTTTGCGCCAAATTCCATCTCAACATCAAATTCTTGCGCTTTATGAACCAATTGGCTTTGAAGTATGGTTGCAACCCCAACCAAACTCCCTCTCGTATCTACATGGAAGACGGCAGCAACCTCCCCATTGAGGTTCTCGCCGGACGACCCGGCTACATCAACTTCCTTGATGCCCTCAATGGTTGGCAACTGGTAAGCGAACTCAAAGCCGCTACCGGACTGCCTGCAGCGGCTTCCTTTAAGCACGTTTCACCGGCCGGAGCTGCCGTAGGGCTGCCCATGAGCGACACCTTGCGCCGCATCTACTTTTGCGATGACCTGCCCCTCTCCCCCATTGCCACGGCCTACGCTCGTGCTCGTGGCGCCGACCGCATGTCGAGCTATGGGGACTTCATTGCCCTTTCCGACACCTGCGATGAAGCAACGGCACTGCTCATCAAGCGCGAAGTGAGCGATGGTGTCATTGCTCCCGACTTTACCCCCGAAGCCTTAGCCATCTTGAGTGAAAAGCGCAAAGGCACTTACAATGTGCTGAAAGTAGATGCCGCTTATCGCCCTGCCCCTCTTGAGCGCAAACAGGTGTTCGGTGTGACCTTCGAACAAGGGCGTAATGAGATAGACCTCACCTCCGACGAATTGTTCACCAATATCCCTACCGACAACAAGCATTTGCCCCTTGAAGCACAACGCGACCTGCGCATCGCTCTCATCACACTCAAATACACCCAGTCCAACTCCGTTTGCTATGCCAAGGACGGCCAAGCCATCGGTATCGGAGCAGGTCAGCAAAGTCGTATCCATTGCACACGATTGGCCGGACAAAAAGCCGACATCTGGTGGCTGCGCCAACATCCGAAGGTGATGAACCTCCCCTTTGTCTCCGGCATCCGTCGTGCCGATCGTGACAACACCATTGACCTCTACATTTCAGACGATAGCAACGATGTTTTAGCCGATGGTGCTTGGCAACAATTCTTCAGTGAACAGCCTCAGGCACTCACCCTCGAGGAGAAACGCGAATGGCTGGCTCAAAACACTCACGTAGCCTTGGGTTCAGACGCTTTCTTCCCCTTCGGCGACAACATCGAACGTGCCCACCGCAGTGGTGTGCAGTATGTGGCACAGGCCGGTGGTTCAGTGCGCGACGACCATGTCATCGACACCTGCAACAAGTATGGCATCGCCATGGCCTTCACCGGCATCCGCCTTTTCCACCACTAAAAAGCAGCTGGTAAGCTCCTATCTATTTTCAAAAGACAATAAAGCTCTTTTCAGCCATCACCTCAACAACACCTCTTTTATGGCAATATCCCGCAACGTCAGCGACGAAGAAATCACCACAGCCATGACTGTGGGCATCACTGTCAAAGGGGCAAAGCTCCGTAAGCCGACCGAAGAGAAAGTGAAAACCAAAGCAAAAAAGAAGACCTACATCACCGGTCTACACGGATCGGGTGCGGCCAAGAAAAAGGCCGAAATCCGCCAGCGCCGCGCCAATCGCCACAAAAACAAATAGTGCCTAAGGCATATTGCTCACCCTCTCTCTTTTTTCCTTTTCCCATACGCGCGCGTATATCCCTCTATATGTTGTGCAAAAATCCTTCACTCCTTCACCACGCCATCTATTTCTCTGATAAACAAGAGGATACTGGTGAAGGATTGACGAAATAAAATCCTTCACACGACTGTTCCTCCAATAGCTGACAAGGGCTTTTCCGCGGCAGGTGTGAAGGATTTCCATTACAAAATCCTTCACCCGCATTCCATTCATTTTCAAGAAAATAAGAAGCCAGTGAAGGAGTGAAGGATAAAAACACAAACATATAGAGGGTAATACGCGCGCGAGGTCTTTATGTTTATTCAGCTATTGCTGTCCGACGAAGCGTTCAAATTGCCGAGGTAGTTTGTACAAAAAAAACTCAGAGGTAGTTTTTCGCGCCTCTGAGCTAAATAAAACTATCTCTTAGGTAGAAAAAACGCAAAGGCCGTGCGCCTCTTTCATGGTTCGACTCTACGGTGTCGCTCAGAGTAGCTTTGATATACGTTTTTTAGAGATATAGATTTGGGAGAATGCCGCAAAATGTGTAAATTTGCACTGCAAAAAATAGTAATATGAAGCAGACTCTCCCTATATTCCTGCTGGCTCTTGTCGCCTTTTCCTCGTGCAACGACTACAACAACGTACTAAAATCCAACGATTTAAGTTATCGTTACGAGGCAGCCAAGCAATACTACTACCAAGGTGACTACAACCAGTCTACGACACTCCTCGTTGATCTCATTGCCGCCGCCAAAGGTACAAGTCAAGCTGAAGAGTCGCTTTTTTTGCTGGGGCTTTCTGCCTATAAAGGACGCGACTACGATGCCGCTTCTTCCTATTTCAAGAAATACTACGAGAGTTATCCGCGTGGCACTTACGTAGAAGAAGCCCACCTCTATGCCGGACGGGCTCTCTATGCCAAAGCACCGGAACCCCGTCTTGATCAGACCGACACCTACGCCGCCATCACCGAGTTGCGCGACTTTATCGAAGCCTACCCCGGCAGTCGCTATCGTGCAGATGCCGAAAAGATTATTTTCGAACTGCAAGATAAGTTGATTGAAAAAGAATTCTTAGCTGCCAAATTGTACTATGATTTAGGGGGATATTTTGGAAACTGCGGTAGTGGTGAAAGCAACTATCAAGCCTGTATCATCACGGCGCAAAATGCCATCAACGACTACCCCTACACCCCACGTCGCGAAGAATTTGCCATCCTCATTCTCAAATCCAGGTTTGAGCTTGCGGCACAGAGTGTAGAAAGTCGAAAAGAAGAACGCTATCATGCGGCTATTGATGAGTATTACGGATTTACGAACGAATTTCCTGACTCTAAATTTATGCCCAAAGCTCGTTCTCTCTTCGATAGTGCCAAAGCTTACTCTACTCCTGTTGATACGACCGTCGTAGATAAATAACGACTTCTCTCCCTCCCCTCCTGAAACAAAAACTTATTACATCGTCATGGATTATAAAAAGTCTAAAGCTCCCACCAACACAGTCACCCACAATCTGATGGACTTTGCCGAACCCACCGGCAACATCTATGAGAGCTTGGTCATTATGAGCAAGCGCGCCAATCAGATTTCGGCACAGATGAAAGAAGATCTCAGCCGTAAACTCAAAGAGTTTGCTTCGGGCACCGATACTCTGGAAGAAACCTTTGAAAATCGTGAGCAAATCGAAATCTCCCGCTACTACGAGCGTCTACCCAAAAGCACGCTCATCGCAGCCGAAGACTTTTTGCATGGCAAGGTCTATTTCCGCAATCCGCTCAAAGAGCGCGACCAGCAACTCAACAACGACTAACCCCCTCGGCACTTCTCAGCACCTGCCGTACACACCCATATCCACAGGGTCTCTAAGTGTCGCAGCGGCCTTAGAGACCCTGATTGATGTTTAGTCAAATCTTGTTTTCAACGCTTCTATCTTTCTTTTTATGATACAACGCATTCAAAGCCTCTATCTCTTTTTGGCCATCGTCTCGATGGCACTCATCGGTTTCTTCTCACAAGGTTGGTACCTTGTAGGCAGCGGAAAGTTCTACACCCTCACCCTCTTTGGCTTGCAAGAAGGAGGTACCGAGCCTTTCAAGACCCCAGCTTCTTACTATTGTGTAGCTCTTTTCCTCGTCCTCACACTCATCAATTTGGTGTGGACGTTTTTCTCCTATCGCAACTTGAAAGCCCAGCGGTTCAGAACCACTATTTCCATCGTGTGGATTGTTCTCTATATCGCCATGGATTTAGCCTTCGTTACTGATTTCTACGGCAATCTTCCAGGAGTGGCTAATTTTGTACCCAATGTCGGTCTTTTCGCACCGGTGGCTGCTCTACTTTTCACAGGATTGGCTTGGCGCGGCATCCATCGCGACTACCAACTCCTTCGCTCTGTCGACCGCATTCGTTAGCACTGTTTTTCACCTCTAAATGCAACGACTATGAACAAAGTGATGCTCATTGGCAATGTCGGGAAAGACCCAGAAGTACGCTACATTGACCAAAATGTGTGTACTGCCAAACTTTCTTTGGCCACAACAACACCGGGCTACACGCTCCCCAATGGAACGCAGGTACCGGAACGCGCAGAGTGGCACCATCTGCTGTTTTGGAGACGACTGGCCGAAGTTGTGGAGAAGTATGTGCGTAAAGGCGACAAGCTCTACGTTGAGGGAGAAATCCGTACACGCAATTACACCGACCATCAAGGTATCGTGCGCTATATCACCGAGGTATGGGTCAATAACATGGAGATGCTCACCCCCAAAGGGCAAACTGCGGCTCCTGCACCTGCCTCGGCAGATTCTGCCGCATCGTCCACGACTACGCCACCCACTCCTCCGCGCCCCACGGAAGCGCCTTTCTAATCTTTGTTGCCATGCCTTTTATCAAAGAAACACAAATAGACGACGTGAGCATCTCGTTTTGGCACATCACAGAGTGTCAAAGCGAGATGCTCGAGCTTTTGCCTCGCTCTCAGAACTACGCCGAACAAATTGAAGCCTTTCGATCCGAACACCGCCGCAAAGAGTGGTTGGCTGTGCGCTGCCTGCTCCACCGACAGTTAGGAACAGAAGCTGAAATCAGTTACCTCTCTACGGGGCGACCGGTTTTACTCAACAACGATTTGGAGTTGAGCATCAGTCATTCCGGACAACTTGCAGCGCTCGCCCTCGCCCCTTCAGGCTTGGAAATCGGCATCGACATTGAGCACGACACCGACCGTGCCTTCCGCCTCGCTCATCGTTTTCTCACGAAGGAGGAGCAAGAGGAATTAGTGATAACTCCCAGCGACGCCACCCTGCTTTGGTGTGCCAAAGAGGCGGTCTACAAGCTCTGTGACACGGAAGGTTTGAGTTTTCTCGATGACATCTGCTTAGAAATGGAGCGTGGGCAGCTCCTTGCGAAACTGCCCACGCTCAGTGAGGAGGTCGTGCTGACGACCGATGTCATAGAAGAGTGTGCTTTTGCTTTGGCACGCTATCTGATTTAAGTTGTGTACTGCCGCACTGCTATTGATTGGAGTGCTGAGTGCTGTTGCTCTATCGTGCGGCCTTCCTCCAAAAACAGTGCAACTCTTAAAATGCTGTCAGCAAGGCAGCCACTGCTGCTTTCATTTTTGAAAATGAAAGCATTTATCGGAGATAAATTAAATCGCCCACCTGTGCTGCGTAGTCAGGCTTCAGGTAGTTGTACTTGTAGAGGCGTTCGAGACGAATGCAATAGCGCTGCGAAATGCTGTACATTGACTCGCCGGGCTGCACCTTATGGAAGGTGTAGCGGAGAGATTTGGCAACATGCTTCTGCTTCTTTTTCAGATAGACAATGTCGCCCTCCTGTAACACATAGTCTTTGCCGACTTCGTTGTATTTGCGCAGTTTTCCAGCGCGCATATCAAGATCACGGCCGATACTTTCATAAGTATCTCCACGGCGGGCAATCACGTAGACACAATCGTTGCAGAGGTATAGGTTGCGGCCGCTGGCAAAGGCACGCTCTTCCTGTTTTGTAGGATGCTTATGTTTACGGTCATACTGCATTAAGCCGTAGCGCTCTATGACATTGATGAGCAAATCGCCATAACGCGGATTAGTGGCATAGCCCGCTGCTTTCAGTCCATAAGCCCAGCCTCGATAGTCGGTAGGGTCGAGGGTAAAGAGCGAAGAGTAGCGGCCACGCATGGAGAGGAAGCGCGAGTGGTCTTCATAACTTTCTTCGGCAGAGCGATACTTACGAAACTTTTCATTCGGGGCGTCGTCATTGGCTAAAACATAAGGCCCTGTCCAATTCCCCCCTACTTTGATGCCGAAATGATTGTTGGATTTGAGTGTCAGCGTGGAACGACCGGCATTGCTTTCCAATAATGCTTGTGCCAGCGTGATACTGGCAGGAATACGATAACGTCGCATCTGATCAACGGCCAATGTGTTATATTGGTCGATATATTGTTGATATGCGTTGTACTGCCCCCAAGAAGAGAGAGAGATACCGCAAAACAAACAGAAAGAAAGGAGCAGTCTAAACATACGCGTAGAGGTTGGCGCACATATGGCTAAATCGGGAAAGCATCGTGCGTTTTTGTTTTCCCTTGCAAAGATACATCTTTTTTCAATGCACAGCGCGTATAAACAATTAAAAAGGTGTATCTTTGCTTTTTCAAATTCGATATTTTCAGTATGATAGACCGTAGTACCATTGATCGCATCATGGCCGCAGCCGACATCGTCGATGTGGTGAGCGACTTTGTCACGCTTCGCCGGTCGGGCGCAAACTTCAAAGGTCTCTGCCCGTTTCACGATGAAAAGACGCCTTCGTTTATGGTGTCGCCTGCCAAACAACTCTGCAAATGTTTCAGTTGCGGAGGAGGAGGAAATGTGGTCAACTTCGTGATGCAACACGAGCAAATGACCTATCCTGAAGCTCTCAAATGGTTGGGGCGGAAATATGGTATCGAAGTCAAAGAACGCGAACTGACCGATGAGCAGAAAGCTGCAGCATCGGCACGCGAGGCCATGTTTGTCATCAATGAGTGGGCGCGCGACTACTTTGTAGACACCCTCAGTAATAGTGTGGATGGGCGTGCCATCGGTATGGCCTATTTCCGCTCCCGCGGACTGCGCGATGACATCATTCGCAAGTTCCAGCTCGGCTACTCGCTGAATCAACGCGATGCCTTGGCTGTTGCTGCCCGAAAAAAGGGATTTGATGCGAAATATGTTGAGCAAACGGGGCTCTGTTTTCACACCGAAGACGGCCGTATGCTCGATCGCTATCATGGGCGCGTTATCTTCCCGGTGCATAGTGTCTCAGGGCGTGTTGTGGCCTTTGGTGGGCGCTTTCTAGGCGATGCTAAAACGGCCAACACGGGGAAATATGTCAATTCGCCCGAATCGGAAATTTACTCCAAGAAACGTGAACTCTATGGTCTATACACCGCGAAGCAGGCCATTGTCAAACACGACCGTTGCTATTTGGTAGAGGGCTATCTCGACGTGATTTCAATGTACCAAAGCGGAGTGGAGAATGTGGTGGCATCAAGCGGAACTTCGCTCACGCAAGAACAGGTGCGGCTCATCCACCGCTTCACGTCCAACGTTACGGTACTCTATGACGGCGATGCAGCTGGTATCAAAGCCTCTCTCCGCGGTATCGATATTTTATTGGCAGAAGGACTCAATATCAAAGTCCTCCTCCTTCCCGATGGTGAGGATCCCGACAGCTTTGCACAATCGCACTCGGCACAGGAACTGCAGGAGTACATCGAGAAGCACCAAACCGACTTCATGAGTTTCAAGACCGACTTACTCATGCAGGACGCTGCTCACGATCCTATGAAGCGTGCCACCGTCATCCGCGACATCGTGCGCAGCATTGCCGTTATTCCCAGTGATATTGTGCGCCAAGTTTATATTCACGAACTCTCGGCGCGTATCGGTATGGAGGAAAGCACAATTGTCAACGAGGTGGCCTCTGAAATGCGAAAGGCCAAAGCTGCTGCACGCTCCACCCCTTCGGCCGCTTCTTTTCCTCACAAAGATGCCACTCCGTCTGCCTCTCCTTCCTCCTTAGTGGATGCCCCCGTTTTTGATGAAGAAGGCAATCTCGTGGCTTCTCCCTATTCAGATGATTCCCTCATTGCTTTCTCATCCGAAACCAAGACAGATACCGATGTTTTTGCTACGGCCTCTCCCGCTTTACGAAAATTACAGGCTTGTGAGCGCCATCTGATGGAACTGGTGGTTCGTTATGGTGAGCGCCCTATGTTGATGGTTGAGCGCAAGGAAGAACGCCCCTTGGAAGCGGCCTCAAGCTCTACATTGGAAGAGATGCCGACAGAATACGTACCCATACCCGACAGTCCGCTGGTGGCTCCCTATATCGCCAACGAACTCAGCACGGAAGGGGTGACTTTACTTGAGGAGTTACATCGCAGCATCCTCGCCGAAGCCGTCGAACATGCAGAAGAGGCTGACTTCCGTGCCGCCAATTACTTCACCATCCACTGCAACCCTGCCGTCAGTGCTTTAGCCACTCAGCTCACCGATGAGCGCTACCAGCTTTCCTCCCTGCAACAAGAGAATTATGTGCCCGAAGAATATCGTCTCTCGGATCTGGTGCCCCACGTGCTCAATGACTACAAGTATGCCCTCTTGGCCTTGGAAAAAGAAAAACTCCTACTACAACTCCGTTCTCCCAGCACACAAGCCGATGCCGAAGCCGTGCTCAAACTCATGCAACGCTTGGTGGAGCTAAACGAGATGGAGATAGATTTCGCCAAGATATTGGGGGAACGTGTAGTCAATCGATAAGCCCGAAATGCTGTTATCTTTGCTTTGCAAGGCCCCTATACAAAAAGAACTCGACCTCTCTTAATGGAGAAGTCGAGTTCTTTTTTTAGAGCGTTTCACCAATGAAGTCATAAGTAAAACTACTCCCTCTTGCGGAGGGAAATTGGCTGCGCGGGTCAATATCTTGTCGATTTTTGAGATGCTCAACGATACGATTGTAACACTCCAAACCGGAATCGGCATAAACGTAAGCGGAAAAAACCGTGTCGCTATATTGACATTTTTGTGTACCGGGAATGAGAATGACGCGCTTGAAATTAATTTCGCCCAAATACCAACCTTCTTTTATTTCCTGCAAAAGACTCTGCCGAAATTCTTTCTCTTTTCGTACAGGATATTCAGGAAAGGAAGGCATTAGCATCTCATCACCGTTATTTTTATTGTTGGCTTTGAATTCCTCAAGAGTATCAGCAGTAGTTTTGATAAGTATGAAATAAACACGCGGGCGCACCTTGTAGCGTTTGGGGTAAGGGATGTCGCTATTGATATAATTCGACAACTCGTTCACCATCTCTTCGGTCATGGGTATTTCTCGCAATGAGCCTAAGAACGCTAAAAGTTCGTCCACATTGCGAGTAATGGTTTCGTGATCGAAATAACGTACGTAAATGTTCATAAAAAGAAGAGTGAAACGTGATGGCGTGGGAAAGGGCAAAAAATCTTATCAAAAAAGCGAACTGCCTTTGGGCAATTCGCTTGTGAGCGGAAAACGAGACTCGAACTCGCGACCCCAACCTTGGCAAGGTTGTGCTC
>CAUUGL010000054.1:0-10468 GCA_963544845.1 uncultured Alloprevotella sp.
TCAGCGGTTTTCTTCTTTTTACCCTGCCATCACTCCAAATGTCGGATGAACCACAATTTTTGTGTAGCAGTTTATGTAGCAGAATTTGACCGAATAATGACTGTCAAAACATAGGGTTATGCCGTCAGGCGATAGAGGTATATACAAAGAAAAATCGTTGTAAAACCTTGATTTTACAACGATTAGCTAATTTTTGAAGGCTAAATTGACAACCTTTGTGAAGTCCTTTTGAAGCCTATTAGCGGAGAGAGAGGGATTCGAACCCCCGAAACAGTTGCCCGTTCACCGCATTTCGAGTGCGGCCCGTTCGACCACTCCGGCATCTCTCCTGGGAGTGGAATTGTGTATGAGAAATAAAAAGAGGGTTTCTTAGAGGAATGGGAAAAGAAGCCTCTTATATTCCGATACAAAAGTACAACCAAATATTGAGATGAACAAGCCTTTGCGCACTTTTTTGGTGATGCAGCGGGTGAATCGTAGAGTCAAGCAGCAATTATAAAATTAGTTTATTCTTTTGTAAGAATTAGTATTGTCTGCAAAAGTGTGTAAGTATCTCTCTTCCCCCTCTTTTTTGTTAGGCCAGCCTAACAAAAAAGAGGGGGAAGAGAGATACTTACACACTTTTGCGGACAATACCTCTTTCTCAGGAGTATATTTGACCCTTAAGCCAATTTAGGACATTATCACAAAGAAAGAGGCCGTGTCAAAACATAAGTTTCGAAACGGCCTCTTGTGTTGTTTGTTACGTTGTCTGAACTCACTGCATCCATTGTCGGAAACTGCGATTATAAGAAACAATAAACCGATTTATTGCTGCTCAATAAAACTTTTGTTTTAAGACGATTTCGTTGAAGACAATGCAGCAAAGCTGAATTTAGAACCAGCGAACGAAGCAGAAATCCTGACGAGAAGTGAGGTGCTTGTTCTTGGGATACATACGGAAAGCTGTGCGGAAAGAACCAGCCATATCAATGGCTGTTTTCAACTCGAAAGTAACGAGGTTGCCATCGCGCTTCACGACTTGGAGGGGGAAGGTCTTGTAAATGACATCTTGGCCTGTTTGTGCATCTTGGTGAAGCACAACGAGATCAATACCGATGGAGTCGTCAAGGCCTTGGACATCTACAACGTGTTGTATGCTAAACTCGTGGTCACTCACAAGGATGCCTCCATTGTAACCTTCACCATAGTTGCTCTCTACCACATGGATGCTGTCCCAGCGTTGAGCCACAGCCTCTTTCCAGGCAGCCACTTCTTTAGCAATCTTATTGTTGTCGGCCGCAATGATAGCATAGCGGTCGCGCAAGGGATTATAGAAGCGGATGTAGTAGTCATCGAGCTGGCGCTTCATGGTGTAGTGAGGTGCGATTTGGGCGATAGAGTTTTTCACCGTTTTCACCCAGCCTTCGCTGTAGCCATTGGCACCACGACTATAATACAAGGGAATGATTTCGTTCTCAAGCAAGCTGTAGATCGTGGCTGCATCAAGTTGGTCTTGCTGTCCTTGGTCTTGGTAGGTACGCTTGTCGGTGAGCGCCCATCCGGCACCGGGACGATAGCCTTCATACCACCATCCATCAAGTACAGAGAGATTAACCACACCGTTCATCAATGCCTTTTCACCCGATGTACCAGAGGCTTCAAGGGGACGGGTCGGAGTATTCATCCAAATATCGACACCACTTACGAGACGACGAGCCAACTCCATATCGTAGTTGTCAAGGAAGATGATTTTTCCGATAAATTCTGGTCGCATCGAAATATCGTGAATCTTCTTAATGAGACCTTGACCTGCGCCATCAGCAGGGTGCGCCTTACCAGCGAAAAGGAACTGAACAGGATAGTCAGGATTATTCACAATCTTAGCCAGACGATCAAGGTCTGAGAAGAGGAGGTGGGCACGCTTGTAGGTAGCGAAACGGCGAGCAAAACCGATGAGAAGAGCGTTGGGATTGATTTTGTCGAGCAGAGACATCACGCGTGCGGGATCGCCCTGGTTCTTGAGCCAGTTGTCGCGGAAACGATCGCGGATGTAGTCGATAAGTTTCTTCTTTAGAGCAACGCGGGTTTCCCACACTTCCTTGTCGGAAATCTTGTAGATATTTTCCCATAAGCTTTGGTTACTCTGATCCTTGAGGAAGTCTGCACCAAAGTTTTTCTTGTGAACAGCCTTCCACTCACTGGCACACCAAGAAGGATAGTGGACACCGTTTGTAACGTAGCCCACATGGCTTTCATCGGGATTGACGTTGTAGACTTGTTCGTATTCGTCGTGGGTGAGGATTTGATGGTCACGATGTGCTTCGTCAGGCATATAACCGGGCCAAATAGATTTGAACATCATCTGTGAAACCTTACCGTGCAACCAGCTTACGCCGTTGACCTCTTGACAGGTCTTGCAGAGGAAGGTAGACATACAGAAGCGCTCGCCTTTGTCAGCAGGATTTTGACGACCAAGTCCCATAAAATCATCCCAGCTGATGCCGAGCTTTTCGGGATACTGGCCGAGATATTTGCCACAAAGAGCTTCATCGAAATAGTCGTGTCCTGCCGGTACAGGGGTGTGCACCGTGTAGAGAGAACTGGCGCGAACAAGTTCGAGGGCTTCGTCAAAATTGAGACCACTTGCCACGAAATCGGCAAGACGTTGCACATTACAGAGGGCAGCGTGACCTTCATTACAGTGATATACGTCCTTCTTGATACCCAGTTTTTGCAGTGCAAGGATGCCACCGATACCGAGGAGATACTCCTGCTTCATGCGATTTTCCCAATCACCACCATAGAGACTATGGGTGATGCTGCGGTCGAACTCAGAGTTCATATCGTTGTCCGTATCGAGCAAATAGAGAGGCACACGACCCACATTGACACGCCAAATCAGAGCATGCACAGTAAAAGTGGAAAAAGGCACATCTACTATAACTTGATTGCCGTTTTTGTCGAGAACACGCTCAATGGGCATGCGGTCGAAGTCTTGAGCTTCGTATTTTGCAATCTGCTGGCCGTCCATCGACAAGGTTTGGGTGAAGTAGCCATAACGATAAAGGAAGCCCACAGCGCACATATCTACGTTGGAGTCGGAGGCCTCTTTCACGTAGTCACCGGCAAGTACCCCAAGACCACCGGAATAAATCTTCACATTGTGGTTCATGCCGTATTCCATGCAGAGGTAAGCCACCGATGCACGTTCAGCATTAGGTTTCTCATCCATATAGGCACGGAAAGTCTTGTAAACCTTGTCTACGCGTGCCAATACTTCTTTGTCGGCAGCCATTTCCTTCAAACGGGCATAAGGAATACGGCTGAGAAGTTCAACGGGATTTTGGTTGACTTCCTCCCAAAGTTTTGCATCAAGACTTCGGAAGAGGTCAAGAGCTTCTTGATTCCAACAGAACCAAAGGTTATGTGCGATTTCGTCGAGCGATTTCAGTGCTGTGGGAATGTGACTCTTCACGGTAACTGTCCGCCACGTAGGTTGATTAGCGTTAGTGATTTTAACGTTCATGGGGTTTGTGAGTATGATATTATAATTTTTATTTTCGTACTTCTTTACTCAAAGCCACTTCATAGGCTTGGTAATAATGTTTCACAAAGTTGCTCCACTGAGCCTTATCGGCAAACTTGGCTGCATTCTTGCGCATCCGTTCGCGAGTAGTTTTAAAAGCATTTTGGAACTCTTGAATAGTATCGCAAATCTGTGCTGCACATTCGTAGTAGTTGCTGTCATCGCGGTGTAACACGCGTACTCCATCGTTGAGCGTACCGCAATGTCCCAATTCTGCATCTACCCATTGGCCGAAGCCGCTGAGATCGGTAGTGATACAAGGTGTCTTGAAGGCTACGCTTTCAAGAGGAGTGTAGCCCCAAGGTTCGTAGTAAGAGGGATAGAGTGTGAGGTCATTAGCTGTGAGCACATCGTAGTAATGCAAATTGAAAATGCCGTCGTTACCATCTAAATAACAAGGAACGAGTATAACCTTCACATTATTATCACGGCGATTGTCTAAACCCAAATCTTTGATAAGGCATAGGATGCGATCCTCATTGAGATTATAAAGATCGTGAGTAATCATGGGCGTAGGTAAAGCGTCGTTGAAATCGGCACCACCCTTTTTCCCCATAACTTTGAGGCGTTCTTGCAAATCCAAACGCGGTCCGTAAAGCCAACAGGGTACCTCAATGAGCGAAAGCACCTTCTGTTCACTACCGCGTAAGCGTTCATTGAGTTGACGCATGGCTTCGAGATAGACGTCAAAACCTTTGCAGCGAAAATCATTGCGCCCCGAGGTGGAAATAATCAGAGTATCGCTGGGGAATGTTTCCCCCATCAATGCCCCTGCGGTATTGAGCAGGGATTTGCGGGCAGCCCGACGCTTATTGGTGAAGTCAACACCTTTGGGCACAAAGTCGAGTTCGAATCCATTGGGCAGCACCACATCGGCAGGCTTGTCCAACAACTGGGCACATTCACGGTCTGTAAAGTCGGACACCGTGGTGAAGCAATGGGTACGATGAGCGCTTTGTTTCTCTATGCTATGCTTGGCCTCCATGTGCAGCTCTGCTGCCATTTGATCGCCATTGTAACCTTCAAAGTAGGCGTAAAGTTGCTTATTATTGCCGGCAATTGAACGGCCGATACTTGTGGCGTGAGTGGTAAAAATGGTACGTACTTCGGGACATTCGTGTTGCAGAAAAAGCATACCCAATCCCGACATCCACTCATGAGCTTGATAGATGATACGCTTGCCGGAAAGAGCGTGTTTCACCACTATCTCGACAAATTTTCCTGCGGCATAGGAGAACATGGAAGCTTCGTCATAGTCGCCATAGGCATGCAATGAGTCTACTTGAAACAATTCCCATGCCCGGCGGTAAATCTCGTCCTTTTCCTCAAAGAAAGGAATGAAATCTACTAAAACCGCGACTGGATTTCCAGGGACGTGCCATCGGCCGATACGCACTTTGATGCCTGCGTCGGCAGCAGCCTTTCGCCAATCAGCATGCAACTTTGGTTGTTCAACGAAAAGAGGATTGTCCTTTCCCTCCCAAAGGTCTGGACCAATGAATATAAGGTTGTCGTAGAATTGCTCTTGCAGAGTCTTGGCACGTGTCGACAGTACGGTGTAAATACCCCCTACTTTATTGCAAACTTCCCAACTCGTCTCAAAGACGGCGTCTGGAAGGAGGAGCGAATGAGTCTTAATCATAAGCGACGATATACTATTTGTCTATTTGCAAAAGTAACAAATAATCAAAGAACTCCCAACTTTTCTTTCTCGAAAACGACATACTTTACCCTCTAACTCTGTGCTTTGTAAGCCCTATTCTACATTCTATCTTATGAAAGAGCATTACCTTACAACGCATTTTAATAATCCCAATTGGAGATAAACAGTTCTTCTTTTTCCCATAAAAAGTTTCCGTAAAATCCTAAAAAGAGGATTGTTTTTCGTGTATTTACAGTTGAAAATCAGATAAATAAAAAAGAAAATCTTCATAAAATTTACTAGAAAACTTACGGAAAGTTATTGTATTGCAGATGGTTTCTGCAAAGAATATGAGTGAGGAATGGAGAAAAAGGCACTTTTTCACTCAATTTCTTCCTTTGGAGCCAAACGTCATCATCAAAAGAGAAGAATGAGCGATGCTGAGATAATAACTATTCTTATATTGTTCTACAGCCTCCGATGGTAGAGTAGAGGAACTGACACACTTCTTCGGACAATACCTGCTCTGCATGAAGTTGGGACGTTCCTAACCTTTCATTACATCTGCTCATTGCAACTACGTTGTGTTTCCATCTTCTTTATTCCTAAGCCACTATTGTTTTCTTGTGAGATAATAAGTGTCTTTACACGTAAGGACATTTGTCCGTACATGTACGGAAATCTTTCCTTACACGTACGGACGTTTGTTCTTACGTGTACGGACGATGAAGGGATAACGAGGCGCCACAAGTCGTACAAACAAAATTATTGCTATTCGGTAAACTTTAGAAGGTTGGAAAGTTGGAGCAAAAATAAGCAGAAAGTCAAGATGAAAATTCAATTTTGAAATACTAAAATCAGAGTTGTAAGAAGAATAAACTAAATTTGCATTTGCTGGTTGACTTTACGGGATGAGTAGGTAAAATGTAGAGTTTTGATTTTTCTACCATCTTTATTTGCAAAATCAAAAGAAAATTGTAATTTTGTGCACACTGTGCATACAAAAAAATGCTGGTGTTATCGTATTTTTTGCCTAAAACTAAAGAATGGATAATATGGTTCTAACGTTCAGAATTACTTATAAAGCTCAATGGGGAGAACATCTTTCTGTTGAAATTGAAGGCAAGGAGGAAGCAGTATTGGCTTTGACTACCACTGATGGTGAAGTCTGGGAGGGCTGTTTAAACCTATCGGGCTACCACGCTGGTGAAGTGATGGCTTATCGTTATAGTGTATGGTATAATGATGAGTGTATACGCCGTGAGCGAGGAAGTTGCCCTCACATTATTCACTTTGAAAGCCAAACAGATGCACTCTATGTGATTTCTGACTATTGGCGTGACCAACCTTGGGCAAACTACCTCTTCTCTTCTGCCTTTTCCGGTGATTTCGCATCCGCAGGATACGCCACTCCTTCCGTTGCCAAGTCATCCATCACCCTGCGTGTACTTTGCCCGACTCTGCATCAAAAGGGACAAGTTTTGGCCATCGTAGGTGAAAGTGAGGCATTGGGTGAATGGGCGCTCGAAAAAGCGATTTGCTTTGAAGAGGTATTCCCCAATGTGTGGCACCTAACACTCGATACTTTCTTATTAACGAAAAGTCTCGAATATAAGCTCGTTGCACTTGACGCACAAACGCATACTTTAGTTGAATGGGAAGGGGGAAGCAACCGAAAATTATATGTCCCCGAACTAGATTTGGGAGTTCATTATCTTGTGGCTGAACAAGAGTTGTACTTCCCTTCTACGGCGCAAAAGGTGGCTGGTACGGTTGTGCCTATTTTTGCTTTACGGAGTGAGAATAGTCAAGGGGTTGGTGACTTGGGCGATTTGAAACAGATGGTAGATTGGGCTGTTCTCACACATCAACGTGCTTTGCAGGTATTACCTATCAATGATACCACCATTACCGGGACGTGGACAGATTCTTATCCCTACAATCCGATTTCGAACTATGCGCTACATCCTATGTATGTAGATTTACGTCAAGTTCCACAGCTCAAAGACACAGTGAAGCAAACGGAATTTGCCAAACAATTTCGGCAATTGAACGCTCTCCCCGAGGTTGACTATGACCGTGTCAATAAACTCAAACGCGACTATCTTTTACTCATATTCCGTGAATCAGGGAGAGAGGTACTAAAGAGTGAGGAGTTTAAGTCCTTTATGGAGCATGCTGCACATTGGCTGCGTCCTTATGCGGCATTCTCCTATCTGCGCGATAAGTATGGTACGGCCAATTTTAGTGAATGGCCCGAATGCTCAGTTTACAATACCCAAGCGATTGACGCGCTCTGCCAGCCGAAGAGTGCGGAGTACGAGAAAATTGCTTACTACTTTTATATCCAATATCTTCTCCACGTGCAGTTCTTGGCTGTGAGCCGTTACGCTCGTGAGAAGAGAGTCATTCTGAAAGGAGACATTCCCATTGGTATATCTCGAAATTCGGTTGAAGCATGGATGGAGCCTTTCTACTTCAATATGAATGGACAGGCAGGTGCACCACCCGATGCTTTCTCTGCCAATGGACAAAACTGGGGCTTTCCAACCTATAATTGGGAAACGATGCGCCAAGACGGCTACTTATGGTGGAAACGTCGCTTCTCTAATATGGCGCAGTATTTCATGGCTTACCGCATCGATCATATTCTTGGTTTTTTCCGCATTTGGGAAATTCCGACCCATAGTGTACAAGGTTTGTTAGGGCAATTCTCCCCGGCCTTGCCTATGAGGGAAGAGGAAATCAACCGCTTTGGACTGCGCTTTCAGCACGACTTTATGACTCATCCTTTCATTTGTGATGAGATTCTCCATCGTATTTTTGGAGAACAGGATGAGTGGGTGAAACGCACATTCCTTACGCATTCTCAATATGATGTTTGGAGTTTACGTCCCGAGTTTTCAACCCAGCGTGCTGTAGCTGCTTATTTCAATAAAGAAGGCAATCGCATTCACAATGCAACTCATCTGCGTGATGGTGTTTATACACTGATTAACAATGTGCTGTTTGTTGAAGACAACAAGCAGCGTGGTCTTTATCACCCCCGCATTGCTGCTCAGCAAACTCTCCTTTTTGAGCGTCTGCAAAGCCATGAAAAAGAGGCTTTCAACCGCCTCTATAATCACTACTTCTACGAGCGGCATACTCACTTCTGGTATAACTGTGCAATGCAGAAATTGCCTGAGATATGTTCTGCGACCTCTATGCTGCCTTGTGGTGAAGATTTAGGTATGGTGCCTGATTGCGTTCCTTGGGTGATGGACGAACTGCAAATTCTGTCTCTCGAAATTGAACGTATGCCAAAGAATCCTCATCATGAGTTTGGACATGTTAATGAGTATCCGTTCCGTTCCGTTTGCACGATTGGTACTCACGATATGGCCACGGCACGTGGATGGTGGAAAGAAGATGCTCCAACTACGGCACGCTACTATTACAATGTGCTGGGGCGTGGTGGTGAAGTTCCCACAGAAGCACCTGAATGGATTTGTGAAGAAATCGTACAGCGCCACCTTGAAAGCCCCTCTTTACTCTGTATCTTAGCCTTACAAGATTGGTTGGCTATCGATGAGCAATTGCGTCTGCCTGACACTGAAGCCGAGCGTATAAATGTTCCGGCTATCGCACAACATTATTGGCGCTATCGGATGCACATCAGTATCGAAAGCTTGATGAAACAAACCGTTTTCAACCAGCGTATTACACAACTTATTGATAATAGTGGGCGTGCATAAAAAGTCTGCCTTGTCATTTTCTTATCTTCCTCTTTTCATGAAGCAAATACCTAATCAATCCTTTTGGAGTCTTTGGAACTTAAGTTTTGGTTTCTTTGGCGTACAAATTGCCTATGCGCTCCAAAGTGCAAACATATCGCGGATTTTCTCAACGCTCGGTGCAGATCCTCACAGTTTGTCTTACTTTTGGATTCTTCCTCCCTTGATGGGCATCATTGTACAACCCATTATAGGAGTGCTGTCAGACAAAACTTGGACACGATTTGGTCGTCGTATCCCTTACCTTTTTGTTGGTGCCCTCATAGCCGTCGCTGTAATGGTGCTGTTGCCCAATGCAGGTAGTTTTGGGATGGCTGTAAGTATGGCGATGGCTTTTGGGCTCCTCTCTTTGATGTTTCTCGATACAAGTATCAATATAGCTATGCAACCTTTCAAGATGATGGTAGGGGATATGGTCAACGAGGAGCAGAAAACGAAAGCCTACTCCATTCAATCGTTCTTGTGCAATGCTGGTAGTCTTGTTGGTTTTTTATTTCCTTTCATTCTCACAAAGTTTCACATCAGTAATACTGCTGAAGTCGGGAAAGTTCCTGATGCTGTAATCTGGTCGTTTTACGGAGGAGCTGCAATTTTAATTCTATGTGTGCTATACACCACGATGAAAGTGAAAGAATATCCACCTGCTCTCTATAACGAGTATCATGGAGTAAAGGAAAGAAAATCAGAAGAGAAATCTGATATTTTCTCTCTGCTGCGCAAAGCTCCTAGCACTTTTTGGACTGTGGGACTTGTACAATTCTTTTGCTGGGCTGCATTTATGTTCATGTGGACTTATACCAATGGTACAGTTGCAGCTAATGCGTTTGATACTCCGACTCTAATGAAGGGTTCTTCAATGGTGCTCGATACTACCAGTGAACAATACAACAACGCTGGAAACTGGGTCGGAATTCTGTTTGCTGTACAGGCCATTGGATCTGTTCTTTGGGCTGTTGTTATTCCACAATTTAAGAATCGTCGATTTATTTACGCCCTTAGCCTTATCTTAGGTGGCATAGGCTTTATTTCCACCTTCTTCATTCACGACCAATATCTCCTTTTTATGAGCTTTCTACTAATTGGTTGTGCTTGGGCAGCCATGCTTGCTCTGCCTTTCACAATTTTGACGAACTCCCTCAAAGGTGGGCATATGGGGACTTATCTTGGTTTGTTCAATGGCACTATCTGTTTACCCCAGATTGTAGCAGCGACACTCGGTGGTCTCATCCTTCATCTCTTTACAAAGACTGGTCAATTAGCTCCTGAAGTCAATATGCTCGTGCTGGCAGGTCTCTTTCTCTTTATTGGGGCAGGTGCTGTTTTCCTCATCAAAGAAAAGTAAAGATTTAGCATAAACGAGGCTGTGGCAAAACTAGCACCTTAAAAAAACACCTGTCATATTGATAGTTTTATTCCTTCTTTCGGTATTATTGCTGTCCGGTAAAAGTTTTTTTTGCTGTAAAAAATAAGGCTGAAATCCTC
>CAUUGL010000055.1:0-9764 GCA_963544845.1 uncultured Alloprevotella sp.
AACTTTTTTCCGAATGCTGATCTATGGGTTACCCACACGATTCAACACAGACCCATAATTTGCTGTTTCATGTTTTTTTATTTTTAAAAGTTCGTAACTGTTTTCCGCGTTCCGGATATTTCTTTTACGCTGCACCTCCGTTGCGGTTTACGAGGCGCATCGGCTTGTCGGGCGGAATATCGGTTGTTTTTTCCATAGTCTTGCGTTTTTTGATGATACTACAAAGTTAGAAACATTTTTTGAGAATATGCAAATATTATGACTGTTTTTTTGCGTCGTTCTTTGCGTCCTTTGTGGTAAGATCACCGCAAGGATCGCAAAGGTTACGCAACGCACGCACGTTACACAAAGCATTCAGTGTTCAGTCGTCAGCATTCAGCCAGGCAATCAAAACAACTCAACCATTAAACAACTCAACATTTTATGCCAGGCTTACAGCCCTCCACAGGGAGATTGCTTTTTCTTCTTTTTTTTCAACTGTTTGTTGAACAGATCGTGCTATGATCGTGCGCCTTTTCTTCAAAGCCCAGTTCCAAGAAACGTGAGAAGGAGACTGAGTCATTGGGGATTCTTGCGTGGTACGGTTTTCGCATATCCACAGGAAAGGCAGGAGGTATCAACAACAGGATTAAGGTCATGAAGAGAAACGTATACGGATTTAGAGACGAGAGTACTTTATCCTACGACCATATGCGCTACATGATTGCCGTATCCCGCAAATTGTCGGATGGACCTTATTGGGTCGATGCTTTATCTTGATCTTGTTTTTATAAATACGTATTTGATTTTCAGTCTGTTGTATGTGTATGTGATTAAGATATCGTCGTTTTTAAGCCGAATGATGGCAGGATAGCTGAATTCTCCTTTTTCGTGTTTTTCAAGTATCAGGATGTCATTCCACGTTAATCCGTCCACACTTTCGGCAACGGTCAGGCGACTGCGGCCGTCCCACCAGTTTTCACCTTTAATGGCTGGATTATACACCAACAGTTTTACGCCGTTTGATAAACCCACGGCATCAATTCCCGAATTGGGATGCAAAATACCTGTTCCGGTTATCGGTGTCCAGCTTTGGCCGTTGTCGTTGGACCAACTTTGCAAAATTTCGTTGCTGTCGCTGCGTAAAAGCGCCTGAATACGATTTTCTCCGTAGCACAACAGCGTCGGTTGAATTACTTTGTATGAAGATGCCGTGTCGATAGGGACGCTTTTCCATTGCGTGAGATTCCTGTCAGAAAGTTCAATAAACGATTTCCAACGCGTATTTCCTGCCGTTTCGGTGCTGGATGGGTGCAGTACGGTTTTCCCTATGCGGATGGCTTTGTTTTTTATTGGCCCAAGGATTCCGTCGGGAAGTTTCGCGACTTTACTCCACGTTTTTCCGTCGTCAGTTGAAACTTTGTATTCACCCCACCACGTCGAAGGCGACGTACCCACTTTGTAGAAAAGGAAGAGCTTCGTTTTGTCGCGGTAGAGTACCGGATTCCAGCATGCATACCGAGTGGTATCATTCTGTATGCCGTCGGCAACGAGGGTGGGGGATGTCCAAGTTCCGCTGCTTAGCTCGGATAACCAGATGCTTACATCGTTGCTTCCTTCATGCTTTCCGCCAAACCATGCACACAGTACGTTTCCGTTTTCCATTTCCACCACGGTAGATGAATGGCACGATTGAAACGGTGGATTTTCGAAAACAAATCCTGAATCAATCACAAAATAAGGTGTTTGCGATGCAGCCAACCAAGTACAGCCGAAGAAAATAAGAAAAAAAATGCTTTTTGCAGACATAAAAAAATGATAAATCAATATACAAAACTCTCTTTCAGCCGGATATCGTTTGATGCGGCGCCAATCATTACCGTAAATTCGCCCGGTTCCACCACACGTTTTAAATCGGTGTTGAAAAAAGCAAGTTGTTCGGGGGTGAGAACGAAATTCACGCGGGCGGATTCGCCTTTTTTTAACGATATTTTAGCAAAATCTTTCAGTAAAACAGGTGGCACGGAAACCGAAGCCACGTGGTCGCGCAAATACAGCTGTACTACCTCGTCTCCATCGGTATTTCCGGTATTGGTTACGGTACACGAAACCGTGATGTTGCCGCCTTCGCGCGAGATTGTCAGGTTACCGTATTCAAATGCGGTATAGCTCAGTCCATAACCAAAGGCGTACAATGGTGTGGAGGTTCCTTCCACGTAATCGTTTGATTTTCCCAGCGAATAATACACCGGTAATTGCCCTGTCGAACGTGGCACGGAAATCGGCAATCGCCCTGACGGGTTTACATCGCCGAAAATAACATTGGCAACAGCATTCCCGCCTTCTTCGCCCGGATACCACGCCGTGAGCAGTGCGGAGGCTTTTTTGTCAGCCAAATTCATATTGAGCGGACGACCTTGTATATACACCATGATCAACGGTTTTCCGGTTGCGGCTATGGATTCGATAAGTTTTTCCTGATGGCCGAGCAGTGTCAAGGATTTTCTATCGTATCCTTCGCCCGATTCCATATCCGGAATCAGTTCATTTTCTCTGCTCGATACGGTTGCCGCGCCTGTCTCGATGTATTTGGTACGGAAATCGCGCGCGCTGGAACCGCCTACAACCAAAACAACGGCGTTGGACGCATTGGCTGCGCGAACGGCCTCATCGATGTTGCTTTGCGTGGTATCCCGAACGGCGCATCCTTTGACGTAACGAATCACGGTAGTGGGCGAAACGGCGTTTCTGATGCCTTCGAGTATGGTTACGATGTGTTCTTCGGGCTGGGGTGCGGTGTAATCGCCCAGTTGATTATAGAGATTATCGGCATTGGGCCCGATAACGGCAATACTGCCGATGTTTTTTGAGAGAGGCAGCAGATTGGCGTTATTTTTCAGTAGCACGATGCTCTCTTCTGCTACTTTTCGTGCCAACCGGTTGTGCTCTTTGCTTCGGATGATCTCCGTCGTGCGAGAAGGTTGAACATACGGACTTTCAAACAATCCCATTTCAAATTTCAGGCGCAAAATACGGCTTACGGCATCATCTATCTCGCTCATCGAAATCAGGCTATCGGTGTGCGCCTGTTCCATATTGCGGGTATAGGCCACGCCACCCAAATCCATTTCCACCCCGGCATTGAGCGCCATAGCGGCGGCGTGTTTGATGTCGGGGGCTACGCGGTGCGTAGTGGCAATGCCTTCGATGCTTCCCAAATCCGAAACCACAAAACCGTTGAAATCCCATTCGCCCCGAAGAATCTTTTTCAGAATATACGTGTTTGATGTGCACGGAACGCCGTCGACGGCGTTGTACGATGTCATCACGCTTTGCGCACCTGCTTTCACGGCCATTTCAAACGGCAGAAGATGTTCGGCGATCAATTCGCGCGCACCGATTTGCGCCTGCCTTCCGTTGTGCCCACCCACCGGAATGCCATACGCCGCCAAATGTTTGAGCGTGGAATAGGTGTGGCGGCCATCGGCGAAATCCTTGCCCTGCAATCCGCGCACAAACGCGCTGCCGAGAATGCCTGACAGCACAGGGTCTTCGCCAAATGTTTCTTCTACGCGCGACCAGCGGGGCTCACGCGCCAAATCGAGCACAGGACCGTAAGCAATATGTGCTCCCTGCGAGCGGGTTTCGTGTGCGATGGCAGCACCCATTTTCTCAATCAATGTACGGTTCCAGGTGCTTGCCTGCCCAATGGACGTGGGAAAAACCGTGGTACCGATAGCCATGTGGCCGTGCATACACTCTTCGGCGAAGAAAATGGGAATACCCAACCGTGTGTTTTCCATGGCGTATTTCTGCAACGCATTGAGAGCCTCTGCCGAAAGCCGGGGATTTAATCCGGTTTCAAGTGTTTTTCGTGTCCACGGGTCGGCACGAAGCGTTGCCCAAAATGCACCGATGGGCATTTCGTCCATCTGCGAGAGGAATTTTTGAGACGGCCTCACGGTTTGATTATCCACTTTCTCGTACATTTCCCAACCGAGAAGGCAAGAGAGTTGGCCTATTTTTTCCTGCAAAGTCATCCGCGACAACAAATCCGCGACTCGCTCTTCGGTGGAAGCATTGTGGTTTTTGTAAATCGGCTGCGCCGATAATTGAAAGATATAGAAAACCGAAAAAATAAAAAAGAACATTTTTTTTATTTTAATTCACATTAAATGATCATACCGGCAATTCTTGTTTGCAGGGTTTCGGGGAAGTGCATACAATTAGCGAAAGTAAATCCTCTTTTTGAAATATTCTTGGTACGGATTTGTCCCGCAAAGTCATATAATCCGCCAAAGAGATAAGCGTATATTTGTTGCAGACACTTTAAACTCCCAGGCTTTGCCGTTTTCAAGAGACCACTCTCAAAGAGTTGGCAGGCTTTCTTCTTGCTCTGTCCGTCAATGGTGTTGTCGCTATAGATAAACCAATCGAGAAATGACATTGCTTTGCTGTTAGGTATTGCCTTTGCCAATAAGACTACGCCCTCGCTATCCAACATATCTGTCAGGCGCTGTTTCCCATCCGGGGCTTGCATTTTGAACTGGTTAGTACCACTAACCGGTTCGTTGTTCTCCTTTTTTAACTTTGTTTTAAGATACTTCCAATAGTTTTTTGTCTTCTGATAATCGTCTTGCTCGTTGATTGCTGCAATGATATCAAGTACCGAGAACCACCACTTATTGTGTTCATCGTCCCATACCGCCCTTACTTCACGGTCGTTGAAGAAACGAATAGATTTTTTATGTTGCTCTTTATGTTCTGCCATAATGAAAATCGTTATTCATCGTGAATGTTAATCAAATCCTTAGGATTGACTTGTAAAATCTTGGCTATTTGGAATAGCAATTCAAGGCTTGGCTGGCCACGATTGCAAACGTATGAGTTCACTATCGTAAAACTCTTGCCAAGCTTCTCGGCAAGCCATGTTTGCTTGATTCCTTTCTCCTCAAGCACTTCTTTTATTCGATTCATGGGTCTATCCATTGTTTCCCATAAGCTGTTTGATAGCGCAAAGATATGAAATAGCATAGAAAAAGGGAAAGGATTTATTTCTCTTTCCCTGATGATACAAAAAAAGAAGGTGAAATCACTTTGTGATATGCCCTCTTCTCTTCGTAACTTATACGTTTATAGCTTTGTATAGTACACCTTCTTTTTATGATGTGTGAGGTCGGACTACTTCACCTTCCAAACAAATCTATGCTGATTTACAGCACATTGCAATTACATGGTACAAATATGATTTCTGAAATCGATTACAAACAATCGCTTATATTGTCTTTATTGCTCTGCTTTTTCAAGTTCTATTCGAGCTGTAAGTTCTTTTTGGTATGTGGTCATAAACTTGTTTAAGTCCATAAAAGCATACCCAACCAAACGATAGAACAGATTCTTGTATTCTATCTTTTCTGTTGCAGAGAACAGTGTTTTACCACCTTCCACTGGTTCGAATGTTGCTTGCCACTCTCCTGCGAACATTTTACTATCCATCTCAAAACTGTAGAAAGAATGTGGTCTCTTCTCAAGTGTCTTAAAACGAATTGTTACACCATGGGTAGTCTCTTCCCATTCTTCAATATCCCCTTGGGTACAGATGATCTCCAAATCATCCAAAGAACTTCTGTAATGCCATTCTTGATTGTTGGTCACGATAGCAAAAACGACATCAACAGGGGCATTCAAAATGCACTGTTTTGTCTTTGTTCTGGTTTTCGGCAGAAGTGCTCCTATGAGCACGACAACCAATACAAGCAATAAAAGACCGCTCAATATTATGTACACGTTTTATTTGATTATTATCCACTTTCCAGCCTTTGTAGAACCTTCGTGCTTGATGACACCTTGCTTGGTCATATTCTTAATATGATATTTAATGCCATCAAGAGTAATGCCGATAGATTGAGCCAACTCCTTTTGAGTGATCTCAGGCTTTGCCTGAATAGCTGCTAAAATCCTTTCTTGGGTAGTTTCTTGGGTAGTTTCTTGGGTAGTCTCTTGGATGTTTCTTGGATGTTTCTTGGATGTTTCTCCCCCAAAGCCTTCTTCAAAATACTTTTGAGAAACGTTCTCGACTACTCGAAAAGCTGTAATCAATGAAAAATCAAAAGAGGCTTGCCCGTTACCGTTTTCTTCCAACTCCTTCTGAACTCGATACACTCCACGGCTGAATCGGTTTACATAGCCCAAGACTTTCATTGCTTCGGCAATAAAGGGATTTCGATAATCACTCACGTTGGGGAAATTATCGGGACTGACCTTGCCGTACAATCCGCCGGGGTTTTGGATCTCGATGCGGTCATCGTACTCATAAAACTGAATAGGAGCGTTTCCTTCGTAATCCCTGTGCATAATGGCATTCATCAACAACTCTCGAGTAGCCCAATATGGGTACTTGGACACCGTTTCTTCCCGAAGTACACTTACGGGAATGGGACGCTTTTGTGAGATACTTGTCTCGACAAAAGCGTCAATCTTAGGTAATACCCGACAAAGATTACCGCTAAACTTATGTTCATTGAGAATATCACCCGCACGATCCTTACCCTTGAAGCGCACATATTGAATATACGCCCCATGTACGTGTCGCTCAGGATTCTTTCCAAACAGGACAATAGCCCCATTAGTCGGACAGTTATAGCGCAAATCATATAAGCCAAGAGAAGCAAGTTGATCCGTGATATCTCGTTTGTCTTCACCGAGAATATCCTCTGCCACAGCTTTGGGCAAAAACTCCTTATATATGAGAGCTACATCCAAGTCGTCAATGCTCGTCCCCAAACAAGGCATAGCATCAAAAGTATGAACGTTGGAGAGTCGCCTTTCGGTGAGTATCTTTTCTTCTGCTTCTGTCGCAGTGCTCTTCCGAGGGCCGACACGCACCCAAACACGACCACGATAACGCACGGGAGGAAACTCTGAAGGTTGAACTTCTGCAACCAATACATCCCCCTCACCAAAACTGAATTTCTCCACTGTCATGATGGGCTGAGGGAGAATGTTGCCATCCGTCCGAATATTGGCAATCTGCAATAAGAGTTTATCATCAACCTGCAAACCTGACAACTCTCCATTGTCCTTGACACCGATAATCAGATAACCATTCTTGCCACTCCCCGACATATCATTTGAAAAAGCACATATCGCCTGACAAAACTTATCCATATTGCCAGTCGATTCTGTTCTCTCAATATTATAGCTCTCAATGTCTGAAAGCATTTGCAGAAGGTCTTTAGAGACAATCATATTAATTATCTAATACTATAACTTTTGTCATTCTTTTTGTCCATGTAATATTGTTTTTACCCTTACATTTGGGTGGTTACAAAGGACGATAATTCAGCTCCCTTTATTCAAATTGATAATATGGATAGTAAAGACATTGCAGATTTTCGAGCCGTTTATATACTTTTTTTCTTTCTCTTTCGCTTTTTCGCTGAGTTTATGTCAATAATCCTTTGAGTCAAAACACAACTTAATTCAGAATGAAGTTTTAGAATTTCCTTCTTAGAAGAATTTGCAAATGATATTGTAGGCTCTTTATAATTCTCGTTAAATTCGTCCATTGAGGTGATTGTTTGCTGAATTTCTGCATGTTTAGAAACTATCAAAAAACTATCAAACTTACAATACTCTTCACCAAGGAACTTATCTAAATTTTGAGTCCTCTCAGACATGACTTTAAACCAATCTTTAATATCTATTGCCGAAATCTCACTCTTATAAAGTCGGTTTATAAATGATTTATATAAATCTCTAATGTCTTTTACCTCATTGATAAAGTATTCTTTTAAATACCTGCTTTTTGTGAGATTGTTTTGCACGGTAATAGCAACCCAAATACCAATCGCGGAAGTTACAATGATTTCTACGACCGCAATCCAATCAGAGATTTGCAACCCGCATAACATCAGCTCTTGCCTATCCATTTTTGTCTCTCTGTTGAATTATTTGCAAAGTTTAAACGCCACCATTCTTCGTGCTCAACAGTTTTTTTAGGTGATTGATTATCTCTACGCCGTTTCTCCCATTCTGGAAAAGTTTCTTTCTCAATCATCTCAATCCATTCAGGCTCCTCATTCGAAATGATTTTTACGTGACTCTGCACATTCTCCTGTCCAAAATCAAAAATAAGATTACCAAATGCTTCGTCAAGAAATGATGAGGCATATCCATCAGGACCATCTAAATTTACTTCGAGTTCTAACTTCTTATCAAAGGCCTCTTTGAATTTTTTATTCAGAATCTTGTGGTAAAAATCTTCACCAGAATCATCTCCCTGATAACAATATCTTGGCCCTGGACTCTTTGAATAATCAGCTAGGGCTATGCAAATTTTCTGTTCTTCCATATTTCTATACATGTTTTATTTAGCTCCCAATAATAGAAAGTTCCATTGAACTTTCGGTTTAAGACTTTTGAATTTGTGCTATCTGAGAAATCCAGCAACACGTTGTTCGTTATAACAATCAGATTGTTAATGTAGTTCGCATCCGAAATATTCTTTATTTTCGGCAACCCCTTATTTCTGTTAACATCCTTGGTCACAGAAGTATACTTTTTCTCAAATGCTCGTTTTAAAATTTCTTTATTATCAATCAAAAGCTGCTCTTTGATTTTTTGAGAAAATTTTCTTTTCAATGTTCCCAAAATGCCCTCACCAATATCAGTCATCGTGAAGCAAACATTATCTTCATCCTTGTACCAAACGGAAAATAGCCAATTCTTATTGTACTGATTGGCATGTTCCACTGAATTGGCACACATTTCTTGAGCTATACTATATAATGGTCTAAAGGTATCTTCAGCCCCTGTTAAATACTTAACAGAATCTTTAATGGCCAACCCGATTTCTCGATTGCTCGTTTTATCAAAACCTCGGTTTACCATTAAGTTTTTACTTTTTTTATTGTAGAGTATTCTCCCTCCTTGCAAATCTCTCATATGATCAGAAAAACCTGACTCAAAAAACATTTTCTTACAATTACGGTCTTGTGGCAACTTGCAAATAGCTTGTATATTCCTCTGAGTTAGTTTATTTATTTTAGATAACAAAACACTAATAGCCCCAATATCAATCCTTGTAACTTGCCTGAGGTCAAGAGTAAGAATTACTTTTTGATTTTTAGCTGTTGCATTTTCAATTTTTCTCATAAAATCCAATACATTTTCTGAGTCCTTGAGCAAACTAAGATTCTGTCTTGCAGAAACAGCTACTCGCTTAACATGCCCATACAAAGAATGTCTTTCGTTAATTTCCCATTCTTTATCCTTTTTCCTACCATTGCTATCAATATTTCTTTGTCGTTTCTTTTTAACAGATTTTCTTCTCAAACGCTCTAATTTCTCTTGTCTGATTCTTATCCGTTGAATAGATATGTATTTTCTTGAATTTTTCATCGAAACAAATTCTGTCTTTTTGAAACTATATTTTAAGCGAATAGTACCCTAAATGTCTTGTCGGGATATAAAAACATCTCTAGATAAGCTACCTTTGTTTACTCACCTCTACTCTCATCACAGATTCAGTAAATCAATCAAAGAACGAATAAAGCGTTAATTCATCAATCTATACTAAAACTATTTATATCTGTAGTTTATGATTTGTCAGTAACTAGAATCGATAAAATAATATTTGAAATTTTCTTGTCGCCTATTGCAGACATAGGCATTGACAATGCTGAAGCTTTTGCCGAGTTTTTCAGCAAGCCATGTTTGCTTAATTCCTTTCTCCTCAAGCACTTCTTTTATTCGATTCATGGGTTTATCCATCGCGTTCAATG
>CAUUGL010000056.1:0-9475 GCA_963544845.1 uncultured Alloprevotella sp.
TGCTTTTTGAAAAAGAAAGCCCGAAGTCCTATTCTAAAGGGCTTCGGGAAGGTTTCTTCTGCCGTTTGGAAGTTTACCGGACAGCAATAGTTTTATTAGAGGAAAAAGCAGACTTCACTTGGGACGTTAAGCGGCCTAAAATAACAAAGTGGAAAGGGAGAGAAGCAAAGATTTTATCTCTCCGCATTGAGTTGCGTTACTGCACTGGAGCAGAAGCAGGTTGAGTTGCAGGTGTTTCCTGCGCGGCTTCTGTCGGGGGCGCTGCGGGAGAACTCATACTCTTAGGCAGCGGAATAAATCCGCGCGAACGAATCACCTCGTAGCGCATCAGTTGTTCATCAGAGCGGAAACGATCGCCTTGAATGTCGCGATCGGGGGTGGTGATGTGCATGTAGACGTTGGAGTAGAACTCGTGGCGGCTCATATCCCAAAACAACTGCTGACTGCGATAGAGCGTACCATTTTCCAAATTGCGCACCCGAACGCGACCGCGGAGTTCCCACAGATTTTGGTCGTACCAATAAGCCGTGTCGGCCGTGATGTAGAGGTTTACCTTAAACTGGTTGTCATAGCGCTCCAAAAAAACGCCTTTCACAAATTCTTGACGAGGAGGATGGGTTTTGTCGAAAACTTTCCATTCCTCGGTAAGGATTTTGTAGCGCGTGATTCCCGAATCGCTAATCAGTTTTGAAACGCCGTAACTCACCATCACGGGAAGCGAATCACGATGACGCACAGCGCGACCTTGAGGCGGTGCATCATTGCCACACCCCAAGAGGGAGAGACTCAAGATGAGCAAAAAAAGCGAGAGGAGATGGCGCATGGAGTGGGTGAGTAACTGATGATAAGGTTAAAATCCGACCTCGTCTCAAGAGAAGATACGAGGTCGGCTTTGAATTGACGTTATCTTCAAGAGTTTTGACAACTTTTGAAGGGCGATTTTAGTTGATTTTCCACTTCTGGAACCAGCGATCGTTGAAACTGAGACCGATGGAGAGGCGGAGGTAGTTTTCAGTGATTTGTCCGGGCAACTGAGGGCTGACATGCTCCCAATGTGCTGAGAGATTGAGAAAACTGCGGTTGTTGTGGAGCGTCAAGATGGGAAGACCAACGCCCACTCCTGCGGAATAGGTACGCGGCCCAAGTTGACCGTTGATGCGGGCGTAGGGCGAAGTGTAACTGGCACCAATGCGGTAGCGCACACGACCACTCCACGTGAAGCCGTCAGGGTTGTCTACGTATTCCGCACCGAAATTCATCCGATGGCAGTTGTCGTATTCTCCTTTCATGGCAGTGTAGGACAGCACATTAGATTGTTCCTTCGCCACAGGGGCGGTGCAGTCGCTCCACATTTGACGGGTGTAGTCGAACCCTACGCGCAGGCGGTTGTTCCACTGCCAAGCCAAACCTGCCCCGAAACTATGAGGCAGTTGGTAAGCATTGCGCACCATCAATGTGTCGGGCTTCTCGTTGCCGCGCTTGTTGAAGAAGTAAGACGTACCGTTGAGGGTGTGCCCCATTCCGTAGACAAGACCAAGGGTAAAGCGGTGCTTACTACCCACCGGCAAAGTGTATTGCAGACCAGCCTCTAGATTATAAGAGCGGATTTCGCTGTCGTAAGTGCGGCTGAGAGAGTGTACCGTTGCATCGCTGTAAGAATTGACGGCTGTGTGGGTGAGCGTTCCCCAAAGGTAGGAGAGATTAACTCCGACAGCCAATGGTTTCCAAGGAGAGTAGCCCAGTCCGACGTAGGCTTCGTGCAGTCCGCCATCGCCGACATAGTGGGTGGTGGGAGTGATTTTTCCCGAAAGTCCGTGATCGATGGGGGCACCTTTGGAGGTGATGTCGTAACCCACCGAAGTGAGCGGACGTACGCCAAGGCTGAATCCAAAATTGCGCGCCAAGCGGAAACCCATCGCCAAATGGTCGAATTGAGCCGTTTGTCGATTGACCTTTGTGCCGTTCGCGTTGAGGTTGGCATTTTGCAGCGACAACCCGACATCCATCAAGAAAGTCAGCGAGTCGATACGTGCCAGCGAAGCCGGGTTTTGCAGGTTGAGTTGTCGCCCATCGGCCATACCCAGACCTACACCACCCATACCTTTGTTGAAACCCAAAGAACGGTCGGCAGGAAGTCCCAACCCATAGCGTGAATAGGGAGATTCCGTACCCGTTTCTTGTGCGGAGGCTGCGAGGGTGAGGGTCACCCAAGCAATAAGGAGAAAAATCTTCTTCATGAACAGTAAAAATGTGATGAGATGGTCAGAGTTGTGCAAGCCCTCTGGCCACGAGAAAATCGTCTGCAAAGATGCAACTTTCTGATGAGATATGAAAATCAAAACGATTACCACCAGTTAAAAAAACGCAAATGCTTCCATATTGCGCTTGCAGGTGGCGGATGTAGCCTTCTATTTCGTAACTGATGCCCCATATGACACCACTGCGCAAGGCTGTTTCGGTGGTTTTGCCGAGGAGTGGAGTCGCACCTTCTGACGAGGGGTGAGGAAGGCGTGCCGTAAACTCGTGCATCGCTCGCAACCGCATCGCCACACCGGGACTGATGTTACCCCCGGGATATTCTCCTTCTCGTGTGAGTACATCGAAAGTAATACACGTTCCTGCGTCGATGACGAGTAACGTGCGATTGGGTTGCAAAGAGCGAGCACCCAACACTGCAGCAAGGCGGTCAGCACCGAGCGTTTCAGGGGTTTCGTACCCCACGGTGATGCCTTGAGGAGGGTGAAGGGGCGAGAGGCGCTTTGTCGGAATGGAGAGTTGTGCCAACCGATTTTCGAGCAAAGGCAACGGTGCCGTCACCGAGCACCAGCACAACCGCGTACTATCGGGGTAGCGCTCCAGTAGTTCATCCAGCACTGCGGTGCAATCGGCATGGGAGCACACCTGATATTCAACCACCGTTGCGCCATCGAAGAGCACCCATTTGGCGCAGGTATTACCAAGGTCGAGCGTCAGAATCATAGCACAACAATTTCATCGGTGAAGAGCCAGCCGCCAAAAGTAGAAGGCACGGCTTGAATGCGAAGATAGCGGGCGCGCACAGACTTTGGAGCCTGCACACGGAAAGTGCGGGTGTCCGGCAACGGGGTACGCTGGGAAGGAAAGACCTCTTCACCCATCGGGAGAAAATGCTCTCCATCGGTCGAAGTGGACACACGAAACGCCGAAGGATAGAAAATATCGGGATTGCACACTTGCATAAAATCAGCACTGACGGAGGTGACGGATTGCGTACGCCCCAAGTCGATCGTGACGTCAAAAGAGGGAGAGGAAGCCTCTTCACCACCGGCACGGATGAACCCTTGCCAACGCCGATCGTGGTAGCTCCATCCACCATGACGTCCATCGGTGAGCGTCAATTCGGCCGTGGCAGGATAAGCCGCAGCGTAAGGGAGATTGTAGTGCACCTTTGCTCCTTTGGCCAAGTGTTGACGCTCGTGGCGGGCGGCGGCACGTTGCCCCACTTCAGTGGTGAGGTCGAAAGGCTGCACCCCCAAGGCTTGTAGACGCGGCGTTTGAGCCGTGGCGGCTTTTCGCAGCGCGGCTACCGAACGAGTGGAGTTGCCGCACCAACCGATTTCAGCCAATGCCAACAAGCGCGGATAGAGCATACGTTGTGCCGCAGCAGGCGTACCGACGTACTCCGTCCAAAGGTTGCCTTGCACCCCTAACACCAACGATTGCAGGGAGTCGGGAAGGAGGTTGGCGTGTGGAAACTGCGCCACCTCATCAAAGGGCAGATACCCTCCGATGGCTTCGGGCTGCGAGGGCGGTGCGTCTTGGTAAAAATCGAAATAACAATGAGAAGCCGGAGCCAACACCACTTCATGCCCCAATTCTGCGGCACGTTGCGCCATTTCCCGATTACGCCACACCATCACGGCTGCTTGTTGCGGCAAGGTCGGGTCGACCACTTCGTCCCAACCTATCATTCTGCGGCCGTTGGCTTCGAGAAAAGTTCCCATGTGCTGCATCAGCACCGCCTGTAACCGATGGAGTTGCTCGTCGGTAGGAATTTGGAGCGAATCGGCAGGGGAAAGAATCCCTTCTTCGAGCATCCGTGCGCGGCACAGCCGACAATGCTTCCAATCGGCTTTCCCCGCTTCATCGCCACCGATGTGGATGTAGCGCGAGGGAAATACGCTCATCACCTCGATGAGTACATTTTCGAGAAAGGTATAAGTTTGTGCGTTACCGGGGCAGAAATCCGCCGCTTGATAGGGAAGGTGCGTACACGAAAGTTCGGGATAAGCCGTCAGCACTTCTTCTGAGTGGGCGGGCATCTCGATTTCGGGCACAATCTCTACCCCACGTTCGGCAGCAAATGCCACCAGTTTGCGCAGTTCTGCCTGCGTATAATAGCCGCCATAGGCGTTGGAGCTTCCCTCTTCGACATACCGGCGGCCGCCATTCCACCACTTTTCCCACGCGACATCGGTGCGCCACGCTCCTAATTGCGTAAGTCGGGGATAGCGCAGTATTTCCATCCGCCAACCTGCGGCATCGGTGAGATGAAGGTGCAACCGATTGAGTTTGAAAGCCGCCATCGCCTCAACCTGCTGCTTGAGAAAGGCTAAGGGATAAAAATGCCGACTCACATCGATCATCACCCCACGCCAAGCATAGGTAGGCGCATCATAAACGTCCATGCAAGGCAGCGTGCCTCGATTGCTTCGCAGTTGGGAGAGCGTTTGCAACGCCCGTAGTCGGCCGATTCGCCCTGCGGCACGCACCACCACGCTGTCGGGCGTGATGTGTAGTTCGTACGCCTCCGAGGCCTTCGACTGCGCTTTTGAGGTTTGCAGAGTTTCCCACGCAAACACGGCAGGTTTTAGTGTAGTCGCCGTAGGTGCGGCGATTTGCTGAAAATAAACGAACAGCCCCGCATCATTTTGCAAATCGGGAGGAGCGACCATCTTTGCCGCACCACTCTCGCCGGAGCGGTACGCCATCGAATGCGGACGGGGAAGCAACAGCGCTTCATGCTCCGCACCAGTTTCATTACTCCCCGCAATATCGTGGGGAGCAAAGAGCGAAGCCATGGCCGAAACCAGCAAAGAAAGAGCGAGCATAGGCGGAATTTGTTAGTAATTTCCGCAAAGTTACACTCAAAAAAGAAAAAAAGCAAATTTTAATTTTGCTTTTTGGTACAGAGGGATTATCTTTGCTGTAAAATAAAGATACGCTTTACTCCTCCTCTTCCGCAAATAATAATTATTGTGTTATGAACGCTTCAGAACAAACTTATTATCAGATTGAGCGCGCGCTCAAAAAAACGGCGGCAAAATGCCCCACGTTGGCCGACGACCCTATGCTCACCGACCTTTATTTACAGGTGAAGCAGGAAAGCGGCGAACTCCTCATCTTCAACGATGACGACCAAGAACTGACGCGCTGCGTAGTGGAAGAGTGGATAGGCAACAACGATGAGAAGTTTTACGATGACATTCAGCCTGTTCTGCGCCAAGCCATTGAAGCGCAAAAGGAACTGGTCGATGGCATCAACATCCTCCGCCCCTATTCCTTTGTGTTGGTCGACGACGAGTTTGAAACCATCGCCGAACTCTATTTGGTCGATGACGAAACGCTCATCATCAACCACGAGTTGATGGAAGGACTTTCCGACGATTTGGAGAAGTTTTGGCAGGAGTTGTCACAAAAGTAAGCCGTTTTCTTATGATTAACGCCCAAACTGCACGCTACACCCACGACGACTTGCTGCGCTTGACGCACGAACTCAATCAAATCGACCCTTCGCTTTCGGCAGAGGAGATGATGCAGCATTTCACCTCACGGCTTCAACAAGAGACCGATGGGCGCTACGCACTTCTTCCGGCCGACTCCGCCCCGACCGACCGCATCACCACCGCGCTCTTTCATTTGGCGTTGGGGCGTTTGCAAACCGGTGCGCGAGTGCGGCCTCAGTCGTTGGAGTGCGACGTGTGGCGCTTTCAAAATAAAAAAGAAAAATGGGTGGCCTTTGTCGGATTGCTCGATGGACGCCCCTACGAGATCTTTACAGGATTGCAGGACGACGACGAAGGCATCGTGTTGCCCAAGAGCGTCAATACCGGCTGGATTGTCAAAAATCTCAATGCCGATGGTACCACCCGCTATGACTTCGCCTTTCAAAACCGCCGCGGCTACAAAATCACGGTCGAAGGCCTTTCGGGGCGCTTCAACAAGGAGTATTGGAACTATGCCAAACTCATTTCCGGTGTGCTTCGCTACCAAATGCCCGTAGACAACGTCATTCACCTCATCGACTCCCTCCAGTTGGAGAGCGACACCATCAACACGTGGAAGTCGGGGGTGGTACGCGCGTTGAAGAAATACACCAATACCGACGAGGTTGAAGAACCTGCTGCCGAAGTCTAACCTTTCGTACGATTCCCCCATGCACCTCCAATCCACAGAAATTCTTTTGCGCGATTTGCAGTTTTATGCCCGACACGGCGTGTTGGAGCAAGAACGCATCGTGGGCAACGACTACACCGTCAATCTCACGCTGCGGTTGGCTGAGGCCGATGCAGCTGTTTTCGACGACCGACTTGAAGGCACCATCAGCTATGCCGAAGTGTACGACTTGGTACGCGAAGAAATGCACATCCCTTCGGCACTCCTTGAGCACGTGGCGGGACGAATCCTGCGTCGTCTTTTTGCGGCTTATGCCGGTTTGGTACACGCCGTTGTTGAAGTCTGCAAAAACAATCCACCGATGGGGGCTCACACCGCCGGTTGCTGTGCGCGCCTCACCGCCACACGAGAATAAGGCGGTCTTTCCAAATACAAAATCCTTCTCTTCCGATCATGAAAAAATCCTTGCTCTCTCTGGCGGCAAGCGTCTTGTGCTTTTTCGCCGCTGCTCCCTTTTGTGCAAAAGCAAATGTCGATGGCGAAAAAATCACCCTGCAACAACTGACCGACGGCACCTTCTCGCCACAATATCTCTATGGCGTGCATCCCCTCAACGATGGCGAAAGCTACTCTCGTCTTTCTGATGATGGGCGGCGTATTGTGCGCTCTTCGTTCAAAACGGGAAAAGAGATCGAAACCCTCTTCGACCTTGACAAGGCGCGCAGTGAGGTGAAACCCAATCGCATCGAGGGTTACATCATGAGCCCTGACGAGAAGAAAATTTTGCTGCAAACCGAGACCAAAGCCATCTATCGACGCACTTTCACCGCAGTCTATTACCTCTACGATGTGGCCAACCGCAAAATAGAGCCCCTCTCCGAAGGCGGTGCGCAGATGTCGCCCCTCTTCTCGCCCGATGGCAATGTCGTTGCTTTTGCCCGCGACAACAACCTTTTCGTGGTCAAACTCCTCTATGGCAATGCCGAAATGCAGGTGACCACCGACGGCCGTCGCAACGAAATCATCAACGGCATCCCCGACTGGGTCAATGAAGAGGAGTTCACCACCGCCCGTTCCTTTGCTTTTTCGGCCGATGGAAAAATGCTCTGCTGGGTGCGCTACGATGAAACGAAGGTTCCGGTCTATCGGATGCAGATGTTCAAAGGAGAGAAGCCCGAGCACCTGGAAAACGATGCCTACCCCGGTACCTACGATTACAAGTATCCCATCGCCGGCGAAACCAACAGCACCGTCACCCTCCACAGCTACGACCTGCAAAGCCGTGCCACGCGCCGCTTGGAAGTGCCTCTCGATGCCGATGGCTACATTCCCCGCATCGCCACCACTTCCGACCCTGACCGTTTGGCCGTTGTCACCCTCAACCGCCACCAAGACCGCATGGACCTCTACATGGTCAATCCCCGCAGCGGTGTGGCACGCCTCGCCCTGCGCGAAACCAACGCCAAATATCTGCGCGAAACGGCCTATACCGCCCTTCGTTTCTACGACGGACATTTTGCGATTCTCTCCGAACGGAGTGGCTACCAGCACCTCTACTGGTACACCCTCGACGGCAGTCTGAAAGCCACCATCACGCAAGGTAACTATGAGGTGGCCGACTTCTATGGCTGCGACCTAAAAAACGGTCGTTTCTTCTTTGCAGCCCACAAGGACAGTCCGCTCCAAACTGCTGTTTATGCAGCCGATTTGAAAGGTAATCTACAACGGCTCACGCCTGAAAACGGCACGCACGCCGCCACCTTCTCCCACAATTTCCACTATTTTCTCGACGTTCACTCCACTCTCGGAACGCCTCCCGTCACCACCCTGCGCGACCAAACGGGGCGCATCCTCACCACCCTCATCGACAACGCCTCGCTGAAAAAGAAAATGGAGCGTGTGGGCGCTCGTCAAGAATTATTCCAATTCACCACAGCCGACGGCACCACCCTCAACGGTTGGATGATGAAACCGCGCAACTTCGACCCTTCCAAGCGCTACCCTGTGCTGATGTATCAATACAGCGGCCCCGGCAGCCAAGAGGTGAAAGACGCTTGGTCGACCGGATTCTACGGCGGAGGCATCTGGGAAAGTTTTCTGGCACAGGAAGGCTATATCTGCGTCATTGTCGATGGTCGCGGCACCGGCGCACGAGGGGCGGAATTTGAAAAAAGCACCTACCTCCGTTTGGGCGATTTTGAGTCGCGCGACCAAGTTGAAGCCGCTCGCTATCTCGGTACCCTACCCTATGTCGACAAAACTCGTATCGGCATTTGGGGCTGGAGTTTCGGTGGTTTCAACACCATGATGGCCATGACCGATGGGCGTCCTCTCTTCCGTTGCGGTGTGGCAGTGGCAGCCCCCTCCAACTGGAAATACTACGACACTGTCTACACCGAGCGTTATATGCGCACCCCGAAAGAAAATCCCAACTACGATCAGGTCTGCCCCATCGCACGGGCTGAAAAACTGAGCGGCGATCTCCTCATCATTCACGGCACGGCCGACGACAACGTCCATTTCCGCAACGCTGCCGAAATGTCCGAAGCCTTGGTGCAGGCCGGCAAGCAGTTTGACATGCAGGTCTACACCAACCGCAACCACAGCATCTACGGCGGCCGCACACGGCAACACCTTTTCACCCGTATTTTCCACTACTTGGAAAGCAAACTGAAATAGGCGCTTTTTAGCCAACCTCCTTCATCTCCACCTTTTGCGTAAAGGTGGAGATTTTTTTGATTTAATAATGCTCAGATGCATTCCTACAAGCCCCCTCAAAATAGTAGTATTGATGGGGTTCAGAAATAAACATAACTACCTCTGAGATAAAAAAACGGTTCATCCGGCATTTGGAGTGATGTGGCAATCGTGTAGGGCATATAATCTCAGCTCAAAGTACCTTTCATCCCTAAACCCATAGGCCACTCTCTTCATCACCTTTATCTTGTTGTTAATCCCCTCTACTTTCCCTGTCGATATGGGGCAGTCGTACCATGCAAGAATACCGGTTCTATAAGCCATGATCGTGTCGGTCATTTTCATCAACTGCGGCACTTTGCTCTCCCGCGCCTGTTTTACCCAATCGAGCATGACCGTTTCG
>CAUUGL010000057.1:0-9079 GCA_963544845.1 uncultured Alloprevotella sp.
CGCGGGAGAGCAAAGTGCCACAGCTGATGAAAATGGCCGACACAATCATGGCTTATAGAACCGGTATTCTAGCATGGTACAACTGCCCCATATCGACAGGAAAAGTAGAGGGGATTAACAACAAGATAAAGGTCATGAAGAGAGTGGCTTATGGTTTTAGGGACGAAAGGTACTTTGAGCTGAGATTATATGCTCTACATGATTGCCGCATCACTCCAAATGTCGGATGAACCTTATTTTTATCATCAGAAAAACTTTTACCGGACAGCAATATATCTCAAACTTTATTGTCAACCTTTTTGCAGGGATGGCGGCTTATACTTTCTACGATACAAAACCCTCTATCAATATGGAGTTTGAGGTGGAGGGAGAAGCAGAAGTGAAACAGCTCACACTTTTCTAAACCTACTTGCGTGAAACAATGAATCTTCGGTCTACAACAAGATCGAAAGAATCGTTGTGGACTATAATCTGAGTAAAAAGGAGGGGACCTTAAACCGAATTGGGGTTATAAGATTCTTCATTCAAATAACTCTTCGAACAGCTATGTAACAGAGAGTTATAAAGATGATTCTGCCTTTTACCGAACAGAAATAATTTTGAAATTTCTGCAATTCCACTCGGATAACAAAATCATAGATATAGCTTGTTGATTATCAACTATCTTGTTTAAGAATAAAAAGATTTTTACTGAGCTCTCATTTTTACAAACAAGACCACGAATTCCACACATGAGCATTCGCTATGTCACGAAAGTCTATTTCAGCAAATTATGGTACGAAAATTTTGTGCTTAGAAAAAACTGCCGTAATTTTGTAGCATCAATTCAAAAAACGATATGAGAACCAACATTTTTCGCGGAACGGGGGTGGCCGTTGTGACTCCTTTCACGCCGGAGGGAGAAGTAGATCTTTATGGTCTGCGTGAACATATCAATCGCCTCATTGATGGGGGCGTAGACTTCCTTTGCGCCCTTGGCACAACGGCTGAAACCCCCACTTTGACCGATAGCGAAAAGGAATGTATCACTGAACTTTTTATCGAAACGATAGCAGGGCGCGTTCCCCTTCTTTTAGGATGTGGTGGAAACAATACGGGCGCGGTGTGCGCTTTCTTGGAAAACAACGACTTTGAAGGTATTGATGGGGTGCTCATCGTGACGCCCTATTATAACAAACCTACACAGGAGGGGCTCTATCGTCACTATGCAGCTGTGGCCAAATCGTCTCCCGTACCCGTTGTGCTTTATAATGTTCCGGGACGTACGGGAGTGAATCTCGAAGCGACTACAACTCTGCGTTTAGCTGATGATTTTGAAAACATCGTGGCCATCAAGGAAGCCAGTGGACGTATTCCGCAGATTGAGGAAATCTTGGCAGGTGCTCCTATGGGATTTGACGTGATTAGTGGTGATGACTCACTCACATTCGAATTGTTGGCTCTGGGGGCTCAAGGTGTGATTTCGGTGGTGGGCAATGCCTTCCCTGTCGAAATGTCAACTTTAACCCACAGTATGCAACTTGACAACCTCGAAGAGGCGCTTTATACCCATCGCCAATTTTACGACATATTCCGTTTGGCCTTTGCCGAGGGTAATCCTGCCGGGGTGAAATGTATGTTGGCGCACCGAGAAGGTTTGGCCAACGTGTTGCGCTTGCCTCTTGTTCCAGTAAGTGCATCGACCGAACAAAAGATTGTCAAAGCTCTCTCTGCTTTTTCATTATAACCTATGAACATGCGCCATCTTCATCTTCTTATGAGCATCGCCTGTGCGATGCTTTTTATTGTTAGTGCAACGGCACAAACACCTCGATTGTTGGGACGGGAGGACCGCCCCAATAGTGGTATAAAACGCAATAGCTCCTTCAAAACCGATAAAGACAGCATCGACCCTAACTCAATCCCTAAAGGGTTGATGGTGTGGACAATTGATGAACGCTTTGGCAGCGTACAATCCACCGAGCCCGACACTCTCTCACATCTCTTTCAGAACAGCAACTTTACAGAAGGAGTGCGAGGGACCTACAACTTTCTGGGAACATTGGGTGCGCCACGTGTTTCACGCATTTATTCGGGAGAGATGGACTATATGATGGGCTCACAGTTCATCTTTACCCTACCTTATTCTTACTATCTGCGTCCCATTAACCAAATGGTATTCACTAACACAAAGTCTCCTATTGCTCATTTGACCTACCACTCAGCAGGAGGGAAGCAAACGGGCGACGATCGCTTTATTGCCGACTTTTCGACCAATATTAACAAACGTGCCGGGATAGGCTTTGTGATAGATTATGCTTATGGACGAGGCAACTATAAGAATCAACCCAATTCAGCTTTTGGAGGGACAGTCTATGGCAGCTATCGTGGTGATCAATATCAGATGCACACCTTCTTCAACAGCAATCACCTCAAGACCGTTGAAAATGGGGGATTGGAAGATGATGCCTACATCGTCAATCCGGAATCTTTTCCCACCCGTTACCAATCAATCGACATTCCAGTTCGTTTGCAAGGCGTGCGTAACACACTCAACGTAAATCGTCTTTTTCTCTCCCATCGCTATTCGGTGGGGTTTTACGAGTATGTTGATTCATTGGGTAGGGTAGTGCATCAAACAATGCGGTCTACTGCGCTGATACCGATGGCTGCTGCAGCAGGCGATACGTTACAAAGTTCTCTCACTTCCACATCCGGTTTTGTGGCCGACACCACGCTTTCCCGACGTTTTGTGCCGGTGGCTTCACTCATTCATACTTTCAGTCTTGCGCATAACAATCGCCTCTTCTCTTCTCAACAGAAACAGGATGCATTCTTTCAAAATTTCTATTATACAGCCGATAAAGCACATGATAAGACACGTTACCTTTCTCTGCAAAATACCATAGCCCTTGAGATGCAGGAGGGATTTCGTAGTTGGGTGAAAACGGGGATGCGTCTTTTTGCCAAACACGAACTGGCTCGATTTACCCTTCCCAATGTTGCACAACAAGAGGAAACAACCACTTTCAACTACATCACCTTGGGAGCACAACTCATGCGTGAAAAGGCTCAGACATTGCGTTACAACGTGCTGGGCGAAATGCGCACAACCGGGCGCGATTGGGGTGAGTTCAACCTCGAAGGACGTATAGGCTTGCATTTCCGTCTGGGTAGTGATACATTGAGTCTTCAAGCTCGTGGGTTTGTCAGGAACGAAAACCCGGCTTTTTACTACGAGCATTTCCACAGTCGAAATGCATGGTGGGACAAGAGCTTGAATAAGATTTTCCGCTTCCGTACAGAGGGAAAACTTGCTTACGGTTCCACACGTCTTGGTGTGGGTTTGGAAACCATTCAAAATCATGTGTTCCTTCAAGAAACACAAACAGCAGCTACGCCTGCCGCTCAAGCCACGATGAAATATGGGGTAGATGTGCAACAGACCTCTACTAATATTCAACTTCTCAGTGCAACCTTAGGAAAGGACTTCCGCTTCGGCATCTTGAATTGGGAAAATGAGTTGACGCTTCAGAAAAGTTCAAGTGATCGAACGCTCCCGCTTCCGCTTCTGACAGTGTGGTCTAATCTTTACTTGAAGTTCAAAATAGCCCGTGTCTTAGCCACAGAGTTGGGAGCAGATGTACGTTACTTCACCCACTACTATGCTCCAACCTACAGTCCGATGGTAGGAATGTATGCCCTTCAAGACACTAACTATCGCACCAAGTTAGGTAACTATCCTTGGCTTAATGCCTATGCTAATTTCACCCTCAAAGGAGTACGGTTTTACGTATCTTATGCACATCTCAACCAAGGGAATGGGCATTATTTTCTTGCGCCTCACTATCCTACAAATCCAGCAGAACTGCGTGTCGGAATCAGTTGGACTTTCTTCAATTAACCCGAAGACGTGTTTATTCTCATACGACAAACTTCCGCAAAACCACACTTTTTGCAGAAATTCTTGATAAGCAGGAACCTCCTACTGCATTGCAATAAGGATAATCTATAAACCACGACGCAGTTTATAGATTCTTACGGAAGTTCACCACTTACAGAATTTATCTTTGTGCCACTGTTATGCAAAGCAGTTTCCAGAGAGACTTCTTCTCCCTACCATCGCCGCAGTCGTATTTACCACTCTAAAATTCTCCACAATGATACCTTACGTTCACTTTCACGTTCATTCCCACTATTCCCTCTTAGACGGACAAGCCGATGTTACACGCCTCATTGATAAGGCCATAGCCGATGGAATGCGTGGTATGGCGCTAACAGACCATGGCAATATGATGGGTATCAAGGATCTTTTCAATCACTCCAACAAAGTGAAAGGAGGGGCTCGAAAGGCTATTGCTCAGGCCCAAAAGAAACTTGATGCGTTGCGTGACGGAACATACTCCGCCGATCCAGAGAAAGATGGTGGTAAAGGGAAAGAGGAGCTGATAGCCGAATGTGAAGCCACTATAGCCCAAAATCGTGTCGCAGCTGACTTTAAGCCTGTGATTGGCTGTGAGATGTATTGTGCACGGCGTAAGAAGGAACTGAAAGAAACGAAAGAAGATGCAAGTGGTTGGCACTTGATTGTTTTAGCCAAAAATGAAGTGGGCTATCACAACTTAATTAAACTCGTAAGCCGTTCCTGGGTGGATGGCTATTACTATCGCCCACGTACGGATAAGGAGGATTTAGAGAAATACCATGAGGGATTGATTATTTGTTCGGCCTGTCTGGGTGGTGAAATTCCACAAAAGATTATGCACGATGACGTGGCAGCAGCGGAAGCCTCTGTGATGTGGTTCAAAAGTGTGTTTGGTGAAGATTATTATCTTGAATTGCAACGACATGAGGTGAAAGATCCTGCCCAGCGTGCCAATCGAGAAACCTTCAAATTACAACAAGAAGTCAACAAGGTGCTGATTGAGTTGGCCAATAAATGTGGGGTGAAATATATTTGCACCAACGACGCCCACTTCTTGAATGAAGAAAATGCAGAATCCCACGACCGCCTGATTTGCTTGGCCACCAACCATTATTATAGTGACCAAAACCGCTTGCTCTATACCAAGCAGGAGTGGTTTAAGTCACAAGCCGAGATGAATGAAGTCTTTGCCGATTTGCCCGAAGCTCTGAGCACTACGCAGGAGATTTTAAACAAGGTCGAAACCTACAATATCGACCATGCCCCGATTATGCCGAACTTTGAGATTCCCGTAGATTTTGGAACGGAAGAAGGGTATCGCAATCGGTTCACGAAGGAGATGCTCTACGATGAGTTTACACAGGACGAAAACGGAAAGGTGGTGCTTTCGCGCGAAGAAGGTGAGGCTAAAATAGAAAAACTCGGTGGCTACGATAAACTCTACCGCATCAAGCTCGAAGCCGACTATTTGGCCAAAATTTCCTATGAAGGAGCTAAATGGCGCTATGGCGAGCCTCTTGATGATGAAACGCAGGAACGCATTAATTTTGAACTGCACATCATGAAGACGATGGGTTTTCCGGGCTACTTCCTTATTGTACAAGACTACATTAAGACGGCACGTGAGCAACTCAACGTGTCGGTAGGACCCGGTCGTGGTTCTGCTGCAGGTAGTGTGGTTGCTTATTGTTTGCGCATTACCGACATTGATCCCATCAAGTACAACCTGCTGTTCGAACGTTTTCTCAATCCGGACCGTATCTCTCTCCCGGATATTGATGTCGATTTCGACGATGACGGCCGTGGTCGCGTGCTACAATGGGTAACGGAGAAGTACGGTGTGGAAAAGGTGGCACACATTATCACTTATGGCACGATGGCAACCAAGTCCGCCATCAAAGATGTGGCGCGTGTGCAACAGTTGCCTTTGAGTGAAAGTAACCGTTTGTGCAAACTCATTCCAGACAAACTCCCTGAAGGCCCCAATGGTAAGCCTTTAAAGATGAATTTGACCAACGCCATTGCTTCCATTCCTGAACTGCGTGCTGCTGAGGCATCGCCCAATCCTGTATTGCGCGACACCTTGCGTTACGCCAAGATGCTTGAAGGCAATGTGCGCAACACTGGTGTACATGCCTGCGGCTTCATTATTTGTCGTGACGACATCTCCGACTGGGTGCCTATCTCTACGGCCGATGACAAAGAAACGGGTGAAAAACTTCGTTGTACACAATATGAAGGAAAGGTGATTGAAGAGACGGGGTTGATAAAGATGGACTTTCTCGGCTTGAAAACACTCACCATCCTGCGTGAAGCTGTTGAAAACATCCGAACCTCGCTTGGCATTGAGGTAAATATAGATTATTGCGACCTTGAAGATACCGCCACTTTCGATCTTTACAGTAATGGACGCACTATCGGTACGTTCCAGTTCGAATCGTTGGGTATGCAAAAGCACTTACGTTCGTTGAAGCCCACCGTGTTTGAAGATCTTATCGCTATGAATGCCTTGTTCCGTCCTGGTCCTATGGCCTATATCCCGCAGTTTATCGACCGTAAGCATGGGCGCGAACCCATTACTTACGACTTGGACTGTATGGAAAAGTATCTGAAAGAAACCTATGGCATTACGGTCTATCAGGAGCAGGTCATGTTACTTTCACGAGAAATCGCCAATTTCACTCGTGGTGAGAGTGACAACCTTCGTAAGGCGATGGGTAAAAAGCTGCGCGATAAACTTGATCAGATGTATCCCAAATTTGTAGCAGGTGGACAGTCAAATGGATACGACCCTAAGGTGCTGGAAAAAATTTGGAACGACTGGACTGCTTTTGCCGAATATGCTTTCAACAAGAGTCACGCCACGTGCTACTCCTGGGTAGCTTATCAAACCGCCTATTTGAAAGCCAATTTCCCGGCTCAATATATGGCGGGATTGCTCAGTTGCTCTTTGGGAAATATCAGCGACCTGACTAAGTTTTTGGACGAATGTCGGGATATGAAAATAGATTGCTATGGTCCCGATGTCAATGAAAGCTATTTCAAGTTTTCGGTAAACTGTGTGAGCGATATTCGTTTTGGACTTGCCGCTATCAAAGGGGTTGGTGAAAATGCTGTTCAAGCTATCATCGATGAACGTCAAAAAGGTGGACGCTTTACCGATATTTACAACTTTTTTGAACGGGTTAATCTCAACGCCTGTAACCGTAAAAACATCGAAGCCTTGATTATTGCAGGAGCATTTGATAGTTTTACGGATATTTCCCGTGAGCAGTACTTTGTGCCAGATAGCAGTGGAATACTTTTCCTTGATGTGCTGATGACTTATGGAGTGCATTTCCAACAAGATCATGAGGAAAGTTGCAATAGTCTTTTCGGTGGTATCGAAACCGTAGAGATATCGAAGCCTAAGCCAGCTAATATATTCGAAAAGTGGAGCGACCTTGATCGCCTCAATAAGGAGCGTGACCTTATCGGTATCTATCTGAGTGGACACCCGCTGGATAACTATGCCGTAATACTCAACAATCTTTGCACCTTATCAATGCTCAATTTGAACGATTTGGAGCCTTATACCAACCAAGATGTTACTTTTGGAGGGATGGTGATAGCATCCGATGAGCGGATTTCTCAAAAGGGGAATGCTTATGGTAAAGTGGCTATTGAGGATTTCAAAGGTTCAGGAGAACTTACACTCTTTGGGGATGATTGGGCGCAGTTCAAGGGCTATTTTGCGGTTGGGAACTCAATCTTTGTTACCGCGCACGTTACTCCCAAAAGGTGGAAACCTGAAGAGTTGGAATTGAGTCTCACCAATGTCGAGTGGCTTTCCGACCTCATTGATACGCGGGTACAAAGTCTTACTATTACAGCCAACCTCAAACTCTTGGACGATCTGTTGGTAGCTGAGCTTATTGAAATGGTGCAAAGTACGGAAGGGAAAACTATTCTCAATTTCCATATCCACGACCCCGAAACACTAGCAACTGTCACTTTGACCAGCGATATTTCGCGTGTCAATGTTACCCGTCAACTGATTTATTTCTTAGATAATAATGACGCTTTAAGTTATAAAATCAATTGATTCGTGCGTCTCTCTCCATAACTACCCCCGCGCCTACTCGTTGATAAGTCGTGTATATGTATCCTTTTCTTCCTTTTATATCTATGCAGCCCAAACTCTCGCTTCTCATCTGCACTATCAACGATCGTATAGAAAATGTGCCTGCCCTCTTACTTTCTCAGCGAGAGGACGTGTGTTATATCGTTTCATTCCAATTTACTGCAGTGCAGTTTTTAGAGATGGTACCTTCAATCTTAAAAGAGCGGCCAGATGTAACAATCTTACCGATTTCAGGTATCGGACTTTCTTATAATCGCAATAATGCTTTGCGTCACTGTACTACGGAACTAGCACTCATTGTTGATGATGATGCACGATATACTTCACAGCAGTTGGATATGGTGATACGCTATTTCTCCACTCACCCTGATGTCGATATTGCTTGTTTTCAGGCCATTGATAATAATGAAGAGCCGATTAAGTCTTATCCAACCACTGCATTTGACTATTCTCATCGGCCATCGGGTAGCTATTTCTCGAGTTGGGAAATCGCTTTGCGCACCGATGCTCCATTGCCGTCCTTTGACCCTCGCTTCGGTTTAGGGGCAGGCTACCTCTCTTGTGGTGAGGAAGAAGTGTTTTTGCATCAGGCCTATCGGCAGGGTGCACGTATTTGCTATGAACCACAAGTTCTTTGCTCCATTCCCTCGCGTCAAACTACTGGAGCACATTTTTCTGATGATGTTCGAGTGCGGCGTTCTAAAGGAGCAACGCTCTATATGATGTATGGCTTCTTAGGGGCTTTAATACGCATCACTAATTTTGCCCTTTCCTTACCTTGGAAGCTTCGTTGGAAGTTTTGGCGAGATATGCTCGATGGAATTCTTTATATTTTCTCAACCCCTCTCAATGAAGGGGGTGCTGACGATATTCCCTTAGACTTTCAACCCATTGATTTTCGCAAACTACCCTAGGGTGCAGATTGAACCTGTTTTAATCTTTTAGCATTTTATAACTGTTTTTGACTAGGGGCTTACTTTTCGAAAAAGGAATCCGCAACGCCTATTGATGGGCATTGCGGATAGGGAAATCGTGTCATTTTGAAGTTTAGC
>CAUUGL010000058.1:0-8989 GCA_963544845.1 uncultured Alloprevotella sp.
GCGGTTTTCTTCTTTTTACCCTGCCATCACTCCAAATGTCGGATGAACCGTTTTTGTTTCCATCAATTATTTTCCTTGCTATTTCGTGGGTATCATTGTTCTATATTTCTGTTTTGTATTGTGCTATCTCAAAAAAAAGAGTACTTTTGCAATCCATTTGTGAAATGTAATAATAGAACATAAAATGAAAAGACTATTCTCTCTGATAACACTCTTTTTAGGAGTGTCCTATTTTTCGGCCTTTTCGCAAGAGAGTCGTTCTGCACATACGCTTTCTCTCGACTCTTGTCGAACAATGGCCTTGCAGTACAACAAAGGCATTCGTATGGCGCAACTGGCCGTAGAGAAATCTAAAAACGAACATTTGGCTGCACGCACCAATTATCTACCCAAACTTTCAGCCACTGCGGCTTATACGCATCTGGGCGAGAATATTTCGTTGCTCAATCAACAACAGAAACAATCACTTTCCAATTTAGGGACAAACTTGGTGAGGGCTGTTACTCCGGAGTTTGTTCAAATAGCACAAGGACTCATTGCTGCCAACCCAGGATTAGCTCCTCTTTTACAACGTGCCCAAGCCGGACTGCCTGTGATGGCCGGCCGATTGAATGCAGTCGGGCGTGGAGTGGTGGAGGCGTTCGATACCGATACGCGAGATGTGGCCGTGGGGTCAATTGTACTCACGCAACCCCTTTATATGGGAGGAAAGATTCGGGCTTATGATCGTATCACCCATTATAGTGAGCAGTTGGCGGGAGAACGCCTGCGTGCCGAGGAGCAAGAATTGCTGCTCGAAGTGGATAGAGCCTATTGGCAGGTGGTGAGTTTGGTGAACAAGCAGAAACTGGCGACGGCTTATCGCGACATGCTGGCTCGCTTGCATAGCGATGTGGAAAAGATGATGGCACAAGGTGTAGCTACTCGTGCCAATGAGTTGGCGGTAAGCGTGGAATTGAATAAGGCAGAAATGACACTTACCAAAGTGGGAGACGGACTGACACTCTCCCGTATGTTGTTGGCACAGCTCTGCGGATGGGAACTTACAGATAAGCCTATTTTGGCCGATGAATTGCTGGATGACATTGCTGTGTTGCAGAATAATGTTGTTCCTGATGAACACACAGCACTGACTTCCCGACCTGAATTGCGACAACTTCGCCTTGCCTCGCAAATCTATGGTGAGAAGGTAAAGGTGGAACGGGCAGCCTTTCTCCCTACGCTGGCTTTGACGGCGGGAGTGTTAGGACATTACCCTTCTATCTCCAACGGCTTTGAACGCAAGTTTAATGGAACGTGGAATGTGGGTGTTGCCTTGAAAATGCCGATTTGGAACTGGGGGGAGGGACGGCATAAGGTGGCTGCTGCACGTGCCGAAGCCCAAATGGCCGCTTTACGTGCCGAGGAAGTGGGCGAGAAAATCACCCTGCAAGTGCATCAAGGGGCATTTGCCGTCAATGAAGCCAATCGTAAACTTGGACTGACGCGGAAAAGTCTGGATAAGGCAGAGGAAAATCTGCGTATGACGAAGGTGGGCTTTGATGAAGGGCTGATTTCGACCAGCGACTTGTTGGCAGCACAGACAGCTTGGCTGTCGGCACACAGCGACAAAATAGATGCTCAAATCGACATTATGCTCACGCGTGCGGCTTATGCCAAAGCGCTCGGAAAGTAACATTTTTCAATCTAAAATACTTTTATTGTAATGAAACGCAAAGCTCCTAATTATATCCCGGCTCTCATTCTTATCGTAGCCGTTGTTGTGGCTTCGGCCATTTGTGGATTTTACGCCTTCCGTCCGGAAAAAGATACTATTCAAGGTGAAGTGGAAGTCACTGAATATCGTGTGTCGAGCAAAGTACCCGGGCGTGTTGCTAAAATTTTGGTGGAGGAAGGACAAAAAGTGCATGCCGGAGATATTTTGGCGATATTGGAAGCTCCCGATGTCGCTGCGAAGTTGACGCAGGCGGAAAGTGCAGAAGCCGCTGCTGCTGCACAGAGTCGGAAAGCGCAAAAAGGTGCGCGAGAAGAGCAAATACAAGGTACTTATGAGATGTGGCAGAAGGCCATTGCCGGCCGTGAAGTGATGGAGAAAAGTTATGCCCGCGTCAAACGTCTGCATGACGAGGGGGTAGCCACAGCTCAAAAACTGGATGAAATCATTGCCCAGCGCGATGCTGCTATCGCCACAGAGCGTGCGGCAAAGTCGCAATATGATTTGGCTAAAAATGGTGCGCAACTTGAAGACAAACAGGCTGCTGCTGCCGTTGTGCAACGTGCTGAAGGTGCAATTCGCGAGGTACGTAGCTATATGAAAGAGACAGTGTTGCGTGCAAGTCTGGATGGAGAAGTGACGGATATTTTTCCATCCATAGGTGAACTTGTGGGTACGGGCGCTCCTGTGATGAATGTGGCGCTGATGGAGAAAATGTGGGTATCGTTCAACATCCGCGAAGATCATCTTGCGCAAATCAAGCTGAATGCCGTGGTTGAGGCTGAAGTGCCGGCCTTAGGTGGAAAGGCTGTTCGCCTGCGTATTACGAATATCAAGGATATGGGTACTTATGCCGCTTGGAAGGCTACGAAAACGACGGGACAGTTTGATATGAAAACTTTTCAAGTCAAGGCCACACCCGTTGAGAAAATCGAAGGGCTTCGCCCCGGCATGTCGGTGCTGTTGAAATAAGTGGGTTGTATGCCATCAATCTGATGGTAACGTCAAAACAATATCCACTTATCCTTGTCTTTTCAACTGAGAAAAATCGTTTTGGGAGAATTGCGATTTGTGTTTGAGCGTAAATGGAAAGTGGCTGAAGGAGCCTACTCACATAACGTGGAAACCGGATGATTTTTGCAACGAACCCAATTAAACACACTTTGTGTCTGACACTTATGTATAAAGTATTCATTCGAGAGTGGCGACGCCTGCTCACACGTCCCATTTATATCTTTTGTATGGTGGCCGTACCGCTCTTTTGCATCGTATTCTTTACCACCATTATGGGGAGCGGGCTTCCGGAGGGATTGCCTGCTGCGATGGTCGACGAAGATCAAACAACAACTTCACGCAACATTACCCGTAATCTCGATGCCTTCCAAACTACACGCATCGTAGCGCATTATGGTTCGGTGAGCGAGGCGCGCCGTGCGGTGCAGCGAGGAGAGATTTATGCTTTCTATTATATTCCACAAGGCACAACGCGCCGCCTAATGCGTCAAGAATCGCCCATTGTTTCATTTTACACCAACAATACCTTCTTGATGGCAGGGTCGTTGCTTTACAAAGATATGCGCACTATGAGTGAGTTGGCAGGTGGTGCGGCAGGGCGTTCGGTGCTTTTTGCACGCGGAGCAACATCACGACAAGCCATGGCTGTACTTCAGCCTATTGTGGTCGAAGCTCATCCGATTGGTAACCCCTCCCTTAACTACAACATCTACCTCTCCAACATTCTCGGCCCCGGGATGCTCTCGCTGATGATATTCTTTATTACCGTTTTCTCTATCGGACAAGAAATCAAAGATGGCAATGGGCGAGCATTGTTGGTACTGACGAATGGTTCGGCTGCTAAGGCGCTTTTCGGGAAACTGGCTCTACACAGCCTTATCTTTCTCCTCATTGCTATGGGAATGGCGTTCTATCTCTATGGGTATTTGCATTTTCCCTGCTTCTGTGGTATTCCCACGATGCTTTTGCTTTCTCTGCTGATGGTATTGGCCTCTCAAGGCCTTGGGGTTCTGATGATTTGCCTAATTCCCGTACCGCGTTTGGGATTGAGTTTTGCCTCGTTGTGGGGGGTCATTTCATTTAGTATTTGCGGAATGTCCTTTCCTGTGATGGCAATGCATCCTATGCTACAAGGGCTGTCTATGTTGTTTCCCTTACGCCATTATTATCTGCTTTATGTAAATTGTGCGCTTGATGGTTATCCGCTGCTTAATGCTTGGCCTTATTTCGTTGCCCTCTGTGGTTTTGCCCTATTGCCTCTGCTCTTTGTGGGGCGCTTTAAGACCATGATGACGCGCATTGCTTACGAACCTTAATAGAGTTCTTCAATATGAACAAAGCTTTTCGAAATGCTATTCGTGATATCTTTACTGATCAGGGGCTTATCATCTTTCTGATTCTTGTGCCGTTGGTCTATCCACTCCTTTATGCCTTTATCTATACAGAGGAAACGGTGCGGGAAGTGCCCGTTGTGGTGGTCAATGCAGATGGCTCAGCTCGTAGCCGCGAGTTTGTACGTCGGGTAGATGCTACGGCTGATGTCCACGTTATTTCTCATGCGGCTTCGATGCGTGAAGCAGAAGGTTATGTGCGCAGACGTGAAGTGTATGGGATTCTTCAAATTCCTGCCGATTTTACAAAGCGCTTGGCACGTATGGAGCAAAGTCATGTCGGTGTTTTTATTGATATGAGCGGCATGCTTTACTACAAAGCTGTGTTTGCTGCCACAACGGATGTTTCGCTGAGTATGAATGCAGATATTAAAGTGGAACGTGCAGGCAATATCACTCAGCGCGAAGATGTTGTCACTCAGCGGCCTTTGCGCTACGAGCAAGTAGCCCTGTTTAATCCGCAGAGTGGCTTTGCTTCCTTTCTCATTCCAGCTGTTTTAATCATTCTCCTGCAACAAACGCTCTTGTTGGGCATCGGTATGGAAGCCGGTACGCGTCGTGAGCGGATGGAACAATCACATCATTTTCCACCTACGGAAGAGTTTACACTCGATGCTCGGCAACTCATTGAAGATGCGAAAACCAGTCCCCTCCAAAGACAATATCACCCTCGTCGTCCTCAACCGCAGCATACATCTCGTCGTGCTGTGCGCCAACTGCTTGGGCGAAGCATAGCTTTCTTTGTAATTTATATCCCCGTTACATTTTATTGTCTCTTTGTTGTACCTCGCTTATTTGGACTGCCACAGATAGGTAATCCGTGGGAAATACTCCTCTTTTCGCTGCCCTTCCTTTTAGCCTCCATCTTTTTTGCAATCACTATTGGCAGTTTGCCACGCAATCGTGAGAGCATCATTCTTCTTGTGGTCTTTTCCTCTGTTCCTCTGTTGTTCCTCACGGGAGTGAGTTGGCCGGGTAGTGCTTTTCCTTGGTATTGGAAAACCTTTTCTTATCTCGTTCCTTCAACTTTTGGAGTCAATGGCTTTATCCGTCTCAACACGATGGGTGCCCATTTGCCCGAGGTACAATATGAATACATCGCCCTTTGGATACAAGTGCTTTGTTATGGGCTCTTGGCTTGGTGGGTGACACGTAAGAACGAGTTGCTCAAAATAGATTTGCATGGTTATCACAATAACGAAACAATGTGAGCCTATTCCATTACTTTTACAACCATTTGTTACATACTCGCCCCTTAAACAACTCTTCTGTTTTTGATATTCTTCAAATTAAAGAGTTGCTTAAGGGGCGAGTATGTAAGGTGCGAGTAATTAGTCTCGACGGAATATATCACGAGTGTAAACCTTATCTTCTACATCTATTAGGTCGTTATCAAAGCGATTAGCTATGATTGCATTTGACAAAGCTTTAAACTTTTCCAGGTCATTGACAATCGGAGAACCAAAGAATGTTTCGCCATCTGCAAGGGTAGGCTCGTAAATGACGACATTGGCTCCTTTGGCTTTGATGCGTTTCATAATACCCTGAATAGCACTCTGGCGGAAATTGTCAGAATTACTCTTCATGGTCAAACGATAAATGCCAATAGTAACTGGATCTTTAGAACCATTATACTGGTTGTTGCTGTAGTAGTCATACCAACCTGCTCTACGGAGAACTGCATCTGCAATATAATCCTTACGGGTTCGGTTTGATTCTACAATAGCAGACATCATATTTTGAGGGACATCTGCATAATTGGCAAGGAGCTGTTTGGTGTCTTTTGGGAGACAATATCCACCATAACCAAAAGAAGGGTTGTTATAGTGCATACCGATACGGGGATCCAAGCCGATACCTTGAATGATTGCAGATGAGTTCAATCCCTTTATTTCTGCGTATGTGTCAAGCTCGTTGAAGTAGCTAACTCGAAGAGCAAGATAAGTATTAGCAAAAAGTTTTACAGCTTCGGCTTCCTTTAAGCCCATCAAAAGAACAGGGATATTCTTGGTGTCCTTGTACTGCTCCGTGATAGGATTATCAGACGAAGGGCCTTTAGCTCCTTCTACCAGCAGCCTTGCAAAAATTTCTGCAGACTCTTTTATGTCGTTACCCTGGATTTTACGGATAGCTCCATTCTCCTCCTCCCATTCTTCTCCCATCATTTTGGGATAACCTACAATAATTCTTGAAACATGCAAATTGTCGTAGAGGGCTTTGCTTTCGCGAAGGAACTCTGGGGAGAAAAGTAAACGAAACTCTCTGCGCTTACCATCTGGTCGAGGTGTTAGTTGAGCAAACCTCTGAGCATATTTTACATAGAGTGAACGGCAATAGCCGACAGGGACGGTTGATTTGATAACCATAGTCGCCTCGGGGTTGACAGAGAGAACAAGGTCTATGACATCCTCAATATGATGCGTGTCGAAAAAGTTCTTGACGGGATCGTAGTTGGTTGGAGCTGCAATGACAACAAAGTCCGCATCCTTATATGCAGAAACACCATCAAGGGTCGCAGTAAGATTAAGTTCCTTTTCTGAAAAGAACTTTTCTATGTATTCGTCCTGAATAGGAGAAATACGATTATTTATTTTCTCTACCTTCTCTTGGACTACATCCACGGCAGTCACCTTATGATTTTGAGCCAAAAGTGTTGCAATACTAAGGCCAACATAGCCTGTACCGGCTACTGCAATTTGTAGTTCTTCAAAGTTTCTCATATTTGTAAATAATTTAATTTATTTGTTCTTACTTGTGGAAACGAACCACAATCCCTTACAAAAGAGCCTCCTTAACGCAGATTGCATATTTTTAGTTGTTGCACCCAATCGTGATTATTTGGAAAATCATTTCTGTTTTAAGAAAAAGATTCTTTAACAACTCAATTATAGTAATCTTTCTCTACTCAAAATGTGGGGATACTTTACCATTTCTCTTACCTCTGTTTGAGTTTCCCAACTTTTGGTTATAGAGACAATCAAAGAATGTAAAGCTATTGTCTTCTTCAGCGGACACACTTTGCTACTTCACGTCCGATTAAAATTATTGTTGTCCGCTAAACTTCAAAATGATACGATTTCCCTATCCGCAATGCCCATCAATAGGCATTGCGGATTCCTTTTTCGAAAAGTAAGCCTCCTTAGTCATAGAGTGACGGTTCAGCGGGTGGATTGTCATGGGTATCCAAAATCTTCAACCAATCTTTTTCGGGATGCTCGAAGAAACTGTAGCAGTCAATGTAGTACATGAGCATGATACGCACCATTGTGGCCAAATTTGAGAAACTCCAATTGCGTTTGATACGCTTTTGTAGCACCATGAGCAGTAAATTGGCAATCAATGTAACCCAAATCTGAATTTTGATGGCATTGGCGCTCTCTCCATAGAAATATCTGAGGGGAAAATTCTGTTTGAGTTGCTTGAAAAGTAACTCTATCTCCTACTTCTTACGATAGATTTCAATGATGTCCTGAATCGACATTGCCATGTCATTGGTTAGCAGCGAAATCAGTTTGGTTTTATGCTTCTTGCAGTCAGCGTAGGTGATGATTCCTGCCCGATGCTTTAGTTCCTCTCCTCCTTTGCCTCGTTTGGTAAACACCACTTGCTGCATGCGGTGTTCCATCACGACTTCCAAGGTCAAATACATCACATCTTCAAGGGTTTCGTACCGGAGATTCTTCTTCATCTTGGTGACATACGTCACGCCGGATTCCGTCATTTCTTCAAACTCGGCATAGTCGATATAAGCCCTGTCAAATGCTAAGATATCGCCGCTGTGGTAGTTGGATGGGCGTAGCATAAAGCACTCCCCTCTAGCCGCCGAGGTGAAACGAATGTCGGAGGGCACAAACTCGTTGGCATGAATATTGGCGTGAACTTTGATGCCGACCTTCTTTTTCCCGGTTTTCGGATGCCGACCGATACCTTTGAAAATGAGATTGGAGAAGAGTGAAATGGTCGTAGAATCGATGATTTGCAAGCGTTCGATCCACTTTGGACACCCGCGCCGCCGGCTGTCCGTGGAAAGCACTTCCTTATAAGTGGCGTACAGCTGTCCGTAGATGGCTTCGAAGATGCATTCGTTGCGGCACAGGTTGGCATCAGAGAGTGTGTAGTGGAGCGGCGCGGCATAGCGTTAATGCCCCAATGCCTCAATTTACGGGCTTCGAGCAGCATGGATGCCACGATTTCGTGCAGGGAGTCGAAGTGTTTGACCACAGCATAGAGTATAACGACCAAGTGTTGCCAAGCATCGAAGTGCTTGATGTAGCGTTCTCCACCGTTTTCTTTACTGATGCGAAGAATTTGTGCTTTGTCAAGCAAACTTATAAGCTGACCGTACATCGGCTGTCCGCGAAAATGAGTACCTTTGTTCATAGTTATCATGTTTTGACTGAAAAACAAAGATAAACCAAAAAGATGAAATCCTACTATGGACTTCAGACTTATTTTATGTGGAGAGCAAAACTTTTACCAGACAGCAATAGATTAAAATAGAAAATCAAGAATTTTGGAGATAAAATAACTTTTACAGATTTGTAATGTAGTGACCTCGTAGGCCGTAGGCCATATTTAGATGAAAAGGTAAGTTCCAAAAAGAACTTACCTTTATCATTCGAAACGTAGCGCCTACGGGAATCGAACCCGTATACCATGCGTGAGAGGCATGTATCCTAACCGTTAGATGAAAGCGCCATACGCTGAAACTTCAATACAATGAAGTTGAATTTTATGTTGCAAAGATATATCTTTCTTTTTGTGCAGCCAAATTTTTTCAACACTTTTTCAGTGTTGATGATAGGAGCAAGCAACCGCGTAGAGTCAACCGGCAAGTGCAAAATTAAGGTATTCTTTTGAAGAACTCAGC
>CAUUGL010000059.1:0-8170 GCA_963544845.1 uncultured Alloprevotella sp.
GTTCAGCGGTTTTCTTCTTTTTACCCTGCCATCACTCCAAATGTCGGATGAACCCATTTTCCTCAGAGGTAGTTTTTTTTAGTTCCTATCTAAATCAAACTATCTCTGAGGTAGATTGACCCACATCGTTGGGAGGGGTGTTGAAATGTTAAAGTTGTGTTAAAGTCGAGGTTCGGTGGTAAGAATCGAAGGTGAGATGTCTATATATAAACAGGGGAGGCTTACTTTTTGAAAAAATCGCGAAGTCCTATTTTAAGGGCTTCGGGTCGGTGTTTTTGCGGTTTTGAAGTTTACCGGACAGGAATCTTCTGAAATGACTCCCAAAGCGACGAGAGCATACAGAAAACGGCCGGCTTTCCGCAAAGGAGAGCCGGCCGTTGTGTGGGATGCACCAAGGTGCGATTATTCCTGAGAAATAGAGCCTGTGGGGCAAACATCTGCACAAGCACCGCAGTCGATACAGGTGTCGGCAGCGATTACATAGATTTCGCCTTCGCTGATAGAGGCGGTGGGACATTCGTCGATGCAAGTGCCGCAGGCAATGCAATCATTAGAAATAACGTGAGCCATTGTTGTAAGAATTAAATAAGTTATGTATGTTGTGTCTATAGATAAGATGTCGAATGAAGCCTAAGTAGGCTTCATTCGGCACATTGTCGTCATGTCTGCTGCAAAAGTACTGCAAACTTTTGAGTACACCAAATTTTGCAGGCGTTTTTTCGAGTTCGCTGCTTATTTCACCATCACTTTATGGCCGTCGATGAGGTAGAGGCCGCTCTTCAAGGCGTGGCGCGGTGTGGAAATGCGCTGGCCGGTGAGGGTGAAGGTGCCCTTACGCACGGGTTGTGGTGCGGCGGTATTTGACTCAGGTTGGGTGGGCGCGAGCACAGTTTCCAAACCGGTGGGCGTGTCGGGGAAGGCATCGAGGTTGTCGAGGATGTAGTGGGCGCGACGGGTAAGCCAAGACTTCAAGCGCGCCGCCATACCAGCATAGTTGCCGGGACCGCGGTGGTAACGCTCGTAGTCGAGCGTCAGCGAAGGCTGCACAAACTGCTGGTACTCGTCGATGTAGTGGGTCAAGGCATCGAGACCGCCGTTGTTGACGAAGTCTTTCCACAAGAGGTAGTACTGTTTGCGCACTTCGTCCGAACCTTGCAACAATTGGATGAAGAGGGTACGGCCGTTGCCGGCAGGTGCCACCTTGAACACATCAAATTCGGGAGAAGCAATGCCGAACTCGCCGCTGTGTTCGTAGCCATACGCCCAGTCGCAGTCCCAAACCGGACCGAAAATCCAACGCGTTGAGGCATCGAAGATGTCGGAACGATGGAGGTAGGTGCTCTTCGGATGACCAAACTCGAGGTTGCCGATCAAGTCGTTGGCCATAAAATAGCGGACGAGCGAGGGAATGTCGATGAGTGAGTCGTAGTCGCCGGTCTTCACTGCCTCGGTAAAAGCACGAAACTCGCTGTGGAGGGTGGCATAAAAGTTGTCGTGGGCTTCTTGTCCAAAGTCTTTGAGGTAGTCTTTGGGCTCCGGATCTTTGTATTTCGTACGGAGGTTGTAGGCCGTATCGTAGAAGAATGGGTCGCCGTCTTGGTCATAGGTATCCAGTTCCAGCAGGGCACCTATAGAGTCGTTCAGATTCACACTGTTGCCCGAAATACCCACTTGTTCGGTGAAACTGTAAGCCCCCATGTATTCGTTGTTGATGTAAAGATCTACGGGGATGATGTGGTTGACTGCTGCCGTTCCTACAAGCTGTGCGGCTTTCATGGCGATGGCATTGTTCAAGTGCGCACCGCCGCCCGTGCTGTAATCGCTCAACGCATTGGCGAGCAGCACCCAACTCTTTCCTTTGTGGAGACCGAAGGGCTTGATACCTTTGGCAAATTTGAGGCGGTAGGGCTTTTTGTACATGCCCCAAGTGGAATTGCCACGGCCTTTGATGCTCACGCTGTCGGTGAGGTTCTCCCATACCCCCGCACCATCAATCTTGATGTCGGCACGGCGATATTTGCTCTTGTTGTTGTGGATGTCCAGCACCGTCACTCCATCTTTCAGGGTGATGTCGATGCGCGGCACTTGGGTGGCCTTGCTCGCCGGAAAGTCGGCAGTAACACTCACGCTGCGGCCGTAAGGTTGGGCTTTGATGGCATAGACTGCCGGACTGCCCGAAGTGCCGGGCACACTGACCTGCTCCATTTTATAAAGACTCAGTTCGGCCAGCACCAAGTAGTTGCGGCGCGTACTTTTGTCGCAGCGCAAACGCAGGTAGGAGAAGGGAGCAGCCGCCGTAAGGTTTTCCGAGCGGAAACGCTGCCCGTTGCCCATCTGCGGCAGCCCATCGGCCGCAGTAAAGGTGCGTAGTTCGCTCCACGTCACCCCGTCGGTCGAGGTGAGGAGGGTCAGTTCGGAGGGCATATTGTTGTACGACGAAGTCCGCGTGAGATACTCAAACTGAAAAGTTTTGAGCGGTTCGGGCAGCGCAATATTGATATAGGGAATCACGCTTTCGTCCAACAGCCCCTTATCCCAAAGGGAATGGAAGTAGGTGGAAGGATTTTCATCGACAAGATTGGCCAACTCCTCTCCTGGATTTTGGGAGGGATAGTTGGAACTGAGCATCGCTGCCGTGAGGGCGATACGGCTAGCTTTTTCGGTCGTGGTGGGCGGTGTGGAGGGGGTGGCGGGAGAGGTTTCCACCAAAGTCATTCGCTCGTAGTTCGGGTCGGTCAAAAGGTAGTTGGTCTTACTATCCAAATGCACCAAACTCACCCCGCTCTGTTGGCGTTTCCCCTCAACATAGACCACGACACCACGCGCGGCATCGGCACTTTCCAACTCAAAGGTCGGGCGCACGGTGCGGTCGATAGAAGCGATGCGGATGTCCACAGCGTTACCGTCTTCCGAGAGTTTACCCACGGCGTCTTTCGACACGTTGGCGTTCGCTTTTGTCGTCACCTTGTAGGACGTTAGGCGAGGCAACTGCACAGTGGAGGGAAGCGCAGAAGTGATGCTCACCACATCGGCCAACTGAAAGCGGAGTACCTGTGTGGCGGTGGTTTCGCCTTGTGGAGCCAAGTGGAATTGCACCTGTCCGGCCACGGTGTCGGTGCGGAGCAGAATGCGGTCGTCTAAAACGCGGAGTCGGCCGTCTCGGAGCAGCACGAAGGTTTCGCTGCTTGAGGGAGTTTGCGCCACAAGACCTTGCGGCATCGCCAACCCAGCGCCCAGCACAAGGCCGAGGAGGGTGTTGCGAGAGATGGAGTTCATGGAGATAAAATTTGAGGTAAAAGAAAGTAAGGGCGCGTCCGCGCATCTCTTTTGTCGAGATGGGGGACACACCCTTTATACAACATTTATTGTAGGTTTACTGAGGTCTTTCCGCCACGGCAGAGCCCAAATGCAGACTTCGTTGTTCCGCTCGTCGGGGAAAAGAAATATCGAAAGGAAAGTACGCCGTTCGGATTATTCTTCGGTGGCTTCGGTCACTTCGGTTTCCTTGCGGCGACCGAGATATTCGGGCAGACTCATACCGGCTTGTTCAAACAGGTCGGAAAGCGGGGGTACCGCCTTCATCAGTCCGCTCACAAATCCGGCAGTCGAACTCTTGCCGTCGCCGCCGGCTGCACCATTGTCCCAAACGGTGACCTTGTCGATATTGATGCCCTTGATGGCTTCGACCTGCGTGCGTACGAGTTCGGGGAGCTTTTCGAGCAGCAGGAGCGTGTAGGCTTGGGTGGGATCGCCACCGGCCGCCTGAATCATCTTGTCGTAGCCTTGTGCCTGCTTGGTGAGCACTTCGTACAAGCCCTTGGCTTCAGCTTCCATCTTGGCAAAAATAGCATCGGCTTCACCCTTGGCGTTGACGCGCTTCTGTTCGGCTTCGGCTTCGGCCTCGATGACAAGACGTTGCTTTTCTACTTCTTGCGCCACAATCACATTGGCCTGTTGTGAAGCACGTTCACGCTCAGCACGCGCCAATTCAGCTTGACGTTCGGCAGAATAGGCTTCTTCGAGCGCTTTCGCTTGTGCCACCTTTTCGGCAGCCACGGCACGCCGACCGGCTTCGGCCTCTTTTTCGCGGCGTTCGGCATCGGAGTTGGCAATTTCGACCTTCGCGTTGTTTTCACCCGCAATGGCTTTAGCGTTGGCTTCGGAGGTGCGGATACGCGTTTCCTTTTCCGCTTCGGCACGTCCGATTTCACCGATTTTGTCTTGTTCGGCCACGCTCACCTTGGCTTCGTTGATGGCCTTGGCGGCAGCTTCCTTACCGAGGGCTTCGATGTAGCCGCTTTCGTCCTTGATGTCGGTGACATTGACGTTGATGAGTTTGAGACCAATCTTCTTGAGTTCAATCTCCACATTGGTCATAATGTTCTCCTGAAACTTGTCGCGGTCGCTGTTCAGTTCTTCGATGCTCATTGAGGCAATCACCAAACGGAGTTGACCGAAGAGGATGTCGCGCGCCATCTCTTGGATGTCGTTGGCCGAAAGTCCGAGCAGACGTTCTGCGGCATTGTTCATCGAGTCGCCCTCGGTGGAGATACCCACCGTGAAGCGGCAGGGCACGTCAACGCGGATGTTTTGACGCGAAAGGGCGTTGGTCAGGTTGGCTTCGATGGAGATGGGCGTCAGACTGAGGTAGGCATAGTCTTGCACCACAGGCCACACGAAAGCACCACCGCCGTGAATACATTTGGCCGAACCACCGTTGGAGGTCGTACCATAGATGACCAAAATTTTGTCGGACGGACAGCGACGATAGCGATTGAGCAGGGCGGCCAAGATGACAAAAGCCACGATGACGCCGATGATGGGAAGAAGAATGGGATCCATAGTAAAAAAAGAGAATTAAGAATTGTTTTCCAAAGAAGCGGGTTCAACGCGCACGGTGTCTTCGTCGATGACTTCAACGATGCGCACGCGACTGCCCGTTTGCAAATCGGCAGTATGGGTAGTAACGGCTAAAAGTTCGTGGAGCGAACCTTCGATGCTCACGATAATCTTGCCGTTCTTTCCAGGAGCGGCAGGGACACTGAGGTACACTTCAGCCACATGCCCGAGGGTTTTTTCCACGCGGAAAGTGTTGTCTTGCGAAAGTCGCAACACCTGCCGCAGCAAGAAGGCGATGAGTACCATGAACACCAAGCCCACGAGGAAGGAAAGCGCCATCAACCAAAATTTGTTGTCGATGAAGTCGTAAAAAATCACCCCCGTCCAGCCAAAGCCCAGAATGAAGCAGGCTACTGTTTTCACGGAAATGAGATTCAACCCATCGGCATCAAAATCGGTGTCGCCCCCGCTAAAGTCGTGGTCGGTGTCGAAACCTATAAAAAGCGAGAGGGTCTGCACTACAAAAACGGCGCTGGCCACAATGGCTGCTCCCCAATAGATGTAGTACATGGAGTTTTGAAGAAAGAGATCAAGAAACGTGGGACTTTGTGCTTGCATAAAAATGATAAGTAGATTTTCTTGCCGCTAATTTACGAAAAGTTTGGAAAACCCCTCCTTCTTCAGAGAAGAAAAAGTAAAGAAGTGTGCAAAAAAGTCGTTTTTACCGCCTTTTTCCAGACATTTGGGCAAAAAAATGGGATACCACTGTATCCCAACCTTGTTAACCTTAAATCTAATACTATGAAAAACACAGTGCAAAGGTACGCCCTTCTCGACTACTCTGCAAAGATTTCGATGAAAAAACGACAAAAAAAAATATATTTACTCGTGTTCGCAATATAAAGATGTCAAAATAATCGAGTTGAGCCGTATGGGTTTTCACAAGAAGGCGGAGCAAAAAACATTTTTGCTCCGCCTTCTTGTGAAAAATAGGAAACGGCATCTATCTCCTATTTTTTAAGTGTTATTTTCAAGGTCGAATTCAAGGGGTGTAGACACCCTCTATTTCGATGACGTAGAGGGTGTGCAAACCGCCTTGTTCGGGGCGGTAGCAGCGGTCGAGGATAGTGCGGTCGATGAAGTCCTCCGCACGCAGGTCGGTCTGGAAGAGTTTGCGCCCTTCGAGAGTGAGCCGTGCTTGGGCGAAGGTGGTGCTGCCCAAAGGTGTGGCAATGGGAGTCAATCCTGTGGCCGCCGCTTTGTCGAGGTCGCGCCCGCTGCGCGTACCGATGAGTTTGTAGGCCTCCCGAGCGTGGGGATCGTTGCCCAAGAAAGCGAGGGAGATGCGGTCGTTGCGGGCGATAAACTCGTGGGTGTAACGCTCAGGACGTACGAAAATGAAGGCCACGGGCTTGTTCCACAAATGGCCGATACCGCCCCAAGAAGCGGTGAGCATATTGAAATCGTCGGGAGTACCGGCGCTCACCAGCATCCATTCCTGCCCGATGGCAGCAATGATGTCTTCTTCCGCAAGGCGTGAAAGCGGTTGTTGTTGCATGGAGAAAAGAGTAAAGAGTAGTTCTGAAAACTGTTTTTGAAGGGCGGTGGATTTCGGAAGAAGCGCCCGCTTCCCCCTTTCACCGCTTATCCCACACTACCTTCGAGCGAAACGGCAAGGAGCTTCTGCGCTTCGACGGCAAACTCCATGGGGAGCTTATTGATGACTTCGCGCGCATAGCCGCCCACAATGAGATTGACGGCATCTTCAACGGGAATGCCGCGCTGTTGGCAGTAGAGCAACTGGTCTTCGGAGATTTTGGACGTGGTGGCTTCGTGCTCGACAATGGAGTCGTTGTTGTCCACATCAATATAAGGGAAGGTGTGCGCGCCGCTCGTGGAACTGAGCAGCAGAGAGTCGCAGGAAGAATAGTTGCGGGAGTTGTGCGCCTTTTTCGACATACGCACCAATCCGCGATAAGAATTCTGGCTTTTTCCGGCCGAAATACCTTTGGAAATAATGGTGGAACGCGTGCCGGGGGCAAGGTGAATCATTTTTGTACCCGTATCGGCCTCTTGGTAGTTGTTGGTGACGGCCACGGAGTAGAATTCCGCTTGCGAACCTTCGCCGGAGAGAATGCAGGAGGGATATTTCCAAGTGATGGCGCTGCCCGTTTCGACCTGTGTCCAAGAGAGGCGGGCGTTTTTGCCGCGCAGATGTCCGCGTTTGGTCACGAGATTGAGTACACCGCCGTTGCCATCGGTATCGCCCGGATACCAGTTTTGCACGGTGGAATACTTCACTTCGGCATCGGCATTGACCACAATCTCAACGATGGCGGCATGGAGCTGGTTTTCATCGCGCATGGGGGCGGTGCAGCCTTCGAGATAAGACACGTAGCCGCCCTCGTCGCAAACGATGAGGGTGCGCTCAAACTGCCCCGTGTTGCGCGCGTTGATGCGGAAATAGGTGGAAAGTTCCATCGGACAGCGCACGCCTTTGGGGATAAAGACAAAAGAACCATCGGAGAAGACAGCCGAGTTGAGGGCAGCGAAGTAGTTGTCGCGATAGGGGACAACGCTGCCCAAGTATTTGCGCACGAGTTCGGGATTTTCCTTGACGGCTTCCGAAAAACTGCTGAAAATGACACCCTTCTCTTGAAGGCGCTCTTTGAAGGTGGTCTTGACGCTCACCGAGTCCATCACGGCATCAACGGCTATTCCTGCCAATGCCATGCGCTCGTGGAGGGGGATGCCGAGTTTGTCGAAGGTTTTCATCAGTTCAGGATCAATCTCCTTCTTGTCGTTCTTCTTTTTCGTAGGGTCGGCATAATAAGAGATGGCCTGGTAGTCGATTTCGGGCAAACGCACGTGCGCCCAATCGGGCTGAGGGAGCGTTTGCCAGTAGCGAAAGGCGGTGAGTCGGAACTCCAGCAGCCATTCGGGTTCTTCCTTTTTGGCGCTGATTTGGCGGATGACGTCTTCCGACAGACCGGCTTCGATGATTTCGGTCTCCACGTCGGTAACAAATCCGGCTTCATATTTTTGTTGCGTAAAGTCGCGTAGATATTCGTTGGCCATGGGCGTTGATAAGAATCTATGGTATCTATGTATGAGAGTAAGCGATGGGGCATCAGCCTACACGCGTGGAAAAAAGCCACTGCGCCATCGGACTACAAAATTACGATAAATGGCGGGGTGTTCCAAATTTTATTTTGCTTTTTTGCTACCCTTCGGTGTAATTTTGAATAAGTTGTGAAATGAAAGTCAAACTGCAAATATAATCCGCAAAACGAAATGTTAGGTCACTGTAAACGAAGTGTTTAATTCTAAA
>CAUUGL010000060.1:0-7778 GCA_963544845.1 uncultured Alloprevotella sp.
AATATTCCACTCCTACAACTTTTAAAACAAATTTCTTATGTCGAACTCACGTTAAGAAAGAATAATCAATTGTTACAATGATATTAGATAGCCCACTGAAGTTGGAGGAAATCAAAGAGCAGAATAAGGAGAAAGCTCGCAGACAAGACAATAAGCAACATTGTCAAAAGATATTACAAGGTATCGGTAAGTTTGATGATAGTACGGCTCATCGTGCTATCTGGGAATTGGTACAGAATGCACGCGACCTCTCTGAACATTCTCACATCTGCATTGAACTCCACGAGGATAAGTTGATTTTCGCGCATAACGGTAGACCTTTTAATTTTGATAGCCTGAGTTCGCTCATAAAGCAGGTCTCGTCCGAAGAGAAAGAGGATCCGGATGCAGCAGGGCAGTTTGGTACGGGTTTTATGACCACCCATAAGTTCAGCCGAGTCCTGGAATTGTTTGGATCTTATGAGATAACAGAGGGGAAGTATGTCTCTTTGGAAACTTCTGATGGGAAGGGGTTTGTCATTGATCGTAGTTCGGACGATCTCTCTGGCATGATTCAATCAATGACAGAACAATTAGGTGAGTTGGACAAATTGCTGGAGAATAAATATAAAGAGGCAACAGCTACGGCGCAGCAGGAGACCGTGTTTCTGTATCATTTAGACCGTCCAGACAGAAAAAAGGCTGCAAGAATGGGAGTTGAAGCCGCCATCGAGTTGATGCCGTATGTAATGACAATCAACGAGCGTATTGAGTGCTGTGCCATACAACTGCAGGATGGGACGAACATTGACTTTCGCAAAGAGGACAAACAAGATGAAGAGGGACTTCACTGTAAGAGAATCTGGAAAAATCAGACCCCGATAGATGTCTTTTATTTGCAATCGGAAGATGGAAAGGATATCGTTATCCTGCCTTTGCGTCAAGCAACCGAGGCTAGGAAGCTGAGCAATGTTCCCCGTTTCTTCATCTTCTTTCCACTATTAGGAACCGAGCAACATAGCATTAACTATATCTTCCACTCGGAGAAGTTTTTCCCAACCGAGCCTCGCGATCTGATTGTATTACCAGATGGAAACAGTGAGCATCAAAATAAAATTGACGCTGATGTCGCGCTGATTGATGAGATGTGCAAAATGCTGTTCGACTATCTGAGGGAGCATAGTGCGAATATATCTGGGAGTATTGCTTTGGCACCTGTCGGCTTTGAGACAACTGCAATGAAACTTGCAATGGTAGAATACTTCAAGTCACTTCACACTAAATGGGTGGATGAATTTCAGTCTATTCCCTTCATTGAAACGACAGATAAACATGTAAGTATCAGTCAAACGGACAAGATTAAGGTTCTTGATCATACCATTGTAGAGTTCCTACGAGAAGAAGGTAATGAGAAATACCTGAAAGTCGTTTATGATTATGCAAGCAAGGTTTCCTGCCTACCGAAGAAGGAAGAAATTCTTGATTGGAGCGACATTGTCTTTGGATGGAAACCTGAAAAGAGGGAATGGGTTGTGTCAATAGAGGACATTGTCAATAAGATTATAGAAAACAACGATAAGACCGGCTTACTGGAGTTCTTGATGTACTTGAAGGAGAGTGGACAAACGGAGCATTTTCGTAAGGCTATAATTCCAAATCGAGAAGGAATACTTTGCTCGATTAACAATCTGCGAAATGGTGAGAATATACCCGACAACCTCTATATGGTTATCAAACCATTAGTACCAGATTTTACCCATCAATTGGTGGACGAACAATACGTCAAGGTTTACGATGAATGGGTATCGCCAACACGCGAAGATTTGAAGACTGCACTTAATGGTTTTGTGAGTACCGAGGAGATGAAGCCGAAACCTTACATGAACAACTTAGAAGCAGTTATAGATTTCTGTATGACTTTCCCAACTTCCAATACAAGCAATACTCGTTACCAGGCCATGGAGGTTATTTGCAATATGCACAAAAAGCAGATGCAGCTTAATCATGTTCCGCACCTTGGTGACGTGGACAAGGATCAGTTGATGTATAATGTGGTGTTCGATTCGCTTGTCAAATGGCAATTTAAGCAGATAGAACTTGCAGCAACGGAAGATGCTAAATGGTACGAACAAAATCAGGAAATGTTGTACCAACTTCTGAATGCACTCTCCAACAGGGAACGTCCGACTGCCTATCAGAAGACCATGCAGGAGTATGCGATATTCCCTAATCAGAAAGGCAAACTCTGTAAGTGGGACACACTGCATGTATTAGCCGAGCGTGAAAAATATAAAGCCGAAGATATTGATGACTTGATTTCATATTACGAACGGGTGAAGGGAGAGGACATACGTGATAAGTGGGTTGCTCCCCATTTCAAGGAGTTTGAAAAGTTCGCTGAGGATAAAGTTAAAGAGAATGTTGCCCGCCCTATTGATGATGCCCTTCAAGAATCGAACTATAGTTCCGAAGTTACTCTTGATATCATCAAGCATCTGGATAGCAAGAATGAGAACTGGGAAGATTGGTTCACTAATATCAATAAAAATAAGGCTGAGATCTTCCTCCACCGCATTGACAATAATGATTTGCCGAATGTATATACACTCTTGAAAGATAAAACTAAGATTAAGTCGCTGGCTGAGCTCGCCGATGATCCTCGGATGCAGGAGATTATTGATGCCGGTCGAAATGCATTGGCTCAAAAAGATTATGAGAATCGTCATAATGATTTTATCCATGAGTTAGGAGATTTTGTAGAGAAACTTCTTCTGGAGAAATTACAAGATGCTATTAACAATGAACAATTGAAAGTCGAGGTTTGTGATCAACAAGGTGGTCAAGACTATAAGGTCTGGGTAGGCGATAAAGTGATATATTATGTCGAAGTCAAATCTCGATGGAGTACCCGTGATTCTGTGGAAATGTCAGCCCTTCAATTCAAAACATCAGTAGAGCAGAAGGAACGCTACTCGCTTTGTATAGTAGATATGACATGGAAGAAGACTGAAGATATTGCTGTTCGCAAATATGACGATTTGGAGACTTGTATCAGTCATACCAAGGTCTTGCATGATATTGGTGAGCGCAATGAGTGGTGTATCGATAGCGTTCAAGATATCAAAGACCGGCCCCATATCGGAGGGGCATATAGTTTGGTTGTTCCTCAGAAGTTGGTAGAGCCAAGTGGCACACCTGACTTCTATAATCTGATAGAACGGATTAAGGAAGTGATTGATGGTGAAAGAAATGTAAAAAGCAAGTAATACATGCCATTACTTTCTAGGAAAGATTCAAAAAAAACAATAGCATCAGCTAACACCCAAAGTTTGTATTGGCTATACTGCTATACTGACGAGTGGAGTACAAGCCGCATGGCATAAGAGACTCGACAGGAGCAATGATTTTTCCCCTTAATATTGAGTACGCCATAAAAATGGACGACCCTGTACCGGGCTTCAGAGATTTTACAGGGCTGGGTGCTGTGGACTTCTATCCGTTTTTGCATTTCAATAGTTTTCCTTTGAAGAGGCTACCCAAACTGTGATTCAGGAATACAGCCACCTACCGCTGAAACCCATCACAAATGAGCAGACTATTGTGGTAGTGGGGGACAAGATTTCCATACAGAGTAAGGAATAGGATTGGATTTCTGCATAAGAGCATTGAGAACTTTGCTCTATCTCTTCAACTTCCACTCTTCGTCCACCTCATATCCACCATTGCCCCCCACTTCCCATTCGGCATTGCGGTCGGAAGCCGAAGTCTGGTGCGAAAGGACGTTACCCAGAATATCGTTAGGATGATGGGTACTTTGGGCAGGTACAGGTCGGAGTTCTTGCAGAGCGGGAAGTAAGGCCTTGAAGTCGATGCCTTCTGAAGCCAAGTTAAAAATGCACTTGTGCGCGAAATCAACACAATAGTATTCATCACCTTGCCGGAAGATGGCGAGGTGATTTTCTTTTAGTGTTGCCCCTAAGTCTATTTTATCGCTCGATGTGGCCAGATTGTTCAGCACTTCTACGGCAAAGCCATTGTTGAGGATGCCGTGTGGCTCTATATAAATAAGGTGGGGATTATCAATCTTCCAGATACGGCAAAGAATATCACGCTCCACCTCGTTGGTGGGGCTGAAGGCTTGGACGCGGCGCAACATGAAATTGAACTTCAATACCTTCTGCACGCTGTTGCTTAGGGCAACCTGCTTACCGCTGAGGAGTGTGAAACGTCCTTTGGCAATGCGCGTGCCGTACTGCCGCCACAACATTCGGTTGAGTTCGTAGGCAATCATTCGGGGATTTTCCTCCAGCATGGCATCCACAAAGAGTTCCACCTTGGTGATGCGTTCTTCCTCGCTCATGAAGTGTTGCAGCTGCTTGATGGAGAGTACGCTGCCACCTTTATACACCGCCTGTTTGTGATGATCCACTATCATGTAACCGTAGGGTTTGTCCTTTGAACCAAAGAAGATAAGCGATACACCAAACTTCTTTTGCATGATGTCCGCCAGTTCACTACGGCTGGAAACCATGTTGCGGTATTTCTTCATGATTGCTCCCAACTGCCTACGGCGTTTATAAGTTTCTTTTTCATCCATAACAGAAAACTTTGCGGACAAGTCATCCATTGCTATCTTGGTGCGTACACGACCGCCACGTACAATTTTGAGATTGCCGTCACGCTCAAAACATTCATAGCCGGATGCCTCTAAGATGGCTTTGAACTGAGTGAGCGAGTTGAACTTGTAACCAAGGGTTTCTTTTAAGAACAAGTCTGCACGCAACTCTTCATCTTCGCCAATAATCTTATTGATGGCTTCCTGCGAGCGGATGCGCTCGTGGTTGTGGTCAATCTTCTGTCCGTCGGGATTCACCCTGCTGGTAACGATATGCAGGTGGTTGTTGTCGGTATCATGGTGCGCATAGATGAGAAGAGGCTGCCCTTCATCATCATAGCCCATTTCGTTGAGATACTGGTGAGCAATGCCCAAAAGCTGTTCTTGGGAGTATTCATGTCCCCGGCAGGAGATGGCTACATGAAACTGTGCCTTACGGATATGCTCGTTTCTTGCCGAATAGTTCATCAGGTATTGTTGCAACTGTTCGGACGTGTAGGCATCGACGGCTCCCACATAACCGAAGTTCTGCATTTCAAGGAGCACAGCCTGACCCTTGGCCACCTTTCGCTCGTTATACTCGACGGCATGGAATGTCGTGCTGGAGGGTAGTATGGTTGCTATCATATCGCTTTTTTGTGATTTTGCGTTATCGTGAGAAGATGAGAGCGGTAAATCGGTATTTCCCGATTACGGTTTATCGGCTTATCGTGTTAATCGTTTGGCTATCTGATGCTGTTCCTGTTTTATTGCTGTTAAGAGCTTTTGCAGTTCCATGATTTGAGGGAACAATACGTTCTCAAAGAAAGATACTGTAAGTTCATTGGCTATCGCCAGTTCGTTGGCACGCTTGACCACCTGATTGAAGTTGCCACCCATCCACGATAAATCCTGCTGATACTTCTTGTAGAGGACTGTCATCTCGTTGAGTGCCACTATCTTCCGCTTTGTTCCCGTATCGTCAAATTGCTTGATGGCATCCCATATCATACTGCTTACCGTCTTGTAGTTGGCAGCCTTCTGTCTGATCAATTCGGCATCCTGTGCCGAAATCCTTATCCAAAGTCTTTTCGTTTTTCGTTCCATATTCTCTTGTTTATATTATGAGTTGCGAAGAATAATCCCTAACTTGACAGAGTTGGCAAGTTACTTTTGTCCGCACAAAAGTACAACTTGCTACCCAAACTCCGTAAGGGAAATGTAGTCCAGCCACCTGTTTGTCTGACTTAAAGTTACCAAGAAATGACGAGCTACGGTGTTCCTCGGTTTCTTTTTCGATAAAAGTGTTTTCGTGAAATCGGGATAATGAAATCCTGATTTAGCGATATAGGGATAAACCGAAGTCATGACGCCGTTTCTTAACAAAATAGCAAAGAGACGAAATCATGGAATAGTGATATTACGAGAATGTTAAATCGTGAAATACTTGCTGACAACCAGTGTTTTAGATGCCTTATTGTTTGCTTTTCTCATTTTTTTTCGTATCTTTGGTATGGATAATAATGTTTTAAGATGCAAGTATTTATCTTCGTATATATTATGGTTAGGGCTATCTTCCAACTAATAGGTTGGGTGATTCAGGGCATTTTGTATGTCTTGTGGATGCTCTTTGGTGGCATCGCCTACTTGGTAAACTATCTGATGGAGCGTAAAACATAAAACCATGCCTCAAAGTGGGAGGCATGGCTCTATGTAGGTGTATTGATAGATTACCTGATTGCTTTCTGTAGGTTCACCGCATGTCGCTCGATAGTCGATTTCAGCACCTTCGCATAAATTTGCGTGGTTCGGATGTTCTGATGCCCCAACATGCGTGCAACATTTTCTATGGGTACGTCGTGGGCAAGTGCCAGCGTTGCGAAAGAGTGCCGGGCGATGTGGAAGGTCAGGTTCTTGTTGAGCTTCATGGCTGCCTGGATAAGATGCAGATAGTCGTTAGCCTTCTGGTTGGATATTCTTGGCAACTTGAAATCATACTTCTTGAGCACTTCCATTGCCGGTTTGAGGATGGGAGTGAAGAACTGGGTGCCAGTCTTGAGTCGGCTTCCATCAATATAGAATAACTTTCCCTCTTTGTCAGTCATTGTGTCAAAGTCGAAAGCCATCACATCACAGAATGCCAGACCTGTATAGGCTGAAAATACAAACAGATCCCGCACGCTCTCTTCTTTACCATCAAGCTTCAGCTTCCTCATCTTGGTCAATTCCTCTTCCGACAGAGGTCTCCGCTCCTTACTCTTTCCACGGCTGAACTTCACCTGATCGTAGGGGTCGGCAGGTATCATGTCAGTGATGTGGAGATAGTGGGTGATTTTGCGAAGATGCTTATGGTAGGTGTGAACGGAAATATCCGTTCTCGTACCATCGTGAAGCCATGTGTCGAACAACACTAAGTTTTTCGACGTAAGGTCGGCAAAGGTCTTTATCTTCCCAAAACGCTTGACCGCCTCCAGTGAACACATCTTGTGTTTACGAGTTCCCTCACTGACAATCTCCTTCTCTATATATTCTTTCATGTAGGCGATAAAGTCAGTCTTCAGGTTGCTCTTCCTGCACTCCTGAATACCATTCCCGTCCTTGATACCTTGATAGTATATATCAAAGTTGTCGATAGTCATGTTGTCCTTGAACAGAGACATGGCCGCAATACAGTCGTGACAACGCTTGATTTCATCTTTCACCGGAGGCTGGGAGAGGAAGGCTTCCACCTCATCTTTCGCACATCTTCCCAAGGCGATGTACTTACGTTCGTCGCGGCTCAAATAGATTTGGATCTCAACATAGCCAAATCCACTCTTCTCAACATTCTTTCTTCTGTCGAAGATGACAGACACTTTTTCCTTTGTCATTTTAAAGAATTTTAATATGACCTTGGGACTTTTTCGGAAAAAGGAGTGAGAACTACGAGATTTTGTAGCGCAAATTTGTAGCGCATTTGGCATTTTGTAGCGCAAAATGTAGCGCAAATGGTTCCCGATGGGTCTTTTTCCTTCCCGATACATCCCGTTGGGCATAGGATTTAACATTGATATAAAATCCTCTAAACCAACGAGTTGGAACACAAGTGCCTGTGTATCAAACGAAATAAGGGGATTCACGAAGAATCCCCTTATTATCGTTTCTGTGACCCGCATGGGGCTCGAACCCATGACCCCAACATTAAAAGTGTTGTGCTCTACCAACT
>CAUUGL010000061.1:0-6933 GCA_963544845.1 uncultured Alloprevotella sp.
GCGGTTTTCTTCTTTTTACCCTGCCATCACTCCAAATGTCGGATGAACCGTTTTTTTCAGCTCCTATCTAAATCAAACTACCTCTGAGGAAAATATTCGTACTCGGCACACACGCATACGCGCGCGCGTCATATACACGAATTCCGTGTTTTTTTCCTTCACTTCCTTCACCCTATCGGCCATCCTCTCAAAATCCCCCTCTGGTGAACGTTTTCGTTCAGCCGGACGAGCAATGCCCAAACGAAGAATGAGTTTGGAAAAATGCCGTGGCGAGAAGACGTCTGTAAAACGAAGGATTTGGGGAAACAACACCTTCACCCATAAACCTCTGTTTTACAATATGATAGGCTAATCGGTGAAGGAAGTGAAGGAAAAAACACATTTTGCAAGGAATGCGCGCGCGTGCGCGCGAGGATTTTATCTCCCTGATTCCATTCTACAAAAAAGTCTTCCAAAATTTAGAGCGATGATATTGTATCTTTTGAAAAACGTTTACCGGACAGCAATATTTTGATTTATTACTGTCCGGTAAAATTGGGGAGATTAGAGAATTGGAGAAAAAATCCACCTCTTCTGTTAGGCCGACCTAACAAAAGAAAAAAGAGAGACCTACACACTTTTCTGGACAATACCACAATCTTGGTGCTGAGGCTTCTAATCTATAGTCAAGGCATTCATTTGATTAGCTTTGTAATAGTCAGAAAGTTGGCCAAGAAATACAGAAATATCTTTAGCTGCTGCTTGAGTTTCTGCAGATATTTCTTCCTTTTTAAGGCGTAAGAGCATAAGCCCATAAAGCATTTCAAAACAGAGTTCTAACTCAGTAACCACGCTACCAGAGCAGGCGGTTGCCAACTGTTTTTTTGCACGAAGTTCCACTATATAAGGCAACACTTTATAGTATAACTCACGATAGAAAGGAAACTTAACAGAATGGATAAGCAAATGGTGCACTTCAGCTAAGCCTTCAATGATATTACGGTTAATTTGTAAATGTCCACGCTCTGTTTTTCCTTCTTCACGCATCATATTGCAGAGATTGGCATACCATTCTTCTTGTTCCGTCTGTTGAGATTCAGGAAGATTGAATTGAGAAAGGTAACCTTTTCGCAGACAGTCTATGTTGCAGTGGTGGGCACGAATAATATCCTCAACCTGCCACATATAGAGAAGGAATTCTGCGCGGTTTTTTTCTTGCAGTTGTCGAGCAATGAGCATATCAATAGAAAGTGAGGGAAATTTTGAAAACAGTGGCAAGGGCGTAGAGGACACTGATTAAAATGACGCAGACCCCCACGGTGCGATTGATAAAGAACATACCGCGTAGCCCAAAAGAGCGACGCATACGAGTGATGACATAAGTTAATCCCAACCACCAAAGCATAGCACCACCAAATATGGAAAGATAGCCGCAAGCTACGCCAAATATGTTTTCAGGTACAGCAAAGGTAAGCTGGGCAAAAAGAGCTATAAAAAGAAAAATAATAAGAGGGTTAGAGAGGGTGACAAGGAAGGAGGTTACAAAATTATTGAGGAGGGTTCCTTTTTGACCTGAAGGTTTGCGCATCACCTTAATCGGATTAGAGAGCAGCGTGTGCAAACCAAAAACAAGGAGTAAAAGGCTTCCCGCAACTTTCAGCCAGAATATGATTTCGGGACGTTCAATAAAATCCATGATAAGTGCCATCCCAGACCCAGTGATAAGAGCATAAATCACATCGGACAGCGCTGCCCCTGCCCCCGTAACCAAACCAAAAGTACGCCCTTTGTGCATAGTACGTTGTATGCAAAGAATGCCAACAGGTCCCATCGGAGCAGAAACAATAACACCGATAATAAGGCCTTTGACAACAAGCTGTAAGGTGGAACTAAATTCCGCCCAAATAGTGGCAATGGTAGGATCAATATGCATAATGCTGCAAAGTTCGGAATTTCTAAGGACATAAAAAAGCACTAAGCGGAATAATCGCTTAGTGCTTAGAGGTTAATAAAGAGATTTATCTATCTTGATTGGTATTTCTCTGAAGGTTAGCAGAGTTTACGTGAACCATCGCCAATGACCACATCAATAATGACGGGGGCTTTACCAAACTTAGCGGTAAACTTCTCTTTGACTACTTTACAGAAATTGTCATAGAGTTCGTCTGAGACGAGGTTGATGGTACAACCACCGAAGCCTCCTCCCATAATACGTGAGCCTGTTACGCCTTCTTCTTTCGCAATCTCATTGAGATAGTCAAGTTCTACACAAGATACCTCATATTCCTTAGATAGGCCTTCATGAGTGGCATACATCATCTGACCTACTGTTTCGTAGTCTCCTTGTTCGAGTGCTTCACAAACAGTAAGTACACGTTCACGCTCACCAATGACATAGTGTGCGCGAAGAGCGTCTTCTTCGCTCACTTGGCTGCGCACTTCATCAAGTTGTTCGTAGGTGGCATCACGTAAACTTTCCACTTCGGGGTGAAGTTTGTGGATAGCCTCAGCTACGCGCTCACAACTGCGACGACGGTCATTGTAGGGAGAGCCTACCAATTCGTGTTTCACCTGTGAGTTAACCAACACAAGTTTATAGCCTTGTGGGTTGAAGGGGAAGTACTCGAACTCACCACTCCGGCAGTCAAGACGCATAAGTGAACCTTTCTTGCCATGTACGGAGGCAAATTGGTCCATAATGCCACAATTGCAGCCTACATATTTGTGTTCGGTTCGCTGTCCAACACGAGCGAGTTCCATCTTTTCGATTTTGTTGTCGCCCCAAATATCGTTGAGCGCGAAAGCGTAAACACTTTCGAGGGCAGCTGAGCTACTCATACCTGCACCAAGAGGAACATCGCCAGCAAAGGCGGTATTAAATCCCTCAACGGGGACACCGAGTTCCATCATTTCACGGCACACTCCAAAGATATAACGTGCCCAAGAAGCAGAAGGCCCTTTTTCATCATCAAGTGAGAACTCGGTATAATCCTTAAGGTCAATAGAGTAAGCGCGAACAACACGTGTTCCATTAGGCTTAATTTCGGCAATCATGCCTTGCTCTACAGCACCTGGAAATACGAAACCATTATTGTAATCGGTATGCTCACCGATGAGGTTGATGCGACCGGGGGAAGCATATACAGAGCCGGTTGTTCCATCAAAGTGTTTTTGAAAGCGGCTGCGAACGTCGTCGATTGTGAGTTTCATGAGAATTAAGTGTTTGATAGGTTGGAAGAATGGAGTGATATTACTCCACAGCCATCAGTAGGTTATGAACTGAGGCTGTGGAGAATAGTTTAAGAAGATTTGCTTTCGGTGATATTACTATAAGTCTGATCGCTTACTAACACGACTGCCTACGAGAGCATAGAAAAGGATGTAAGCCGCACAAGCCACAACCACCCAGAATGAAGTGATGTAGTCAGTGATGTCAGCGACATAACCTTGGATGGCCATCATTACTGCACATCCGAACACCATTGTCATAAACAGTCCACTGGCAATCGCGGTATATTTTCCAAGTCCTTCTACTGCCATATTGAAAATTGCTCCCCACATAACAGAGGTGCAAAGCCCTACAAGAAGGAAAGAGAAGATACCAATGGGAATGGATTCCCAAATCAGTTCCAATTTACCCCAGTCAACTCCGGGGAAGTTCACACTAATATCTGTGGGTGCATACATTCCAAATAGTACAAGGCAAAGTGTAGCAATAGAAACGGTGGTTACCATTGCACGGCTACTTACTTTGCTACCGATGCTGGCACCTACAAAGCGGCCGATTAGCATCATAAACCAATAAACTGCTACGAGAAGACCTACGGTTGCAGAAGGAATGTTCATCCCATTGGGGTCAGATAGATATTGTTGTACGAAGTTAGGTACACCCACTTCTACACCCATATATGTGAAGATAGCCAACATACCCAAAGAGAAGTGACGATGGCTCATAGCGCCAGCGATGAGATCAACGCGAACGGGAGCTTGTTCGGGTTCTTCGATTTTTGTGAAAAGGATGATGATGAAAGCAATCACAAAGATGGCAAGTGCTATCATCAAAGCAGGAGTTGCATCAGCAATTTTAGCTTTTGTTGCATCGGCGATAAGAGCTCCCATTACAATGTAGCAGGCTACAGCGGCAGAAGAGTTGAAGACGCCGCCGATTTGGATGAGCTGGTTACCAGTGTTACCACCGCCGCCCAAGATATTGAGCATTGGGTTAACCACACAGTTCAGAATGCACATGCAAAGACCAGCAATGAAAGCACCAATCAGGTAAACACCAAATACTAAACCAAGGTTTGCCTGATCGTCTAATTGACCACTATACCATTGAATAAGAATGCCTGCACTACCTACAGCAAGACCGATGAGCGCTGTTTTTTTATAGCCAAACTTAGAAATCAACATACCAGCAGGAATACCCATCACTAGGTAAGCCACGAAATTACCATAATTGCCAATCTGCGCCAGTACGTTAGAAATTTCTCCTTGATTTTTGATGATTGTTGCCATCGGAGTGCATAAGTTCGTCACGAAAGCAATCATAGCAAAGAGGGCAATCATCACAGCAATTGCACCCCATTGTTTTGTTTGTTGAGCCATTTGAGGTTGTTAAAGATTAAGGGATTATAGATTTGAAGTAATTGAATTTCATTTATTTATCCGTGCCAAACTTGTAAATTGTTTTTTGGATATAGACTTCACCAGGGTTAAGCACGACACTCGGGAAATGTGGACGATTGGGACTATCAGGGAAGTGCTGAGCCTCGAAACATAAAGCGGAACGACGACCAAAAGTGGCACCATGTTGACCACGATAACCATCTGCCCAATTGTCAGAGTAGAACTGAACACCTGGTTCTGTCGTGTACACTTCCATAGTACGTCCGGAGTTAGGTTCAGTGATTTTCGCGGCAAAAGAGAGTTCACCCACCTCTTTTTTGTTGAGTACAAAACAATGATCGTAGCCTGCTCCATTCTTGATTTGTTCATCGGCCACATCATCAATTCGCTGTCCCACGACATAAGGAGTACGGAAATCAAATGGTGTTCCTTCTACCTTTCTAATTTCACCCGTGGGAATGCTGTTCTCATCAATCGGAATAAAGAACTCTGCGTTGATTTCACAAATTGTATCCATAGCCGACGGAGTAGGATTGCCGATGCCTTGAAGCGAGAAAAAACCATGGCTCGTCATATTGACGATGGTTTTCTTATTCGTTGTGCCTCGGTAGTCAATGACCAGCTCATTCTCATCAGTCCAAGTGTAGCGCACCGTCATTGATAACTCCCCAGGGAATCCTTCTTCATAATAAGCTGAAACATAGCGAAGGACTAGCGTTTGCTTTCCAATCTGTTCAGCATCCCAGACGCGGGCGTGAAAACCTGTTGGTCCACCATGAAGATGATTGGGGCCATTATTGATGGAAAGGCTATACACTTTACCATTAAGGTGAAACTTTCCATGGCAAATTCGGTTACCATAGCGTCCGACCAAAGTGGAGAGGAATGGTTCTGGTGAGTTGACACAATCTTCTATATTATCGTGTCCTTGAATGACATTAGCTAAATTACCTTGACGGTCAGGTACCATAATGGCTACGATAGAGCCGCCATAGTTCGTGACTGCTACTTCGTAGCCATTTGCATTGCGCAAAAAGAAGAGATCCACCTTCTTACCACCAATCTCCTTTTGGAAATCGGCAGCATTAAGTCCGCTAATTGCTTTATTTTCCATGACTTTTAGATTTTTCTTATTGGTTGATTTTAAGTCAATTGTATTGCACCTATTATTCGTAAACAGCAGGATTTTGTTTACTTTGTATTGCAAATCTACGAAAAACTTTTGTTCGCACAAAACTTTGCTTCTAAAAATTCTTATCGTACCTTCATTTTTCGTACTTTCAAAATCAAAGTGTAACAAATCATTCGTTTTTTATAGATTTTAATCTATAAAAAACACCGCGGATTTGCCTCGCGGCCGGGGCGCATAGCCCCGAAGAGCGATACCGGCAATACATAAAAAAGAGTACCCCTTTGAGGACTCTCGGAGATCAATTATCTTTGTATGTCATGTACAAACAACTAACCTCAGAACAAAGGTCGCAAATCTTTGCCTTGCTGCAAAGAAAATGCCCAAGAATAAGAGATCGCACATATCGTGGGAATCAGTCAATCCTCGCTTTCTCATGAGTTAAGACGTAACTCTACTCGGTACGGCAGGTATACTTCAAGGCGCATACAAAGGCTATGGAACGTCGCAAGCGTTCCGCTCGCAATGCAGCTCTTGCCCCAGAATTGGTGTGGAGAATCAAACAACTCATCATAGAAGAACAATGCTCAGCGCGACAAATATCGAGCGTGTTTAAGAAGGAAGGTATCAGTGTTTCACATCAATGTATCTACGACATAATCCATGCCCGGAGAATTGGCGCGCCACACGCGTCACAAACTCAAATATAGGCGCCGCCCAAAACGCAAGCCTTTTCCCATGGCCGATAGAACGAGCATTCACTCGCGTCTTGAGCTGGCAGACGGAAAACGCTTTGGGGATTTTGAGATGGATTTGATTGTGGATAGGTACAACCACGCCATACTCACAATCGTGGAGCGTTCCACAAACATGCTCTTCATGACAAAATTGCCCATGGGAAGAAGGCAGAACCGTTGGCCAAGGAGGTCAGACATCTGCTTCTACCCTACAAGAAACACATCAAGACCAGTACTACTGACAATACTCCTGAATTTGCGGCACACAAGCCGATTACTAAATATTGGGGGAGCAGGCATCTATTTCGCCGATCCTTATGCCTCATCACAAAAGAGCGCTATAGAAAATACAAATAAACTCATCAAACAGTATATTCCAAATTATTGCTGTCCGGTAAACTTCAAAACGGCAGAAGAAACCTTCCCGAAGCCCTTTAGAATAGGACTTCGGGCTTTCTT
>CAUUGL010000062.1:0-6666 GCA_963544845.1 uncultured Alloprevotella sp.
GTTCAAGACCTCGGGGAGCATTCCCACAGATATACGCTTCGTTCTGTGCCCCATACACGGCAGTAAGTTCTTGAAGTTTCATAAGTAAAAAAAGAAAAAGTGATTTTGTAAATGAGATTTTGAAGATAACGCCCCTCCAACAACAAAGCGGAGCGATGCCCGCCGGCACCGCCCCGCAAAGTCGGAAGAGAAAAGACCTCGGCCTTACGTTCCGGGCACGACGGCCGTACCGCCCGCACCGGTCGTGCCTTTCTTCTCGGGGTCTTCCCCTTGGCGCATAAACTTCACCGCCTTACCCTTCACGCTCAGCGCACGACGGATGCGGGTCGAAGGCGTAAACACCACATGGGTCGAGAGGATATGTTCCGCCTGAACGTCCTCCGGTTTGTCCTTACCCTTCGTGCGCAACGACACGCGGAACGAACCAAAATCGCCCAGACGCACGCTCCATCCCTCTTGCAGGCAGTCGATGAGTTCCACTTCGAGCGCATCGAGCACCGCCTTCACGTCGGCCGAAGCCAGTGTGCATTTCTTCTCAATGCGGCTGATGATTTTGGCCTTGTCCACCGGCTGAGGACTCACCAGCGTGGGATAGTACTTCTTGGTTTTGTTGATAGGATTCTTACGGCTGATTACTTTGTATTGCATCATAATAGTAAAAGGTTTTTAGAATGTGAAACGATATTTTTTTTGAAGTGTCGGTCTTTCGTCGGCCTTTCACCGGTGGGCCCTACCGGTGCGGCACATCTTGTCAAAACGAAAGCCCTACATTTATATATAGACATCTCGACCGCCATTCTTACCACTCAACCCCGACTTTAACACGAATTTAACATTTCAAGGGCAGAAAACGGCCGTTTTTGTCCAAAAACGCCCACGAAGGCGGCGTCACGAGGCAGCCATCAGGAGGCGGTGGTTTCGCGCAGGGCGGTGCGGAGCATCTCTTTGGCGCGCGACACCACGTGAGCAACGGCGGTGGGAGTAAGGCCGACGGTGGGAGCAATCTCGGCATAGGTTTCGCCATCAATGCGGCGGAGGAGCATCTCCCGATAGTGGGGCGCAAGTCCCATCACGGCGCGCACGAGGCGCTGGTTGCGGAAGGTGTCGAGGGCGCAGGCCGAACCGACATCTTGGGGCGTGTGCCCGAGGGTCTCAAAGGTGGTTTCGTCGGTGGGGAGGGGGCAGTCGTCGAGGTCGGTTTCCGACTCCCACGGTGCGGTGCGACGGGCACTCAACCGCGCCAACCGATGGCGCACCACGGTGTCGACCCACGGCAGGAGAGGTTCGTCCGCCCGACGGCGGTGGAGCTGAACAAAAAGGGTGATGAGCACGGCTTGCAAATCGTCGTCGCGATGGCCGTGACCGTGGCCGTAGCGCGCCACCAGCGCTTTGATGCGCGGCAGAATGGGGAGAATATGTTGATCAAAAAGTTGTTGGTTGGTCATAGGAGTAGTAGACTGGGAAATTGGTAGACTGGTAGAATGGGAAATTAGTAGACTCGTAGTGCCCACGTTGGATTGCTGACGGCGACCTATCTGAGTAACCCTACGTCCTCGTGGGGTAAAACGTGCAACAAGGAATGCTGAGGGAAGGTCAGTCCGATGAAAGTGAGAGGTAGTGGTCAGCCCGATAAACTACCGCTTCACGGCAAGAACAGCACCCGTTCGTTCCAACTCGGCCAGGCGCGCCATATCGTGGGCTTTGAGCATCGCGATGGCACGTTCCGTGTCGCCGCCGCAGGCAGTGAGGGCTTCGGCAAATCGCGCCTGTGCCTCCTCGTGGCTCACGGCCAAGAGCTGCGATTGCCGCGCTTCCCGTTCGCGTTGTTGCTGTTGTTCCCGTCGATAGGCCGCACCGGCTGCCCGATTTTGCTGCCGCAGGGTTTCGACCGCCTGCTGCTGTGCCGCCCGTTCGCGCAGCGGGGCGATGACCTCGCAATAGCGCCGTTCCCAGTTTTGCGCCGCCGTTTTCCACCGGCAGATGCGCGAACCCTCTTTGGTGAACCAGCCCCGCTGCTCGTTGTAGTCGTAAAACTCCTGCGCGTTCGACCGATAGCCGCGCTCCTGCCAAAGGGTTTCCACCTCCGAAAGGGTGGGCTGGGCATAGGCGGCCACAGCCCCCTGTCGCACCCTTCCCGAAATCGCAGAAAATCCTTCCCCTTTTGCTTTCGCTTCCGCCGGAGAAGAAGAGGAAGTGTTTTTCTCGGTGTTCGTGTTGATGTTATTGTTACTGTCGCGCGTGCGAGAGGGAACGGCCGACGACTGATTTTCAGCCGATAACGGCATGGCGGAGGGTGTTTCCGACGGGGCAGGAACGGCCGATAAGGGTAGCGACTGATTTTCAGGCGTTGAGGGAGTGTTTTTGTTAGTTTCTTGCGAATTATTCTCCTTTGCTTCTGTTGGGGTGTATTTCGCTTGATTTTTCGCAGTTTTTCGCGGAACTTCGGTTTCGGGAGGCGTCGTCTCTTCCAGTCCGACAAAGCGTTCGGCCTCGTGGAGAATGATGTCGCGACAGAAGGCAAAGGCCACCATGGCCTGCGGAGAGAGGTGGGTGGGCGGTTGGAGCGTTCGGGCATAATCGACAATGGCCAGCACCACGGCATTGCGCTCTTCGGCAGAAAGATAACTCAGGTTGTCGAGCCACGAGAAGTAGAAAATAAAGCCTTTGCGGGTGTCCATGCGCCGAGGGCGGCGCGCAGCTTTGTGGGAAAGATACGGAGAGGGCATAGAATAAGGTGGGTTAAAAACAAAAAAAATAGAAAGGATAGTAGAAGGAGAGAAAAAACATCGTCCGAGGACGGCGGTGCTTCACGGCGGCAGGATCGACATCGGGGGCCTCCTGCCTCACGGCAGGCGGTGGGGTGTGATGGTGCTTTTGTTGTGATTTCTTGCGCAAAGTTACGCAATGGAGTTGAAATTTGCAAGTGAAATCGTAACTTTTATTCTTTTGTTTGGCAGTTTTTTTACAAACAAAACAGTGTTTGATTCGTTGGTTTTTGTGTAAGTTACGAAGAATCAGATGCTCAACGCATTTTTGCTCCACTCAGGATGGAGAAAAACTACCTCAGACGTAGGAATTTCTACGTCTGAGGTAGTTGAATTTAGGTCTGAGGTAGTTGGGCTTTCCCCACGAGGACGTGGGGTTACTCAGATGTGTCGCCTTCAGCGACGTGGAGTGTCGGGGTGATAGGGAGTAGGGATGGGAATAAGTTGTGCTTTCTGTGATGGGGCTGACCTTCAGTCAGCTTCCGCTTTTTGTTGGGCTTTTCCCCACGAGGACGTGGGGTTATCGAGAGGTGTCGCTTTCAGCGACGTGGGGTGTCGGAGGTGATAGTGAATAGGGATGGTTTGTGCTTTCTGTGATAGGGCTGACCTTCAGTCAGCTTCCGCATTTTGTTGGGTTTCTCCCCACGAGGACGTGGGGTTACTAAGATGTGTCGCTTTCAGCGACGTGGAGTGTCGAGGGGAGTAGGCCGTGTGCCGTTTCGGGAGGTATTATTATATTATGGTGTGTCGTGCCGCGTTGGTTGTCCTTTTTCGAGGCGTGTCGTGCTTTCGTAGCGGTGCAGCGCTTGGGTGCATTGCCGTTGTCGTTTTTTTGAGGTGTGTCGTGCCGCGGTGTCATCGGTCGCTGCTTTGTTCTGCTGTTGTCACCTCCCTTTGGATGTGTGGTGTATTGCAGCAGTGCAGCGCGTTGGTCGCAGGAGGCAACCTCTTTGAGTATCGTAGTGAGGGACTTGCGTACGTGGGGCAGCGGTGCAGCGCGTTGGTCGCTGAAGGCGACCCCTTTGAGTAACCCCACGTCCTCGTGGGGCAGGCCGTCCGCTCAGGGAATGCTGACTGAAGGTCAGCCCGATGAAGTCCGATGGAAACCCGATGGCGGGGTGCGCCGTGTGGAGGTCGGAAGAAAGCCCTTGCCCCACTCCTGCCCGCGCGGGGCGGGAGTGGGAGGGCAGAGGGTGCATCGTTCGCCCGAGGGCGAGGGGTAAAGGCTTAGTGTTTCACCACCTTACGGCCGTTGACGATGTAGACACCGGCGGGCAACCGTTGGAAGTCGCCTTTGAGGCGGATGCCGGTGAGGGTGTAGATGCCGTGCTGTGCTGCGTTGTCGATGGTCACGTTGTCGATGGCAGTGGGGATGGGAGCGATAGTCACCCAGTCGGTGACGGCCTTGTCGTCTTTCGTGAAGAGGGTGAAGTAGGTTTCCTCCCCATTTTTCCATTCCTTCCATACGGCTCCTTCGGGGGTGGTGATGCTGCATCCCTTGAACTCGGGCTGCTTGTCCCACATCCAGCCGATGCTGCCGACATAGGGGTATTCGGTGCTGCCGCCACCCTTGGCACGTACGGTGCAGTGGTCGAAAATCCAGTAGCCGTCGGCTAAACCGCCTACTCCGGCTTCGGCTTCAAGCGTGCAATCCTTCACGGTGATGGTGCCATTGTTGAGAATGCTTTCTTGGTCAATCTTCTGGCCTGTCGTTGCCCCCTTGACGGTGAGCTTTCCCTTGCCGATGAAGGTGAGGGTAGAGTGAGGCTGATTCCAAATGCCATTGCTCAATTTGGAGGTAATGGTGTTGTTGCCCACGAGGTTGATGGTGAGACCATCGATTTTGTTGACGAGACCGACTCCGCTATCACTGTAGTCTGGAGCAGCGTTGTTGGTGATGGTGACACCTTCGAGGGTGAGGGTTTTGGTGTCGGGGTCGTACTTGGCCGTACCCTCCACTCCTTCGATGACGGAGAGGTCGTTGCAGTTGAGAGAGTTGACCTGCGTGCCGGCAATCTTGAGGTCGTACTGGGTGGCCGGGGTGATTTCCACCCAGTCGGTGACGGCTTTGTCGTCGGCCGTGACGAGGGTGAAGTAGGTTTTGCTCCCACTTTTCCATTCCTTCCATTTGGCTCCTTCGGGGGTGGTGATGCTGCATCCCTTGAACTCGGGCTGCTTCTCCCACATCCAGCAGATGCTGCCTTCATTGGGGTCTTCGTTGCTGCCGCCACCCTTGGCGCGTACGGTGCAGTGGTCGAAAATCCAGTGACCGTCGGTTAAACCGCAGACTCCGGCTTCGACCTCAAGCGTGCAATCCTTCACGGTGAGGGTACCCCAGTTGAAAATACCTTTTTGAAAACCCTCCTGACCTGTCGTTGTCCCCTTGACGGTGAGCTTTCCGTTGCCGGTGAGAGAGTTGTCATGCATATTCCAAATGCCAACACTCTTCTCTGAGGTGATGGTGTTGTCGCCCACGAGGTTGATGGTGAGACCATCGATTTTGTTGATGAGGCCGACTCCGCTACCATTATTGTTTTCCTCAGCGTTGTTGGTGATTTTGGCATTTTCGAGGGTGAGGAGTTTGGTGTCGGGGTCGTACTTAGCCGTACCCTCCACGCCGTCGATGACGGAGAGGTCGTTGCAGTTGAGAGAGTTGACCTGCGTGCCGGCAATTGTGAGGTCGTACCCAATAGCCGGGGTGATTTCCACCCAGTCGGTGACGGGCTTTCCGTCGGCCGTGACGAGGGTGAAGTAGGTGGAGACGGCAAATTCGTCTTTCTTCCATACGACTCCTTCGGGACTGGTGATGCTGCAGTTCTTGAATTCGGGCGTCTTGTCCCGCAGCGTGCTGATGCTGCTGGCATCGGGATTGCTGCTGTCGCCGCCCTTGGCGCGCACGGTGCAGTTGTCGAAAATCCACTGACCGCCGTCTAACCCGTAGACTCCGCCTTCGGCTTGGAGGTGGCAATTCTTCACGGTGATGGTGCCATTGTTGCTAATACCGCTTTGGTGCATCTTTTTGCCGGACATTGCTCCCTTGACGGTGAGCTTTCCGTTGCCGGTGAAGGTGAGGGAACGGTCGTACCAATTGAAAATACCATTTTTCTGCTCGGAGGTGATGGTGTTGTTGCCCACGAGGTGGATGGTGAGTCCCTTGATATTGTTGCGGAGGCCGTACTCGTCATCAGCGTTGATGGTGGCATTTTCGAGGGTGAGGGTTTGCGTGTCGGGATTGTAGTCGGCTTTGCCCGTCACGCCTTTGATGACGGTGAGGTCGGTGCAGTTGGCAGAGGTCACCTGCGTGCCGGCAATCTTGAAATCGTAGTAGGTTTGCGCCTGCGCGGTGAAGGGCAGGGCGAGGGTTGTGATGAACAGGGCGACAACGGCCGCCAGCATGTTCTTGAAATGATTAGTTTTCATAATACTAATGGTTGTGCAGCCGAGGCTGCGGGTGAAAAATGTGTTTCTCTCCTCCCTCTTTTTGAGGGTTGGGAGGTCGGAAATGGAGTAAAGGTACTGTCTGCTTCGTAAATAAAGGTGTTTTTTAGGTGATAGGAATAAGTTGTGCTTTTGGGGAAATTGGGCTGACCTTCAGTCAGCTTCCGCTTTTGTCGGGCTTCTCCCCACGAGGACGTGGGGTTACTCAGAGGTGTCGCCTTCAGCGACGTGGAGTGTCGGTGAGGGTGAGAGGGAGTAGGTGATAGTGAATAGGGATGGAGTGCTTTTGGGAAATTGGGCTGACCTTCAGTCAGCTTCCGCTTTTGTCGGGCTTCTCCCCACGAGGACGTGGGGTTACTCAGAGGTGTCGCCTTCAGCGACGTGGAGTGTCGGGGCGGTGATAGGGAGTAGGGATGGTTTTCTGCGGATAGGGCTGACCTTCCGTCAGCTTCCGCTTTTTGTC
>CAUUGL010000063.1:0-5525 GCA_963544845.1 uncultured Alloprevotella sp.
AAAAACTGCCCGCCTCGCCGGTATATCGGCCTTGGCAGTAGGCTTTGAAGCCCGAGACTTTCACCTTCACACCGGCGGCGTAACGAAGCTTTACCGCGGATTTGCCGATGGGCTGTCCTCTGTCTTCTTGCGAGATGAAGATGAAGCAGCGTTTGGGGAAGCGTTCTATCAGAGCCATGACTTGTGGGTAAGTCCAGCCGGTATATTGGAAGGAGTCTATGATGATAAATTTTGCACTGCGCTGTTTGGAAAGACGCTTTACAAGTTCGTCCATATCCGGTTCGGTGGTGATTTGGAAACGGCTGCCGATGGTATCCATCCCAAATCGTTTTAAGCGCTCGGCAAAACTCTGTCCAATTCCCTCTTCCAAAGAGAGATAGTGTACTTTTCCATGATTACAGAGTTCACGGGCAAGCTGCATCACAAAACTGCTTTTGCCGCTGGCGCTTGCTCCCATCACAAACCACGTGTCGGCCATGTCGGGATTTCCAAAAGCGCTCTTCCAAATACCCTCCCAAGGGATTGGTGTATATTTTTTTGCTAATACTTCGCTTGCGCTATAAGCTCGCTTGGATTTACTCATTGGTCAATTTCAGCTTTTCAATTTCTGTATATACTCGGCGAAGTCCGCCGTTGGTCTTACGAACGATGCCGCCGATGTCTGCGCCTTCGGGGGCGTTGGCTTTGGCTACCACCCGGGCCTGCTCCCGCAAAAAATCTTCTCTTTCACGGCCATCCTCGGGCGTTACTCGGGCGTAGCGGTCGCCATATCGGCTCAACATCTCGGTGTACCCCACCTTTTGGCCGTCGATGTTGCGCGTAATCTTCGCGCGCAGCCCGTCCGCTCCCATCATGTACCAAGCGCAGCAGCGCTCGGTGGCGTTCCAAAGAGCCTTCAATTCGAGGAAGGCCTCGTATTGAAGATCGCCGGCCTCGTCCAAGATGATGAGCGGGCGGTCGATGGAGCGAAGGTAGTACACCAAGTCGTCGTAGACATCGGCGTAGCGCCCGCGGGCGTTTACGCCAAACTCACCGGCGATGCAGCGGATGAGTTTTAGTTTGGTTTTTACCTGTGAGCAGTCGATGTAGACGGCATTTGCGTGCGTTTTGACATAGTGACGTGCGGTGAAGGTCTTGCCGATGTTCGGCAGGTCGCAGAGGATGCCCGAGAGGCTCGATTGCTGGCAAAAGTCTAAGTGGGTGTTGATGAAGTCGAAGGTGGCGGTCTTGGCGGCCTGCCACTCAATCTCCCCGCGCAGGTTCACGCCCAGTTTGCGGGCGATGCTAATCCACACGCCATCGCTGAGCACGCGGTCGGTTTGTCCCTTCTTCACCGAGCTGTAGGCAGATGTGGGGATGCCGAGCGCTGCCGCGTGCTTCGCATCACTGGGGTAGTTGCTTCGGGCGGCGCTGATGGCTGCCGTAATCCGTTGTTTGATGTCCGTTGTAATCATCTTGTAATGTCGTTATAATCGATTTCTAAAAACTTTCAAGCGCCAAGGCGCAGTAGTCGATGGCTTGGGGTGGGATGCGTGGGTGCTCCTCCTTGGGCGTTTCCACGAGGATGTCTTCGCGGTGAAGGGGTTGCACGTTCTTAGGCTTCATCACACCCACCTTTTGAATGCGGTTGTCTTTGACATATTTCGTGAACTTGGCCACCTTGCCTTGCTGCTTGGCAAACTTGGCGTGGTCCTCCTCGGTTTGCTCGGCCATCACACGGTTGTAGGTCTGTACCTTCTCCACCGTGTCGATGTACTTCCCGTTTTGGAAGATGTGCACCTCTGTGGGCTTACCTTCTTCGTCGGGCAGATAGCAGGCGGCCACTTTGTAGTCGTTTGGTGCGAGACGGTCAAGTACTGCGGTATCGCTCAGCCACCAGTCCGCGTAAGCCACACGCACGGTAGAGTTGCGGGTGATTGTCGTTTCGACCACTTCACCGATGTAGCGCGCCAGCGTGATTTTGTCAAGCGGCTGCAACGTGGGGTTGATGTTGCTTACCAGCACCTGCCAGCGGGTCATACCAGGGTATTTCTTTTGGTTGGGGTGCAGGCTGTTGTTCCATTCGTAGTTGTCGCGGCGGTCGTCGGCTACCAATTCTTCATAGGTGAAGTATTGCTTATCTTCGTAAAGGTCGTTGCTCTCGTCGCTCACCTTCTTGCTTTCGGTGCGCCACTTGCCTTTGCCGTAGAAGCGACCGATGCCTTCGTGGTTCTTGTGGATGATGCTGCGCTTCTTCGCTCCGTTCATCGGTTCTGCGTACTTCTCTTGCGAGTTCTGCGGAGCACAGAAGCGGACAAAGGGGAAGGCTACGCCGGCCTGCAAAAAGCCTGTTTTATACTGCGTCATCAAGTGGTTTTCCACTTCAATTCCGGCAGGCATTCCCCAGCCGTTGCGGTCGATTAAGCGGAACATCTCACGGAAGCAGTCCACAACCAGCAGTTCATCCTTCTTTCTGCCATAGCTCGCCCCAATCACGCACTGGCTGACGACATCGTAAGCATAGTATGCGTGGATGCGCTGCTTCGTGTCTTTGACTTTGCGGGTGAGGTCCACGTCGTCCATGGAGATTTGCGACAGCGAGAACTCGCCCGAATGCCGGTGCATGTGCGGCATTTGCTCGTGCATGAAAGTGGTGAAGCTGTCGTGCTGGTGAGCAATGAGCAACCGGTTCTTGGGGCGGTTGAGGTAGTTGGCGATGGTCGTATCGCTCAATTCCTTGGGACTTCCGTCTTTGTCCGTAAACTCTTCGGGGTTGAAGAGTTCTCCCGTTTCGGGGTCGTAAACTTCAAGCTCTCCAACCACGAATTGGTTGTACATTTCGGCAACGTTGCTATTGAAGGGCTTGTTAGGCAGGCAGGCCAACGCCACAATCAAACGTTCGGTTTTGTGGTCCACCTTGCGGGCGGCCTGGTTGCCGAACTTTCCACTGATGAGGCAGGCGTAGCCGCTCTTCTTGTACTCGTTCACCTTCTTGCGAAATCTCAGCGTGCTGCCCGGCAGGGTGTGTCCGTAGAGGTTGCGCAGCCCTTCAATGGCGCGGGTCATATCCTCCCAGCAGTAGCGCTCTTTGAACAACTTCTTGTTCACGCTGCAGCGGTTGTAGAGGTAGATGCAGCAGTTGAGCACCGAGGCGTTCGTGACGTATTCGTTCACCTTCTCGGGTGATAGCTCCACGCCGCATTCGCTTTTCGACGAGAAGAACGCCATGGCGCGCTGGTCGACGGTGTAGTTCATGCGCAGCCAGTTGGTAAGCATGATTTCATGTTTGTCGGGAAATAGCGCGTCCACCTTCTCTTTGTACTTTGGAGGCAGGCTGTCTACTGCGATGAGGGCAGTACAACCGGCAGCCCCGCCGCCACGGCGGACGATGGTGATGCGGCCACGGGATTGGAGCTTGTAGTAGTTTGATTTAGTGGTAATCCCATGTTCTACGAGTTCCGATGCCGATATGCACAGCGTTTGGTTGTAGTATTCCATATCGTTTGACAGTCCGGTGTATTTTTACTTAATGTCGGCGGCTTTTTGTTGCAGCCACGCGATTTCGGGAGTGAAAGGCAGGACACCCTTTTCTACATCTATGTCCTTGTGGTTGATTACCCACTCCCCAGTCGCCCAAGTGATGGTGAGAATTGCGCCGTTTTTGAAAACTTGCGCCATCTTTCCATCCCAGGTGTGGATGGTCTCACATTCGGGGGCGAGCACCCAAGGTTCACCACCGCGCGCCAAAGCCGATTTGCGAATGTTGCGCGCTGTCTTAGTTTGAATTTCTGTATTAAGCGCCTTTTCAACCATACGCTCGGTGACATTCCAAAGCAACGCTAAGTATTTCTTTTGAGCAGCCGTCACCTTGATGAAGTGCTTCGCCCTGCTTTTTTCTTTCGCTTCCATTTTGTCAATACTTTTACTCATTTCTTGCAGTTTGATTAGTGTTTTATTGTTTACCTCGGCACTTTTTTGTACCTTTGGCGCGTGTTCGTTTCCGAACGCACTGCAAAGATAATGCGCATTTGCGAAATATGCAAGAGTTGCGCAAAGAAAAATTACTCAAACGCGCAAAATAAATTATTTATGACAATCAACGAACGCTTCAACAGCATCATAAAGGACCTGTTTGGAGGAAATAAAAGCGCCTTTGCTTCCGCGATAGGTGTAACCCCCTCTGTTGTAGAAAATATAGTTGGGAAGCGTGGAGGAAAGCCTTCATTTGATGTACTTGAAAAGGTTTGCGCACTTGCGCAGATTAACGCAGAATGGTTAATCAAGGGCAAGGGGAGTATGCTGCTATCCACAAGTGAAGGAAATCCCAGCAATCCCGCTTTACCTACACTTAGAGGAGCGAATGAACCCAAAGGCATCCCTCTTGTCCCCATTGAGGCGATGGCCGGTGTATTCCAAGGCGAACAAAATGTACTTTTGGATGATTGCCCACGTTTCTATGTGCCAACCTTTGCCGGGGCAGACTATCTCATCCCAATAAATGGAGACTCAATGCAACCAAAATACAATAGTGGGGATATTGTCGCCTGCAAGAAGGTAAGCCCACAAAACACATTTTTCCAATGGGGAAAAGTCTACGTGCTTGACACTGCGCAAGGCGTCTTAATCAAACGCGTTTTCAAAGGAGAAAGGGAAGGTGTTATAACCTTAGTTTCATATAATGAGGAGTACCCCCCTTATGAAGTCGAATTATCCGAAGTCTACCATATGGGGCTCGTCTTAGGCGTACTTAGGAGCGAATAACCCCCCCCTAAAACGCCCACCTTATGCACCATTCATTAGTTAACCATCTGGTTTGCTGCTATATATAAGATGTGTAAGATAAAAAACACTATGTACTTTCTCGTCAAACTCAATACGTATATCCGCATCTTACTTCAAATTACCTATAATCCGCATACCCACCCAATACCCCCCTAAAACGCGATTTTGTCCACCCACTTTTAGAATTTTGTCCACCCACTTTGTCCACCCACCTGTCCACCCACCCACCCCTTTTGTCTCAAATTCCACAAATTCGCAAGGGTGGCAAGGGTGGCAAGGAAGGTCGAAAAGGCCGCAAAAAAAGCCGTTAGAACAGCGTAAATACGCCCTTCTAACGGCTTTTTTTTGCCCAAAGGTGAGTAATACCCCAGCACGCCTTAAATACGCACCCACAGCACCCCGAAAGCGCCCAAGATGAGCAAGCGACCATGCCGCGACTGCTCCCGTAAATAAAGGGCGCTACGGGCATCGCACAACAAAGGGGCAGCAACCGCCACCCCTGCACCTTGCACGCGCCCACAGCGCCTGATTTCGCCCATTTCCGGCTCTTCTCGCCCATCAATGTAACACGTCCGCACGCACATGTATCATCTTTGTGCCACCGCGCGCCTCAATCAAGCTTCAAATGTAACACAAAAGTAAACCAATGTAACATTTCGATTTATTTCTCATTTTCCCCATTCTTGGCGTAACTGCTTCATTTATAGGAGTTCAAGACCTCGGGGAGCATTCCCACAGATATACGCTTCGTTCTGTGCCCCATA
>CAUUGL010000064.1:0-5260 GCA_963544845.1 uncultured Alloprevotella sp.
CCAATTGCGAGAGTGTTGTGCATTGGATAAAACTGGGTGTATCTCTCCTTGGTATTTTCAGAGAACTCTCGTCTGCCATGTCTGCAGGCTTGGGAGCACCGGGCCAACACAGGGTGATGGAGGAATGCAATGTCTCTGTCATTGAGCGTCCCTGTCACCCGAATGCGGGTGAGTTCTTTGGCTCCCGGTCCTATCACCTCCTGCAACGTTCCCGGAGTTTCTACATGATATTCCTGCACTTAGGCTGTTATTGTGCATATCAGCAACAATAGTATTGAGTAAAGTCTTGATGTCATGATTGTTTACATTGAACGTTATAATGAAACCTTGTAGCTTCTTTTTCCTATTCGCACAACGTAGAACCCTTGGGGCAAGGAAACTTCCATACGATTAGCCACCTGACCTTCCCAAACAGCCTGTCCATTGATACTATATACATTGACGAATGCAGGTTCTTGGGCACCGCCTGTTGTCTCAATATGCAATGTACCATCCTTTCCGTACACCTTGTATATATCGGTCGGCATGGTTGGCATACTGATTGAAGTGGGCCATTGCCAAGCCTCTAACTCTACAATATTCTTAAACTCAGAGAACACCTCGGATGCACGATAGGCATCGGCTGAGCCTTTGGGAACATAGAGGATGGCTTCATCTGCAGAATGACGGAATGGAAGGTATGAAGACTCGCCTGTCCACTCATTGGTTATCGGTGGCATAACAGGGCGCGAGTAAACCTTTTTCAGATTGCGGTTATTCCAAAATGCGTTCCTGCCTATAAAAGTCACACCTGCCGGTATATCGATGGAATCCAAAGGTGCGCTGTCAAAGGCATTTTTTTCAATTCGTGTGACAGTAGAAGGAATGTTTATTTTACGGAGCCTGAGGTTCCAGAAGAAAGCTCCTTCGCCAATTCGCGTAATTCCGTCTGGGATATTGACCTCCTCCAAAGCACTGCACCAAAAAAAAGCATCATCTCCAATCTCCGTTAATTTATCGGTGAGGATCGTTGCCTTGCGCAATCCTGCCATACCTTCGAAAGCACCCCTCAATACTCTCACATTCTTGGGAACTACCACTTCTTCAATCGTACTAAGCCCATAATACGCTGCACCATCCAAGATTTCAACGGTTTCGGGCAAGATTGCCACAGAAGGAGAGACTTCAAGACAGTTATAAAAAATACAATCATACATTTTCCGAAGATGGGAAGGGATATTCACCTCTTTGAGCTTTCTGCATTCTGCAAAAAACAAATCATTCATTACCTCAAGATTGTCCGGAAGTCTCACCTTTTCTATTCCTATACTGAAAAAAAGAAAATTTCTCCCGATCTCTTCCACGCTTTCAGGTACAATTAACTCTTTAAGAAGCACATTGTAACTAAAGGCCTCATTGCCTATTTTCTTGAGTGTCTTGGGTAGTTTATAGTCTTTGATATAACTCCCATAAAAAGCCCTGTCGGGTAGAGCATCATTCACCATGCGTGCATCCTCCATGTCCAGATGCCTCAGGCATGTCTTGAGGGTATCCTCTTTCTCCATCGCTATTTTCAGATAACTCTCATCTTTCATGCCTGCGGGCTTTGGAGCAATGGGCCAACACAGGTAGTGAAGGAATGCGATGTCTCTGTCGTTAAGTGTCCCCGTCACCCGAATGCGGGTGAGTTCTTCGGCTCCCGGTCCAATGACTTCCTGTAACGTTCCCGGGGTTTCTACATGATATTCCTGCGCTTGGGCTGTCATTGTGCATATCAGCAACAATAGTATTGAGTAAAGTTTTGATGTCATGGTTGTTTACATTAAACGTTATAATGAAACCTTGTAGCTTCTTTTTCCTATTCGCACAACGTAGAACCCTTGGGGCAAGGAAACTTCCATACGATTAGCCACCTGACCTTCCCAAACAGCCTGTCCATTGATACTATATACATTGACGAATGCAGGTTCTTGGGCACCACCTGTTGTCTCGATATGCAGCGTGCCAGCCTTTCCGTACACTTTGTATGCATCGGTCGGCATGGTTGGCGTACTGATGGAAGTCGGCCATTGCCAAGCCTCCAACTCTACAATATTCTTGAACTCCGAAAACACCATGGATGTGCGGTAGGCATCGGCAGAACCCTTTGGAACATAAAGAATAGCAGTTTCCATCGGACAAGAGTGGAATGGCAGATATGGGCCATCGCCATTTGTCCATTCTGTAGTCACTGGTGGAATTATAGGCCGTGCGTAAACCTTTTGCAATTTACTATTATTCCAAAATGCATTTCTGCCTATAAATGTCACACCCGCCGGAATGTCGATGGAATCCAAGGGGGCACTATCGAAAGCGTGTTTCTCAATACGCGTAACCGTGGAAGGAATGTTTATTTTACGGAGCCTGAGGTTCCAAAAGAAAGCTCCTACGCCAATTCGTGTAATTTTGCCCGGAATATTCACCTCTTCTAGAGCACTGCACCAATAAAAAGCATCATCTCCTATCTCCGTCAATTTGTCGGTAAGTATCGTTGCCTTGCGCAATCCTGCCATACCGTTGAAAGCACTTCTTAATACTCTCACATTCTTGGGTATTACCACTTTCTCAATCGCACGTATCCCGTAATACGCTGCACCATCCAAGATTTCAACAGTTTCAGGCAAGATGGCGACAGAAGGAGATATTTCACGACAGTTATGAAAAACGCCACCATACATTTCTCGAAGTTGGGAAGGGATATTCACTTCTCTAAGGTTACAACATTCCGCAAATAAGTCTTTATTGAGAATTTTAAGATTGTCCGGAAGTCTCACTTTTTCTATTTCTGTGCTATAAGTAAGTAAATCTCTACCTATTTCTTCCACGCTTTCGGGAATAATCAATTCTTTAAGAAGTACATTATAGTCAAAGGCATTCTTGCCTATTTTCTTGAGCGTTTTGGGCAACTTATAGTCTTTGATGTAACTTCCTGAAAAAGCATAGTCAGGCAGAGCATCGTTTACCATGTGTGCCTCCTCCAAATCCAGATGACGTAGGTTCGTTTTGAAGTCATCTTCTTTTTCCTGCATTATTTTCAAAAACTTCTCAACTTTCATTCCTGTAGGCTTTGGAACACCAGGCCAACACAGGTAGTGAAGGAAGGCGATGTCTCTGTCATTAAGTGTTCCTGTCACCCGAATGTGGGTGAGTTCTTCGGCTCCCGGTCCTATCACATCCTGTAACGTCCCCGGAGTTTCCACATGATATTCCTGCGCTTGGGCTGTCATTGTGCATATCAGTAACAATAGTATTGAGTAAAGTCTTGATGTCATGATTGTTTACATTGAACGTTATAATGAAACCTTGTAGCTTCTTTTTCCTATTCGCACAACGTAGAACCCTTGGGGCAAGGAAACTTCCATACGATTAGCCACCTGACCTTCCCAAACAGCCTGTCCATTGATACTATATACATTGACGAATGCAGGTTCTTGGGCACCACCTGTTGTCTCGATATGCAGCGTGCCAGCCTTTCCGTACACTTTGTATGCATCGGTCGGCATGGTTGGCGTACTGATGGAAGTCGGCCATTGCCAAGCCTCCAACTCTACAATATTCTTGAACTCCGAAAACACCATGGATGTGCGGTAGGCATCGGCAGAACCCTTTGGAACATAAAGAATAGCAGTTTCCATCGGACAAGAGTGGAATGGCAGATATGGGCCATCGCCATTTGTCCATTCTGTAGTCACTGGTGGAATTATAGGCCGTGCGTAAACCTTTTGCAATTTACTATTATTCCAAAATGCATTTCTGCCTATAAATGTCACACCCGCCGGAATGTCGATGGAATCCAAGGGGGCACTATCGAAAGCGTGTTTCTCAATACGCGTAACCGTGGAAGGAATGTTTATTTTACGGAGCCTGAGGTTCCAAAAGAAAGCTCCTACGCCAATTCGTGTAATTTTGCCCGGAATATTCACCTCCTCCAAAGCACTGCACCAATTAAAGGCATCATCTCCAATCTCCGTCAATTTATCGGTGAGGATCGTTACTTTGCGCAATCCTGCCATTCCCGAAAAGGTTTGTCGTAAAACTCTTACATTCTTAGGGACAACCGCTTCTTCAATCGTACTAATCCCATAATACGGTGAGCCATCCAATATCTCAACCGTTTCGGGTAAGATTGCCACAGAAGGAGAAACTTCACAGCAGTTTATAAAAATGTTATCATACATTTCCCGAAGTTTGGATGGGATATTCACCTCTTTGAGTTTCCAGCATTCTGCAAATAACATATCATTCATTACTTCAAGATTGTCCGGAAGTCTCACTTTTTCTACTTTTATGCTATAAAAAAGTAAATTCTCGCCTATTTCCTCCACACTTTCGGGGATAATCAACTCTTTGAGGAGAACATTATAACCAAAAGCATTCTTACCGATCTTTTTTAGTGTCCTAGGCAACTTATAGTCTTTTATGTAACTTCCGTAAAAAGCCTTGTCGGGTAGAGCATCATTCACCAAGCGTGCATCCTCCATGTCCAGATGCCTCAGGCATGTCTTGAGGGTATCCTCTTTCTCCATCGCTATTTTCAGATAACTCTCATCTTTCATGCCTGCGGGCTTTGGAGCAATGGGCCAACACAGGTAATGAAGGAATGCGATGTCTCTGTCGTTAAGTGTTCCTGTCACCCGAATGCGGGTGAGTTCTTCGGCTCCTGCACCAATGACCTCCTGCAACGTTCCCGGGGTTTCTACATGATATTCCTGCGCTTGGGCTGTTATTGTGCATATCAGCAACAATAGTATTGAGTTAAGTTTTGAAGTCATCATTCATCAAATTTGTAATTAATGTAAAAGAGGAGAGAAGTGCTTTATGGCACTTTCTCTCCTCCGATTGAATTTATTCCTTAACGAACTTTACAGACTCCTTCGTCTGTCCGTTCCGTTCGGTAATTGTGGCAACATAGATACCCTGTGGCAGGTGGGAAACATTGATTCGCATTTCTTTCTTCGTACTGTCAATGCTGTACTTCCCGTAATTTAACCAATTTTGAGCCCCGGTAATGCACAGTTCGTATTGTCCATTCGGAAGATTATACGAAACGGTCAATTCCGATTTGACGGGAACAGGAGAAATTTTCATTTTTCCCTCCCCTGCTTTCACGAGAAGTTCATCGGAAGTGAGATAGCCATCTTTCTTTGCCGTCACTTCAACCCTATAGGTTTCATCTCGAGTGGGAGTGCAGGTCATTTCCGCCCCTTCGGCAATCATTTTTCCATTGGAGTCAAACCATTGG
>CAUUGL010000065.1:0-3382 GCA_963544845.1 uncultured Alloprevotella sp.
AAAAACTGCCCGCCTCGCCGGTATATCGGCCTTGGCAGTAGGCTTTGAAGCCCGACACTTTTACTTTTACGCCGGCGGCGTATTTCAAACGCACGGCTGCTTTGCCGATGGGTTGGCCTTTGTCCTCTTGAGAAATGAAGATGAAGCATTTATTCGGAAAGCGCTCTATCAACTCAATGGCCTGCGCGTACGTCCAGCCGGTGTACTGAAAGCTATCGATGATGATGAACTTTGCGCTGCGCTGTTTGGAGAGGCGCGCGTGCAGCTCTTCGTAGGTCTCTGTGGGAGAGACGGTGAAGCGCTGCCAAAGGTCCTCCATCCCGAAGCGTTCCAAACGCTCTGCGAAGCTTTGGCCAAGTCCTTCTTCGCGCGAAACATAGTGTACTTTACCGTAGCTGCACAGCTCCCGGGCGAGCTGCATCACGAAGCTACTTTTCCCGCTGGCACTCGCGCCGAGGATGAACCACGTGTCCGTCATTTCGGGGTGGCCAAAGGCGCTTTCCCAGACACCGCCCCAAGGCAGGGGACTGCGCTTTTTCATGATGATTTCTCGGGGGCTGTATGTCTTCTTACTCATTGGTTTAGTTTTAACTTTTCGATTTCAGTATATACTCGGCGCAGGCCGCCGTTGGTCTTGCGAACGATGCCGCCGATGTCTGCACCTTCGGGGGCGTTGGCTTTGGCTACCACCCGGGCTTGATCCCGCAGGAAGTCTTCACGTTCGCGCCCGTCTTCGGGGGTTACGCGAGCGTAGCGGTCGCCGTAGCGGCTCAACATCTCGGTGTAGCCCACCTTTTGGCCGTCGATGTTGCGCGTAATCTTCGCGCGCAGACCGTCCGCTCCCATCATATACCAAGCGCAGCAGCGCTCGGTGGCGTTCCAAAGTGCTTTTAATTCGAGGAAGGCCTCGTATTGAAGATCGCCGGCCTCGTCCAAGATGATGAGCGGGCGGTCGATGGAGCGAAGGTAGTACACCAAGTCGTCGTAGACATCGGCGTAGCGCCCGCGGGCGTTTACGCCAAACTCGCCTGCGATGCAGCGGATGAGCTTTAATTTGGTCTTGACCTGCGAGCAGTCGATATAGACGGCATTTGCGTGCGTCTTCACATAGTGGCGGGCGGTGAAGGTCTTGCCGATGTTGGGCAGGTCGCATAGGATGCCGCTAAGGCTCGACTGTTGGCAGAAGTCCAGGTGGGTGCTGATGAAGTCGAAGGTGGCGGTCTTGGCAGCCTGCCACTCAATCTCCCCGCGAAGGTTCACGCCCAGCTTTCGGGCGATGCTAATCCACGCGCCATCACTGAGCACGCGGTCGGTCTGTCCCTTCTTCACCGAGCTGTAAGCGGATGAAGTAATGCCGAGCGCGGAGGCGTGCTTCGCATCGCTGGGGTAGTTGCTTCGGGCCGCGCTGATGGCGGCCGTAATGCGCTGTTTGATGTCCGTTGTAATCATCTTGTAATGTCGTTATAATCGATTTCTAAAAACTTTCAAGCGCCAAGGCGCAGTAGTCGATGGCTTGGGGTGGGATGCGTGGGTGCTCCTCCTTGGGCGTTTCCACGAGGATGTCGTCGCGGTGGAGGGGCTGCACGTTCTTGGGCTTCATCACACCCACCCTTGGAATGCTGTTGTCTTTGACATATTTCGTGAACTTGGCCACCTTGCCTTGTTGCTTGGCAAACTTGGCGTGGTCCTCCTCGGTTTGTTCAGCCATCACGCGGTTGTAGGTCTCTACGCGTTCGACCGTGTCGATGAACTTGCCATTTTGGAAGAGGTACACTTCCGTGGGCTTGCCCTCTTCGTCGGGCAGGTAGCAGGCGGCCACCTTGTAGTCGTTCGGGGCAAGCCGTTCGAGCACTGCGGTGTCGCTCAACCACCAATCCTCATGAGCAACGCGCACCGTCGAGTTACGGCGGATGCTCGTCTCGACGACTTCGCCAATGTAGCGCGCCAGTGTAATTTTGTCAAGCGGTTGCAGCGTGGGGTTGATGTTGGCCACTAAGACGTCCCAGCGGCTCATGCCGGGGTACTTCTTCTGATTGGGGTGCAGGCTGTTGTTCCATTCGTAGTTGTCGCGGCGGTCGTCGGCTACCAATTCTTCATAGGTGAAGTATTGCTTATCTTCGTAAAGGTCGTTGCTCTCGTCGCTCACCTTCTTGCTTTCGGTGCGCCACTTGCCTTTGCCGTAGAAGCGACCGATGCCTTCGTGGTTCTTGTGGATGATGCTGCGCTTCTTCGCTCCGTTCATCGGTTCTGCGTACTTCTCTTGCGAGTTCTGCGGAGCACAGAAGCGGACAAAGGGGAAGGCTACGCCGGCCTGCAAAAAGCCTGTTTTATACTGCGTCATCAAGTGGTTTTCCACTTCAATTCCGGCAGGCATTCCCCAGCCGTTGCGGTCGATTAAGCGGAACATCTCACGGAAGCAGTCCACAACCAGCAGTTCATCCTTCTTTCTGCCATAGCTCGCCCCAATCACGCACTGGCTGACGACATCGTAAGCATAGTATGCGTGGATGCGCTGCTTCGTGTCTTTGACTTTGCGGGTGAGGTCCACGTCGTCCATGGAGATTTGCGACAGCGAGAACTCGCCCGAATGCCGGTGCATGTGCGGCATTTGCTCGTGCATGAAAGTGGTGAAGCTGTCGTGCTGGTGAGCAATGAGCAACCGGTTCTTGGGGCGGTTGAGGTAGTTGGCGATGGTCGTATCGCTCAATTCCTTGGGACTTCCGTCTTTGTCCGTAAACTCTTCGGGGTTGAAGAGTTCTCCCGTTTCGGGGTCGTAAACTTCAAGCTCTCCAACCACGAATTGGTTGTACATTTCGGCAACGTTGCTATTGAAGGGCTTGTTAGGCAGGCAGGCCAACGCCACAATCAAACGTTCGGTTTTGTGGTCCACCTTGCGGGCGGCCTGGTTGCCGAACTTTCCACTGATGAGGCAGGCGTAGCCGCTCTTCTTGTACTCGTTCACCTTCTTGCGAAATCTCAGCGTGCTGCCCGGCAGGGTGTGTCCGTAGAGGTTGCGCAGCCCTTCAATGGCGCGGGTCATATCCTCCCAGCAGTAGCGCTCTTTGAACAACTTCTTGTTCACGCTGCAGCGGTTGTAGAGGTAGATGCAGCAGTTGAGCACCGAGGCGTTCGTGACGTATTCGTTCACCTTCTCGGGTGATAGCTCCACGCCGCATTCGCTTTTCGACGAGAAGAACGCCATGGCGCGCTGGTCGACGGTGTAGTTCATGCGCAGCCAGTTGGTAAGCATGATTTCATGTTTGTCGGGAAATAGCGCGTCCACCTTCTCTTTGTACTTTGGAGGCAGGCTGTCTACTGCGATGAGGGCAGTACAACCGGCAGCCCCGCCGCCACGGCGGACGATGGTGATGCGGCCACGGGC